>JACKLU010000003.1 GCA_024235735.1 Burkholderiales bacterium
TTTCAGCCTGCTCGATTGCACCGGCAAACCATTCTAATTCCTCTTTGGAGAATGTTTTGCTGTTGTGTTCATACAGCTTAAATAGCAGATCGTGAATGGTTGTGTTATCGGTATCCATGTTAACGCACCTCCATAACGACTGAAGCATTAAGGCGGCGCGCTTCCTGCTGCGCTTCGAGGCGTGAATAATGGTCTGAATAGTGAACCGGTAGCGCCAGACCTGTGGCAGTGAATAACTGATAGTTTCCGTTAGCGATCCGGCGAATGTAGGCGGACAGTGGCTTTGTCCTTGATGCGTTCGCTCCCATGTGCATGTACTCCGTTTAGAAATTGATTGAAAAAGTCTACACGGAGGCTACATGACCACTTTAAAACAAAAAAGCACTTAACACGACCTTGTGTAAGTGCCTGATTTTATTGGTAGGTCGTGCGCGATTCGAACGCGCGACCAACGGATTAAAAGTCCGCTGCTCTACCAGCTGAGCTAACGACCCAAAAAATAAAAACGGGATTATACCCCAATTGCTCTTTAATGCCCAAGTAGTTTGTGTCAATTTTCTGTCATCAACGGATTGCCACCGGTTCTCAGCTCGTTCAAAATTTTTTGGATTTGGCGGGTTCCGTATTACTATTCAGCGATGCGAAAGAAAAACACATCAATCCGGAAAACGGCGCGTGACAACAAGCGATATTCTGACACAAGCATTGGCCGCTGGTTTCTGAAACTGGCTTTGTGGATCATTTACGGCATTTTTTTATACCAGATCTGGCTGCTCTTTCATGTGTTGTACTGGAAGCACAACAACCCTCAAAGCACCGCATTTATGGAGAGTCAACTGGAAATCCTGCGCGCGGATGATGCAAACGCGGCACTGCATCACCAGTGGAAATCCTATCAACATATTTCGGATGAAATAAAACGGGCGGTTGTTGCTGCCGAGGACAGTCAGTTTCTGCGGCACAGCGGATTTGATTATGATGCCCTATGGCATGCTTTTCAAAAGAATCTGTCACAAGGCAGGGTCACTGCCGGCGGGTCGACCATTAGTCAGCAGTTAGCCAAAAACCTCTTTCTGTCCGATAATAAGTCTTTTTTGCGAAAAGCACAGGAAGCGATAATCACAGTTATGCTGGAGCAAGTCATGTCCAAGCAGCGTATACTGGAAATCTATCTGAATGTTATCGAATGGGGTAACGGTGTGTTCGGCGCGGAAGCCGCCGCGCAGCATTATTTCGGCCGATCCGCAGCGAATCTAACACCCCATCAGGCGGCTCTGCTGGCAGCAATGATTCCCCGTCCGCGCTATTACGACAACAACCGGGATTCACTGCATTTATTAAAAAAAAGAGACATACTTCTTAAGCGCGCGCATTCAGCAAAAATTCCCTGAACTGCCTGTCTGCTTCTTTGTTAAATTTGTAAACCGGGCAGCAGCTTCTCCAACAAGAATGAATACAGAGAAGATGCTGTCAGTTATTCTCATTGACTTATCATAATTTTTAAATGCATCAAAAATAACCGGCCAATCATGACAGAAGAAAATAAAAACGAGGATAACGAAAAATTGCAGTCCTATTTGCAGCGTGTCATTGCGCTATTGAGCAAATACAAGCTGCTGGAAGGTTTTGTCCATTTGCAGGGCGACCAGGACGAAACACTCGCTAATTCTTCTGTACAAAAAAACAACCTGGATGAATTGCAGCAATTACTGGACAAGCTGCACCCGGCAGATATCGCGCATATTCTGGAAGCTTTACCGCTGGAAGACAGGCTTATCATCTGGGGAATGATCAGGCCGGAATATGACGGCGAGGTGTTGCTGGAAGCGTCTGATGCAGTGCGGGAAACATTGATTACCGACATGGGCTCGCATGAACTCGTCGCTGCGGCAGAACAACTGGATGCAGACGAAATCGCCGATCTTGCGCCGGACTTGCCGCAGGATGTCATAGAAGATGTGTTCCGTTCGCTGCCGATCGCAGAACGCGAGCAACTGCGTGCAGCAATGTCTTATCCGGAAGATTCCGTTGGCGCTTTGATGGACTTCGATGTGATAACCGTGCGTGAAGATGTGCGCATTGAGGTTGTACTGCGTTATTTGCGGCGCCTGGAAGAATTGCCGGATCATACCGACCAGTTATTTGTGGTCGACCGGGAAGAGCATTTAAAGGGTGTCCTGCTGATCAGCAAGATTCTGGTCAGCGATCCGGATACGCTGGTGGAAAATGTCATGTCCAGGGAAATCATTATGCTGCATCCCGGAGATAAAGCACAGGACGCAGCCTACGCGTTTGAACGTTACGATCTGGTATCCGCATCCATCATCGATCACGATAAAAAACTGCTTGGCAGGGTAACCGTCAATACAGTCATCGACTATATCCGCGAGAAGTCTGAAAACGAAGCGCTGAATCTTGCCGGCTTGCGGGAAGAGGAAGATCTTTTTGCGCCGGTATTGAAAAGTGTCAAGAATCGCTGGGTGTGGCTTGCCGTTAATCTTGTCACGGCATTTGTCGCATCGCGCGTTATCGGTCTGTTTGAAGATTCCATCGAAAAACTCGTCGCGCTTGCGGCATTGATGCCTATCATTGCAGGCATTGGCGGTAATTCCGGCAATCAGACAATTACCATGATTGTGCGCGCGCTGGCTTTGGAGCAGATTAATTCCGGCAGCGCCTGGAAGCTGATTCGCAAGGAGATCGGCGTGAGCATCGTGAATGGACTGATATGGGGCGCTGTAGTCGGCGTGTTTACTTTTGCGATTTATCAGAATATTGAACTGGGTCTAGTCATGATGCTGGCCATGCTGCTTAACCTATTGCTTGCCGCACTGCTTGGGGTGCTCATTCCCATGACATTGCGTAAACTTGGCCGCGATCCCGCGCTGGGTTCGAGCGTCTTGATCACAGCGGTAACCGACAGCGGTGGTTTTTTTATTTTTCTAAGCCTTGCGACACTCTTTTTGCTGTAAACATGAATTTTGTTCCGACGCAAATCATCGCACTGGAGGCAATCACAAAAAAAATCTGGCATTACAGAAAAAGATTGCCACTTGACGCACAAAGCTTGTCTGACTAAGATAGCATGGGAAAATAAGCCATTTCGGCTGTTTTCTGTGCTTTTTATCAATCATTATCAATCATTTAAAGGGCTTTATTATGTCAAAGTTTAAAAAAGCTTTATTATGCAGTATTGCTCCAATGCTGGTAGCCGGTATGCTCGGTGTTACAACTCAGGCAGTGGCTTCCGGGGAAAGATTGTATGGCCGGTTCACAAAAGATAACGAATTATATGCACCAAGAGATTATCGTGAATGGGTTTTCATAGGTGCAAGTGTGACGCCTAATGATATGAATGACGGTGCGGCCGCATTCCCAGAATTCCATAATGTTTATATTGATCCAGGCAGCTATGCACACTGGAAAAAAACCGGTGAATTCCGTAGCGGAACGGTAATTGTTAAAGAATTAGCGAGCATAGGCACGAAAGAAGCACCCAGTGGGCATGGTTATTTCCAAGGCGAATACGGCGGCATCGCGGCAATGGTCAAAGATGCAAAACGCTATGCGGATAAACCGGGGAATTGGGCTTATTTCGGCTTCTCTGCTGACTCCAGACATGGCGCGATTCAGGAAGAATCAGCATGCTCTGCATGCCACCAACAAAATGCAGCTCAGGATCAAGTGTTTACGCAGTTCTACCCTGTATTGCGCGCCGCAAAACCATAAGCCGGCCAGTATTACAAACGCGAACGGATAACTGTCAATCGAACGGTTATCCGTTTTTTTATCCCCAACTGCACTTACTTCATTTTCAGATCACCCTAAGCACATAACCCGACAGATTGCTACCGGCTAATCAGAAAATATTTTTCCACTCACGTAGCGCAGTGAAAACATCAACCGGATCAGCGAGTTTTCTTCCGGAAAATTGCTCTACGCAGCGGATAATCTCAGGATGCTGACAGCGCAAAAACGGATTGCAGGCCTTTTCGGTCACCATGTCAGTGGGCACTGTGGGCAAATGCAGCTGCCGCATTTCTTTTACCCGTTGCTCCAGTTTCTGCAAATCAGCATTGCAGGACTCCACAACTCTGGCGAAAGCAATATTTCCAAGCGTATACTCATGCGCGCAATAAATCAGTGTATTATCCGGCAAGGAAACCAACTTCTGCAAAGCATTGTACATCTGCCGCGGCGTGCCCTCAAAAATGCGGCCGCAACCGCAGGAAAACAGCGTATCGCCGCAAAACAGAAGATTGTTCGGTTGCGTAGCCGCAAAATAGGCGATATGCCCGCGCGTATGCCCGGAGATTTCCATAACATCCAGTGTTAGCCCCAGATACTTAAGCTGGATACGGTCTCCGTCACGAACGGGATTATTGACAGTGGCTATTTTTTCATGCATCGGACCATAAACAGGCAAATCGAAATGTTCGAGTAACTGAAGATTGCCACCGGTATGATCACTGTGGTGATGCGTTATTAAAATGGCTGTGGGGTGCAATTGCTTTTCATTCAAGTAACCGATAACCGGCGAAGCATCCCCGGGGTCAACAATTGCTGCATGTACAGTATTATGAATAATCCAGATATAATTATCCCTGAAAGCAGGAACAGGATGAATTTTCAGGTTGCTCATATGCGGTTGTATCCATGCGGACTGTTTAAGCTACTTATGTTGGCAATGCTGTTGCACTCGTGTTTGGTCGCACAATTAAAGATTCCAAAATAAGATACCATACGCTGCGGGTTGATGCTCCTCATAAATGGTAATGCGTTTCCCGGGAACTTGCTGCTTACAGCGTAAATCTCATTTTCGAGTCAATCCAAGCCAGATTATTTGATCATCAAACTTAGCTTTCCACTTAACCGGCATGACTGAACACACCGCAAACAGCCCACAGGCATCACTGACAGATCCAAGCTGGCTCGCCACATCACTGGGACAATACATCATCAACAATGAATTTGACTATTTTGATCAACTGGTAGCCAATATTTTCGGATATAACGCAATACAACTGGGTTTGCCGCACTATGACTTCTTAAGGGCGAATCGCATGCCACTAAGATTCTCAGCGGGATATGAAGCGATGGTGGCGCTACGGGCGCGGGTGGATCATCTGCCTATATCCAGTGAAAGCATTGACCTTGTCATCATGCCACATGTACTTGAATTCAATACCAACCCGCATCAGATACTGCGCGAGGTTTACCGCATTTTAATTCCTGAAGGCCATATTGTCATATCGGGCTTTAATCCTTTCAGCTTGTGGGGACTGCACCGGCATTTCACTTCCAGTCGCGATGAATTCCCATGGAATGGCAATTTCATTGCATTGTCACGTTTAAAAGACTGGCTGAAATTACTTAATTTTGAAATGAAAGGTGGCAAGCTGTGCTGTTATGCGCCGCCTTTTTCGAAAGAAAACTGGCGCAAGCGTTTCAAATTTATGGAAGACGCGGGAGATCGCTGGTGGCCCATTTCCGGTGGCGTTTATTTTTTACATGCCGTAAAACACAAGCACTGCATGCACCTGATTAAGCCAAGCTGGAAAACCAGTCTGGCCGGAAAAAGAAAAATAGTGGCCGCGACACAGCGCAGCAAGGACAACTCAGATCGCAACAGAATGAACTTTCCCCAATGACTGAAACAAAAAAAGAAAAAACAGTCGAAATATACACCGATGGCGCGTGTAAAGGTAATCCCGGCATAGGCGGCTGGGGAGCATTGCTTAAATACAACGGACATGAACAGGAAATCTGCGGCGGCGAACCGCATACGACCAACAATCGTATGGAACTGCTTGCCGTCATCCGCGCGCTGGAAATGTTGAAGCGCCGCTGCAAAGTACAATTACATACGGATTCTCAATATGTCCATAAAGGCATTAGTGAATGGATACAATCCTGGAAAACACGTGACTGGAAAACAGCAAATAAAAAACCAGTCAAGAATGCAGATCTATGGCAGACACTGGACCAGTTATCCCATCAGCACGATATTCAATGGATCTGGGTACGCGGACATGCCGGCCATGAAGGCAACGAAAGGGCTGACGCGATAGCAAATCGTGGTGTTGAAAAAATAATTGCCGAACATTCCAACAAATAAGTTGAACGATAAATAAAATATTTACCATGCGGCAAATTGTACTGGATACGGAAACCACCGGACTGGAACACAAATCAGGACATCGCATTGTCGAGATCGCGGCGGTTGAAATTCGCAACAGACAGTTGACAGGCAATCATTTTCATCAATACCTGAATCCTGAGCGTGACAGTGATCCTGGCGCCTTGCAGGTTCATGGGCTGACACGCGCTTTTCTTGAAGACAAACCCAGGTTCAACGAAATCTGCGCATTATTTATTGATTTCATCAGTGATGCAGAGCTGATCATACACAATGCACCGTTCGATGTCGGTTTTCTGAATCATGAACTGGGGCTGGCAAAACAGCAAGCGCTGGATACCTATTGCGCTGAAATTACCGATACACTTAAGCTGGCTAAAGAGCTTCATCCTGGAAAACGCAACAATCTGGACGCGCTCTGTGAACGCTACAAGATTGACAATTCCAGGCGGACACTGCATGGCGCATTATTGGACGCGGAGCTTCTGGCGGAAGTGTATCTCGCGATGACACGTGGGCAGGAATCATTGCTAATCGATCTTGACCTTTCCAGTCCGATTGACAGCCCGGCGGTTTGCGATATTAGAAGCCTGAACCTGCGCGTTTTACCTGCTTCAGCTGCAGAAACAGAACTGCATAATCAGCTTCTGGCGCATATCGACAAAGAAAGCAATCATCGCTGCATATGGAAAAAGCCGCAATCCATCGGTAATTAGGGACTGTTAATTATTGGTGAATTGTTGACGTCTTCCAGTCTCGGGGTGATTCCTGCCACAGAGGTCTGCTGCATTTCATTCCTGCCAGCGACCGGCAGAACGTAACTGCTGTTTCAACCCTTGTAGTGGGAAATCTTGAGCATAGGCTTTCTTAGCGAAATGAACCGCTTTTTCATAGTCTCTTTTTTTTAAATACACCAACCCAAGATTATAAGCCGTCAGTGGATTATCCGGTTCCAGGTCAATGGCAAACAGCAATTGCTCCAGCGCCAGATCCGGTTTATTGATTTTCAGCAAATGATTGCTGAAAACTAGACGCACCATCGCGTCATCCGGCTTGAAACGTACGGCGCGTTCGAAATAACACAACGTTGTAAACCTTGCGCCTTGCGGTTTAGGTGTCCTGTCTCTTATACTTAGCCGTCCCAATGTTTCCAGTGCACGATGATGGTTAGGAAAAGTACTGAGGACAAAATCAAGATCACCACCAAATGTTCCGGTATCGGGAACAATGAGCTGTTCAACATTCTTTGAGAAATGATGAACTTCGACCGTGTTAAGCAGTGCTCTTTGTTCGTTTCTATAATCAAAAGGACCCCTGCCGCGATTGCCATCCAGCTCGCCGCAAATGGATGATGCCTGGCCTATCGTTGCATTGAGTAGAAAAAATAAAGCGATCAAAATCGAGAAATGTTTCATAATGTAATCATTATATCTGTTGGAAACGATTGCTTCGCAGTGTTTTTCGCTACTGCGCATATAAGGAATGTATAGAAATTCTTCCGGGAAAGGCATAATCTTGCCATCAAATTACATAGACTTACAATCATTAAATAAAATTTGGATATGAATAATGATTACAATCCTTTCAAGGCATTTGAAAAGGATGCGACAAAATTGAAAGAAACGTTGACCGATCTTCAGTATCACGTCACTCAGAAGGCTGGAACCGAACCGCCGTTTCAAAACGAATTCTGGAACAGTAAGGAAGAAGGTATCTATGTGGATATTGTCTCGGGTGAACCGCTTTTCGCATCAATCCATAAATTTGATTCAGGCACTGGATGGCCAAGTTTCTTTCAACCGATTGATGCAAAACACATCCAGCTGAAGAAAGACTATAAGCTTCTGGCGCCACGCGATGAGGTGCGCAGCCGGTACGCCGACAGTCATCTCGGACACGTGTTCAATGACGGACCACCACCGACAGGACTGCGTTACTGCATCAATTCGGCTGCTTTGAAATTCATACCGCGCAATGCACTCCAGGCAACAGGCTATGGCGAATTTATCAGTCTTTTCGATGATCATTCCAAGCAACAGGAATGACTCAGCCCGGAACACAATCATCGAATAACGATCCCCTCGAAACAAAGCTGGAAGCACTGCTGGCGGGAAAACGCCTGCCGTCACTGGCGCACGCGACCGGATGTTTCTGCGGCGTGCTTTTGATGATTTCATCGGGTTTGTTCATTTTTGAAATCAGTCTGCACGTCATCATGTTTCTGGCGCTGATCTGGGTTGTGATTCAGGCATCCTGGCTTGGACATTCGTTTGTCATTGTACGTCAGATGATGAATCACGGCATCAGCAAGGCTCTCCCTGCGTTGTATATTTTCCTGCTGATCGGCATGGTCATTGCAAGCTATATGCAAAGCGGCACAATCGCGAGCCTGCTTTATTACGGGATTGACTGGCTCAATCCTGTCATTTTCCTGCCTGCCGGCCTGATATTGTGCTGTTTTATGTCACTGGCAACCGGCACTTCATGGGGAACGGTGGGAACACTCGGCGTTGTATTGATGGGCATCGGCGAAACCATGGGTATTCCATTACCTCTGGTTGCAGGCATGATCATTTCAGGCGCCACATTCGGCGATAAATTATCACCCATATCCGACACGACCAATCTGGCGGCCATGAGCGCAGATACCCCGCTTTACCGCCACATTCATTCCATGCTCTATACCACGGCGCCGACATTTCTGATCGTACTTTGTCTATTTATCGCATTCGGATTTCAATTTACCGATACGGCATTGCCTCGAACACATATTGATGAAATCCGATTCGCGCTATCAGACGCGTATCGGCTCAGTCCATGGATTACTTTGCTGCCGCTCGCGGCGATGTTCTTTTTGAGCATAAAACGCTATGCGCCTGAAATCAGCATGTCGATAAGTATCCTGCTTGCTGCGCTGATCGCCATTGTGTATCAGGATAAAAACGGTATTGACGTACTGAACGCACTCTGGCTGAACACCGATGGTTCGACAGGTATCGATAATCTCGACGCATTGCTGGGCCGCGGCGGCATTTACAGCATGGCCTGGACGCTGTTGCTTTCGATCATGGCACTGGCACTGGGCGGCATATTACATCACGCCGGTTTTCTGCGCGTTCTGCTGGTGAATATTATCATGCATATCAAACGCATCAGCACCTTGATTGCCACGACCATTACCGCCGGTTTTATCAGCAATATCGCCATGGGCGAGGCCTATATAGCCATTATTCTGAACTGCCAGCTGTTTAAAAGCACCTACGAAGAGAAAGCCATCGATAAGGCCGTATTGTCCCGTTCCGTGGAAGAAGGCGCTACGCTGACTACAGCATTGATACCTTGGACAACGACCGGCACATTCTACGCCGCCACACTGGGCATTGCGACACTGGATTATGCACCCTATGCCTTGTTGAATCTGTTGAATCCTTTTGTTTCGATCATCATGGCATTACTCGGCTGGGGTATATTAAGAACTACCGCCAGCAGATAAACCGATGAACATCGGTTTGCGTTGCGCCAAACGCAACGCCTGTTAATCGCGCGGTTCCAGCCTCGGCGATTTGTTTTGCCGCTCAAACCGGTAGAACGCGAGCTTACCCATCAGATTAGGCAGAAATCTGATCTGCCGGTCTTGCTGCATAACGCGGCGCTCTAGGATTCTGGCATCGCACTGCTGGCAGAAATTTTCAAAATCCCCGAGCGTGCAAAGATGAATGTTCGGCGTATCATACCAATGATAAGGCAAGGCTTCCGACACCGGCATATGGCCCCGTATGACCTGTAAACGGTTCTTCCAGTAACCGAAATTGGGAAAGGACACAATACCTTCACGTCCGACGCGCAACATTTCCCTGATAATTCTTTCGGTGTGCCGCATCGCTTGCAGTGTCTGTGAAAGAATCACATAGTCAAATGCATCATCGGCGAAACCGGAAAGTCCGGTTTCAAGATCGCTCTGAATGACATTGATGCCATTCTTCAGACAGCTCAACACATTCTCGTCATCGATATCCACGCCATAACCAAAAATATGACGCTCCTGTTGCAGATATTTCAGTAATGCGCCGTCTCCACAACCCAGATCCAGTATTTTGGAGTCCGCCTTGATCCAGCTGGCGATGGCGGCAAAATCGGGACGCAGTGCAGCCGCTGTTGATGATGATGTCGTCGTAACCATAATGACTGTATTTACTAAACCTCGATATTATTCATATAAGCCCGCACCAATTGATGATAATAGGCATCATTCATCAGAAATGAGTCATGACCGTGTGCTGAAGTGATCTCCGCGTAACTGACGCTGATGTTATTTTTCAGCAACGCCTTGACGATATCCCGGGAACGTTCCGGCGAGAAGCGCCAGTCCGTCGTGAACGAGAGCACCAGAAAACCGGCTTTGGCCACTTTAAATGCAGCAGTCAAATCGCCATTATAGGCATGCGCCGGATCAAAATAATCCAGCGCTTTGGTCATCAGCAGATAACTGTTGGCATCAAACAAATCACTGAACTTGTCGCCCTGGTAACGCAGATACGATTCAATCTCGAACTCGACATCATAGCCAAAAGAAAATTTTCCATCCCTCAGGTCGCGTCCGAATTTCGTCGCCATCGAGTGATCCGAAAGGTAGGTAATATGACCGAGCATACGCGCCAGCCTTAAACCACGGCGTGGCACTGTATTGTAGGCATAGTAGTCACCACCATAAAAATCCTGATCAGTCAGGATGGCCTGACGCGCCACATCGTTAAACGCGATATTTTGTGCGGTGAGTTTTGCCGCCGCGGCGATGACAACAGCGTGACGAACCTTCTCAGGATAATTCAACGTCCATTGCAGCGCCTGCATTCCGCCAAGACTTCCGCCGACCACTGCGGCAAACTGGGCAATGCCGAGATGCTCAGCCAGTTGCGTCTGAGTTTCGACCCAGTCTTCCACGGTCACGAGGGGAAACCTGGCGCCATAGGGATGGTTTGTCGATGGATCGAGGCTTGCCGGGCCGGTGGAGCCATGGCAGCCACCCAGATTGTTGACACCAACGACAAAGAATTTATCCGTATCAATGGGCTTTCCTGGCCCCACCATGTTGTCCCACCATCCGGTGCTCTTGGGTTTATCCGCGTAAATACCCGCAACATGATGATTTCCCGAGAGCGCGTGACACACCAGCAAAGCATTTGAGCGATCAGCGTTCAACCGGCCATAGGTCTCGTAAACCAGATGATAACCGCTTAATGTCGAACCGCTTTTCAGCTCCAGAGGTTTATCGATATGCACGAACTGCGGTGTTACGATACCAACTGAGTTTGAATCTTGCATTGAATAATATCGAGAATTTTTTCGCCAAAAAACCTGTGATTATATCGCTAAAAAATGCAATAACTTCACCACTCTGTCCTGACAAGCGATGTTGTTATCAACTGTTCAGCTTCCTGAGAAGATGATGCATTTTTTCCGGATTATCGGCGCGAACAATACGTTGCGCCAAAGGAATAATATCAGGTAAATTACTTTTCAGTATCTGATTCTTGATAGCCAGTAACTGCGAAGAATACATGGAAAACTGCAACAGCCCCATGCCGAGCAGCAAGCGCGTAAACTGGAGATCACCCGCCATTTCACCGCAGATTGAAACCGGTTTCCTGACGCGTCCCGACATCTGGATGACTCGTGAAACCAGCCATAACACAGCAGGATGAAAAGGATCGTAAAGATGCGCTACCGAATCATCCACGCGATCAACAGCCAGCGTGTATTGAATCAGATCGTTGGTGCCAATGGACAAAAAATCCAGCCGTTGCAGAAAAATTTCCACACTGAGCGCCGCAGCGGGAATCTCAATCATGCCGCCAACCTGTATCTTTTCATCAAAACTGGTCTGTTCGTCGCGCAATGTCTGCTTGGCATATTCAATCATGTGCAGCGCCTGATTGACTTCGTTCAAATTCGACAACATCGGAATCAACAGCTTGACGTTGCCGAATTGCGATGCGCGCAATATTGCACGCAACTGCGTCAGAAACATTTGCGGTTCTGACAGGCTCAGACGGATTGCGCGTAGCCCCAATGCCGGATTTGCCGCAAGCTGGGAGACATGTTTCAAATTTTTATCCGCGCCCAGATCAAACGTCCGGATCGTAACCGGCTTGCCCCGCATCTGCATTGCAACCGTTCGATAAGCTTCGAATTGTTCCTCTTCTCCTGGCAGATCATCGCGGTTCATGAACAGAAATTCGCTGCGAAACAACCCAATGCCGGCAGCGCCATTTTCCTTGACCTGCTCCAGATCACCGGGTAATTCTATATTGGCCAGCAAATCGATGGCTGTTCCATCCAGTGTTACCGCCTTGACACTTTTCAAGCGCCTGAGTTTCTGTTTCTCCAGCTCGAATTGACTCTGCCGCAGGCGGTATTCATCGAGAACATACTTGTCGGGATTCACGATGATGATCCCCTGACTGCCGTCGACAATCAGGCAATCGCCTTCAAGAATCAGCTGATGCGCATGATGCAGAGCTACAATGGAAGGAATATTCAGGCTGCGCGCGACAATTGCGGTATGCGACGTCAGACTTCCCATATCGGTCAGAAAAGCAATGAACTGGTGCGGTTTGTATTGCATGATATCGGCAGGGCTCAAGTCATGCGCCACCAGGATGTGATCACCCGAGTGCCTGGAAGGCGGCGGATGATAACCGGGATGGCCCAACAGCGCCTTGAGCACCCGATCGACCACCTGTTCCACGTCTGTTCGACGTTCGCGCAAATAAGCGTCGTCAATCGCCTCAAACTGTTCCAGCAAAACGTTTTTCTGCTGCAACAGCGCCCATTCCGCATTACACTGCGTCTGCGAGATTATAGCGCGCGTCGCTTCTGTCAAAGTTGGATCGTCCAGAATCATGTGATGCAATTCGAGAAATGCACTGAACTCCGCCAGCGCAGGCCCGTCTGTCACCGAGGAACGCAGCGTCTCAAACTCAGCGCGGACAGCCGCGAATGCGTTATCCAGGCGTTTGGTTTCAGTATCGATCTGATTCCTGGGTATCAGATAGTGCATGACTTCCAGCGTCGCAGATACCGTCATATGCGCATGTCCTATCGCGATACCGCTGGATACGGCAATACCGTGCAGGATGAAACTCATTCACCTTCCTCGAAATAATTGTCAATCAGCGCCGCCAGCGCATGCATCGCTTCATTTTCGTCATCGCCATCGGTTTCAATGCGCAATCGGGTTCCCTTGCTGGCAGCCAGCGTCATGACGCCCATGATGCTTTTGGCATTGACACGCCGGTTATTGCCGGAAATCCAGACCTCGCATTTGTATTGACTGGCCAGTTTAGTCAGCTTGGCGGATGCGCGTGCGTGCAATCCCAGTTTATTGATAATTTCGACTTCTCTATGCTGCATGATCGGTGACCTCGGGAATAACGATGATGCCGTTTCTTCCGCCGCCCAGCGCCTTTTCAACAACCATGGGCAGCGTTTCATTGCGATAAGTCAGCGCCCTGACCAGCATGGGCAGATTGACGCCGGTAATACAGGCAATCCGATTGACTTCTGTCAGCCTTGTTGCAATATTGCATGGCGTCGCGCCAAGGATATCGCACAACACCAGAACACCATCGCCTACGTCAAGCTGGTGGACAATTTTACGCATGTCAACCAGAACATCATCGGGATTGTCCGTCGCAAACACACCCAGATGCATCAGCCGTTCCGGTTTCTCGCCCACGACATGGCATGCGCAGCGAATCAGATGTTCGCCAAGATGTTCATGCGTGACTATCAGTATTCCGATCATGTTGTATTTTCCTGAATGCTATAAAAATGAATAGATCAAACAGACTGAGAATTTACGGTATCCTTCGCCGCGCGGAAGAAGCAGCAGAGACCCAACCCGCGCATAATAGCAAAACAGCCAGTCCCAATACCAGATAGTTTCCCGTTAAAACATAGAGCGTTGCGCCACTAAAACCCTGGGCGATGCCGTGCAGTCCGGCGGTGGTGAACACTTCAAGCTGATCAAGAACTTTTCCGCGTTCATCGATAATCGCAGTCACGCCGGTATTCGTCGACCGCAACATGTAGCGCCCGGTTTCCAGTGCGCGCATTTGTGATATCTGCAAATGCTGATGCGGCCCGATTGAACGGCCGAACCAGGCGTCGTTGCTGACGTTGACCAGTAAAGTCGCCTGCGGCAGCTGGGCGATAATTTCTTCTCCAAAAACATCTTCATAGCAGATATTCACGGCAACCTGCTGCCCCGCCAGCTGCATCGGCCGCTGATCGCCACCGCCACGCGAAAAATCGGATAACGGAATATGGAGCATGGTGATGACCCAGCCAAAAACGGGCTTGAGCGGAATGAATTCACCGAATGGCACCAGATGATTCTTGCGGTACACCTGCTCGGGAGAAACGCCGAAACTGAACATGCTGTTATAGTACGTATCGATGCCATTGGTCGCATGCTCAGCCAGTCCGATGAGTACATCGCCCCTGTTCTCCCGCGCATGTTCAGCCAGATAACCCAGATAATTCGGTGGAACCGCGTCATTAAAGAGTGGAATGGAAATTTCCGGCGTGACGATCAGCCGACTTTCGCTCTCCAGAATCAATTCGGCATAAGTCCGCATGGTTTTCTCGACATGATCTTCACGCCATTTCAAATCCTGTTCGATATTACCCTGCAAGAGACTGACGCTGAGTGGCTCACCCGCCGGTTCGACCCAGCTGACCGACTGTAGTCCCCATCCACCCAGCCAGATGACGCCGAGAAGCAAACCCATCCGCCCCGCCGCTACAATACTTGCGAACCACAAGCCCAGCAGCGCCGCACTCAGCACCAAAATCAACGAAACGCCATACACGCCGAGTACCGGCGCATACCCGGCTAATGGACTATCAGGCGCCTGAGAATAACCAAGCGCTAGCCATGGAAAGCCGGTAAACAGAGTGCCGCGCAACCATTCGGTGAGCATCCAGGCAGCCGCGACCGCCAGCATCCAGATATACGGCGAAGCCGCCCGCATGCGGAAAGCCAGCCAGCCGCATAACGCCGGATACAACGAAAGATAGGCACAAAGCAGAATCAAAGCAAAGACCGCCAGTACTGGCGGCATGGCACCGAAATCATGCAGACTCACGTACAACCAGGTCACGCCGGCGCCAAACAGGCCCATGCCATACGCGAACCCCAGCCAGACCGATTGCGCAGCAGTCGCGCATCGACGCCAGAATAGAAAGAGTAACGCCAGCGTAAGCAGCGGCACCGGAAACCAGTAAAAAGGCGCGAAACCGGAAACGGTCAGCATGCCCAGAAAAAGGGCTAGCACGTATCGCATGGGGGCGTCAGGCAGTCGGACGGTGCGCATAATGATATTCGCTCAAACGGAATTACGCATTTTTGAAACGCGAGTGTTTAATCAGAATGATGGATACAATCGGCAACACCAGTCCAATCACCGTGACCGTGATCAACAGGTGCCCCAATTCGCTGTAATCGGCTGGTATGCTGATTTCTCCGGTTACGCTATCTTTTACTTCGCGCGTAACCACGTAAAACTGATTCAGGTACTTAGTGCCCAGTTGCGAAGCGGAAAGCGCCAGATTGGTAAACGAAGCCATGACCGCAAAAAATGTCGCCTTGAGTTTGTCCGGTGCGGAGTTGGCAATCCATGCCAGCATCGGAATCATCGCAATTTGCCCCAGCGGGGATTCCAGCGCGGTATCGATCAAGGCGATAAAACGGGCATCCACCACGCCGCCGGTTATTGAAGCCGTCCACACATGAAAATCATAGAACATGCCGATAATCGGCAATGACAAAATAGTGCCGACAATCGTCAGAAAACCAATGATGTACGCAATTGAACGCTCGGCCATGAAACGCCGGAAGATAAACATACCCAGTAACGTAAGACTCGCACCGACCAGCGACAATACCGCAAGGAATTGCTGATCAAAACCCAGCTCATCGATCATCCACCAGGTGGAACCGGCCCCCGGGCCGGGAATGGCGCGAAAAATAAATACCAGAAATGCGGTACCGACCAGCACATTACGCGCTTCCGGTTCGAGTTCGCCGACCAATTGCCGCATCAGAAACAATACAATGGTCATTGAAATCAGGAAAATAATTTCTTCCCCCCCGGGAATGCGACTCAAGCCCACCGTAAGCGATACAATTGTAAAAACCAGTCCGCCGCCAAGAATCCACCAGTTGACCGGCGGCGGCTCCGCATGAACGGCAAGCAGACCGATCGCATCGCGTTTACTGTAGCCTTGCCGGACAAACCGGTTAATTTCTCTGCGGTGCAGCCATGAAGCCAGCATCACGCCACATATTGAAACCAGCGGGATAATCAGCGCGAGTTCGTAAACCAGCAAATAAAGTGCTTCCTTTTCGGCCTCGGGCAGTGCCGCGGCATCGCGCAACAGAAAAACATTGACCACGGATACCAGTATGCCGCCACCGACGATAGCCACACGCCCCAGCGTTTGCATGGTGACATGCATGAATTTGCGTTTCCCTGCATCCATTTTCTGCCCGTTCTCGTCAACTTGCGGCACAGCTTCCACAGTCATGGCGTCCGCAACGACATCCTGCAAAACATAACCAATCGGCGCCAGCAACGCGGAAGTCACATACCAGAACTCTACCGAAGCGACTTCAGTCATGGTTTCAGTATGTCCCAGCAAACCGATCATAATCAGCAGACTGAGCATGATCAGGCTTGCGCCGAGATAGACCAGCAGACCTTTCCAACGCCACATCAAATCGACAAGGTGACCCAGTGGCATTTTCAGCGCCCAGGGCAGCATCATCCAGAAACCGAGCATGGCCAAAAATTCGGCTGAAAGCCCCAGTTTCTCCTTGACATAGAAGGTTCCAACGATACCCGTTAATCCCGAGATACCCGCGGCAACGTAAACCATCAGCGGCGGCATATAAGACAGGCGCATCTCGCGTCCAAGGGAAAGGATATTGGCGCTGAACCATTGAATGACGATAGAGACAAAGCCACTGATGACTGAATGTTTCATAGCATTTTTTATTGTGATTAAATTTCGACGCACATGATCGGATGAATCATACTTGCTTGGGGCGAACACCAACCTTGATCTGAATTTCCATTTCCTTCTTGTCGCGGATAATGGTCACTGTCGCCGTAGCACCGGGCGCAAGTGCCGCAACTCTGTTCAACAGCTCGGATGAATTAAGGACCGGCTCCCCTTCAATGGCAATCATGATATCACCCGCCTTGATGCCCGCGCGGTCTGCCGGGCCATCTTTCAGCACACCTGCAATCAGTGCGCCAGTAGCGCTGCTCAGCTTGAATGAATCGGCAAGCTCTTCGGTCATATCCTGCATGCTCACACCCAGCCACCCGCGCGTCACGCCGCCGGAACGGATAATCTGCTCCATGATTTCTTTGGCAATATGCACCGGAATGGCGAAACCGATGCCCAGAGAACCACCGGAGCGTGAATAAATCGCGGTATTGATGCCGATCAGATTTCCGGCGGTATCGGTCAAAGCACCTCCCGAATTGCCGGGGTTGATCGCAGCGTCAGTCTGGATAAATTCCTCGAATGTATTGATACCCACCTTTGTACGGCCCAGCGCGCCGATAATACCCATCGTGACCGTCTGTCCGACACCGAATGGATTGCCGACCGCCAGAACAACATCACCAACTTTGGCTTCCCTGGAATGGCCAAACGTAATGGCGGGCAGATTTGTCAGATCAACTTTCAATACTGCCAGATCCGTTTCCGGATCCGAACCGGCAACCACCGCTTTGATTTTACGTCCATCGCTCAAGGCGATCTCTACTTCATCAGCCGCTTCAATCACATGATGATTGGTCAATATATAGCCGTTGGAACTGACAATCACACCTGAGCCCAGATTTGACCTGCGCCGCGTTCTGGATTCAAACTGGTCGCCAAAGAAGCGCTGAAAAACCGGATCATTCAGCAATGGATGCGATCGTTCATTGACTGCTTTAGTGGTAAAAATATTCACGACCGAGGGCATTGCACGGCTGGCCGCCTCAAAATAACTGTCGTGTCTGAGCTCACTGATATCAGGTACGGCTTCCTTGATCGGTATCAGTTCCGCGCGGGGTTTCCAGGGCAATAACTCGGGCCTTAGCGTGGAGACCACAAAAAAAATAGCCAACAGAACAGTCACGGCTTGTGCAAAAATTAACCAAAGCCTGTACATAGACGTCTTTAACTCCAGAAACAAATGTAGTTATTCAAATTAATATCATATTGTATGTGTAACCCAGCCGGAAAAGAACCCATGTTACGAAATGAACTTGAAAATTACCTCCATCAGTTGCTGGACACAGCCCGCTTTCAGGATTATTGCCCAAACGGACTGCAAGTGGAAGGACGCGACCGCATTGAAAAAATTATCACTGGCGTCACCGCCTCGCTGGAACTCCTGAAAGCGGCCATAACACATGAGGCGGATGCGGTCATTGTGCACCATGGCTACTTCTGGCGCGGTGAAAACCCCTGCATTACCGGCATGAAACATCGCCGTATCGCATTGCTGATGCAACACAGAATCAATCTGTTCGCCTATCATCTGCCGCTGGATTTTCATCCGGAACTGGGCAATAACGCACAGCTGGCAAAACGCCTTGATTTCATTGAGAATGAACGGTTTGGCGAGCAGAGTATCGCTGTCCGCGGTCAATTAAAAGAAGCAATGCCGCTACGCGCACTGGGCAACAAAATCTCACAGGTTCTGGGGCGGGAACCGCAAATCATCGGCAACTCGGATCACGCCATCAGGCAACTGGCGTGGTGTACGGGTGCCGCGCAAGGTTATTTTGAAGCGGCCATTGCGCAAAATGTTGACGCGTATCTTACGGGAGAAATTTCCGAACAGACGGTACATGCCGCGCGCGAATCCGGCGTAGCCTTCATCGCAGCAGGTCATCATGCCACGGAGCGTTACGGCGTGCAGGCACTGGGCGAACATCTGGCGGATCGATTCGGCATTCAGCATCAGTTCATCGATATCGACAATCCGGTGTAACGTAACAACCCGATTACGCGCGCCTAATTCGGGTTTCGCGTAACGGAAGAAGATCGAATGAAGTGCTTGGAAACGCCGGATTTAACAGACTGTTGCGCTAGCTTCGTCCTTCATTCTCGCTTAGTCTTCAGTTTTGTTCGTATCTTTGCTTTCAGTCCGGGATGCCGTGTTATCCTTTTTCTTACCGGAAAACATGGTCCACCAGATAATAAACAGAAATAAACCCAGCGCCACAGCCGCTTCAACTAACAGTATCCACCAATTATCCATATGAAAAATTCCAGGCTTGTTGTATATTTAACAGGCTGTTAAAGCCTCAGGATGCGCCCGGAAATCATCGAAACAAACGACAGATTCTTCAGGACACACTTTAGAAAACAACATACTGTAACGAATATCCAATGAAATTCCAAACTTGTTTTCTCCCGCTTCTGTTCTTGCTCATGCTTGCTGCATGCTCCACCCAGACAACGGTTCCGCCCGAGATGGCCGAGCAATCCGCAAAACCCGCGCCCGCAACACTCCCCCAGCCGCCGTCATCCAGCCCGCAGGAACCTATTACATTGTCAAAACATGTACCGGTTGAGTGGTCCGATCTGACGGGTTGGATCGAAGACGATTTACGGCCCGCCTGGCAGGCTTTTCTGCAAAGCTGCAATGTATTGAGAAAACAACCTTTATGGCAGGAAAGCTGCACCGCGGCTACTTTTTTGCAAGCGGACAATCATGCCGCTGTGCGGCATTTTTTTGAACAACATTTTGTGCCGCATCGGATTATCAGCCACGACGGCAGCAACGAAGGTATGGTAACCGGATATTATGAACCTCTGCTGCACGGCAGCCGCAAACCGACCGCGCGGTATCGTTACCCGTTGTATACCGCGCCGGAGGAGTTGCTGGTTATCGATCTCGGCGACCTGTATCCTGAACTGAAAGACTTGCGGTTGCGCGGGCGCTTGGAAGGCCGCCGGGTCGTACCCTACTACAGTCGCGCAGATATCATGAATAATCCGGCTATACTGAAGGGCAATGAATTACTCTGGGTGGACGATGAAGTTGAGTTATTCTTTCTGCAGATACAGGGCTCCGGACGCATACAGCTCGATACCGGCGAAACCGTCAAAATCGGTTTTGCCGAACAAAACGGCTATCCCTATAATTCGATCGGTCGGATTCTGGTGCAACAAGGCGAACTACCGCTGGAGAAAGCCTCCATGCAGGGAATCAAGCAATGGGGACAACAAAACCCGGGCAAACTCAAAGCATTGTTGCAACAGAATGCGCGCTTCGTGTTTTTCCGTGAATTACCCGGTGACCTGAGCGGTCCGATCGGCGCACTGGGCGTGCCGCTGACAGCCGGGCGCAGTATTGCCATTGATCCGCGTTCCATTCCACAGGGCGCACCGGTTTTTCTGGCAACGACCTGGCCCAATTCCAGCAAGCCGCTGAGTCGTTTGATGGTGGCGCAGGACACCGGCGGCGCGATAAAAGGCGGCATACGCGCCGATTTCTTCTGGGGCCATGGTCCCGAGGCGGCCAATCAGGCCGGCAAAATGAAGCAACAGGGAAAAATGTGGGTATTGATGCCCAGTGGCTATGCGGCGCCGCGACTGAGCCAGCAGTAATTGATACAGCACTACCGGAATAACTAAGAAGACTCGTCAAACAAAACAGCACGCTGCCGCGCGTCATTCGTCAGCGCGGCGTCCGGTGGTTGCGGTTTCTTCCCTGGCAAATGGCCGGGCAACCGCAACTTTGCCAGCTTCAGCAACGGCCCGCCGTGTAGAACAATCGCATCCTGCAGCGAAGCGCCGTTGGCTTCCTTGATGTTGAGATAAAATTGCAGATAATCGTTCACTTCACTGTTTTCATGGCCATCAGGCGGCGCGCCAGGGTTATACAGCCCAGCTGACAGCGACAATTCAGCCGTCAGAAAAACCGGATCTTCTCCCAATTGCGTTTTAGTGAATTCCAGATACCGGGGCTCGACATAGACGACGACCTGCTGCTCCAGCGTAAGATCAATGACATCCTTGCGATGACCGGAAAAAGACAACTCAACTTCCATGAGTGCATCATCCCTGATCATTTTGTTACGGGTAACGATTTCCTGCTCACTTTGATTCGCGGGAATAACCTGCGCAATCACGTTATTGACAAAACTGCTCTGTTCGCGCTCCGCATGGTGCATGGTTGCGATCTGTTCATCCAGCGTGTTGCCCGAATCATAAATTTCGTGAATCGCCATAAGCGTTTTCTGTCCTGCGCCCGGTATGTCAGTATCGTCATCAAGAAAGCTGAGCGCCGGATCGTAATCCAGTTCGACTTCCAGCGGGTAAGGCACATCCTCGTTGGTATTAACTATACCACTCATGAATGATGTCACGACAATTCTGCGATTGGTCTGCGGGTCGACCTGCATGCCCAGTGGAATCGGGCTAACCATAATATGTCCGGTGCTTTTCAGGTTGATATCCAGCGTCGCCAGCCAGCGGTCTTCAAACGGCACGACCGATGCATCCAGGTTATCGGCCAGCCAGTCTGGAATCAAGTCAAAAAATTTCAACACGCCGGTTGCCCGTATTTCCTGGCGATTGTCTTCCCCGGATTCATCGCCTTCCAGCATCTCGGCTTCAAAAAACGCATGTGTGTGATCGATGGGCACATTGATTTGCGGCACAGGCCGCTCGGCCGTACCCAGCGCCATACCAACCATGCGGGATACCGCGCTGATATTAAAAACCTTATTCAGAATCTCGGGAATGCTGCCATTGCCCGGTATCGGTACACACAAAATAGTGGATTTACTGCGCTTGTCCGCCCGCACTTCGGCAAGCCGCTCATGAAAATGCTGATTCAGATAAAGCGATTCCGCTGAATATCCCTGTAGTTCCGGCTTGGAAAAACAATCACCCGCCTCATATTTCCGATGAATCGCGCGGGTTTCTACACGCTGAAGAAAATACTCATCCAATGAAACATAATCACTCATATCGCACTTCAGTTAACCTGCTGGAAACGCGAAGCAAATGAAAATGACACGTTTCCAGTCTGCAAACAGAAAAAAGATTAGTTGACTTGCAAAGTACCGCCGGTACCCAGACCGCCTTCCACATTCTGCGCTTCATAATGTTTCAGCGCGCGAACCATGCCATTGTATGCGTCGATAAAAGCGGCAACGGTGGCTTTTCCGGATGGCGTCTGTGAAAATCCGCTCAATGCTGCGCCACCTCTGCTGCCAAATACGCCAAGCGCCGCGCTGAAGTTACTCGCGGTCGCACTGCCTTCGGACGCGGATATCTGAATGGCCGAACGAATGTCAAACAGCGACAGTGTCACGACGGAAACCCTGGATTCCATCATGCCGCCCATATGACCGATCGACGGATGGACAAAAGCGCCCAGCACGCCCGCCACCGCGCCGCCAAGCTGACCCGTGGATGCATTATCGATAACGATGCTGGGTTCCATGTAGTAGTCCGCGGCAACGCGCTGACCGGCATGCTGATTTGAGCCGGCGCGGTATTCACCGGAATTGCGCTGAATGTCGGTGATACGTGACAGCCGGCTGTCCGTTCTCAAATTGCCGATGGAAGTAATCACGAAACAGTTGGATTGCTGCACAGCCAGACGGATCAGCGGTTCGATGGTGGTAATATGGGTAGCACTGCCAAACTGACCATACCAGTCAGCCGCGCGCCCATCGTCCACGGCCAGCGTACCGAGTGTTTTTTCGCAGCGCTCCAGCGTTGGGTTAGCGCCTACGCTAGCGCCACCGGCGGCAGCCCCCGTACTGGCAGTCTGGTAGGTACCCGGCGTGACGTTAGCACAACCGGCCAGCGCCAGGATACAACCTGAAAGAATCAGTCCCCGGCTTGATGTGACACCAGTTTTAATCTTGTCTGTCATCGACATGTTATCCCCTTTATAAAGTGAACAGAAATGCGCTTGCCAGCGCTTGATTTAACGCCTGATTTTGATTGAGCGAGACCTTTGCACGGCGTCATGAGCGGCACAGGAATAAGGCAAAAATTTGCGAAAAAGCGGAGTTTACACGGGGTAAATGAGCATTTTTAGCAAATTTCTAACGCAATTATCGTGCCGCGTAGTAGCCATGCAAAGGTCTCGAGCGTAACATTATATATATTCTTATACCTTGATTATAGTATGATAATTGCCACAGGGTTAAATAAAACACTGAACAGAAAGCTGAAAAATGCAACAACACCATACATTTAAGACACTTATTATTGTAACTGCAACCGGCTTGACAGCATGCGCCACGCCACCACCGCACACCGGCTTTGACCGGGTTTGTGATTCCTCCGGCTGTTATGATCGCCCGAGGAATGTGGCGCAGTACCGCAGTGCATCCGATCCGGTGATGACACCCGAACAGCATCAGGCTGCGGCTTTGATCGCAATGGCCGAAAATGACCCGGCGGCGGCTTATGATCTCGCGTTACGTTATTTCCGCGGCGATGGAATCAAACGTAACAGTTATCAGTCCATCCAATGGATGCGCAGCGCCGCTGACCGCGGCCATCTGGAAGCGCAGAAAGCACTGGGCCGGCTTTACCTGACAGGACTGGAAGAAATGGGGCCGGATTTCCGCGAAGCGGAAAAGTGGCTGTCAATGGCTGCCACAGCGGGCGATGCGGAATCCGAAAAACTCTTGGCCGAAGCTTCGCGACTCAAGCACACTGAACGGCAGTTTTACCAGTGGAGCAACCGCTGGCGTCCGGTCTTTCAGCGTTCCTGGCACTCCAGCTATCCATATCAATACCAGTGGCGCAATAATGGCTGGTATTACTGATTATTGAACAAGCGGCTGGCAGGATAATTTGACGCTTTGATGCGTGCGTCGCAACGGTTTTACTCTATGGCAACAGTGAGCGTAAACGGCTCGTTCATCACAGACCGCATCAACTGGCTGACAGTAATCCGGTAAGTTTTCTTTTCGGTGGTAAACCGGTACTTGTCCTGTGCATCGGTGACGCCTTCGATGGAAAACATCATATTGACGCCCGAAATCGCGATATCGGCGGTTTGTCCGGCAGCGGTCGTGATTTGATAGCATAGCCCGCTATCCGGCGGTACGACGCCTTCGACCACCGCACTGCTGTGTCCGCGCTGGAACCGGATCGTTTCGCAGTTTTCAGCCCAAGCTGTTGTCACTGCGAGCATTGAAAGGATAAATGCAAGTGTAAAGAGGGTGATTCGCCGGGTTATCATGGCTGGGAATCCTTCTGCGTGAGTTAAGCATAATATAAAAACCAGGTAACTATTCAGCCTTATTTGACGAGGCGTTTGATTATTCTGTCATTTCGAGCGGCAGCGAGAAATCTTGAACGTTTATTAATGCGCCCAAAACTCAAGATTCCTCGCGTTGCTCGGAATGACAAAGTGCGCTGAATAGTTACAAAACCGGAAGATTCCGGCTGCTCAGGAATCATGCCTCGCGCACCACGCGCTTTGCATAATTCCTGTGGATGCAGTTGATAGGGCTATTCAACGACCTTGGTCAAAATGGCGGTTTCCACGGGATCTTTAAAGTCCGTACCGTTATCGCCGAACAATCCGATAATCAGTTGATCGCCGCTTTGACGCACGCCGATCAATTCATTTTGATCCCAATTTCGATTAATTGGACTAAAACCTCCACTCTCTAAATCAGTATTCTCGGAAATAAATCCGTAGACATAATTGTCCACCAGACTGGGCACAATTTCCCGGCTGCCAATATCCGGATGCCCGGCAGCGGGACCTGAAACGATGGACGCTGCAAATCTATCTAATCCTCCACAATTGGCAGAGAAATTTCTATCTACACCTCTGATCGTATACAAGCTGCGATTGGCGTCGATCATCGAAGGCCCTTCCAGCAGATAGCATATACCGCCCTGGCTCTTATACAGACCCGGCGTAATGTTCGTCACCGGAACCGGCGGCGATGGCGTGACGGAAGAAATCTGTTCGAAAACAAACCCGTCAGTGGGGTTAAACGTGAAGCGGAACGCAACATCGAACAATGTCGTCTGTCCGGTATTGACGTCCACGACCGGCACGCGATGCATGTTGATATTGCGGCCGCTGCCTACGACATTGCCGGATTCGAAATGAACGCTGAGATTGGTGCCCGGAATAACTTCAGCGGATAAACCGGCCGGCAGAAAACAGGCCAGACCCACTGAGAGCGCTGAAATAATCGCTTTGGTTTTCATCATCTTATCCTCCTCTGTTTCAGATTGATGAGCCAGCAGGTTAACATATGTCAATCGATTTGACGATTATTCTCATAAAAACAACCCATTGCCCATGCAGCGCCGGGTTAACAGGATGTTGAAGTGAAAACGCCCCGCCGCCCGCCAGGAGTGGTAGGATAAACATGGCCAGTCAACCAGTCTATCAATGAATCCTCGACAGCAAGGTGAGTCCATGACCAGACGAATAGCGATTATTCAGGGACACCCTGACACAACCGCCAGGCATTTTTGTCACGCCCTGGCGGAGGCGTATCTCAAAGGCGCGCAAAGCAGCGGATTTGAAGTCCGCCTTATCGACGTGGCGGCGATGGATTTTACCCTGCTGCGGTCAAAAGCCGATTTTGAAAACGGTGCGCCCGCTCTATCGATTATCCAGGCCCAGGATGCGCTCCGCTGGGCAGATCATCTGGTTGTTTTCTTTCCTTTGTGGCTGGGCGGCATGCCCGCGCTGCTCAAGGCATTTTTTGAACAGACTTTCCGCCCCGATTTTGCCTTTGAATACGGCGAAGCCGGGCAGGTCACCCGCAAACACCTGACGGAAAAATCAGCACACGTCATCGTCACCATGGGCATGCCGGCATGGATTTACCGGTGGTTCTATTGCGCACACGGCGTTAAAGCGCTTGAGCGCAACATTCTTGCATTCTGCGGCATCAGCCCGGTCAGAACCAGCTTGATCGGCTCAATAGAAAACCTGTCCGAGGCGCAGCGGCTGAGATGGTTGAATAGCGCGCAGCAATACGGCGTAAAAGGCCGGTAATGTGCTACACAAATAACCCTCCGGATACCGATAGGCAAGACTTCATGGCTATCATGGCAGGTACTGCAACACAAGAAACAATACACTCTCAACTTCACCTGACTGAAGTTTATGAGTTAAACAAAACGCGGTATATACCCCGATATGCGCGCAGCCATTCTCCACATATCATTTTTTAGAGGTGTTCTCATCGTTATTTTGCAATCGTAATACCCGGCGGACTAAAAAGCGGCGCATCGGTCACCGTCATGCGGAACAGAATGTTCAATAATTGGAATGCATTCAGATTCCAGTGCGCCAGAGGACCTTCGGCATTGACGGCATAATACTTGCCGTGTGAACGAATGGATAGGCCGTTGTTTTTCAGCGGCGTTTCCGATACCACAAGATCCAATGTCATGACGGGATTCTCATCGCGAATAATGGGCGGCGTGCGCGGATCTTTCTCGACATGATATTCAGCCTCTTCTCCCAGAGAATGGCCAAGAAAATTCAAAATCGAGTGAAAGCTTCTGAGCCGAAAAGATCCCCGAATAGGCCATTCGCCGCCGACGGAATCAGGGCGAATGTCAAAAGCCACGTCATGTTCAATCCATGGACTGGTGAGATCAAACAACTCCGCTCTTTCCTCGCAGCACACAATATCTGGATCGTAATTGGTGATCAGCACTGGCCCCAGTATTTGTTTGCTCAGCGTGTAGGTATTGTCTTCCGGATGGTAATGAACGGTAAATTCCTTCTCCAGCGCTTGGAATCCTTCTGCTGTAACTGATCCGGCAGGGATCGTCCAGCTGCGCTCAAACGTCAGCGGCTCGGCGTAAAGCTTGCGCTGATCCTGGATGGCTGAAAGATGCAGCACGACCCGGCGGAACATTTCGTACTCGGTCTGGCTGGACGGATTGTTGCGATAAGCGACTTGTCTGCGGTGCCGCTCGCTGCGCTGGCGTACACGGCGTTCCTGTTCCTCGGTCAATTGAATCGCGCGCCCGGAAAAATCATGCCGCTCCTGGGCGCGCTGCGGGTCAACGTGACTTTCCTGCCGACTACCGTGGTGGTGCTTGCCGCGTCTGAAGCGGAAATGACGTTCCGAATCATTCCGGGCTTTATCTGATCTGTTTTGTGCGTGGCCATCCTGTAAATGCACTTCCTGCGCCAGCATGCGCAGCAACAAATCGACATCGAAATGCTGACGCAGCAACAACGTGAGCTTGCTTTGATGAAATGGCGTGAGCAGCCGCTTGGTGAATTCCTCGCCCTCAATCGGCACAATGGTGAAAGTCGGATTATCGGCTATGCTTCCGCCAAATAATGGCATCAGCAAACCGCCTGACTCACCCGTGAGGGCTGGCGTGCCGCCTGCATTGACACGAAAATCAAAAGTAGCCGCGATATTGGGAACCCGCGTAAAGTGAATCGACTGGTGATGCTGGGCGCGCGCAATATTGATCAGCAACTGTTCCGATTCAGCCTTGCTGACCGCCTCGTCATAAGCGATCACCGCGCGATTAAGCGTAATCGGTGACAAACAACCGGCAAGCGTAAAAACACAGGCAACACAAAGCAGAATGCGCAGCATGACATGGCTTCCTGACATGGATACTAAACCTTATATACGTTATTAAACCGCCCGAGTAACTATTCAGCGCACTTGTCATTCCGGGCAACGCGAGAAATCTTGGGTTTTGGGCGCATTAATAAACGCTCAAGATTTCTCGCTGCCGCTCGAAATGACGGAATAATCAAACGCCTTGTCAAATAAGGCTGAATAATTACCCGCCCGATCAACGACCTGCCGCAGAAATTCCTAATATACAGAATAGAAAAGATGATGTGTAGCAACTGATCGGGTTTACGTGTGAGCCCGGTTGTCCTGCAAAATGAATGTGGAAGTTGCCCGGGTAGCGCCGATCAATAAAACGGAGTCGATAATAATTGAGGTTACTGGTGGTCTTGAAACCAGTTCGACATGAAATAATCTCCGTTAATAATCTCTCCGTTCCTGATGCTTAACATTGCAGTTCAGCCGCACCGCTTTTTGGCGTCGGCTGGATTTTACTTGCTGGAAGCCAATTGTTCGAGGCGTTCGGCCAGCCAAACCTTGATGATGGACTGGCGTGTCACACCCAACCGTCTGGCTTCCTTGTCAAGGGATTCGATCATCCAGTCTGGAAAATCGACATTTACCCTTCTTTGTTTTTGCAAAGGACGTCGTGCCTTGGCGATGTCCAAGACCGCACTCACGTCCTTGCCACTGTCAAAGTCGGAATCAAATTTCTTTGCTTTCATACAAAATCACCTCTTCAGGCCACGCCCGGCGAACAGAGATGATGCGAATGTTTTTGCTGCGGTATGCGATGACCGCAGTTCAGTGCTTATCTTTGATTCGGCCAATGATCATGAATCGGGGTTCATCAGTCGTTTTTGCCGGAATCTCAATCAAATACGGATCGCTCCAAAGATTCTAGGCTTGAAAAAAATCAATACCATGTTTTTCCAGGTTAATTTGGCTTTTCTGCTCATCGAACCCAAACGATAACATGGTACATAAAATATCCCATTTTGGGGATAAATCAAGAGCTGGGTATGGATTGTGTGGCGTCTAACGTAAAATTAACCGACTCCGCGCTTCTGCGGAATCCGGGTTGAATGTCGGGCCGGGCTAATGCACGTCGAATTTTTCTTCCAGGTCTGGCATCGGTAGATGGCGATCACGATCAAACGGGAGCCGCTCCCGGTCAGGTGAGGGTTCGCCGGAAAACTCCCTAGCCCAAAGGGTACGGTCATTTTCGTCAGCATAATATTTCAAGTAGATATTGTTATCTTCTTCGCTTCCACTACCAATCAAATCAATGTAGCAAGCCAATTTCATATCGCCGGATTGGAAAACCATTTTTTCCAACAAAACATCGCCCAAAAGCAGGATATAAAGTTCACGATCATTCAAGTGATCTGTATGCTCCAAGTAGACCCCCATCAATGCGAGCGCATTAATGACTTCCCATAATTTGGCATTGAGTTCGGTATCTGCCAACCCATCAGGTGGTGGCAAAGATATACCTGACTCAGCCAGTACCTGAAATGGTTGGCTCCATTTCGCTTGCTCAAAAGCATCAATGTTTTTTTGGAACTGTTCTTTGACTTCTGCGGAGCAGTTACCAGATTCATCGAAAGAAATTTCTTTGTTTCTCTTTACCATCGGAGTTCCTTGTTGCCGCTGAGCGTGGCGCATAGTTATCCTGGCTTAACGCAAAGCTCAGCGGCAGAGCGTTAGCGGAGTCCGCTGGAGCGTTGAATCAGGCTATGATTTTTGAAGTATTTTTTCATATTCTCCATGGGAGCCAATCCAAAACCATAAGATTTCAGCGTTATCAACAATACCCACTGCTCTATAGTCGAGACTGATGCGCACCGAATAAACTGGCTTGCTGGAATGAACCCGTTTGAACTGCAAACTTGGATGATACGGATTATTTTTAAATTGAATATAAGCAATTTTTGCCTGCTTCCTAATATCCGCAGGTAAAGCGGAATACAGCTTCCAAAACTTTTCTGTCGTATGCGAAATCACAGCTCATCTAAGTTTAGAGGCTTAGTCTTGCCTGCACGATGGTCTCTTAAAGCTTCATCGGCGAGATTTGCTAAAAAATCTTCGGATTCGGCAAATAACGAATCCCATTTTTTTTCTACCAATAATTCATCCAGCAACCATCGTGCGATTATATTCTGCTGCATATCAGGAAGTTTGGATGCCTCTTGAAATGCTTGGTTAAGTAGCTTTGTCATATAATTTTCCTGAGAGTCCAATTGACGGTTTGCTGACGCGAAACCGTCTTACGGGCTTGTCGATCTCCATAAACGCCCTCAACCTGAAGGTCAGGACTCGGCGAGGGCTTCCGGAGCTGACCTGTTTGCTGCCTAACACTCAAGCTGTGGGGCGCGAGCCGCATCGCGGCGAAGCGTCCCACACGAGCGCCTTGTTAGGTGCGATACTTTTCAATAAAGCCATCATAAATTACTCGTGATGGATGTCTGCTTGTTTGTAACAACACTTTGCTGACCATGTCAATCCTCGACTTCGACACCTAAAGCGCGGTACTGATGACCAACGCGAACGGCGTAATACTTTCCAACCATTTTGAAGTGCAATGATGGAGTCTGGGGTCTACTTTGAGCAGTTCATCGTTCTTGCACGCCAAGCACTGAACCTGATCCGGCAGTTTGTCAAAGCACTCCCAGAAAGACGGCGCGGCGTGATGTTTCAAATCTCGGGACTGTCACCGTGCTTATGCGAGGCAATTGCTTTCTTCGCCAATTCGTCGAGTTTGCCACTTGCGGCATCGTCTTCGATTTGCCAATTCCAAGAATCTGAATCGAATTCAATAAACCACTCGCGCAGCAATCTGAGTTCATTCACCGGGAGCGCTTCGATTTCTTTTTCCAGCATTTCAACTTTGCCCATGACACATACTTCCGGGGTAACTTACACCCTATTTTACTATCATTCGGATGCAATATATCTTGCTTTTTTTCAGCACGTTGCGCCCCACTTGGGCTAACGAACGAGCTAACCCGCCGGAGTGAAGCATAGCGAAACCCTGTTCGGGCTGAGTGTTTTGTTCGGCACGCTATGCATAGACAAGACGGCGACCCTTCGGCTCTGGAACTGGGTCTCCAAATTCTCGCGCCGTATCAAGCCAAAGCTGCATGGCCTCTTGAGCATTCGCCAACGCCTCATTTGGAGATGCACCATGTGCCATACAACCAGGCAGTTCCGGTACATCGGCGATGAACGATTGATCTTCGTCGCTCCAATAAATAATAGTTTCGTACTTATGCATAGCTATTCACCTGCTAAATGATATTTCAGTAGTATTTCGCGAATCTGACTTATTTGATATGGCTTGGTCTTGTTTCCCGCCTTCTGCATGTTTATCTTTTCCTCAATTCCCACCTTTCGATAAAGGTGATGACTACCGCGAATTCGTTCATCGAAGCCAAGATGGATCAGCAAGCCTCGAATATCATCAAATGCGATATTCGCATCCGATGTGCCGCGAAGGATTTTTTCTATTAGTTTATCGTGCTTTCCCATGCCACATCCTTCTGATCTCTAGGCGTCGAACGTTCAAGGTGAGAGGCGCGGAGCCGCGCTTTTTGGCGGAGCGTCCTGCTCGACCGCAGTAAGTTCAGGACCACTAAGAACCAGAATGTCATCAAGGCATCAACACTAGTGTTCCAATTGTAGGGTTGAATATCTCCAACCTTTTGTTCGTTAGCCAGAACAAAATAATCGTGCTTTTGAGTAACGTTTTAGCTTTGTCTCAAATGCATCGTTGACCAACTAATCTGCGCTGCCTACCTAGAAGGAAAGACTAATGCTTGATGCCTTCATATGCCTTTGCGCAGACAGGCAGAAATTCCTCACTTAGGTCTCAATTGGGTTTCAAGACTTTGCCTTCTTTTCACGGGATGAATACCGAGTTCAGAAGGTGCTTCCGACTTCAAAACGCAACTCTGCTTCCTTTGGTTCCTTGATTTCCGGTGCTGGTTACCAGAAACCGAATCATGCTGAAGTTTTGTCGCCGTTGGAACGTAGCCACACCCTGCAGTTGATCGATGCGTTTCTCAGGAGCTGGACAGATTCAGCTAGTTGCTAACACGATGGTCGCTCTAGTCAATACTAGCCAAGACAAAGCTTCTCGCTATGCGGATGTTTGTGTAACGCGATAAGGATAGGATAAAGGCAACTTTTTGTGGTTGAAGACTGGAAGGCTGTTTCGATGCTGAATGCACCACCTTCATGGTCTTCCACTTGCTCCAATCATCGTGCCTATGTCGAAACTGGTTGTACAACCAGGGCAACGACTACTTCACGTTTCATACCTGGTATCCCTCTGATCCCTTCCTCAAAGTTGTGTACTTCGCCCACACGATCTACAGTCTGCCCGTTTATGGTATCATTCAAGTGACTCGAATTTTGTGTCCCGAACTAAATTAGGGCTCGGAAATGACGCAATAATTTACGTCAAATGAAACCTAAATGAAGTGCATACTTCTCTCCTTTAATTTTATGACAATACGCCAATTAGGTTTCATCATATCAAACTTTATTAGACCCACAAACAAGCGGTAGGATGTGCCGACCGCAAGGGCGCATCAGTCAAAAAATAGGTTAAAAGCAAAACTCAGAAATGACAGAATGCGTCATACCTTATTCCCGAAGGTTCCTGGTTTTTACAGTCGATGCCGAACGCACACAACCGATCGCCTTCTTACGGTCGAGCATCCTACCGAAACACACGCGTGCCGATGAGAGAAATTGATAAGCAAAGAGAAGTTTTCCATCGGGTCCAACAAGAAGATCGATCCTTGAATCTTCCCTTTGAGCCTGTCGATTGACACACGCGTTGCGTCAACATACTCTATCAAGCTGGACAATGATCATACTTATCCGCATAGGATCATATTGTTCCCGATCAGTATGAGATAAAACATGACGCATCGAACCACCATCACGCTGATGATGAAATTTTTGCATTTCTTAATCAAGTTGCCGGCGATAACCGTAGCGCTTACATCAATCAGCTTTGCAGCAGGAGCGCAATAATTTTCTCAAACAGACACTCATCAAGGCAAACCGAAGAAGCTGAAAACATGATCTATCAGGAAGAATTGCAGGCATGGAAAGCACCCTGTCGATGGTCTGACCAATGACTGAATTCAAACAACTGGATATTCACTGGATTCGACCTTGAACCGGCAAAGGGTGCAAACCAGGAAACTGAGACCACATGCGTGATTGTTCAAAGCGATCTTGTGAATATTCAGTCCCCACGTTGATTGTTGCCCTCTGCCGCCCAATCATAAACCCTGGCCTTTGCCGTCAATCTGGAACCAACCCAGGAAAACGGTTTGGACAAAAATCGCCATATCAATCTCAAACAATTACGCGCTGTCGATGTTTCGAGGATTGGCAAAAAACAAGGAGAACTGGAAGGTCAGTATATTGATGCTATTAAAGCTGCCTTTAACTATCGTGTTTGATTTAGAGACTGCGGTTACTACGCGGCACGATAATCGCGTTAAAAATTTGCGAAAAATGCTCATTTACTCCGTGTAAACTCCGCTTTTTCGCAAATTTTTGCCTTATTCTCGCCCCGCTCATGACACCGTGCAAAGGTCTCTTGTAGATCAAAAAATAGTGTTACGCATTACATGCCCTGAGTGTAAATTGAAAGACCTTGTAACTTGCAATCAATCGCCTGATTGAATTATCCGCCACCCTATTAGATACAACCGATGCGCCTCCCTACAGTCGGCACATCCTACTGAGTTATCGTTATTATTTCCCGATACAAAATTCGGAAAATATTTTCCCCAGCAAGTCATCGGCTGTGAAGCGTCCAGTGATGGATGACAGCGCTTCCTGCGCAATTCTCAATTCCTCGGCAAGCAGTTCCCAATTCGATTCGCTTTCGCTGTATGTCCATGCTGCGTTGATGTGTTGCTGCGCGGTGTGCAGCGATTCCAGGTGGCGTTGCCGGGCCATAAAGAGTCCTTCTTCGGTCTGATTCGTTTGCCACCCGGCTGTTTTCAGGATCTGTTCGCGCAGCATGTCTATCCCCGCGCCGGTTCTGGCTGAGAGATGGATTTCAACGTGATTATCGCTGACCGCCATCCTGGGTTGCGCATCGAGCAGGTCAATTTTGTTGATCACGGTGATATGCGGCTTGTCGATGGAAAACGCCGCCAGGGCGGATTGACTGGTGTCATCGGCCAAGCGGCGGCTGCCGTCAATCAAGTGTATCCGTATGTCGGCGTTTCTGACTGCGGCCTGGGTGCGTTCGATGCCTTTCTGCTCGACGATATCCGTGGTTTCTCGCAATCCTGCGGTATCGATCACGTGGATGGGTACCCCCGCGATGTTGATGGTTCTCTGGATACTGTCCCGTGTGGTGCCGGGGATTTCGGTGACTATGGCGACATCATCCTCGGCCAATTGATTGAGCAGACTGGATTTTCCCACATTCGGTTCGCCAATCAGCACCACGCTGATGCCTTCCTGCAGCAGATTACCGCGAACCGCCGATGACATGACGCGCGCAAGCTGTTCGCTGATGGTGCCGAGCCGTGCGTGGATTTCAGTATTATAAAGCCCTTCGATTTCCTCTTCCGGGAAATCCAGCGTTGCTTCGATGAGCATGCGCAGTGTGGTTAGCGATTGTACCAATTCATTGATCGCGTGTGAAAAAACGCCTTGCAGTGAGCGCACCGCGCACCGCGCCGCTTCGCTTGTGCTGGCTTGAATGAGATTGGATACGCTTTCGGCCTGTAGCAGGTCGATCTTGTTGTTGAGATAGGCACGCAATGTGTATTCGCCCGGTTCCGCCAGCCGCGCGCCGCATGCAAGGCATTGGCTGAGCAGCAGATTCATGATGGCGGGGCCGCCGTGGCCCTGTAATTCCAGCACGTCTTCACCCGTGTAGGAATGTGGCGCAGGAAAATAAAGTGCAATGCCTTGATCGATAATTTGGCCTCCGGTATCGAGAAACCGGCTTAACCGCGCCTTGCGCGGCTCAGGAAGCCCGCCCAGTATGGTTTGTGCAAGCGAAGCGAGATTCTTACCTGAAATACGGACTATGCCCACACCGCCACGGCCGGGCGGTGTTGCGATTGCAGCGATAATATCAGGCTTTATCTGCAAAATGGGTAACCTGTTGACTTCTTATCGAACCTGATTCGCCTGCTTCAAAACGCAGAATCAGTCTGGCTGAATATGAGCAGCCAGACCGAAGCAGAAATAAAAATTACCTTCTTTTATCCTTTCTGGTTTTAACCCTGCCTTTTACAGGTGGTTTTGCAGCCGGTTTCTGCTGCTTGGGTGCAGGCGTCGGTCTTTCTTCTTTTGCCTCGATGATTTCAGCGTCTTCAATTTCCTGACTGTCTCCGGCATCAGATTCGGCAGTACGCGCAATTTGTTTGGGCTGACCGTTTTCTTCAGATGTCGCAGCTTTTCCTTTGGGACGAGTCGCTTTTCCTTTACTCCTTTTTTCTTCTTCCAGCTGTGCCGACTTTTCGAGCTTGCGCGTAATATACCATTGCTGCGCAATCGACAATATGTTGTTACACAGTGAATAGAGCACCAGCCCTGCCGGGAAGAAGAAGAAAAATATACTGAACGCGATCGGCATGATCTGCATGACTCGCGCCTGTATCGGGTCTGTCGGTTTGGGGCTGAGCTTGGACTGCAACCACATGGACACACCCATAATCAACGGCAGCACATAGTAAGGATCGGGCACCGACATGTCGGTAATCCAAAGCGCCAGCGGCGCGTATCGCAACTCCACCGCAGCGAGCAGCGTCCAGAACAATGCGATGAATACCGGAATCTGCACAAGAATCGGCAAACAGCCACCCAATGGATTGATTTTCTCTCTTTTGTAGAACTCCATCATCGCCTGGTGCATGCGTTGCCGATCACTGGCATATTGTTCACGGATACGCTGCAATTCCGGCGTCACGACGCGTAATTTCGCCATCGACCGGTAACCGGCGGCAGACAATGGAAAAAATAACAGCTTGACGGTCAGAGTCAGCAGAATAATGGCCAAGCCCCAGTTATCGACATAGGAATGATAAAAAGACAATAACCAGAACAGGGGTTTCGCCAATATCGTCAACCAGCCGTAATCCACGGTCAGATCGAGTCCAGGTGATAATTCAGCCAGCTTGTCCTGCTCTTGCGGGCCGGCATAAAAAGGCATGACAACATTGCCTGAATATCCTGGCTCGATTGTGCCGACTGGCGCGATAACCCCGGCTGTATATTGATTATAGGCCAGTCGCTTGACATAGTATTCCCGCGGTTTTCCCTCTTCGGGCAGCCAGGCTGTCAGAAAATAGTGCTCAAGCATCGCGATCCAGCCATTGTCGGCATTTGCCGGATAGGTGGCTTTGTTTTTATCCAGATCGGAAAACTTGACCTTGAGAAACTTTTCGTCGTCCGTATAAAGCGCGGGACCGGTATAGGAGTGCACCAGGAAACCTTGTCCCGTCGGCTCTTTGGCATCGCGCATCATCTGGAAGTATGCAAAAGGCATGATCGTGTTCTGACTGTTGTTGACAATCTCGAACTCGACATCGATGACATACGTGCCACGATGGAAGGTGTAGATTTTTGCGATTTGCAGGCCGTTTTCTTCGGGGGCCAGCAATCGAACGCTGACACGGTCTTCGCCGGGTTTCAGTTCGTAGGTGTAGACGTTCGAATCAATGGTATATCGCGTTTTATGGCTCGGCAGGCCGTCGCCGATCAAGCCGGACTGTGAAACCTGAAAGCGCGCCGCCTGATCCAGTAGTAATTCATAGGGCTTGGTTTTATCTTCCCTGGCCGGGTGCATCAATAGACCCAGTTTTCTGATATCGCCGCCCGCGGTATCGATTTCAGCGACAATCAAATCCGTAGTGACTTGAATCTTTTCGCCGCTTTCGAATAAATTAGGCGTTATGCCCGGCGAAACACCTTCGATGCCCTCGGCATTGCTCAATCCACTTGCGCTGGCCAGCTCATCTCCGGGAACGGGCAATGGATCGTGCCGCTGATTACTCCCTTCAGTCATTACCCCGGGAGTTACCTGAGTAACCGGAGGCTGCATTTCTTTCTGCCATGACTCCCACAAAAGCAACAGGGAAGTTGACAAGATAATGATCAGTATAAGTTTTCTTGTTTCCATTCTATCGAGTCAGATTAATTTTTATGATGACGCCTGCTTGTGCATTGCATGCGTTATTGCAGCGTGTCGTCGTGTGTCAACCAGTTTTGATCGTTATGCGATCATTCATTTGCACGGTTTACCCTGTTGAGCGATTATCCGGTGCTTCAGGGGACAGGCTCATAGCCGCCTTTACACCATGGATTACAGCGTAAAATGCGCCAGATACTCAGCCGCATGCCGCAAAAAAAGCCGTGCTTAGCCAATGCCTCGCACGCATACTGAGAGCAGGTGGGAGTAAAGCGGCATGAAGGCGGTATCATAGGACTGATGCAATATTGATAAAGCCTTATCAGCGCGATGACTAGTCGTGACATTGTTGTAATTCGTGCATCAATAACTTGATTTCAGCAACAACCTGCGCTACCTCTCCCCGAGAAACCGGGCGCTTCAACCGCATTACCCAGTCCATACCCATGGCGTCGTTTTTCTCGAATGTACGAAATGTTTCTCGCAGTAATCGCTTTATTTTGTTGCGTTTCACTGCTCGACGCTCAATTTTTTTTGAAACAATCAACCCTATTCTGGAGTAGAGCAGCTCATTAGGTTTGGCATATATTTGTAAATGCAAACTGCTCGCCTGATGTTGAAAGCGAAAAACCGCTGTAAAGGCCTCCGCGTTACACAGCCGACGATTTCTCGACAAGGAATATACTTTTACATGGTTAATGCTGTTACTCAGTCTGTCTGATTATTGATCGTGTGGTGTTTATACACTCAATTTTTTGCGCCCTTTTGCCCGGCGCGCCCGAATGACAGCCCTGCCACCGCGCGTTTTCATGCGGACGCGAAAACCGTGCGTTCTTTTCCTTTTAATAACAGACGGCTGATATGTACGTTTCATACTTTCTCTCTCTATGTTTGATCAATAAAACCGTGTATTACAACCTGTTATACAGTCTCGTGTCAACTATTTTTAAATAGTGATTTTGCTGATTAATGTGCTTTTAAATCATCACTGCAATCACTGCGCATGACGACTCCGCGCCTCCCCCCGCACTATAAACAGCCATCTTGCCCTTATCTTGTATATCACGTTGCAGGTAATGGCGTTAAAAAACGAAAATTAAAATTTAGCGCCTGTTCCAACCAATTCAGCTGCGATGATTTTATAACCGAAATTTTCCGGATCCATGCTATCCAGCGGTTGATTATCAATCTCCGCGTGCGGAAACAGAAAGAAAGGTAACTTTCCGACACGGCTGTTCGGCAGAGGAATATCCTGTTCATGATTGAATGTAATCCAGTTCATTTCCCAGGCGCCGAAGAAGTCTTCTCGCAAACGTTCAATTTGCGGATCATCCAGTTCCAGGTTTTCGAGTTTGGCGACCTTGCACACATCGGCGGGGTTAACCGGAATCCAGCCATAATTATTTAGATAAAATTCCGCCCGGCTATGTTGCGCAGTGCTGATATCCGTTGGCCTGCCCAAACTCGAATGCAATTCCGACTCCGTCATGCGTATGCCATATTGCATTCGCGCAGGGATGCCAAGCGCGCGCGTCAATCCAACGAAAAGCGAATGCGCGTCCACGCACTTCCCCTTTAGCTGATTATTTTCCAGCATGAATTTCACATCACCCTTGCCGCGGCCGCGCGTCGTTTCATCATGACGGAAGTGATCGATGAGCCAGTCATAGATGGCGCGCGCCTTCTCCAGCGGCGTATTTCCTTTGTCGTACGTGATTGAGTGCGCGACATCTTTAACCAGTTTATCGATAGGAATTAAATTAGTGGACTCAAGATAGGGCTTGAGATGGGGAGAAATGGATGCAGCGTCCGGACGGTAATAATCCAGATTGACCGAATGATTCGATGTTTTGATAATGCTGTGGATTGTGGCATGACGCGGTCCGTCGCCTTGCCATTCTGCTGTAAAAACAGGAAATTTTTCTTTGCCGCAAGTATCGAATTTAGCTGTCTTCGCAGTTCCTGACCAATTATTGCCCTGTGTATACTGATAAGCTGGAGACATGGAATTGGGCAACGGCAGCCAGAGGCGTGCATGCTTTCCGGTTGCCGGCAAATCGACCTGATAAGTCAGTCGGAAGCTGTTCCACTTTTCAAAATCCAGTCTCCGGCTATCGGCAAACAATGGAATTGACGTTATTGGATTTAAAAGTGCGCCCGCCCCAATAATTTTGATAAAATCTCTGCGTTTCATAGCCTCTTCTCTGTTGAAATTTATGTCAGGATAAATGGAAAATTGAATCAATCCGCTGCTTGTTTTTTGCATGGCGAATTTTATCCTATCGCTTACTTAAGTCAATGTTCCATGATGCCTATTTATGTCTGAATCTGAACTGTTATCCGCCGTTGAAATCGAAACCGGCTCCAACCCTGCGCATACCATCTTATGGATGCACGGTCTGGGCGCCGATGGAAACGATTTCGTGCCGATTATCAATGAATTGACAGTATCCTCAAAAATACCGATCCGCTTTATTTTTCCACACGCTCCCGAAAGACCGGTAACCATAAACGGCGGCTATGTGATGCGCGCCTGGTATGATATTTATGGCGCAAATATCGGCGCATCCGAAGATGAGATCGGCATCCGGGCTTCGCAAAAAAACATTGATGCATTGATTGAAAATGAACTGCGAAGAGGCATTGCATCAACGCATATCGTTCTGGCCGGTTTTTCACAGGGCGGCGCCATGGCGCTCCAAGCGGGGTTGCGGCAGAAGAACAAATTGGGCGGTATTATGGCATTGTCATGTTATCTGCCTTTATCCGCCTCCCTGCATCATGAAGCTCAGGCGACCAATATCGCGACGCCCATTTTTATGGCGCATGGCACGTATGATGCGATTGTTCCGATTACACTCGCCACGTCATCAAAAGAAAAACTGCTTCAAGCCCATTACACCGTAGATTGGCATGAGTACTCGATAGAACACTCCGTCTGCGGTCAGGAAATCGACGATATCGATCAGTGGTTACAGCAGATTATTCTAAGGTAACTCGATCTGTAATTCTTTGTAATGCTTATTATCTGACTCAAAAATATGAAACTGGCGACATGGAACGTCAACTCCCTCAAAGTTCGGTTACCTCAGGTCATCGAATGGCTGCAAGCCCATCAACCGGATATACTTTGCCTTCAGGAAACCAAATTATCCGATGAAAATTTTCCTCGGGATGAAATCACCGATGCCGGCTACCAGTCCATCTACACCGGCCAGAAGACTTATAACGGTGTAGCCATACTCAGCAGATTACAAGGCCAGGAGGCCGTCACCGCCATCCCTGATTTTGAGGACGAACAGAAAAGAGTCATTGCGGCAACTTATGGAAATCTGCGTGTTGTTTCTGTTTATGTACCCAACGGCGAAACGGTGGATTCAGAAAAATATGCTTATAAAATGAGATGGCTGCCCGCTTTGACAACATGGCTGCGCGAAGAATTAAAAAAACACCCCCGACTCGCCGTCATGGGTGACTACAATATCGCTCCTGATGACCGGGACGTATACGACCCGGAGCTCTGGAACGGAAAAGTATTATGCAGCCAGCCTGAGCGTAGCGCGTTTGACGAATTATTGAATATTGGCTTCGTTGACAGCTTCCGTCTGTTCGAACAACCGGAAAAATCGTATAGCTGGTGGGATTATCGTATGCTGGCATTCAGGCGCAACCGAGGGCTGCGTATCGATCATATACTGCTGAGTGAAGCCTTGGCGAAAGACTGCATTGCCTGCCAGATTGACAAAGTAACGCGAAAACAGGAGCGCCCATCCGATCATGCTCCCGTTATTGCACTACTATCCGAAGGGAATTCCTGAGAATCCTTATTTGCGCTTATCCACATAACGAATTGCGCGCTTTCCAGAGAAACCCGCTATTTGATTTCCGGTATATTTTCCAGTTCGCGCTGCAAAGCTTGAAGACTTATTTCGCGGGCACTGATTTCATTTTTCAAGCGCTCAACACGGTCAAGATAACGCTGATAATTACGCTCACTTCCCAGACGATCCGGTTTGCCGCCTTTATATTCAGCCCGGGTCATATCCAATTGCGCGGTTTCTTCGGCAATACGACGCTCGACATCCTTTCGCTGTTCTCTAATAATGTTGTTTTCCCGCCTTTGCCTTATTCTGTCATCAATGCCTTCAGCGTCAACCGAAGGCACTACAACAAGAGGGGGTAGATCCACTTCTTCCGCGGCGGCGGTTGAGCGGACATTTGAATACGTCACGTTACCTTGCTCGTCTATATGTTTATAAACACCGGAAAGCACAGGGTTCGTGTAAACGGACAAGGCGGCTATTAACAGAAAGTTCTGTATTTTCATGATAAAAGGTTAACCTGCAAACGTTATAATCTTTCCAGCTCTTTTTTCAGTGACGCGATATTGCTTTCATGCCGCTGCAATTTATTATGCAGGCGCCTCATCCTATCGTTTTGCTGTTGCGCCTCCTCGCCGTTACTCAGCTGCGCGATAAATCTGCTGGTTTCGGAAAACAATTTCATTTCTTCGGCCAGTTCATTTTCGAGAATCTGGCGACGCTGCACATCGCGCTTTTGTTGTGCGTGAACACTGGCTTTTGGAAAGTGCGCTGGCCTCACTGCGGCTACAGCTTGAGATCTGGGGCTGTTTGACGTCGACTGAATGGTCTGCGCCCCCTTGATTGGGCGATTGGTAAAAGTGATGCTGCCATCTGCGTCTACATGTTTATAAATCGTTGATCCCGCGTGTACAACCGACGTCAGATCCGTACTCAGGAAAGCTATAACGATTAGTAAAAATGGTATTGGTATATTCATAATTCACGATTGGCTATCGAACACAAATGCCGAAAACAGCAAATTAAGTTGAATTGACATTTACAGTCTATCAACTATCTCCTCAAGGGAAAGCTGGAAAAGGGTGAAATTTATACCGTTTTTTTACGCAATTTATGATAAAAGTCGACTGATGGCGCCTCGGTCAGCGCCTATCTCTTAAGTTGGCAGACTGTTAAACAATCTGATCAGGACAGCTGAAGCAAGACAAAGCAAGCGACGCAAGCAGCCATAAGACTGCTCCGCAAGGTAAAGCATTAGCACCGAGAGCAAGGAGGCAGAGTTTACGCAATGCGCATTTTGAACCTGCCTATTAATGCCGCAGCGGCAACGCAGATAACTTTTCAACAATCTGTTAGAGGCTGTAATACATATCAAACTCGACGGGGTGAGTCGTTGTACGTAACAGCGTTACCTCCTCCATTTTGAGCGCAATATAGGCATCAATCATATCATTGCTGAACACCCCTCCCCGCGTCAGAAAATCACGATCCTTATCCAGACAATTCAAGGCTTCATCTAGTGATGCACAGGTATTCGGTACTTTGGCTGCTTCTTCCGGAGGCAGATCGTAGAGATTTTTATCCATGGGGTCGCCTGGATGGATTTTGTTCTGGATGCCATCAAGCCCCGCCATCATCAATGCCGAAAAAACCAGATACGGATTGGCGCATGGATCGGGGAAACGCACCTCGATTCGACGTCCTTTTGGACTGCTGGTATGTGGAATACGGATGGCCGCAGAGCGATTACTTGCTGAATACGCCAGATTTACCGGCGCTTCATAACCGGCGACAAGTCTTTTGTAGGAGTTTGTGCCTGGATTAGCTATTGCATTAAGCGCCTTGGCATGCTTGAGAATACCGCCTATGTAATACAGCGCCATTTCGGACAAACCCGCGTAGCCATTTCCGGAAAAGAGATTCTCTCCGTTTTTCCAGATAGATTGATGAACATGCATACCTGAGCCATTATCACCGACAATCGGCTTGGGCATGAAGGTTGCCGTCTTGCCATAGGAATGCGCCACATTATGCACCACATATTTGAGTAACTGATTCCAGTCCGCGCGTTTGACCAGACTGTTGAAGCGCGTCCCGATTTCGCACTGTCCCGCGGTGGCCACTTCATGATGATGCACTTCTACCGGAATGCCGAGCTGCTCCAGCGTCAGACACATTGCCGAACGTATATTGTGCAGTGAATCGACAGGAGGAACAGGAAAGTAGCCGCCCTTGATTGCCGGGCGATGCCCCATATTACCGCTGTCATATTTGATAATAGAACTCCATGCCGCTTCTTCAGACTCTATCTTGACAGAGCAGCCGGACATATCGGTATGCCAATATACTGCGTCAAAAATGAAAAATTCGGGTTCAGGACCGAAATACGCAATATCGCCGATGCCGGTTGATTGCAGATAAATTTCGGCGCGCTTGGCCAGTGAACGCGGGTCACGGCTATAACCCTTGCCGTCAGCAGGTTCCACCACGTCGCATGTCATAATGAGTGTGGAATCATCGGTAAACGGATCCAGATTGGCGGTCTCAGGGTCAGGCAGCAGCAGCATGTCGGATGATTGTATGCTCTTCCATCCGTCAATTGACGAGCCATCAAATGGATGGCCATCCTCAAATTTGTCGGCATCAAAACTATGGGATGGGATCGTGACATGCTGTTCTTTACCGTTGGTATCGGTAAAACGCAAATCCACAAATTTAACTTCTTTGTCTTGAATCAGTTTCAAAACATCAGCTACCGACATTTTACTCTCCAGGCAACAAGGGTTATCAGACAAACAAAATGATCAAAAAATACAATTATACCAGTACAAATCAATGAATAATCCGAAACCGGATTGCACAGAAAACGATTGTATGACAAAAGTTCTGCGATAATATGCATTGATTATCAGAACAAAGAACAAAGCTTTGGATCCGCCCATGGAGATACGGATGTGTTTCTCTCTAAATCACAGAAAATCGGTCTGATTGCCGGCATCAGCTTGCTGAGCATGACAATCCTGACGCCTCCGCCGCCGGAGATGCCGGAGGCCGCCTGGCGCAGCGCAGGTGTTGCATTGCTGCTGGCGATCTGGTGGGCAACAGAAGTCGTTCCGATTCCAGCCACATCGCTGTTGCCCATCGTATTGTTTCCCGCTTTGGGTATCATGTCCGTGCAGGAAAGCACGGCGCCGTACGCCGCTCCGGCAATTTTTCTGCTTTTGGGCGGATTTATTATCGCCTCCGGTCTGGCCAGATGGAATCTGCATCGCCGTCTTGCATTAAATATTCTGATTCGCGTTGGCGACAGTCCAGCGGCCTTAATTGCCGGGTTCATGAGCGCCACCGCATTGATCTCCATGTGGATAAGCAATACCGCAAGTACGCTGATGATGATTCCGATCGCGCTCTCTCTGGCGGGAGAAATGGCTAGAGACACCAGCGAACAGAGCCGGAAATTCATTTTGTGCATGGTTCTTGGCATAGCCTACTCAGCCAGCATCGGCGGACTGGGTACAATTATCGGCACACCGCCCAATCTGTTTGTTGTCAGTTTCATGAAACAGCACTATGGTGTCGACATCAGTTTTGTCGACTGGATGATTTTCGGGGTTCCGGTTGTCGTGGTGATGACGGCATTAGCCTGGCTGGTGCTTACCCGGTGGGCTTTTTCATTTGATCTTCCGGACGATCGTATTTCCAAAAGGGCTATTATTGACGAACTCGAAAAACTCGGGCCATTAACACAACCCGAGAAACGGCTCGCTGGCGTATTCATGCTGATTGCAGCATCATGGATACTGCGCGTACCGGTTCAGGAGCACTTTGCGGTTCTGCTGTGGCTCGATGACGCGATGATCGCGGTAGGCGGCGCCGTACTGATGTTTATCATCCCCGCCGGACAAATGCAGCAACCCCGGCAATCCGCGCAGGAAAGACAAGCCGCACTCATGGATTGGGACACTGCCTGCAAAATACCCTGGGGCGTGTTGTTATTATTTGGCGGCGGCCTCAGTCTTGCCGATGCGATCAAAAACACCGGACTGGGTGCATGGATTGGCGCCGGGCTCTCAGGTTTGCCACATCTCGACCTGATTCTGATGCTGTTTACATTGGTAGCATTGGTTGTTTTTCTGACCGAGTTGACCAGCAACACCGCAACTACCGCAACCCTGCTCCCCATTCTCGCCGTTCTGGCTGCATCAGGTGGCATAGATCCCATGCTCTTTTTTGCACCAACCGCACTGGCGGCCAGCTGCGCTTTCATGCTGCCGGTTGCTACGGCGCCCAATGCGGTGGTTTATTCCACCGGACAAGTGACCATTGCACAAATGGCAAATGCCGGTTTCAAATTGAATCTGGTCGCTATTGTCGCTGTAACAGGCTTGTCCTATGCGTTGATACCCTGGATATTCGGATAAACAGACTGTGACAAGCCGCCTGAATACAGCACAAAAAGTATCGGATTGCATACCGGCCGCGCGCAATATTCTCAGCAGCGTTTTTGGTTACCCGGCATTTCGCGGCCAGCAGGCTGATATTATCAGTCACCTTGCAAACGGCAATGATTGCCTGGTGTTGATGCCCACAGGAGGCGGCAAATCACTTTGCTATCAAATACCGGCGCTGATGCGCGAAGGCGTGGCTATCGTCGTTTCGCCTTTGATTGCCCTGATGCAAAATCAGGTCGCGGCACTGCATGAAGCCGGCGTGCATGCCGCTGTTCTCAATTCCACCTTGCCGCATGAAGAAGCACAGCGCGTGGAACAAAAATTACTGGCGTGTGAATACGACTTGCTTTATGTCGCTCCGGAGCGGTTATTAACGCGGCATTTTCTCGATCTGATCAGCCGGATACCCTTGGCTTTGTTTGCAATCGATGAAGCGCATTGCGTGTCGCAATGGGGCCATGACTTCCGTCCGGAATACAGTCAGCTATCGGTATTGCATGAGCGTTTTCCCGCTGTCCCGCGTATTGCCTTGACCGCCACGGCTGATCCCGTTACGCGTCAGGAAATCATTGAACGTCTGGCGTTGCACGAAGCAAAAATTTTTGTTTCGAGTTTTGATCGCCCCAATATTCGTTATCATATTGTTGACAAAATCAACAGCAAGCAACAGTTACTCACCTTTATCCAGACGGAACATTCCGGAGACGCAGGAATCGTTTATTGCCTCGCGCGCAAGAAAGTTGAAGAAATCACGGCATGGCTGAATTTTCACGATATCAACGCTTTGCCTTATCATGCCGGAATGAGTCCGCAACAACGCGCATCGAACCAGGAAACGTTCCTGCGCGAAGACAATATCGTCATGGTAGCCACCATTGCCTTTGGCATGGGCATCGATAAGCCGGACGTGCGATTTGTCGCTCACCTGGACATGCCCAGAAGCATCGAAGCCTATTATCAGGAGACCGGGCGCGCGGGGCGTGACGGACTAAAAGCCAACGCCTGGATGGCGTATGGTTTGAATGATGTCATTCAACAACGACGCATGATAGAAGAATCCGATGCGCTCCAGCAATTCAAGCAGATCGCAACGCGAAAGCTGGAATCCATGCTGGCATATTGCGAAACGATAACCTGCCGCCGCATGCATTTGTTGCACTATCTGGGAGAAATTGCTGTCCCGCAATTTTGCGGAAATTGCGACGTCTGCCTGAATCCGCCAAAAACATGGGATGCCACCATCGAAGTACAAAAAGCCTTGTCTTGTGTTTATCGTACCGGACAGCAATTCGGCGCTGGATACCTGATCGATGTATTACGCGGCAACTGCACAGCGCGCGTCAAACAATGGAAACATGATCAAATCAGCACATTCGGTATCGGCAGCGACCTGCCGGTTAAAACATGGCGCGCCATATTCAGGCAAATGATCGCACGCGGTCTGCTGACAACTGATAATGAAGGGCATGGCGCATTATGGCTGACCGAGGCCAGTCGACCGGCATTAAAAGGACAGCAAAAGATTTTTCTGCGACAACCCGATGTGGACAAGAAGATTTTCCGAAAAATGGAACCTGCGGTTGAGCCTTTATTCAGCCCGGCTGAACAGCACTTATGGGAACAGCTGCGCGCGTGGCGCTCAGAAACCGCCATCGAACACGGCGTGCCCGCCTACGTGATTTTTCACGACGCGACATTGAAAGAATTAGTACACGCTTGCCCTCGGACAATGGAAGAATTAAGCCGGATAACCGGTATCGGCGCCCATAAACTGGATAAATACGGCGACCACCTGATCAGCATATTACGCCTTGCGAATTGATAGCCACAAACACCCTGTCGCCTTGAATCCGGAAAAACAGGATCAAGATGCATACACCGCATATTTCAGAATTCGGCATTAACAAGATGTTAAAGCACTGTATTCATGGCACACGACTCATATCAGCCCGTGACCAGTGGTAGACTAAAAAACAACAATATTGTTGCGCAGAAACAACATTTGGATGCCAAAATTGTCACAAAAAGAGTTGTTTTCCTTGCAGGAATGCTTCGCGTTGGGCACAATCTGATCAAACCTTCCGCAGTGGATGGTCAAAAAAACAGTGGGGTACATTCCACCGGAGCATAGATGGGTTAACAGGCGACCCCCAGTCGTTTTAACATTACAGGAGAACTTCCCTATGAAGAAGAAACTTATTTCGTTAGCAGTAGCCGGTGCACTTGCAACGCCGATGGTTGTATCAGCACAAGGAACCAGCGTAACCATGTTTGGTAGCGCACAGGCAGAATATGCAACCGTTGATTATGATGGCTTTACCAGTCAGGCGCTGATTGGTGATGATACCGGTCGGTCAAGATGGGGCGTGCATGTCGTCGAACAGCTCGGCGGCGGATTAAAAGCTAAAGCGCACCTTGAATTCGGCTTTAACACCGGAAGCAGTGACTTAGGTTTTGCACGTGAGCGTTGGGTTGCTTTGGCCAATGATCAATGGGGTGAAGTTAAATTCGGCCGCGTTCAATCACCATTCAAGGATTTTGCCGGTGGCCAGACAATCGATCCGTTTGCCTATACCACACTGCAAGCTGCAGGTAGCGGCGGCACCATGACTGCGTCTGCAAACGGTTACGGTTCTGGCGCACAAAGCTTTGTCAACAGCGCGGTTCGTTACGACTCACCCAAGGTAGAAGGTTTTTCTTTTGCCGCATTGCTGATGCCGGGTGATTCAAACAGACTTGACCCTGTTTTTGGTGGCAGTGTTAACCCTAATAACGCCGGCGGTGAAGATGGCGAATGGGATTTCCAGATCACCGGTAAATATGAAGCAACCGTTGCCAACGAGCATAATCTTGGCGTATTTGGCGGTTATTCAAGAGATAATATCAGCTCAAGTCAACGTACATTCCAGAGCGCAAGCTTCGGTCCTGGCGCAGATGACGAACAAGTCTGGCGTGGTGGCGCGTCATGGAATTTCAGAGACTTCCGCATTGCGGGTCAATATGAAAACATCAATGATGCAACCATCAATGGCGCGGCTTCCTGTACCAGCGCAGCGCAACTCGGTTCAAGCGGTGATCCTCGCGCTCAATGTAACTCAGCAATGAACGTCAATGGTGATGGCCACCTGTGGTTCGTCAGCGGTGAATATGCTCTGGGCAGCACGCGCCTGATCGCACAGGGTGGTATGTCTCAAGCTAACCGTACGACATTCGCGGATAAACGCGATGTCAGCAGCTTCACAGTCGGTGCGATTCACAATCTGAGCCAACGCACCAGCCTGTTCGGCGGTTATCAACGCAATATGGTTGACGACAGAAACAACGTAATGAGAGATAGCAACGTTTACACTGTAGGTATGCGTCACAATTTCTAAGCATTACTTTAGCAAACAAAAAAGGCACCTTCGGGTGCCTTTTTTGTTGCCTGTCTCTTTTAACTTGGCATCGTTTTCTGATGACAAGCTCGCGTAGTACCATCAACCTGATAGAATATGCCTGACGTACTTCAAAGCTCGGTGTTTTATCATTCACAGTCCGCTTTTTTCCGGTGGAAGAAGAGGTAAGCGCCATATATATGATTGCACGACAAGCATAACGAGTCATCAGCGCTATTTATCAGATCCTGGCGCTTTATAAAAAATTATTCAAGGAGAATTACTCGCCATGAGCATGAAAAAATGGACGGACGAAGAACTGATTTCAACACGGGATAAACTGGAGGCATTAGGTGCGCGTCAGAAAAAATCAAGCAACACCATGTGGCATCTCACCGCATTCCTCGGTGCATTCGCTGTATCGACAGGCATCGCATTCATTTTTTTTGATGGCGTGGACTTACTGAATGTTTTATTGATCGTTATGGGATCGATTACCTGTCTTGCCTGGTATAAAAGTGAAAAACAGCGCAAAGATAACCAGAATTTTCTCTTCGAAATCAATAGTGAACTAAAAAGGCGCGAAAAAAATTCAGCTAAAAATAAAGCTAAAAGTAACAGCGATAAGGATAAGGACAATAAAAATGAGACTGTCGCGGCTGCTCCGGCAGAATCCGGCAGCAGCAACGAAGAAAGTCAGCAGAAATAGGTATTTCAACGCACTGTGATTAGAATCAAGTGTAGGAAATTTTTGGTGATAGATGATGATTATTTCGCGGCAGAGTCAGAAAAAAACCAGGCTCGCAATTCGGCAAACGACTTATTGAGTGCGGAAAACCAGCGGTTATTCGAAGCACTGTGTCAGTTCATCTGGACTCAGGGAGAGCCGTTACCGCTGATCCTTGATCTGAATGAAAAAATCTACACAGCGGAGGCCATTACCCACGAAACCCTACGACAACTGGAGTTCTGCGGATTAATCCATTTTGAACCAGATGGTTTTGTTAAAAAAGGACTGGGCAAGCATACCCGTCTGTTTTACTGTGGAGAACCGACCAAGATTGGTTTTCCCGACGCGATGCACAATCAGCTTGATCTCGGCCATGTCATTCTGACTAATTACGGCAAGGCGCTCGCGGCCAATATCAGGATCGTCAGAAACCCGGTGTTCTATGAATATGTCATTAATCGCTGGTTTCAAGCCGGTTACAGCGTAGCATCGATTCAAATTGATCGAAGAAATCAGCGCGTTAAAAAACGCTGATCAAGTTCTTACAGAACAAGAATTACCCGATAGTCATTGACGTTGGTATACGTCGGGCCGGTGATCACCAGATCGCCCAGTTTGCTGAAAAAGCTGAACGTGTCGTTATTGACCAGATAGGAATCCGCATGCATTCCGGCTCGTCTGGCGCGCAACAAAGAATCGGGCGTAATTAATGCGCCCGCGTTGTGCCCGGATCCGTCGATGCCATCCGTATCACAGGCGAGCGCATAAACCCCGTCCAGACCATCCAAGGCGATCAGCAATGCCAATAAAAACGCTGTATTCCGTCCGCCCCGCCCATTTCCATGCACAGTAACCGTTGTTTCTCCGCCGGAGAGCAATGCAACCGGCGGCTTTAATAAATCCGGATACAAACGGATTTCCCGTACCAATGCTGCATAAGTCTTGGCGACGTCGCGCGCCTCACCGGTAACCGTGTCCCCCAGAATTAATGCATTAATCCCGCATTGTTCAAAAAAGTGTTTTGCTGCACGCAGACTCTGGCGCGCGCTGGCGATAATCTGATTCCTGACATGCTTGAAAATCGGCGATCCCGGCTTCGGCGTCTCATCCAGCAAATGCTGACCGCCCGCCCTCAGAACGCTCTGAATATTGGCAGGCGCATCAATAGCATAGCGTTCGAGCACAGTCAGCGCATCCAAAAAACAAGTCGGATCGGGTGCACACGGCCCCGATGCAATATGCGCGGGATCATCGCCGGTAACATCCGAAATAATCAACGCATGTATCGGCGCTTGACAGGCGGCGGCAAGCCGCCCGCCTTGTATTTTGGAAACATGTTTTCGCACGGTATTGATTTCCTGGATGCTGGCGCCGCAACGCAAAAGCTGTTGTGTCACCCGCTGAAGATCGACCAATGCAACGCCCTCGGATGGCAGCGCCAGCAAGCTGGAACCACCGCCACTGAACAGACAAAGTAATCGATCGTCCTTCGTCAACTGCATGACACGCTGCAGAATATCTTGCGCTGCCTGCATGCCGTTTTCATCGGGAATCGGATGTCCCGCTTCGATAATTTTGATACGCCGTGTCGGCATAGCGTGACCATACCGTGTAACCACGATGCCTTCCAGCGCATGATATTCATGCCAGCTATTCTCCACCGCCACCGCCATGGCCGCAGATGCCTTGCCTGCACCGACGACGAGAACACGCCCCTTGGGCGGCACGGGCAAATCAGACAGATTGGGCAAAAATTCCGGTACAATCCGCGCCGGATCGGCTGCTTTCACGGCTGCTTCGAAACTGTCCAGCAACCAGACGCGTGGAGTCATCTTTTCAACATGTTCTGCAAATATTTTCCCGTAAAGCTGTTCGGATTCGCGGCAACAGCTTCGGGCGCACCTTCCGCCACAATATGCCCGCCGCCGTCCCCGCCTTCCGGACCCAGATCGATAATCCAGTCTGCGGTTTTTATAACATCAAGATTATGCTCGATAACGACAACAGTATTGCCGTGATCACGGAGCCTGTGCAGTACAGTCAGTAACAAATCGATATCCTGAAAATGCAAACCTGTAGTCGGTTCATCGAGTATATAAAGGGTTCTTCCCGTATCGCGCTTGGAAAGTTCCAGCGAAAGCTTGACGCGCTGCGCTTCTCCGCCCGACAAGGTTGTCGCCGATTGTCCCAGCGTGATATAACCCAACCCGACATCAAGCAATGTTTGCAGTTTGCGGGCAACCACGGGCACCGGACTGAAAAATTCAGCAGCATTCTCCACCGTCATTTGCAGAATTTCGGTGATATTTTTGCCTTTGTACTGAATTTCAAGCGTTTCGCGGTTGTAGCGCTTGCCATGACAAACGTCGCAGGTCACGTAAATATCAGGAAGAAAATGCATCTCGACCTTGATGACACCGTCACCCTGACAAGCCTCGCAGCGTCCGCCTTTCACATTGAACGAAAAACGTCCGGGCGCGTATCCCCGCTCACGCGCCTGCGGCACACCGGCGAACAATTCCCGGATTGGCGTAAAAAGACCGGTATAGGTAGCCGGATTGGAACGCGGCGTTCGTCCGATGGGACTTTGATCCATATTGATGACTTTATCGAAAAACGCCAAGCCTTCAATCTCCTCGAATGGCGCCGGTTCAGCATTGCTGGCATAAAGATGCTGTGCGACAGCGCGATAGAGCGTCTCGTTAATCAGCGTTGACTTGCCGGAACCGGAAACACCGGTTATGCAGACGAATAATCCGACTGGCAAATTCAACTGTATCCGTTTCAGATTATTACCCGATGCGCCGGCTATACACAGCATTCTGTCCGGGTTTGGCGCAGCGCGTTGCTCGGGTATCCGGATGGATAATCTTCCTGAAAGGTAGGCGCCCGTCAGGGAATCAAGGTTTGCCCGAATCTCATCCGGCTTGCCGCACGCCACGACCATTCCACCATGTTCACCCGCGCCCGGCCCCATATCGACGACATAATCCGCGATTTGTATCGCATCTTCGTCATGTTCCACGACAATCACGCTATTGCCCAGATCGCGCAGATGCTTGAGGGTATTCAGCAAACGATCGTTGTCACGCTGATGCAGCCCAATGGACGGCTCATCCAGCACATACATAACACCGGTCAACCCGGAACCGATCTGGCTGGCCAGCCGTATGCGCTGCGATTCGCCGCCAGACAATGTGTCAGCGGAACGATCAAGCGACAGATAGTCCAGTCCGACATTATTCAGAAACTGAAGCCGGCTGGAGATTTCCTTGACAATCCGTTCAGCGATCGATTGTCTGTGTCCGGGCAGAGCCAGCTGATCAAAAAAAGCTTTGGCCTGCTTGAGCGGGAATGCACTGATTTCGTATATTGTTCTGTCGCCTACAAACACGTGCCGGGCCGCCGTGCACAGCCGTGTACCCTGACAATCCGGACAAACTGTCGCATTCAGATATTTCCCGAGTTCTTCACGCACGGTTTGGGACTCGGTTTCGCGGTAACGGCGCGTCAGATTAGGAATAATGCCCTCAAAAACATGTTTTTGCTGATTCTTTTTACCGCTGTCGTTGAGATAGGTAAACAGAATCTTTTCCTGTCCCGATCCATGCAAAATGATCTGCTGAATTTCGGCGCTGAGTGCTTCGAAAGGGGTTTCGATGTCGAAATCATAATGCTTTGCAAGGCTGCTCAATATCTGGAAATAAAATTGATTCCTTTTGTCCCAGTTCTTTACCGCGCCGGAGGCCAGCGACAAATGTGGAAAAGCCACGACACGCGCCGGATCAAAAAAAGTGATCTGCCCCAGTCCGTCGCACCGCTGGCAAGCACCAAGCGGATTGTTGAACGAAAACAAGCGCGGTTCCAGTTCGGAAAGCGAATAACTGCAAACCGGGCAACTGAATTTTGCCGAAAAGAGATGCTCCCGCCCACTATCCATTTCAACCGCCAATGCACGGCCATCCGCGTGCCGCAGGGCGACCTCGAAGGATTCCGCCATGCGCTGTTTGGCATCGGACGATACTTTCAGGCGGTCAATGACAACTTCGACGGTATGCTTTTTATTCTTTTCCAGTTTCGGCAAAGCATCAATGTCATAAACCTCACCGTCGATGCGAAGACGGACAAAACCTTGCGCACGCAATTCATCAAATAAATCCGCCTGCTCTCCTTTGCGTTCAACAACCAGGGGCGACAGAATCATCAACCGTGTTCCTTCCGGCAATGCCTGCACATGATCAACCATCTGTGAAACGCTTTGCGCCGCCAGCGTGATGTGATGTTCGGGGCATTGCGGATCACCCACCCGGGCAAAAAGCAGACGCAAGTAATCGTGAATCTCTGTCACTGTGCCAACGGTTGAGCGAGGATTGTGCGAGGTCGCTTTCTGCTCAATCGCTATTGCCGGCGACAAGCCTTCAATGGAGTCAACATCCGGCTTCTCCATTAACTGCAAGAATTGTCTGGCATAAGCGGAAAGTGACTCCACATAACGGCGCTGCCCTTCGGCATAAAGCGTATCAAATGCGAGTGACGACTTTCCTGAGCCGGAAAGCCCGGTTATAACAACCAACCTGTTACGCGGAAGTTCAAGATTAATATTTTTCAGGTTATGGGTGCGCGCACCACGGATTCTTATCAATTCCATTGGCTATCTATGTACGAGTCAACCTGATAATATACCCAACTTTCCAGAAAATACATAACCTGATTCATGTCTGTTTCAATTTCATCTGAAAAAATGAACCAAACAGAAAAGCGCGCGACGATCGGACTGGCCGGTGTTTATGGGCTGCGCATGTTTGGATTGTTCATTATCCTGCCGGTTTTTGCCTTTTATGCCGAACATCTTCCCGGCGGCAGCAATTACACATTGATTGGCATCGCGCTCGGCGCCTATGGATTAACACAGGCGCTTCTACAGATTCCGATGGGCTGGCTATCTGACCGAATCGGACGCAAGCCGGTTATTTATGCGGGATTAATTCTGTTCGCAGTGGGCAGTTTCACCGCCGCTTTTGCAGCAGATATCTACTGGGTGATTATCGGACGCATTATCCAGGGTGCTGGCGCCATTTCAGCTGCAGTCATGGCTTTGGCCGCCGATTTGACGCGCGAGGAGCACCGCACCAAGGCGATGGCTGTGATCGGTATGACAATCGGACTGGTCTTTGCGCTGTCGCTGGCGGTTGCTCCAGCATTGAGTCAATGGATTGGCGTACCCGGCATTTTTGCAATGACCGGCGTGCTAGCATTATTTGCGATTCTGATCGTCAAGCAATTTGTCCCTGATCCGCGAATCAGTCTGTTTCACAGTGACACCGAAGCCTCTCCTGAAAGTTTTGCCAGTGTACTGCGTAACAAACAATTACTTCGCCTGGATTATGGTATTTTTGCACTGCATGCCACGCTCATGGCGTTATGGCTGGTTGTACCGCTGACATTGCGTGAAGCAGGGGTTGCCGCTGAGGATCACTGGCAGATTTATCTGCCGGTTCTATTTTTTTCCATGCTATTGATCATTCCGGCTATTATTTATGGAGAAAAGAAAGCCAAACTGAAACAGATTTTTGTAGCGGCGATCGCTTTGTTGTTGTGCGGACAAATTGCGCTTGCGCTGACTGCCGGATCGGTTATCGGTATAACGCTGGCGCTGTTGATTTTTTTCACGGCATTCAATCTGCTGGAGGCCAGTCTGCCTTCGCTGATTTCCAAAACCGCACCAGTGGGCGCCAAAGGCACTGCGATAGGCGTCTACAGCAGCACTCAGTTTTTAGGCGCATTTGCCGGCGCGGCAATTGGCGGGTATCTGATGGAAAACTACGGCAATTCCGCGCTTTTCGCTTTCTGCGGCGGATTGCTGCTGATATGGCTGATTTTGGCCAGCACCATGAAAGCACCCGCGGCTGTGCGTTCAAAAGCCTATCATGTCCGCAAAATGGATTTCCAGCAATCACGAGACTTATCCCTGCAGCTTGCTGCTGTACCGGGAGTGCACGAGGCACTGGTGCTTGCGGATGAGAGGGTCGCTTACCTGAAAGTGGATATGAAGGGATTTGACGAAGAGAGCGTAAACAGACTACTTGAGGAAAAGGAGGAGCAAACAGATGGCATCAGTCAATAAAGTCATATTGATCGGTAACCTGGGCAAGGATCCCGAAACACGCTATATGTCGAATGGAGAAGCCGTAACCAACATTACTCTGGCCACGACCGAAGTCTGGAAGGACAAAAGTGGAGAGAAGCAGGAAAAAACCGAATGGCATCGTGTCACTTTTTACCGGAAACTGGCCGAGATAGCCGGTGAATATCTTAAAAAAGGACGCCCCGTTTACGTTGAAGGGCGACTGGAAACCCGCAAGTGGACCGATAAAAATGGGGTTGACCGCTATACGACTGAAATTATTGCCACCGATATGAAAATGCTGGGCAACCGTTCGGGCAGTGACAGTTTCGATACACCTGATAGAGAGGGACATGAATCTGCTCCGGCGCAATCGTCATCAGGTAGAAGCAATACCGGATTTGATGACATGGAAGATGATATTCCATTCTGACCGGCGATTAAAAAAACGATCCGCGTCAACCGCCGCCGCAGCGTTAAAAACAAAACAGGTTCAGAATGATCATTTATCGTGCAAGACATCAGAATGTATCAAACACGAACATGCTGAGCACCCATACTAGTTACTTTAGTTAGTACTTTGCGCGCCATATCCCTTAAAGGCACAACTTCATCAACAGCGCCGGCCGCCACTGCTTCCTTCGGCATACCATAAACAACACAACTGGCTTCATCCTGGGCAAAATTATAGGCGCCGGCTCGATGCATCTCAAGCATTCCTGCCGCACCATCTTTTCCCATACCTGTCAGGATAACGCCGATTGCATTTTTACCCGCATAATTTGCTGCGGAACGGAAAAGCACGTCTACTGAAGGACGATGGCGACTCACCAGCTCTCCTTGATTCAATTCAGTTACATAATTCGCGCCACTTCTTTTCAATAGTAAATGTGAATGCCCTGGTGCAATAAAAGCATGTCCAGGCAGTACTCGTTCACCACCTTGGGCTTCGTGTACCGATATCCTGCAAAGGCTGTTTAATCGATTGGCAAATGATTTTGTGAATCCTTCCGGCATATGTTGCGTAATCAAGATCCCCGGGCAATTGGCCGGTAATTGAATCAGGAATTCTTTGATTGCTTCAGTACCGCCTGTCGAAGCACCAACGATAATTAGCTTTTCCGTTGATATCGCGGTTCTACCTGGAGCCACTGGCAATACAGCATCTGCAGACGCACTTTTTGATACCGCCCTTTCCGGACCAAGTCTTTTTACACGCGCGGAAAATGCTGTTCTTATTTTACCGGCGATTTCGTCGCCATATGCTTTTAATCCACTGGCAATATCGATTTTAGGTTTGGCTACAAAATCAACAGCGCCAAGTTCAAGCGCGCGGAAAGTAATATCGGATCCCCTTTCCGTCAACGTTGACACCATGACTACGGGCATGGGCCGAAGACGCATTAATCGCTCCAGAAAATCCAAACCGTCCATTTTAGGCATCTCAACATCCAACGTTAATACATCCGGATTCATCTCACGAATCATATCACGCGCCACCAACGGATCCGATGCCGAACCCACTACCGTCATATCACGTTGACTGTTAATAATTTCGGTCAGCAGCTTGCGGATAAGTGCTGAATCATCTATAACCAATACATTGATTTTTTTCATAATACGCTCACAATCGTACCAAAAATTATAAATCAGGAAAAAAGCTCCACGACGTTGCTCTTGCTGGTGCTTGTGGATTTATTGAGCCTCCTGCTGTAATCCTTCTCACGCATTTTGATTGTGCCATTATGCAGCTCTCTCAATTTCTTGACCAACACCTTACTGGTTTTAGGGAAAAAATAAACTTTACGAGGATAGATATCGATCAAATCCTTCGCAACTATTGGGATACCTTCAGTTTTCAGAAATTGCAGCACAAATTCCGCATTACGCTGACCAACGTTAGCTTGCGTTAAACCACTAATCACATTACCGCCACCAAACACTTTTGCTTCCAGATTCGCGCGACACGCTCCCAGTTTCAGCAAATGATTGATTAGAATCTCCATCGCATACACCCCATATCGCGCAGACGGATTCATCGGCGAATTGGTGTCTGAGCTGCCGCTATCAGGCAACATAAAATGATTCATGCCGCCAATCCCGTTCTTTCTGTCGCGAATACAGGCAGCAACACAAGAACCCAGCACTGTCACGAGCAGCATGTCTTCTTTTGTAACAAAATATTCACCTGGCAAGAGCTTAACAGCATGTATATTAAAATTATTATCAAAATATAAATTTGTGGCGATATGTTCATTGATAAACTCAGTCATGCTTTTCCTCGGTTATTTTTTGCAAGCTCGTATACTGTTTTTTCTCGTAATTTGAATAAATCAGCAGCGTGCTGAAAGCTTTCGGAATGACCCGCAAACAGTAGGCCGTTTGGGGCAAGCAAAGGGACAAATTTTTGCAAAATTTTATATTGTGTTTGTTTGTCAAAATAAATCATGACATTACGACAGAATATCGCATCAAAAGGCCCGCGAATAGGCCAATTATTATCCAGCAAATTCAATTGCCGAAATGTAATCATGCTCCGCAATTCAGGACGCACCATCGCATGTCCCGCATGAACGCCTTTACCTCTCAGAAAAAACTTTCTCAACTTCTCTTTTGGCAGTTTCTCGAGTTTTTCAATTGGATAAATGCCCGCCTTCGCTTTAGCTAGAACGTTCGTATCCAGATCTGTCGCCAGAATATGTACCGGCGGCGTAAGTGTATTGAATACCTGCACCATCGACATCGCCATCGAATAGGGTTCTTCACCTGTTGATGAAGCACTGCACCAAAGGTGGATTTTACCTGCATTCCTGCGTTTTTCCGCATGCTGCTCAAGAATGGGGAAATGGTGATGTTCACGAAAAAAGGAAGTCAGATTAGTCGTCAGTGCGTTGGTAAACGCTTCCCACTCTGGATTTTTAGGACTTTCCAATGAATCCAGATAGTCCTTGAATGAACCAAAACCATTCGCTCTTAAACGTTTGGCAAGACGACTGTATACCATGTTTTGTTTGCTGGGCGAAAGCGAAATACCGGCACGGTTATAGATCATTTTTTTGACTCGCTCAAAATCCTGGGCAGTAAATTTGTATTCACGCTCAGCACCGCTTAATGCGCCGTCACCATCTATTATTTCATGCATAAACACCTGACCTGATCGAAAACAAAGTTCCAAGAATAACCACACTTATCGGCATTAGCTGAAGCGACTTTATCTGACGCTGGCTTTACAGAAAACGCAAGCACACTTTCGCGCTGATAACCTGAAATTACCTGTCATGGAATGAACAGATCAATGGAATGCGATGAATTGCCGCCACCCAACGGCATCGTCATGCGCCGCGCCGGATCCGTACGAAAAAGCCGGCGCAGTCATACACGCCGGATGGAAAACCCTGTAAAATCCGCAACTACACTCACAGAAGCGGCGTAACCGCGGTTTTTTCATGAACAGACCAACATTCCAGGACATTATTTTCACCCTGCAGCGCTACTGGGCCAGACAAGGCTGCGCCATTCTGCAACCCTACGACATGGAAGTCGGCGCGGGCACCAGCCATACGGCCACTTTTCTACGCGCGCTCGGGCCGGAGCCATGGAAAGCGGCTTATGTGCAGCCGTCGCGGCGGCCGAAGGACGGCCGTTATGGCGACAATCCCAACCGTTTGCAGCATTACTACCAATTCCAGGTCGTGCTGAAGCCTGCGCCGGCCAATATCCTGGATTTGTATTTTGATTCCCTGCGAGAACTGGGGCTCGACCTGCAACAGAATGACGTGCGCCTGGTGGAAGATGACTGGGAAAATCCGACGCTGGGTGCCTGGGGGCTCGGTTGGGAAGCCTGGCTGAACGGCATGGAAGTCACCCAGTTCACCTATTTTCAGCAGGTCGGCGGCATCAATTGCAGGCCGATCACCGGTGAAATCACTTATGGCCTTGAGCGACTGGCCATGTATCTGCAAGGTGTCGAAAATGTTTACAGCCTGATCTGGACTGACGGACTGACGTATCACGATGTTTATCATCAGAATGAAGTGGAACAATCAAAATACAATTTTGAGCTGAGCGACCCCGATTATCTGTTCAATGCATTTTCCAGCCACGAAAAACAGGCACAGCAACTGATTGAACAGCAGCTCGCGCTGCCAGCCTACGAACAGGTGCTCAAAGCCGCGCATACGTTCAACCTGCTCGATGCGCGCGGTGCTATTTCCGTGACCGAACGCGCCGCCTATATCGGCCGCATCCGCAATCTGTCACGCAGCGTCGCGCAGGCGTATTACGCCAGCCGCGAGTCCCTTGACCCGCCGTTTCCGCTGGCGCCGCGCGAATGGGTGGCGCAGCTGGCGCAAACGCCACAATCCAAACCTTCATCCACAGCAACATCCGCATGACTACAAAAAACTTACTGGTGGAATTACGGGTGGAAGAACTGCCGCCCAAATCGCTCAAACAGCTGGGCGACAGTTTTGCCGGATCGATCTCGGCCAGTCTGCTGGCGCAGGGATTAATCCAGTCTGACGCGCCGAAGCGGGTTTTCGCCTCACCGAGACGCCTGGCCGTATGGATTGCCGGTGTTTCCGGTCAAGCGGCGGATAAATCCGTTTCGCAAAAACTGATGCCGGTCAAGGTAGGACTGGACGCAGATGGGCAAGCGACGCCGCCGCTGCTGAAAAAACTGATCAGTCTCGGCGCTGATGCCTCCGCCGTATCGCGTTTGAAGCACGTGCAGGAAGACAAAACGGAAGTATTGTTTTTCGACAGCATCGTGCCCGGCGCGCGCCTGGTCGAAGGACTGCAAACTGCAATCACAGAAGCCATCGAGCGTCTGCCGATTCCCAAAGTTATGACCTATCAGCTGGCCGACGGCTGGAGCAGCGTCCATTTCGTACGCCCCGCGCACAGTCTGATTGCACTGCATGGCGCAGATATCCTGCCGGTTCGTATTCTGGGGATTGATGCTGGTCGCGAGACGCAAGGACATCGCTTTGAGGCAAAAAGCACTGTTATTTCGATCGCTGACGCGAACAACTACGCACAGCAACTGGCGGAAGAAGGCGCGGTTATCGCGCACTTTGACGACCGCCGTGCGGAAATTCTGCGGCAACTGACTGCCGCCGCCGAAAAGGAAAATCTTGTGCTGCTTCAGGACGAGGCTTTGCTGGATGAAGTCACTGCGCTGGTTGAACTACCCAATGTACTGACCGGCCAGTTTGAAACCGAGTTTCTGCAAGTGCCGCAGGAATGCCTGATCCTGACCATGAAAGCCAATCAGAAATATTTCCCGTTGATGGATACAAGCGGAAAACTGTCGAATAAGTTTTTACTGGTTTCGAATATCCGGCCTGCCGATCCAACACTTGTCGTCGCTGGCAACGAACGCGTGGTACGCTCGCGCTTGGCCGACGCAAAATTTTTCTACGACCAGGACCGCAAAAAGAAGCTGGAATCCCGCTTTCCCGGATTGAATCATGTGGTGTATCACAATAAACTCGGCACGCAGGGTGAACGCATTCAGCGTGTCCGCGTCATTGCCCGTTCGATCGCGTTGCTGCTTGGCGGTGAAGCGCTTGCCGATCAAGCCGGGCAGACGGCGCTGCTGTCGAAAACCGACCTGCTAACCGAGATGGTTGGGGAGTTTCCTGAATTGCAGGGCGTCATGGGGCATTACTACGCGCTGAATGACGGCTACAGCGAAACGATCGCGCAGGCAATCGAGGATCACTACAAGCCGCGCTTTGCCGGTGACAGCCTGCCACGCAATACGGTCGGTCTGTGCGTCGCACTGGCCGATAAGCTTGAAACGCTGACGGGATTGTTCAGCATCAACCAGATTCCGACGGGTGATAAAGACCCGTTTGCGCTGCGCCGTCACGCGCTGGGTATTATCCGCATGTTGATCGAAAAGGAATTGCCGCTGTCGCTGGATTTCCTGCTCAAGGAAGCACGTCTGGCGTTTGACGACAAATACCCGGAAACCGCCGAATCGCCATTGCAGTTTATCTATGACCGTCTGGCCGGAAGCCTGCGCGAACAGGGTTATTTGCCTCAGGAGATTGACGCGGTGCTGAGCCAATCACCGAAGGTGCTCATGGATATCCCGAAAAGACTCGAGGCTGTGCGCGCGTTCAAGCAACTCCCCGAAGCGGAAAGCCTCGCGGCCGCCAACAAGCGCGTGCATAACATCCTGGAAAAGAATGTGAAAAACGGCATCCCTATTCCTGCCGCTATCGATACCCGCCTGCTCAGGGAGCCAGCAGAAACCGCACTGCATGATGCACTGCAAAGCACGACAGCACTTGCCGACAGCGCTTTTGAATCCGGCAGCTATACGCGTTCGCTGCAAACACTGGCCGCGCTCAAGGAGCCGATCGATACATTTTTTGACCATGTCATGGTCAATACGGACGACCCCGGCCTGCGTGCAAACCGGCTATGCCTGCTCCAAATGATGCATCGATCGATGAACCGTGTGGCCGATCTTTCCAGACTGGCAAACTGATATGAAACTGGTTATTCTCGATCATAACGGTGTTATCAATCAGAACAGCGATACCTTTATCAAAACGCCCGAGGAATGGGTACCCATTCCGGGCAGTCTGGAAGCGATCGCGCGCCTGACGCACGCCGGTTATCGCGTGATTACCGCCACCAATCAGTCCGGTATCGGGCGCGGCCTGCTCGATATGGCGACATTCAATGCCATCAACGAAAAAATGTATAAGGCAGTCGCCCAGTCGGGCGGACGCATTGATTCCATCTTTTTCTGCCCGCATACCAGCGCCGACAAGTGCAATTGCCGAAAACCGAAAACCGGCATGTTCGAGGAAATCATGCAACGCTATGGCACAGACCTGAAAAACACGCCCATCATCGGCGATGCGTTGCGTGATCTGCAGGCAGCCGATGCCATCGGCGCTTTGCCGGTTCTACTACTGACCGGCAAAGGCCGGATGACGCAGGAACAAAACGAACTGCCGCCGCACACGCTGATTTTCGACGATCTCTCCGCAGCTGCCGACGCGATTACAGGACGCGGATGATGCAGGCGCTATTACGTTCCACGCTGTATATGCTGCTGCTGGTGATCATCACGCCCCCTTACGCAGTATTCACACTGGCGTGCTTTCCGCTCTCGGCGCATAACCGGTACCGCGTCACATCGACCTGGACACGCATGATTTTGTTTCTGCTCGAACATATCTGCGGCTTGCGTTACCGTATTCTGGGTGCGGAAAATATTCCCGACACCCCCAGCATCGTACTGTCCAAGCATCAGTCTGCCTGGGAAACGCTGGCCTTTCAGAAGATTTTTCCGCCACAGGTCTGGGTGTTGAAGAAAGAGCTGTTACGCATTCCCTTTTTTGGCTGGGGACTGGCCATGACCAGCCCTATCGCAATCGACCGCAGCGCGGGCAGAAGCGCACTGGATCAAGTCGTCGAACAGGGCCGCGACCGCTTGGAACAGGGCTTCTGGGTGGTGATTTTTCCGGAAGGCACGCGCATCCCCACCGGCCAGAAAGGTAAATACCGCATTGGCGGCGCCTGGCTTGCCACGCATACCGATGTTCCTGTCGTACCGGTTGCACACAATGCCGGTGAATTCTGGGCCAGAAATGCGTTTATCAAGAAACCCGGCACGATTACCGTCAGTATTGGCAAACCGATTGATCCATCCGGCATGGAGCCGAATGCGCTCAACGCGCAGGTGGAAAATTGGATCGAAAGCGAAATGGCGCGAATCAGCCAGCACAAACCGGCTACAGATTAGTTGCGGATAGTCAAAAAAAATGGACTACCAACTCAAGCGCAGCCGCCGCAAAACCATCGGCATCAGGATCGGCCATCGCGGCGTTCAGGTTTGCGCGCCAATGGACTTATCCCTATCCGAGATTGACCGGCTGGTGCAAACCAAGGCCCACTGGATACAGCAGAAACTGTCCGAATGGAACAGCAGAAAACCGCTAAAGACACTCACGACCGGGCATCGCACGCTGTATCCGATGCTGGGAGACCTCTGGAAACCTGGAATAGATGCTCACGGGCAATTGTATATGGCGCTCGCATCCAGCGATGCAGCAACAAGGCATGCATCGGCTGCGGATGATACGCTGAAACCGGCGTCTGTGCAAAAATGGGTCGCCGCCTGGTACCAGCAGCATGCGATCACCTGCTTCGGCGAACGTCTGGCGCTGTATGCCGACAGATTAAACGTCGCAAAACCGCACTTCAGGCTGTCGCACGCCAAAACGCGCTGGGGAAGCTGTAACAGCCGCGGCGTCATACGGCTGAACTGGCGTCTGATCCAGCTGCCGCTGCATCTGATCGACTACGTTGTCGCCCATGAACTCTGTCATTTGATCGAAATGAATCACTCACCCGCATTCTGGCGGCTGGTTGCGGGCATTTTTCCAGATTATCCAAGGGCGCGCCAGGAACTGAATAGCTATGCCATCTGCTAACTAGATGACCGAAAAAGCACTAAACCCATACATTATTCCATGCGCCGAATCTGCTGCAACATGCTAAATTCCATTTCCACCCTGCAGACTGCTCACCTGACGGGCTGTTAAATATAGATACTGTGGACACCCAATGGATTTTCTGGCTTGAATGATGGTCTATCCGTTACACCAGAAAAATTGTGAAGAGACCTTTGCACGGTGTCATGAGCGGTGCGAGAATAAGGCAAAAATTTGCGAAAAAGCGGAGTTTACACGCCGCAAATGAGCATTTTTCGCAAATTTTTAACGCGATTATCGTACCGTGTAGTAACCATGCAAAGGTCTCGTGAAATCAATTGATCACTTTTAATTCGATATTACCGTGTTCAGAAAATTACATATCGCCACTTACAATATTCACAAGGGATTTTCCAGTTTTAATCAACGCCTGATCGTTCACGAACAGCGCAATCATTTGCGCAATCTGAATGCCGACATCGTTTTTTTACAGGAAGTGATCGGACGCCATGTCCGGCACGCCCGGCGCTTTAACGACTGGCCCGAAGGCAGTCAGCATGAATTCCTGGCTGATGCCGTATGGCCCGAAACCGTTTACGGTAAAAACGCGGTTTATGATGCAGGCCATCACGGCAATGCCATTTTAAGCCGCTATCCTATCGTTTCCTGGGAGAATGAAGATATTTCGGCGCACCGCTTTGAAAGCCGCGGTCTGCTGCATTGCGAGATCAGCATCCCGGAATGGGAGGATAATCTGCACTGCATCTGCGTTCACCTGGGACTATTCAAGCGGGGCAGACATGCGCAGCTCAAGGCGCTGAACAATCGCATCAGAAAAATGGTGCCGCACCATGCTCCGCTGGTGATCGCCGGTGATTTTAACGATTGGAACGAAAAAACCGGCGCCATACTCACCGACGCACTCGGCTTGACGGAGGTCTTCGAACACACCACGGGCCGCGCCGCGCGCAGTTTTCCCGCCATACTGCCGATATTGCGGCTTGATCGCATTTATGTCCGTGGATTTCATATCGAGAACAGTCGCGTGCATCACGGTCATCCCTGGTCAAGAACATCCGATCACGCTGCCTTATCCGCCAATGTCGTACGCCGATGAATCAGACCGGGTTCACTGAAGGCAACAAAATCAGGCTTCTATGCAGCGGCAGTGCGTTTTTCCCGGCGCTGGAACTTGCCATTGACGCCGCAACAACGGAAATCTATCTGGAAACCTATATTTTCAAAAATGATGCTATCGGCCATATGATAGCCGCAGCCCTGATACGCGCGGCCAAGCGCGGTGTATCGGTGCACCTGCTGATTGACGGATACGGCTCCTATCATTTGCCGGAGATTTTTATCCAGCGGCTGCTGAACGCCAATATCAAGCTGCTGATTTACCGGCGTGAGGATTTCTTTTTCCGATTCCGCCGTTACCGGCTTCGCCGCATGCACCGGAAACTGGCTGTCATCGATGCGCGCATCGCCTTTGTCGGCGGCATCAACATTATCAGCGACTACGACCATCCGCACATACGGTTGCCGCGCCTCGACTACGCCGTATCGATCGAAGGCCCTGTATTGGAAAAGATTCATCATGCTGCGCAGCATTTATGGATGCTTGTTGCATGGGCGCACTTCAGGAAACGCTGGATCAACCACAGAAAACCGCCCGCCTCGATCAAGCACAAGGACAATCAACTGGCCAACTTCCTGATTCGGGACAATCTCCAACACCGTCATGATATTGAACATGCTTATCTCAATGCCATCGACCAGGCAAAAACTGAAATCATCATTGCCAATGCGTACTTTCTACCCGGCAGGCATTTCTGCGCCGCATTGAACCAAGCCGCCCGCCGCGGCGTCAGTGTCATTCTGCTGCTACAGGGAAAAATCGAATACCGCTTGCAGCACTACGCAACGCGTGCGCTGTATGGCAACCTGCTGGATGCGGGCATCAGAATTCATGAATATAACCGGAATTATCTGCATGCCAAGGTCGCCGTCATTGACCGCCATTGGTCGACGGTCGGTTCTTCCAACATCGATCCTTTCAGCCTGATGCTGGCGCGTGAAGCCAATCTGATCATTATGGACAAAGTTTTTGCACATCAACTGAGAACAAATCTGATGCAAGCGATAGCGAAAGAATCCACGCCGGTTGTCCGTTTCCACTGGCAATCGCAGTCCTGGCTATATCATGCGCTGTACCGGTTCTGCTATTTCGTCATTTACTACGCGCAGAGTATTCTGGGCTATGGCTATAAGGACATGCAGCATCAGGCTGCCCCGTAATCGCTGATGACCGTAAAAACACAATCCAACACAGATCAACTGGATCAGGCGCAACGCAGCCGGATTTGCGCGGCGGCTGCCATCCTGAACAATGGCGGCATTGTCGCTTTTCCCACGGAAACGGTATATGGCCTGGGGGCGGATGCAACCAATCCCGCTGCTGTGCGAAAAATTTATGCAATCAAGCAGCGCCCGATCAGTCATCCATTAATCCTGCATATCGGCAGCCGTGCACATCTCGAGCACTGGTCGCAAGATATTCCCGAAACAGCCTGGATACTCGCCGAACGCTTTTGGCCCGGACCATTGACTTTAATCCTGCAAAAAAGCCGGTATGTCCCGGACTGCGTCACGGGCGGACAGGATACCGTGGGTATCCGGGTGCCAGCGCATGCAACAGCGCTCGCGCTGCTCGATGCGATGCATGCGGAAAAAGCGATCGCCGCGCCATCGGCGAATCTGTACGGCAGGATCAGCCCGACCACATCCGCGCATGTGCAGGCAGCACTGGCCGGAAAAGTGGACATGATACTGGATGGCGGTCCCTGTCAAATCGGTCTGGAAAGCACCATAGTCCGCGCCGATCATCGGACGGTTTCCATCCTGCGGCCAGGCGGCGTCAGTGTGACCGAAATTGAATCGGCCTTGAATCGCCCCGTAAGTCTGGCTTACAACAACCCCGAACAGGCGGCGCGCGTTTCCGGTTCGCTGCCGGCGCATTACGCGCCATCAACGCCACTCCGCCTGCACACAAAAGCGGAAATCGGCGAGCAGGCGCTCGGCCTGGCCAGGCAGCATTTCCAGATTGCCGTTGTCACCTGGTCGGAATTCGATCCGCTATCGCTCAGCGCACCAGGAATCCGGCACATTGCCATGCCGCCCGATCCGGTTGCATACGGCAAACAGCTCTATGCGGCGCTCCATCAATGCGACCAGATCGGGTTTGACTTTATTTTGATGGAAACACCGCCGCAAAAACCAGCTTGGCTGGCCATTGCAGACCGCCTGCAACGGGCAAGCCACGCACATCACAAAACCTGAACAACATGATAACTTTATGAATAGCACAGAAAACAACGAAACACTCAAGGCAGTCCTGTTTGATGTTGACGGCACACTTGCCGACACCGAGCGCGACGGTCATCGCCCCGCATTTAACGCGGCTTTTGAAGAATTCAATCTGCCCTGGTATTGGGATGTTCCCTTGTATGGCGAGCTGCTTCAGGTTACCGGCGGCAAGGAAAGAATCCGCTTTTATATGGAAAAGCACCAGCGTGATGAACTCGAGCGAAGCGATCTGGATGCCTGGATTGCCGGTTTGCACAAAGCCAAAACGCGCCATTTCAAGGCACTGATGGAACGCGGCGAAATTCCGCTGCGGCCCGGCGTCAAGCGCCTGATCCACGAATTACGCGGCAGAGGCGTCCGCATCGCTATCGCCACCACCACCACCCCGGAAAATGTCACCTACCTGCTGCAATCCACACTGGGTGAGAACGCAACAGATCTTTTCGAAGTGATCGGCGCAGGCGACATCGTGCCGCAAAAAAAGCCTGCGCCGGATATTTACTTCTGGGTGCTCGACAGAATGCAGCTCAAACCTTCACAGTGTATTGCCATTGAGGATTCCGAGAATGGTTTACAAGCCGCGCGTAGCGCCGGGCTTACCACATTGATTACCGTCAATCATTACACGCGGCAGCAGGATTTCACTGAAGCAGCCGCTGTATTGTCCGATCTGGGAGAACCGGATCAAGGTTTCACAGCCATTTCAAATCTTCCGGCTACTGTCGGCAAGTCATGGATAGATACTGATGCGTTAATGCAGTTACTGGAACAACCTTGAATATTACGGGTCACAGGCGCAGAAATCTTATGAATTGCGCCTGAGAATCGGATCAGAGAGCACAAGGAAAAGAAGAAGAAGAAGAACGAAAAAGGCACCGGCATTCAACCGGACTCCTGTCCGGCCTTTCACCGGCGCTTTTCTATACTGAGCTCAAGTAGAAACGTGGCATGCGTTTTATTTCTATTTCGCCATTTGCTTTTCACGTATCTCGTCAAGCGTTTTGCAATCGATACATAGCGTCGCTGTCGGACGCGCTTCGAGGCGCTTCAAACCGATCTCGATGCCGCAGCTTTCACAATAGCCGTATTCATTCGCATCGATTTTTGCAATGATTTCGTCAATTTTCTTGATCAATTTACGCTCGCGGTCACGATTGCGCAATTCAAGCGTCATATCGGATTCCTGGCTGGCACGGTCGTTTGGATCGGCAAATACCGTTGCTTCATCCTGCATGGTATGCACCGCCCGGTCGATATCCCGGCTTAACTCCAGTTTCATGCCTTCCAGCATTTTGCGAAAGTGCACAAGCTGCTCAGGGCTCATGTATTCTTCACCCGCTTTCGGTTCATAGGGAGTAATATTTCTACTCTGCAATTCTTCCGGCATCTTAAATGCTCCTATTCAATTTTCTAATGGGTAAAAAAACCATTTCCACGCCAAAACCAAACTGGTGATTATACAACAAATTATTTATTCGTTTATGACACTTGCCTGTTCAAAACTTAACGCCAATTGCATTTTCTGACGCCACGGCGCCTGCAAAAAACAACCGCGTACGAAACGGTATTCATGCGGATTTCTCTGCCAGAATGCACCATGCCCCGGATCAATCCGGGAACCATCCCGATTCCAGATATCCGGCCATGCGTTTTGCGAGAATAAGCCCATCCTGTTCACTTCGATTAGCCAATGGAGACCTTTGCACGGTGTCATGAGCGGTGCGAGAATAAGCGCATCCTGTTTACTTCGACCGGCCAATGTTATCACTGCTTTTTTTAATTCTAGTCGCCAACGGCTCGCCCATTCTGCTGCGCTATTTAATGCGCGACGCTTTTTCCTTTCCGATTGATTTCGGCTGCCGGTTCGCCGATGGAAAGCCATTGTTTGGCGACGCCAAGACCTGGCGCGGACTGGTCGGCTCGCTGTTGATCACCAGTTTGTCTGCACAGATGATCGGGCTTGATCCTGGAACAGGTTTGCTCGCGGCTTCCGGCGCGATGTGCGGCGATCTTTTATCCAGCTTCCTGAAAAGACGGCTAGGCATGCGCTCCAGCACCAGAGCGCCGTTACTGGATCAGGCGCCGGAATCGCTGATTCCGGCGCTGCTGCTCATGCAGACATTTGATTTATCCGCTGCCGCTATTGCAGCGCTGGTGCTCGTTTTCTTTTTACTGGATGTCATACTGTCCCGATTGTTGTATCAGTTGGGGATACGCAAGAAGCCCTACTGATCACGGCGATAGCGGCAGCCAGATGGAAGTTAGCTGTCCAGATGGCAATCAATACTTTGCAGAAAGCGGTCGACGTCCAATGGCTTGGTGACATAAGCCGCAAACCCTGCGGCCATGCCACGTTCGATATCGTGCGCCATCGCTTTGGCGGTTACCGCAATAACCGGAATATGTTTCAGCACCGGGTCTTTTTTTATTGCGTGTAAAACCTGATAACCATCCATATGGGGTATATTGATATCCAGCAGGATTAAATCCGGATGATGCGTCCGCGCCAGCTCTATACCCAGTGCGGGGCTGTGCGTACTGATGAAATTCACCGGGCGCAGGCGCAGAATCTGCGAAATCAGTCGCAGATTTGCCGGATTGTCTTCGATACACAACACCGTGGCTTTTACAGGTTTGCGAAATTCAGGAGATCCGAATGATTCAGCGTATTGATCCGGGTCATCGCGCGCCACATCACTCAAACCATCACCCGATTCTCCATTGCTGCGCTTCCGGTTCACTGCGACCGGGCTCAACGGCAGCTTTATACCGAAAATGCTTCCAACGCCGACTTTACTGGTTACACTGACACTGCCGTCCATCTGCTCGACGAGCCGCTTAGTCAGCGCCAGTCCGATTCCTGTACCTTCTATGCCGCTTTCATTGGCTTCCAGGCGGTTAAACGGCTGGAACAGTTCCATCAGCTTGTCTGCAGCAATACCATACCCGGTATCCGTCACAGTGATCCATACCCATTTCTCATCCACCGGGGTTGCTTTTATCCAGACAGCGCCGCCTTCGCGATTGTATTTAATCGCATTGGACAACAGATTGAGCATAATCTGTTTCAGGCGCATGCGATCAGCCACTACGGCCAGTCCAGCCGATCCATGGCGCAGAATCCGGATGCTGTTTTTCTGCGCAATCCCGGCCATCAGGTTCACGCTTTCCTCAATTACCGGGTCGATGCTTACCGGCTCCAGTTTCATCTCGATACGGCCTGATTCTATCCTGGCGAGATCCAGTATGTCATTGATCAATGCCAGCAGATGATTTCCGGCTTGCATTATTTCATTGACATATTCCCTGTTTCGGCCTGACAGCTGTTGATCAAGCTCCATCAGCTGACTGAAACCAAGAATTGCGTTCATCGGGGTTCTCAACTCATGACTCATATTGGAAAGAAATTCCGATTTCGCCTTGTTTGCGCGATCGGCCTCGATCCGCGCGACGATCAGATTATTTTCAATTTTCTTACGTTCGGTGACATTTTCCACAATACCGTCAATTGTCATGATATTGCCGGATTGATCTAGCGCAGGATGGGCGGAAACAAGCAGGGTGCGCTGCCCGCCATCCGGATGAATAAAGAACATTTCAAACTGTACAGATTCGAGTTCCCGTTCAACCAACGCGGCATCATAGCCGCGAGCCAGATCAAGACTCTCTGGCAACCAGTTTATGGCGGTAGCCCAGTTTTCCCCCAGTACCTCATCCCGGGGAAAACCAAAGATGGTTTGAAATCCATTACTGACATAGAGTACTTCGCCGGTGAACACTTTATGACTATAAATGACAAACTGATCACCGATGTCCTCAACCAGACGTTGATATTTTCCTCGAGACTCCCGCAATGCCCGCTCGGATTGCTTGCGTCCGGACAGATCCTCGACAATCGACCAGATCAGTTTTTTTCCCGCCGCATCACGGATCATCATTCCTCTGAGCATTATAGGATAACGTTCCCCATTTTTGCGGATATATTCTTTCTCATAAGGCCCGTACCGTCCGAATTGTTCAAGATGCGCCAATTGCACCGCTTCCATCTCGATATATTCCACCGGCGTGATATCCCGGTAACGCAGTTTGAGAAACTCTTCAACGGTATAACCGGTCGGCGCAACCAGAGCGTCGTTAACCTCGACAAATGCGCCCGTCTCAAAATCGTTGAGCGCAATCCCGATCGGCGAGAGTGCAAACAGTCCCCTCAAGCGCGCATCATTGTCACTTTTTTTCTTTTGCACCCCGCCGAGAATAATGAGCGGCACCAGAATCAAAGCACCGATCGCAAGCAGAGCGGTCCGGAACAGAAAAACGCTTGCCGGATTCTGCGACCAGCCTGAGCTTGGCACTGCCGCCATTTGCCATGTTCCATACGGCAGCGTGACATCAAGCAACACAGGGTTCAATGAAAAAATTTCTTTCTGTCCGAAAAAAATCTGTCCATGCGCGCCTGTTGCATTGTCACCGCGAATCGCAATGGCAATGCCGAGTCCATCGTCCAGCAGTCCACTGCCGCGATAAAGCTTTTCAATGTCTATTACCGCCGAGACAACACCCCAGAAACGATCGCCATTTCGCGCGCGCGCCGTGTACACCGGCACCCGCATAATAAACCCATACCCGCCCTGCACCAGATTGACCGGCCCGGCGAGCACGGATTTACCCAGCTCCACAACCTGCTTCACCGCATGATATTGATTCGTGTGTTTCCGGAAATCCAGTCCAATCGCCGCCTCATTGCCTTCAACCGGGTACATATACCGGATGACCAGATCAGGCGCGGCGGAGAGATTGCGCAACTTTGAGTGCGTTCCAAACAAATGTTTCGCCACTTCTGCAAAGCGCTCCTGAGTCAGCTCCGGTTCCTCGGCGATAACCGCGACAAGTCCCTGCACCAGGTGAATATTGCTGTTGATATGACCTTCCAGCTGTGCGCGTAACGTGCTGAGCTGATCATGAACAAGCTTGCGCTGCGCCGCCTCCCGCTCACTCGTATTCAGATAATCCGCAAAAACACCCAGCACCAGCAGCACCAGACCAACCAGTATTGCCGGCATATCAGCAATCCATTTGTAATGGCCGGATGAAAATGGGAATTTTATTTTCATGCAAATATTCAATTCTGTTTTTCCGCCAACTATACAGGAAAAAACTGCACGATTAGTTGACTGAAGCAGCAAGGAGACCATTGTGCACCGATTGCACCCCAACAAGGATTCGTCGCCTTTCTTACGCCGGCGCGCTTCGGAATCCACCCGGATGAGACCGCAAAACATTGCATGTGCGATAAATCACACAGGAATACGTTCTGATTCATTACACTGCCTTTCATCTTTCCTTTTATTTCCTGAATCTCAGATTGACACAATTCAGAATTTTTGTCATAACAACACTCAGCTGTTCATTGATCAAAGCTTCGCAAATAACAAAAACGGGGGCAAAAGATGAATTACGGAATCGTTTCAGACATGCTCTCCGACGCCGAGCACCAGAAAACACTGGCGATTATCAACTGGTTGAGCCATTGCAGATCAAGACTTGAATTCAATCTGGTACTGAAAGAAGCACTGCTTCCCTTGATCGCATGCAACGGCGTTTTTTACGAATTACCATTACCGTCAACGAAGTTAAACGATCAAAATAGTAGGCGGTCGATTGACAGCATCAACCTTTCAAGCTGTTGTGAATACAACTGGCAACAGGTCATTCGCATCACAACGCAAGTACCGGCAGCAGTACAATCCGCGGCGCATATCTCGAATATCCGGCTAACCGGCCCGACACCCGCCAGCAGCAAACACTATTGCGACACCTTTTCAGGCATACAACGTCTCTTTTTTAACCCATTCCGGCAGCAGGCGCGCCACTCTTGCACCATCCTGACTATTCAGGATGAACAGCATCCGACCTGCCGATTCCACTTTTGCCGCCTGCACAACCGGCAGCACAGCTTCAGTCAACGCGATCTCGAACTGCTGAACGTACTCAAGTCGCCGCTGCTGCAAACCTTGACAATGATACTGTTCCAAGAAGAAAGCCGGAATTCTCGCCGCGTTATGGATTTATGGTCTGTGCACGCGGAACCCGTTGTGGTCATCCGCGATAACGGCAACACGCTTTTTCAAAACCCGGCATTCGAACATTTCCTCGAGCAGCAACAACACCTGTTTCTGTCTACCGCAGTAACACTGATCCAGCATATCCAGCACAAGCAACTCGAATGGCACAACTTTTTATCACGACTCGGCAAGCGCCTGTATGAAATCAAACTGACGCGCATCAGCAGCGGCGCCAACCACCTGCATCAAACCTATCTTATTCAGTTATCGCGCGTCACACACGCCATCGGTAAAATCTTCAGCCAGCTCCAACGAAAAAACCTGACCCAACGCGAACTCGAAATCGCCCTGCTGATTTACCAAGGCATCCCCACCCGCGAAATCGCCGAAACAATCCACCTGAGCTACCACACCGTACGCAACCATATCAAAAGCATTTACAGCAAACTGGGGATTTCGTCGCGCGGGGAAATGCTGGTGTGGGTTGGGTGAAAAAATTCTGGTTCGAACGTTTTGCTGATCACTTTCAAGAAACAAATATAAATAGCTGATTATATGTAACATAAGAATATTATATTTAATTGGCATTAAATATGTTTCTTCCAAGCGTCCTGCGGTCGAAGGCCGATTATTACGCTAAAAAGTAAAAAATGGCCCAATTGGGCTATTTCTTTTAAGTTAAGCCTGGACTATAAAGAAATATGTTTATGAAGTCTTATATAGCGAAATCTAAGTTTCGCAAAAAAACAAAACAAATAAATAAAAAGGTAAATTGATATGAAACGAAACCCTGTAAATATAATTACAATTACAACGTTGATGATAGTCATATTATCCGCTTGCGCTTTGCCAATAACGGTTAAGAAAATTGAATCAGTAAATGCGGAAGCTAAAGGTATTCGCTATATCCTTAAGCGGCCATCGTATGAAATCGGATTAAGATTCGAAGATAAAGTATTTGATGACCTAAATACCGACGCCCTTATTGACGAAGAGGCAACAGAATGTTTTGAAGAAAGGAAACTTAACGTGGTTTTGAAGCAGAATTTAAGTGGCAAACCTCTCACTTATGAAGTTACTTCAGCAAGTGGTTTCTCAGCTATTCCCCACATTTTTTCTGATACTGAAATTATTATCACAACCGAAGCGGATGCGACGCTTCAGTCGATAAGCGCCGGCGAGACTGACAAATCATTGGAATTTATTCAGGCTATCGCCGGAATTGCTTTAAAAGCAGCAGGGACAGCTCGGGAAGAAAAACCAAAATTTCCTGAATATTGTACTGTGCTTAATAACGAAGACTTTAAAGAATATGCTAAAGGCCATTTAAAGTTATTGCAGCAAATAAGCAAAAACTCTGATGATATAGAATCTTATCTGACCTCAATTACAATCGACAATGGAAAGAAAACATCAAATACAGTTGCTTTCCTTCGAGAAGAGCAAAAGAGATTGGAAGAAGATCTTAAGAATATCCAGTTTAAGTTGAGTTCGGATTCGGAAAGAAAAAAATATTACGAGCTTACTGTAGATGGGGAGCCAATAAACAAGGGAGAGAACCCTTGGCTTCACATTAACCTAAAAAAAATAGAATAAATTAATGATTTATAAAATAAACGAAAGAAATGAGGAGAATTCATGAATATTTACAAATGTCTATTCATTGCAATAAGCGTCTCGATTCTATCAGGATGCGGTACTTTTTTATCAGTAAGCCAGACGACTGTAGGTGATACAGCTCCCAATGGGATAGCTGTAAATAAGCGAGTGAATTATAGTACTGAAGTAACCTTTTCAGGTTTTGATGAAAAGAAACATACTCATACTGTGTCTGTTGACATTGATAAAAAGTCTGTAAGTGGCATTGATAAAAATAATGTATTGGTAATAAATGGAAAGCGTATGCCATTTTCGAGTGGAAAACTCGAAATAACATTAACCGAAGAACAGCTAACTTCTAAGGTTGGAATCACAAGCCAAACTGGCGCAACAAGAACCGTTCAGGCGGCAGGTGAAATAAAGAAATTGACGGAAAAACCGGAAAAACCGAAAAAATAAATATACATTTATTTCACTATATAACAAGCAAAAATGGGTTCTGGCATGAAGAGTGGATTATATGAGCAGATAGACACGCATAGTGGCATACGTGGGGAGTTACGTCTTGATGTTGATGGCAACTACCCTCAGATGGCCGCCAGTGGAACCAGCGCCAGAATCCATTGGGTAGCCCAGAAACTAGAATTTCGCCAATTAGCTAACGGAGTTCGTTATTCAGGTCCGATCATATTCAAAGAGAATTTTCAGTACAGCAAAGTCTCGATAGAGCTGAATAACTCTATCGCGCGCGTTACTTTTACTGATCCTGTTTTACCTGAATTAATTCAGGATTATGCATTTGTGTCACATTCTTTTCGTGAAGTTCAATTCGAGTATGACAGGGAAACGGGTGTTAATCTCACACTTAAATATCAAACGAACTCACACGCAGACCGTCCAGCAGCTTTACCAATTGAACTATTGACGATCGATAAAGTCTTCGAACGGTCTGGATTTCATGTTATCCGAACCAATGCTGATACAGTCGTGAACTCAGGTAGTGGCTCAGATGGTACTTGGAGTAACCAGGAATTGCATGATGCCATGCTACACAATTTTTCCAAAATTACTCAAGCTACTAAAGATCAAGCACAATGGGCTTTATGGACATTTTTCGCCAAAAAGCACGACGATTCGGATTATGGTGGAGTTATGTTCGATGATTTTGCTATCAATAATGGTAACAATAAAGCACAACGACAGGGCACCGCATTGTTTGTCGAATCGAATTCCTTCACGTCACCCGCCGGTGATGCCACACCTGATGCATGGATTCAAAGAGAAATTTTCTTTACTGCAGTTCACGAAATGGGCCATGCTTTTAACCTTGCACATGCATGGAGAAAAGCAAAAGGTCGTCCATGGATAGACACTTTGGTTAAAAATTATGGTCTGGAAAGTTTCATGAATTACCCGACACTTTACAAATCTGACAATGGCCTTTCTCCTACAAACCCCGGTGGTAATCGAATCGAATTCTTTAAAAAGTTCATGTTTCGATTTAGTGATGAAGAGCTTTTATTCCTTCGCCATGCACCTGAGCGATTTGTGCAAATGGGCAATGCGGATTTCAATGTTAACCATGCATTTGAACAAGTCCGAGTTTCACCAGCACCAGTATTTGCACTTGAACTCAGGACTCATCGAGCTGGAAACGAGTTTGAGTTCCTCGAACCCATTATGATCGAATTGAAATTAACGAATCAAAGCGAGCAGCCCCAACTTGTTAATGAGCACTTATTATCGCTTAGCGATCATATAACTGTTACCGTGCAACGCCGAGGTGGGTCGCCAGTGTTATATCGCCCCTTTGTACGTGTACTTCATAAAGATAATGTACATGTTCTTGAGCCTAAAAAGGCGATGTATGCACCGCTCTTTATCTCAGTAGACAAAAATGGGTGGTTGATTGAAGCATCTGGCTGGTATGAAGTGCGTGTTTGTTTGCATATGGATGAAGAAGATATCGTTTCTGCTCCGTTACGTATTCGAGTAGCGCCACCACTCAATTGGGATGAAGAGTATCTCGCACAAGATTTCTTTTGTGACGAGGTTGGACGGACACTGACACTTGATGGAAGTTACTATTTAACACAAGCGAATGATGTACTTACCGAAGTCGCTGACCGTTTAAAAGAACGCAGAGTTTCCATTCATGCAAAAGTTGCACTCAGCATACCTAAAACAAAGAACTATAAAATATTCTCTAAAACAACGAAGGGACGTACGATTCGTGAAATGCCCGTGGACGAAAAAGCTGTTGAGAGGTTGGCTGAAATGCTTGGATCAACTTTAGATTGCACTAATTTGGCAGCTAATACACTAGGACATATTGATTACAATTACTACGTTAAAATTGTAGCTTCAGCATTAAATAAAATGGAAAAAACAGATTTAAGTCAACAAATTATAAAAAATATGTACAGTGCATTCAAGAAGCGAAATGTTGCTGATAATGTACTAATGGAAATTCATAAATCGATCAAGAAAGCAAAAAAAAATAATAATTAAGAACATAGAAAATAGAAGACAAATAATTTAAAACTGACAAGTCTCTGTTTAATGTACTCAAATTTAGTTGGCGCTTACCCAAAATAGCCGATTTTGGAAAGTACAACCAGTCGTTTGACTCGCTGAAACAACTCATTTATTTACGCGATAGCATTCTATGAAATTTGGCGAAAAAACTTTGCAAAGAGGTGACAACGGCGCGGATGTTGAAGAACTCCAGCTCCGTCTTGCAGGATTCCGTGGAACCATTTGGGATGGTGATTTCGGCCCCGGCACGGAATTGCAGGTCATGACTTTCCAGAAAGATTACATGAACATGGAAACGCCGACGGGTATCGTCAACGGTGACACCTTCGCCGCACTCGATCAATTCACGCAGAAATTTTCCATCAATTTTGAAGCAATCAAATGTCCCTGCGGAGTGTGTGACGGCTTTGGACAGAATCGATTTAAAAACAAATATCAGGCTGGGAAATCGGATATCGAAGCATTTTATCGCTATGAATATCCGGGAATTCATAAAGCCATCCTCAACAGCTTTAGAGCCGCACAATTTTATGCAAACCAGGCAGGCTACGATATTCCTTATCCAACCAGCGGTTACCGCTGCTGGGTCAACAATGAACAAAAGAATCGGCAAAGCACCAACCACATGGGCAAGGCGCTGGACATTGATTTTCCGTTAAAACCCAATGAGGACAAACAGGATGATTGTAACCGCTGCAACGCTGTCAGAGGATTGCTTGTTGAAAAATGCGGCTTTCAGATCGGCTGGAGTGCCGGCAATATGAAGGCGCTGGAACCCGCTGATATCGCACCTACATGGATTCACATGGATGTTCGCTGCTATTCCAGAAAATATCTCGACGATAAATATTTCATTAAAAATATTCAGGAACTGAATGGCCATTTATAGACCAGTATCAATGCCAACGTTTTTCTATGACCCCAATCTGCCGATAAATAAATTCTGATCAGCGGTACCGAATCAAAACTTCTCCAAGCTGGATGCATTCCTTTTCCGCAACACTGCCTGTTTCAGCAAGCAAGCAACCAACTTCATCATGGCAATCATGCCGCAAAAACCAGCGACACAAAAGATTCTGACTCATCCCGCATAATGCCGTTAATAACCAATTGTCAGTTATTACCCGTACGGGTACACTGCAATGGATACCGTTTCCAGCAAAAAAGGGAACGATAATAATGGATTGTTAACAGGAGTTTTAAATGAGAAAAATGACTAAACTGATTCTTGCGCTGTTCATTCTGATGTTCGGGTCTTCGCAGGCGATGGCGACGGAACCGTATGGACATAACTATGTCGGCACAGCCAGTACAAAACTGATCACCGGCATCGCCAATACCGCCACCGGGTTTATAGAATTGCCCAAGAATATTATTCTGGTCACACAGCGGGATTCCATTCTTCACGGCATGACTTTCGGGCTGGCATCCGGCGTGATGCATTCCGTGGCGCGGACTGTCATTGGTGTTTTTGATGTGGCGACATTCTGGATTCCAACACCGCCATCAGTGCAACCGACTTATGTCTGGGAAGACTTTTCAGTAGAAAGCTCTTATTGAGAGAGATCTTTGCACGGTTACTACGCGGTACGATAATCGCACCGCTCATGACACCGTGCAAAGGTCTCTGAGAATAAAAACATCCAAAATCCGGAATCAAAAACGCCGCATCATGACTTTCGAATGATGCGGCGTTTTTGTGCTGAGCGTCTATCAAATCTTAATAACGTGACTCGCGCAGTGCAGCAATTCTTTCTTCCAGCGGTGGATGAGACATAAACAGGCTCTTCAACCCGGAACTGATTCCGCCTGAAATACCGAACGCCGCCAGCTGATCAGGCAGATGCTGTTGGTGAACAGTCATTTGCAATCGTTGCAGCGCAGCAATCATTTTTTCCCGCCCGGCCAGGCTGGCGCCGCCGGCATCCGCGCGGAATTCGCGTTGCCGGCTGAACCACATGACGATAATGCTTGCCAGTATGCCCAGCACGATCTCGGCGATAATCGCGGTTACCCAGAAAGCCGGGCCGTGGCCGTTTTCCGTCTTGAAGACGACGCGATCGACCGTATGGCCAATCACGCGCGACAAAAATATGACGAATGTGTTGACAACACCCTGGATCAGCGCAAGCGTGACCATATCGCCGTTGGCGATATGACTGACTTCATGCGCCAGAACGGCTTCCGCTTCGTCTTCGGTCATCGTGTTCAGCAGCCCTGTGCTGACAGCCACCAGCGCGTCATTTTTTGACATGCCGGTAGCAAAGGCATTGACATCGGGTGCATGATAAATAGCCACTTCCGGCATGCCGATGCCTGCTTTTTTAGCCTGCCGCTGCACCGTGGTCAGCAGCCAGTGTTCCTGCGCATTGCGCGGCATTTCGATAACCTGCGCGCCGGTGAAACGTTTGGCTGTCCATTTCGACATGGCCAGCGACATCAATGACCCGCCAAAACCGAAAACGGCGGCAAACAGCAATAACGAATTGATATCGAGTCCCGCACCCTGTTCATCCAGTATGCGTTCGAATCCCAGCAGCCTCAGCGTGATACTTAGAACAACAACAATGGCCAGGTTCGTCGCGAGAAAAAGAAAGATTCTTTTCATTCGATTACTCCATAAGGAAATTTGATCGTCTGATTAACGGAATGAATATACGGCTTGTTCGCTTGTTTTCAAGTGATCGTTCAGAAAAAAATCGATTCCATCCGTACCTGAATTTACCGGTTCTGATTGGCGCGGGCAAAGCTTGCCGGCGGTACTGTCCCGGCTGGATTGGTGTCAACGATCTGAAAGAAAATTTCATTTTTCTTGATCATGCCGATATCGTTGCGCGCGCGTTCTTCGATGGCGTCTGTTCCCTGTTTCAGATCATTGATTTCCGCATGGAAGATCATATTGCGGTTCTGCAGCTTGAGATTTTCTTCCTGCGCCTGAACGATATCCTGCTCGAATGCGCTCACCTGCAACCAACTGCCTTTTCCCACCCATAGCGGGTACTGGATCAATGCGATTAAGCCGACGAGCACGATAGCAAGCGATTTCATTTCAACCTAAAAACCTCAGTTGAATAGGGTTTAAAGTGCGTTGATTTTTATTTTTGGCAAGGCACAATGAGGCGTAATAATGTGTTATTACAACGAATCGTAACGCAGCAAAAATTAAAAAGCAGCGTGCTATAAACACCATAGTTTGATTCACCATCCGGGTGAGCCAGAATTGCTCTAATTGTTTCATGTATTCATATCGTTAATCATATCGGATAACGGTCAACCGAGGTTTTTAGGTTTAATATTATTTCAGTTGATAAAAAGCACCGCGCCCCGCATACCGCGCCATGTCGCCCAGATCTTCCTCAATGCGGAGCAGCTGGTTATATTTCGCCAGTCGATCTGAACGCGAAAGCGAACCTGTCTTGATCTGTAGCGCATTGGTCGCTACCGCGATATCGGCGATAGTTGTATCCTCGGTTTCCCCGGAGCGGTGCGAGATGACAGCAGTGTATCCGGCGCACTTGGCCATTTCAATCGCCGCCAGCGTTTCAGTCAGCGTGCCGATCTGATTGACTTTGATCAGAATGGCGTTAGCGATATTCCGCTTGATGCCTTCCCGCAGAATCCGCGTATTGGTCACGAAGATGTCATCGCCAACAAGCTGCACAGCCTTGCCCAGTCGATTGGTCAGCAGTTCCCAGCCATTCCAGTCCAGTTCGCTCATGCCATCTTCGATACTGATGATCGGGTATTTGTCCACCCACGATGCAAGATAGTCGGCAAACTGCGCGGAGGTAAGACTCAGGCCGTCCGAAGACAAATGATATTTGCCATCGGAAAAATATTCCGAGCTCGCGCAATCAACCGCGATTGCAACATCACGGCCTGGCTGATAGCCTGCCAGATCGATTGCTTCAACAATCAATTGCAGCGATTCTTCATTGCCATTCAAGTTCGGTGCGAAACCACCTTCGTCACCCACCGTGGTAGGCATGTTTTTTTCGTTCAGCAATTTTTTCAAGGCATGAAAAATCTCCGAACCGCAACGAATCGCATCACGGAAATTTCCGATACCGAACGGCACGATCATGAATTCCTGCATGTCAATGTTATTGTTGGCATGCGCGCCGCCGTTAACAAGGTTCATCAATGGCACCGGCATGGACATCATGCCCGCGCCACCGAGGTAGCGGTACAGCGGTAGTCCGGACTCTTCAGCGGCCGCTTTTGCTACCGCGAGAGACACCGCAAGAATGGCATTGGCGCCAATGCGCGATTTGTTTTCCGTACCATCCAGATCGATCATCGCCTGATCGATAAAACTCTGGTCAACCGCATCCAGTCCGATCAATGTTTCGGAAATTTCGGTGTTAACGTTCTCGACGGCTTGCAAAACTCCCTTGCCCAAGTAGCGCTGTGCATCGCCATCCCGCAGTTCGACCGCTTCCCGCGTGCCTACAGAAGCGCCTGATGGAACTGCGGCGCGTCCCAGCACGCCGGATTCCAGCAACACATCTGCTTCAATGGTTGGATTACCGCGAGAATCCAGAATCTCGCGCGCGATGACTTCTACTATTGCACTCATGCTTACGTTTTCCCTGTATGATCAGTTTGGCTTTTTTGTTACGGATATTAACTTTTTAATATACTGCAAATTCAAATAGCTATTTAATTTTTTTATGTGAAATGCGCGTTACATTATCGGCATACCGGCATGCCTGTTGTTTTTGCAACACAACACTCGCAATCGGTGGTCAATGTTTCATGAGCTGACCGCCGCAGCGGATCTGTTCTGCGTTTCTCCGGTCAGCTGCTGACTGACGGCATAATCAATGGCCGCCTTGATAAAGGACTTGAATAACGGATGGCCCTGCCGCGGCGTGGATGTAAATTCGGGATGAAACTGACATCCCAGAAACCAAGGGTGTTCCGTTTCCGATAATTCAATAATTTCGCACAGATCTTCATCCATGGACAAACCGCTGACACGAAGCCCGGCTTGCTCCAGCTGCGGCAGATAATCGCTGTTGACTTCATAACGATGGCGATGGCGCTCGGTGATTGTATCAGCGCCGTAAGTTCTCCAGGCCAGCGAATCTTTTTTTAACTGGCATTCCTGCCCCCCCAGCCGCATACTGCCGCCAATGTCCGAATTTTCATCGCGTTTCTCGACTCGTCCGTCCCTGGTGCGCCATTCGGTAATCAGACCGATGACGGGATATGGCGTATCCGGATTAAATTCCGTACTGTGCGCGCCGGTCATGCCGGTTTTGTTGCGGGCGTATTCGACAACGGCGAGCTGCATGCCAAGACATATGCCGAGGTAAGGTATACGATGCGTGCGAGCATAATGAATCGCGAGCATTTTGCCTTCCACGCCGCGCCTGCCAAATCCGCCCGGCACAAGAATGGCATGCACGCCACGCAGACTGTCAGTGCCGTTTTTTTCAATGTGCTCGGAATCCATGTAAGTGATATGGATTCTGCTGCACGTGTGAATGCCCGCATGTATCAAAGCTTCTGACAGCGATTTATACGATTCGGTCAGATCGACATATTTACCGACAAGTGCAATGGTCACCGCATGCGCCGGATGCTCAAGCGCATAAACCAGCTTCTTCCACACGCTCAGATCAGCAGGCTTGGCCAGAATGCCAAGCTTGTGGCAGATAATTTCATCCAGCATCTGCTCATGCAGCAGTGCAGGAATTTTATAAATGCTGTCAACATCCATGGCTGATATGACAGCCTGCTCCTTGACATTGGTAAACAGCGCAATCTTGCGGCGCTCTTCTTTCGGAATTTCACGATCGGAGCGGCATAAAATTACATCAGGCTGTATGCCGATCTCGCGCAATTCCTTGACGGAATGCTGTGTCGGTTTGGTTTTCAATTCACCCGCCGAGCCGATATACGGCAACAGCGTCAGATGAATAAAGCAGGTATCATCGCCGGGCAATTGCGTCGCCATTTGCCGTATGGCTTCAAGAAACGGCAAAGATTCGATATCGCCAACCGTGCCGCCAATTTCAATAATGGCGACATCGGCATCACCAACTCCCGCCTGTATATAACGTTTGATCTCATCGGTAATATGCGGAATCACCTGCACAGTTCCACCGAGATAATCACCACGCCGCTCCTTGCGGATGACGCTCTCATAAATCTGTCCTGTGGTGAAATTGTTGTGCCGGGTCATTTTGGTGCTGATAAACCGCTCGTAATGACCCAGATCGAGATCGGTTTCCGCGCCGTCTTCGGTAACAAAAACTTCACCATGCTGGAACGGGCTCATGGTACCGGGATCGACATTGATGTAAGGATCCAGCTTCAGCATGGTCACCTTGATTTTTCTGGTTTCCAGCACCGCGGCCAGAGACGCCGCAGCAATACCTTTGCCCAGCGATGACACCACCCCACCGGTTACAAAGACGTATTTGGTCATTGGATACAAAAATAAATAGACAATTGCTGCCGTGCAGCAAAACAGCGTCCGGTGAATTTGATGAGCATGTTGGATATGTCAGGCATCGCGCTTTTCTGAAGTTTTGTATTCTGGCTATACTGCCCCGTCGCCTTTTAACGAATTTCCGCAAGTAGAGCATTCATCATTTGTTCAGCCTGCTGACGATAGCTGCCGCCAAACAGATTCAAATGATTCAGGACATGATAAAGATTATATAAAATCTTCCGCGTATTATACCCTGAATCCAGTTGATATTCATGTCGATAAGCGGAATAAAACCGCTGCGGAAATCCACCGAACAATTCAGTCATCGCCAGATCCGCTTCCCGGTCGCCGAAATACACGGCGGGATCGAACAAAACGGGCTCACCCGCACCCGTATAGGCATAATTTCCACACCACAAATCGCCGTGCAACAGGGATGGAGACGGCTGATAACCGGTAAAAAACTGCTCAACGCACTCCAGCAAACGTTCGCCAAGCTGCTGCAACCGGCCACGATAACCGTTTTCCAGCGCCAGACGCAACTGAAAACCGAGTCGATGCGTGCGCCAGAATGAAACCCAGTCATCCGACCGGGTATTTATCTGCGGCGTGCTGCCGATCGTGTTGTTCCGCGACCAGCCAAACTGATTGCTCCTGTATTGATGCATCGCGGCAAGTCCGCATCCCAGCGCATCCGGATTGCTTGCGGAGCGTACGCCGAGATCCAGATACTCGAGCACCAGCCAGGCATGACTCTCATGCTGTCCCCAGCACACCGGACGCGGAACGCGCAGCGCATTGGAGCGATGAATTTCCTCAAGTCCTTCGGCTTCGGCCGCAAACATATCCCCGCTATCCACCGAATTGATTTTGACAAGAAAACGTTGTCCGCCGTCCGCGATACGATAAGTCTGGTTAATACAACCACCGCCGATCGTATCGATGGTTTCGGGATGAAACGATTGCCCTGTGACAGCTTGAATCTGTTGCGTTATTTTAGGCCATGGACTCATTTCCCGGTGCTTGTTTGGTGGTCTCAAGTTGTTTATCGCTCGGCTGACAGCCAGTCTTTTGCGCGTGCAATCGCTTTGCGAACCTGCTGTGGCGCGGTTCCACCGATATGGTTCCTGCTTTCGAGCGATCCTTCAAGCGTCAGCACTGAAAAAATATCATGTTCGATATGTTCCGAAAACCGCTGCAATTCACTCAGTTCCAAATCGGCCAGATCGCAGCCTTTTTGCTCGGCGTATTGCACGGAGCGAGCGACGATTTCATGCGCGTCACGAAAAGGAATGCCTTTTTTAACCAGATAATCGGCCAGATCAGTAGCCGTGGAAAATCCCTGCAATGCGGCTTTTCGCATCGCCGCGGCGTTAACCCGCACGCCGGTCATCATATCGGCATAAATACGCAGCGTATCGATCAACGTGCCGACAGTATCGAAAAGCGGCTCCTTGTCCTCTTGATTGTCTTTGTTGTAGGCCAGCGGTTGTGCTTTCATCAATGTCAGCAACGCGACCAGATGACCATTGATACGGCCGGTTTTACCACGCACCAGCTCGGGAACATCAGGGTTTTTTTTCTGCGGCATGATCGACGAGCCGGTGCAGAAACGGTCCGCCAGCGTAATGAAACCGACCGCCGGATTCATCCACACAATCAATTCTTCCGACAGGCGTGACAAATGCGTCATAATCAGCGCCGCACAAGCACAGAATTCGATGGCGAAATCCCGATCGGAAACAGCGTCCAGGGAATTTTCGCAAACGCCATCAAAGGCAAGTTCACGCGCCACCATTTCACGGTCTATCGGATAGCTCGTTCCGGCCAGAGCGGCGGCGCCGAGCGGCAGCTGATTGACGCGCTTTCTGCAATCGGACAAACGCCCGGCATCGCGTTTGAGCATTTCGAAATATGCCATCAGATGATGTGCAAAAGATACCGGTTGAGCAACCTGCAAGTGCGTAAAACCGGGCATCACCGTTTCAACATGCTGCTCGGCCAGATCGACAAGCGCTTGCTGCAGTGCGCCGACCAGATCGCCAATTTCGTCAATCGCAGCGCGCAGATAAAGCCGGATATCGGTAGCCACCTGGTCATTGCGCGAACGGCCAGTGTGCAACCGCTTTCCAGCATCGCCGACGATATCGGTCAAACGCTTCTCAATATTCAGATGCACATCTTCCAATTGCTGCGACCAGTCAAAACGCCCTTCCCGGATTTCCTCGCGTATCTGCCCAAGACCGCGCTCGATTGCCGCCAGATCTTCCTGAGTGATGATTCCGCGAGCGGCAAGCATGCGCGCATGCGCCAGCGACCCCCGGATATCCTCCTCGGCAAGCCGGTAATCAAAATGGATCGAAGCGGTGTAACGCTCAACCAGCGCTGAAACAGGCTCACTAAATCGCCCTGACCATGTTTTTTTATTGTTATCCACTAAATTCTTTTTCCCTTTACTTTATTGAATCTGAATTCCGCCCATCAGCGGATTTAAAAGCAATCGCAGCCACAACAGCAGAAACAACCCATCGTTTTTAACAGCTCAATCTATTGCCTCATACCTGTGTTGTCTTTATTCATCACATTCACGCTGCACCCCTAAATTGCATTATAAAACAAAATAAACCGATCGTTATTTGATATACTTTCGAAGTGTCTGCCGGCGTTCTTCCGGAGGAAGAAATCCTGATTTCGAGATGAATCCGCCTGATAATGTTTTTTGTCCGGCATTGTGCAGACAATACTAAATTTTAAGGCGCTCTGCTTTTACTTCCATTGGGTTTAGTGGATAATTAGCGCTTTTTTACCTGTCAGCTAAAAATCAAGGAGCTATTCATGACGAGTCAGAACAAGGAAAACGAAACACTGCAATCCAAAGCAGTAACAGTCTACACCATGCTTACCAAGAAATTTGCTGTGCTTGAGGATCTGCCGCAAAAGCAGCTACCTATGAAATACGCATTTATAATGGCGGGTATCATTATTTTTGTCTTTGCCTGGAAAGTCATCGCGGTAAACAAAGTCGAATCAGACGCGGAAAAACAAATCGCCAGCGAGCGCACGCTGATCACTCAGCAAGCCCGAGAGCAAGCCGACAGACAATACAAAAAAGAAGAAGAACGCTTTGCACAAGTGCTGTCATGGGCGGTTCGCAGCGAACTGATCCGCAACAATATCGATCAGGTCGGCCTGTACCTCAATGACATCGTCAAGCAACTCAACGCAGAGCGCATTGACCTGATCGGCGAAAAAGGCGAATTGCTGGTATCTACCGACAAACGTCTGGAAGACGTCAAAGGCGGCGACCTGTATCCGAAAGAAACCATCAACGAGCACAAAGTCGCCATTAAAACAGATGCAAATGGTAAAAAACTGGTGGTCGCGCCTGTATCCGATTTCAACAAACGCATCGCGGTACTCGTCATCAGCTACAAGTAAGCGCGGCAATCAATTCATCTTTCAGGGCGTCTCTAAAAATTCAAAGTTTTAAACAAAACAAGGCGCGAGAAAAAAATGTTGACGCAGCATATGATTGATATGTAAGGAAACATTTTTTTGCGAACAACAAAGTGTTGTGACAAAATCTGGATTTTTAGAGATGCCCTTCACTGAATCCCTCCTAGTTATCCGGGGGGATTCTGATCGTCACAACCGTTTCGTCATCACCACTCAGCGGCTCGAGCAAGATCACTCGAATCCCCGATTGCGCGTTTAATATGCGCCCCCAAAGCGGATAATTTCTCCTCTATTGCTTCATAGCCGCGATCCAGGTGATAAATGCGGTCAATGACTGTCACACCCTGCGCAACCAGTCCAGCGATGATCAGACTGGCCGATGCGCGCAGATCGGTTGCCATAACATTGGCGCCATCGAGCCGGGCAATGCCGCGAATTATGGCGGTATGGCCTTCAACCTTGATGTCGGCATTCATGCGCTTAAGCTCCTGAACATGCATCAGCCGATTCTCGAAAATAGTCTCGGTGATGATCGCCGTGCCCTCGGCGATACAATTGAGCGACATAAACTGCGCCTGCATATCCGTCGGAAAGGCCGGATAGGGCGCCGTGCGAAGATTAACAGCGCGCGGCCTGACATGCATTTTAAGATGAATCCAGTTTTCGCCGGACTGAATACTGGCGCCCGCTTCGCTCAGCTTGTCCAGCACCGCGTCCAACAGCCGCGCGTCGGTTTCCTTGAGAAAAACATCACCACCCGTAGCGCAGGCGGCGGCCAGAAAAGTACCCGTTTCAATGCGGTCCGGCATGACCATGTGCGCGGCTCCGTGCAGCGCGGAAACACCCTCGATGGTAATGATGTCACTGCCCGCGCCCCGTATTCTTGCGCCCATGGCGTTAAGGCAATTGGCGAGATCGATGATTTCCGGTTCGCGCGCGGCATTTTCGATAATGGTTGTGCCTTGCGCCAAAGTTGCCGCCATCATCAGATTTTCCGTCCCGGTGACGGTAACGATATCCATGACGATGCGCGCCCCCCGCAGTTTTTTCGCAACCGCATGAATATAACCATGCTTGATCGCAATTTCCGCACCCATCGCTTCGAGCCCCTTAATATGCTGATCGACAGGCCGCATGCCAATCGCACAGCCGCCGGGCAGTGAAATAGTGGCCTCACCGGCGCGCGCCAGCAGTGGCCCCAGCACAAGAATCGCCGCACGCATGGTTTTAACCATTTCATAGGGCGCTGTCAGACAGGTAAGATGCTCTGCCGATAATTCAACCGCATTATTGGTCTCCGCTTTTATACTCACACCCATCTGAGCCAGCAATGCCAGCATGGTCGTAATATCGTTCAATTGTGGTATGTTGCGGATAACGAGTGTTTCACGTGTCAGCAACGCGGCGCACAACACGGGCAACGCGGCATTTTTTGCCCCGGAAATGCGCACTTCCCCGCGCAGTGGCTTGCCGCCTTGAATAAGCAGTTTTGGCATGGATTCTTGCATGGCAACATTAAGTTATAGCGTTCACAGAAATGGAATGCCGAATTATATAAGAGTTGCCGCCCCATGCTCATGCAAACTGCTCAACAAATCTTCTCGTGATTGCAGTAAACGCTGCGTGCATTTTTTAGGCTTAGCTGGTGCGAGCGTCTTAAAAGATTGCTGAAAAATGTGATCAAGGCCGTTGATGTAAAGCAAAAACAGGCGAGAAAACGGAGTTTATGTGTGATAAATGAGTATTTTGAGCCTGTTTTTAACGCCGCAGCGGCAACGCAGATAGTTTTTCAACAACCTGTTAAATTGGATTGCCAGGATGACGGTTACAGCATAATGATGGTAAGCTGCCCGATTTCACCAGCCTGTCAAGCGCATGCTGTTAAACCACATACAACGGGAGCCCCTATGAGCAAACAAATCATTCAGACACCTCACGCACCCGCCGCAATCGGCACTTACTCACAAGCAGTAAAAGTCAGTGGCGGCGAGACAGTTTATCTTTCAGGACAAATCGGCCTTGATGCTTCGACCATGCAAATGGTTAATGGCATTGACGCGCAAATTCAGCAGGTTTTTCTGAATCTGAAAGCGGTTGCGGCGGCAAGCGGCGGAAGTCTGAACGATATCGTCAAATTGAATATTTTTCTGACCGATCTGACGCATTTTGCGCGGGTCAATGAAATCATGGCCACGTATTTCGAACAGCCGTATCCGGCGCGCGCTGCGATTGGCGTCAAAGAGCTGCCGCGCGGCGCGCTGGTCGAAATGGATGCGGTAATGGTGCTGCAAGGCTAACACCTGCATCACTTTGCATCGCCCATGCAACGGACATGCCGACCGCCATGCCCCACGCAACTGAGACATCTGCTGGCGCGTCCGATCTGCCCGATACATCGGTTACAGCGCTGACCCAAAGTAAAAAAACGCTGGAAAAACTGCTGCGGCTCGGTATTCGCACTGAAATGGATCTGGCGTTGCATTTACCGCTGCGCTATGAAGATGAAACGCATGTTTTCCCGATTAACGACGCGCCAGAAGGCCGGACTGTACAGGTTGAGGGCGTCATCGCACATGCCGAGGTGCTATTAAAGCCACGGCGCCAACTGGTTTGCCAGGTGGAAGACGGCAGTGGCAGTTTGTGCATGCGCTTTCTGAATTTTTACGGCAGTCAGGTCACAGCATATACCGCGGGCAAGCGGGTAAGGCTGTTTGGTGAAATCCGTCACGGCTTTTTCGGCGCAGAAATGGTGCATCCGAAATGCCGGGTGATCACCCGAAACGAACCCTTGTCCGATGCCATGACGCCGGTTTATCCGGTAACCGCCGGATTACACCAGCAAACCCTCAGCAAGCTGATTAGTCAGGTGCTGAACAGTCCGCATGACCCATCACTGTTGTCCGAAACATTGCCAACCGGAATCATTCAGCGCATTCGGCTGCCCGGCTTCCGGGAAAGCCTACAGACACTGCACCATCCACCGCCGGAAACAGTGGCCACTTCGCTGCAAAACCGCACACATCCGGCCTGGCAACGCATCAAATTCGATGAGCTGCTCGCGCAGCAGCTGTCGATGCGCTTGCATTACCGCCAGCGCCGCAGCCGTAGCGCGCCGCGTCTGGATCGCCATCCGGCTTTACATGACGCTTTCATGGCGCAGCTGCCGTTCCAGTTGACACAGGCGCAGAATCGCGTGATTGCGGAAATCAGCCATGACCTGGGTTCGGATCATCCGATGCAGCGCCTGCTGCAGGGTGATGTCGGCAGCGGAAAAACTGTCGTAGCCGCTATTGCCGCGTTGCAAACGATCGCCAATGGTTATCAGACGGCGATCATGGCGCCGACCGAAATCCTTGCCGAACAGCACTTTCAGAAATTAAACACCTGGTTCGCGCCTATGCAAATACCGGTAACCTGGTTGTCGGGCAGTCAGAAGAAAAAAGACCGTCAGGCCGCGCTCGCCGCCATTGAATCCGGTGAAGCCATGCTCGCCGTTGGCACGCATGCCCTGTTTCAGGAACAGGTCAATTTTCACCGACTCGGGCTGGCGGTTATCGATGAACAACACCGCTTCGGCGTACACCAGCGTCTGGCGTTGCGCATGAAAGGCATGCCGGCGTCAGCGCAGGCGCCGCACCAATTAATGATGAGCGCCACGCCGATTCCACGCACTTTGTCGATGAGTTATCTCGCCGACCTGGACGTATCGGTTATCGATAAATTACCGCAAGGCAGATCGCCGGTGGTCACCAAACTGGTCGCCGACAGCCGCCGCGACGAAGTAATGGAACGCATCCGGCAGGTGTGCGGACAGGGCAGGCAGGTGTACTGGGTGTGTCCGTTGATCGAAGAATCGGAAACACTGCAATTGCAAACCGCGATGGAAACCTATGAAACGCTGTGCAAAACACTTCCCGGCCTGCAAGTCGGCCTGGTGCACGGACGGCTTGCCGCACAGGAAAAAACCGGTGTCATGACGCAGTTCAAGCACGGTGAAATTCAATTGCTGGTCGCGACAACAGTCATCGAAGTCGGCGTCGATGTGCCGAACGCCTCGCTGATGGTGATCGAAAACGCGGAACGCATGGGCTTATCACAACTGCATCAACTGCGCGGGCGCGTCGGACGCGGCGCGGATGCCAGCGTGTGTATCCTGATGTATCAGAAACCGCTGTCCGAGATCGCCCGCAAGCGCCTGAAAATCATTTTTGAACACAGCGACGGCTTTGAAATTGCACGTCAGGATCTGCATTTGCGCGGACCAGGGGAATTTTTGGGCGCACGGCAGAGCGGCATTCCGATGCTGCGCTTTGCCGATCTGGAACTGGATGGTGCGCTGCTGACCGCCGCGCAGGCGGTAGCCGATGAAATGCTCAATCATTACCCGCATCAGGCGCAGCAGCATATCCGGCGATGGCTGGGGGAAAAAACCGAATACCTGCGTGTTTAAGTGTTCAAAGGCCGGAACCTGCATCATGCGCGTTACCCGCCACTGAAACTGCCGGACTATTGTATAATGCGCGTTTATCCGAAGCCGTTCTGTGGCTTAGCCTGAACAATATCCAGCATGATGATGTTTCGCCATGGCGCTGATTGCCGCATGCAGCATACTAGCCTTTATCAACCATCGTTAACATGAACACAGCGCACCCGCAGGCGTGGCTACCGGCCTTAAGCGCCGTTTCCCCGCAAATCCGTTTCTGGCTACAGGATCGCGGTTCGCTGACACGCCGTATTCAGGAACGCTGCACCCGGTTTTATGTGGAACCGGTTTTTCAGCAATTAAGCCGCGTTTATGCAGACGAATCGAACAAAATGCAATTGCGCCGCGATGAACTCGCCATGGTGCGCGAAGTGTATCTGTATTGCTGCGACAAACCGGTAGTGTTCGCGCATTCTGTCATTCCGCGCAAAGGTCTGGTTGGCGCGTGGCGCGCATTAAGCGGATTGGGCAACCGGTCTCTGGGCAGCATGCTGTTTAGAAACCCGAAAATCAAACGCACGCCGCTCGAATTTAAAAGGATCAGCAGCGGTCATTTTTTGTATGACCGGGCTGTTGTCCGGTTAACCGCCCGGCCTGCCCACCTCTGGGCGCGGCGCTCGTTGTTTGCGCTGCAAGGCCAATCGATTCTGGTGACTGAAGTCTTTTTACCCGGCATTTCAAATTTAAAACTGTAATGATTACTGATCAACCGAGCCGATTCGTTATTTATACGCGCCTGATGCGCCTTGATAAGCCGATCGGCATCCTGCTGCTGTTGTGGCCGATGCTCTGGGGGTTGTGGTTTGCCGCGCAGGGCTTTCCCGACTGGCACATTCTGGCGATTTTTGTCATGGGCGCCATTTTGATGCGCTCCGCTGGTTGTGTGATGAACGACTTCGCCGACCGTAAAATCGATCCGCATGTCGAACGCACCAAAACACGACCGATGGCTATCGGACTGGTCAGTTCCAGGGAAGCGCTGCTGCTCGCGGCAGGTTTGAGTCTGATCGCGTTCATGCTGATTCTGCCGCTCAACCTGCTGACCATAGGATTATCAGTACCGGCTTTGTTTCTGGCGGCATCCTACCCGTTCACCAAGCGTTTTTTCGCCATGCCGCAGGCGTATCTGGGCATGGCTTTCAGCTTCGGCATCCCGATGGCATTCGCCGCGCAGACAGGCGCACTGCCTTCGATTGTCTGGATCCTGATGCTGGCCAATCTGTTCTGGGTGATCGCGTATGACACCGCATACGCCATCGTCGACAAACCCGACGATCTGAAAATCGGCATTAAAACATCCGCAATCACACTCGGACAATATGACGTCACGGGCGTCATGGTGTGCCATGCCTTGTTTGTCGCGCTCATGGTTTATATCGGGCAACTGCAATCCATGGGCATGGCGTATTACGCCGGATTACTGGTGGCGACCGGCCTTATGGGTTATCAATATACGCTGATCCGCAACCGTGACCGGGCGCTGTGCTTCAAGGCGTTTCTGCATAACAATTATGTCGGCATGGCGGTATTTACCGGTATTGCGCTCGATTTTCTGATTCGCTAATCCGCATGTCATGAGACTATGAAATACAAAGACCTTCGTGATTTTATCGCGCAACTCGAAGCCATCGGCGAACTCAAGCGCATCCCGGTCGAAGTCGATCCCCGGCTCGAAATGACCGAAATTTGCGATCGCATCCTGAAAGCCGGTGGTCCCGCGGTACTGTTCGAAAAACCGAAAGGCCACACCATGCCGGTGCTCGGCAACCTGTTCGGCACACCCAAACGGGTCGCCATGGGCATGGGACAGACATCGGTCGAGGCGCTGCGCGAAGTCGGCAAGCTGCTGGCATATCTGAAAGAACCCGACCCACCGAAAGGACTGAAGGACGCCTGGGACAAGCTGCCAGTACTCAAGCAGGTTTTGAACATGGCGCCCAAGGTGTTGAGCAGCGCACCATGCCAGGAGATCGTTTGGGAAGGCGATCAGGTCGATCTGGGTAAAATTCCGGTGCAGACCTGCTGGCCCGGCGATGTCGCGCCGCTGATCACCTGGGGACTGACGGTCACGCGCGGACCCAACAAAACCCGCCAGAATCTCGGCATTTACCGTCAACAGGTCATCGCGCCGAATAAAGTGATCATGCGCTGGCTCGCGCACCGCGGCGGCGCGCTCGATTTCCGCGATTTCTGCCTGAGAAATCCCGGCCAGCCGTATCCGGTCGCCGTCGCACTGGGCGCCGACCCGGCAACCATACTCGGCGCGGTAACGCCGGTGCCCGACACGCTGAGCGAATACCAGTTCGCCGGATTGCTGCGCGGTTCCAAAACCGAAGTCGTCAAATGCCTCGGCAGCGATCTTCAAGTGCCCGCGAGCGCCGAAATCGTGCTCGAAGGCGTAATCCATCCCGATGAAACCGCGCTCGAAGGCCCGTACGGCGATCATACCGGCTACTATAACGAACAGGAAACCTTCCCGGTGTTCACCATCGAGCGCATCACCATGCGCCGCGATCCGATTTACCATTCCACCTACACCGGTAAACCACCCGACGAACCGGCGATTCTTGGCGTGGCATTGAACGAAGTCTTCGTACCGTTGCTACAAAAACAATTTCCCGAAATCACCGATTTCTACCTGCCGCCCGAAGGCTGTTCGTACCGCATGGCGGTGGTCAGCATGAAAAAACAGTACGCCGGTCACAGCAAACGCGTGATGTTCGGCGTCTGGAGCTTCCTGCGCCAGTTCATGTACACCAAATTCATCATCGTCACCGACGACGACATCGATATCCGCGACTGGAAAGAAGTCATCTGGGCCATCACCACCCGTGTCGACCCGGCCAGAGATACGCTCATCGTCGAAAACACTCCGATCGACTATCTCGACTTCGCCAGCCCGATCTCCGGCCTCGGCGGCAAAATGGGACTCGATGCGACCAACAAATGGCCGGGCGAAACCAATCGCGAATGGGGGACGCCGATTGTGATGGATGAGGCGGTTAAGCAGAAGGTGGATGCGATGTGGGGGGAATTGGGGCTATAATCAGTCTGGTGTATTGCATTACACAGCTGAAGAGCACAGATAAAACTCAAACAGCTTTATCCGGCAATATCATAGGAATATGCGACTTTTGCAAAAGCCTTTATTGCAGCTCATTACGCGTTTTTCCACTAATTTTGAATTTTATAAAATAGGATTTTGAAAAGGTACTGGATAGAGTACAAGACTCATCCAATAACCATCACTGGATGACCATATTCAGATTTGTCATCCCTGCAAAAAAACTGAATAATGAAGAAACTGTTTATCCATATCGGATTGCCCAAAACCGCCACATCCTCAATTCAGCACTTCTTATTTAACAATGGCGACTTCCTGCACAAAAATGGTTATCACTATCTCAATACCGGACTGAACAGCGATCTGCACTGTCATCATGACCTGGTCTGGAAACTCGGATTGCACGCCGGGCCTGACTATGTATGCAAGGATATTCAGAGGCACAAGAATGAAACGCTTGCGGAACTGGCGACCGAACACGCACAACACACCGACAAACACCTCATCATCAGCAGTGAGTTACTGACATTTCTGGATGATTTCAGCGCATTAAAGCCGTTTTTATCCATTTTCGGAAACAGAACCATCAGTTTTATTGTCAACCTGCGTCGTCAGGACAGTTTTCTTGAATCACTGTATCTGCAAGTTGTCAAGGACGGTATCAGTGATACCTTTCAGACCTGGTATCCCAAAGCAAAACATATCGCTGATTATAATTTATTGATTAGCAACATCTTACAGATAGAACAAGCAAACCTGAAAGTCGGTATTTTCGGCAGCGGAAAAAAAGAAAGCAATCCTGTCGAAGATTTCTTGTCGTCAGTAGGCCTGGATGACAAAACATTCACCGTAGAAAATCACTTCCAGAATGTACGGCTGGCAGCGGTCTGTATAAAAACCATACGAATATCGAACAGTCTGAATTTAAATATTAATTATAAACTCGTTGATTTTTTTACGAGACACAAAGCTCGGTTTCGTTTCTTAAACAATCATACGACTTGTCTCAGCGTTAAGCAGAAAAGAGCTATCCGGGACACCTATCGCGCCTCAAACAAAGTGTTGACAGATCGAATAGAATTGCCGCCACCTATTAGACAAGAAATTTTGTCATGGTGATCTGCTGAACCCCGTATCCCCACTCACCAGTCTGAAGTAAAGGCATCAAGTCTCACATAACAACATCCATAAACAAAGATTTCTACTCTCAAATTTTGCGATGAACCGGTGAATTCAAGATTCATTCCAGGTGCTCCATAATTCTGTCCATGTAATACCAGTTGATGCGCATCAATTTCGTCGCCGACTGTAGAAACCAACCGGATGAAGGTTTTGTGCCATCCAGTATTCAAACCAAGTAATACTTCATATGATTCAATCAAACAATTTACGTCTGTCATGCTACAATTCGGGGGTAACACAAAAGCAGTAATAATTTTTATAAATCTTTATCAACAAGGCTACAAATGAAACTTTCATCTATTTTTGCTATTTTATTCGCTCTTACATTGGTCGCTTGCGGTGGACCATCTGCACCAGAAAGCGCTTCATCTGAAGGTTACGGCACGACACATGAAGGCAAACCAGCTGAAGGTCGTAACGCACTGGAAGAATAAGCAAGTATCAGAACTTCCGATACGACAGTCACGAAAATATCTATCGCATTGATAGATCAATAAAGATCAGACTTTCCGTACGCCAGAGAGCGCCTGCTATCATGAAAGTGACATGCGTTATAGCGATCCTGGTTATGGTTGCAATGGCGGAAAGCAGCAATCTTCTATTGGATCGTGATTACCCAAGGCTGTGCATGCATTAGCCGTTGAAATTGGCACGTTAAAACTGGCAAACTGTCAGTTTGATCATCCCCAGGATATACTGATTAATCATTTAATTACAAATACCTGCCGGGATTTTTGAATTTTCAGCGATTAATGTATGCAAAGCCTTACCAGATACAATGCAGCCCCGGGGTTGCACGCAGTTTTTCATCAGCGGTAATGAGTCGCGCCTGACAGACCAGGGCCGTAGCGGCAATCAACCGGTCACCCGGATCTTTATGAACCACGATACCGCTTTCAGCCAATCCGGCAATGGCGGGCGTGAGTGGCAGTATCTTCAGCCCCAACGCCTTGATGATATCTTCCATGTACGAAACCGGTGTATACCCGGCAGGTAATACCAGTCTTTTTTTGCGGAACAGCACGGCGATTTCCCACAGGCTGATTGCGGCGCAGGCTAACTCTCCGGCGACAATACCTTCATCCAGATACTGTTGCGCGGATACGGACAAACGATCCGGACGATCTGCCCAGAATAAAATCACATGCGTATCACAGATTGTCAGCATCACCCGCCCATGCTTCATCCAGAGGCGCCAGGATATCTCCGCAAATAACCGTGCCTTGCAGTGATTTCAAACGATTTAATGCCGCTTCGCGCGCATTTTCCTGGCGATCCGGCACAATGCGGGCAATCGTTTTTCCATGTAACGTAATAACGACTTCTTCACCCCGCTGGACTTGTTTGAGATATTCAGGCAAGTGCTGACGCAATTCCGTTACATTGACCGATGTCATAAAGAAGATTCCATAATGTACATTAATTGTGTACATTATAAAAAGCTTTACGTTATATTTGCAATGCGCATGAGAATACAATCCTTGGATTCCTGACGGCCTCGACGGATTTTTGCGGGAAATCTCTGTTTGAGATATTCCAACAATCGCCTGTGTAATTCTGCTACAGTTACTGCTGCCGCTTCTGGCGCGAAATTTCGAATTGGATTCATCAAATGAAAGCCACCTTAACCGAATTAATGCAGCGAATACCGGGTCAAGTCACCGAAGAATGGCCGATGGGTGAGCCGTTTGCGGAAGCATTCCGGCATGGATCGATGTCCGTTGAAGTCTATGCGCCGAAAGATACGGATATACAGACACCCCATGATCAGGACGAACTTTATTTCATTCATTCCGGCCATGGTGAACTGGTGATCGCTGGCGAGCGGCACCGGTTTGAACCGGGCATGGTGTTCTTTGTCGCGGCACATGTTGAGCATCGTTTTGAACAATTTTCACCCGATTTTGTGACCTGGGTGGTCTTCTGGGGACCGAAAGGCGGGGAATAAAACAGCCGTCCCTTCAGAAAATTCGTGCACAGATTCCTGATAAAACGTGAACCTGTTGCTATTGACCTGTCGCCTTCAGACCGTCCCTAAGCGCGGCGAGCGCTGATTCCACCCAGATAAATCCAATATGCTCCTGCTCCAGCCGGATGTTTTTACCCAGCCGGTTATCGCGCAGATCGTCATATAACGTTTGCTCCTCCGGACCAAGCCGTGTCAGATTACGTAGCGTTGGCCGAGTTTCTACACCCCAGTACGGCTTGAACGCCAGCAGGGTCTCCCGGTTCATCAGGAACGACTCCACATGCGCGAACTGGCTGCGAATCTGGTCGAGTATGGCGAATCCATGGGTATCAATATCGCCCCAGTAATGGATGCGGCAACGCGCAAGCCATGCTGCCCGGCCCAGCATTTCAAAACCATAGCCTGCGCCGAAAATGATCAGACTGTCCTGCATTGCGGGAAAAGCCAGGTAATTGATTTCATTCTCGGTGATAAATATTCGCGTCACGTTCAGGTCAAGCCGGGAGAAACTGCCGGCATCCAGAGAAATATCCTGTTCGCCTGTTTCGGGCAGCAAGGCATGCGCGGAATCCAGCACCCGGAAGCGAACACAGGCCGGTTTTTCGCGAAAACCATAACGGCGGGCAAATTGCGTTACGCCGGATGCCGTGGCGTCGATCGCCTCGGACGGAAGCGCACTATCCAGTAACTCACAAAGCACACCACGGTGATGCTCGATAAACTTGCTGTGCACGCCCGGAATATCCACCTGCCGAAGATAAATGCCCGGGCGCGGATGCGTCTTCAGCCAGGCGACGATAGCCAGCAGGCGCTCCCATTCCTCCATCAGCGCCAGTGCACGCAACGGCTTACGGGCAAGCCAGTCTGACAATTCCGGATGCCGGGCGCGCGTCAGGCCGACCAATGCCATGAAACGGTCCGCTTCCCGCTGCCTGCCGATCAGCTTCAAGGCATCTTCGACACTGTCGATCCATACCGCATGTGGGATTGTGTTTGCACCGAAAACCCGGTGTTTGAACGCACGCATTTCCACCCGGCAGCAGGTCATCGCCTGCAACGCACTGATCCAGTCGCGCACGGCATCGAAATGCGCGGCCAGTTCAGCCGATGTCGGGGATTTGAACAGCAATCGGCGCGGAAACAAGGATTCGCCCGTTACCAGACTGACCAGAATATCGCCACGCGCCCACAACTTCCGCACCTGGGCGTGCAAATCCACCGGCTTTGTCCAGTTCATTCAGTCATCCTCGCTTTCTCTTCCCGATATTCCTCGATCGAAAGATTGCGCAACCTGGAAGCGCGGCCATCATCGTTATGCACAAACCCCACGCTGGCGACATAAGGCTCGATAATGTGGATTTTCTGCAACGGCGTAACAATCAGCAATTGCAGATTAAGCTGAGAAAACAGGCGTAATCCGTATTGCGCCGACTCATCCGAACCACGCCCGAAAGCCTCGTCGATAACGACAAAACGGAAAGAACGGGAGCGCACCGCGCCCCATTCCAGACCAAACTGATACGCCAGGCTCGCGGCCAGAATGGTATAAGCCAGCTTTTCCTTTTGACCACCCGACTTACCGCCTGAATCCGAATAATGCTCATGTTCGCTGTCATCTTCCCGCCAGCGCTCACTGGCGGCAAACATAAACCAGTTGCGCACGTCAGTCACTTTCGCCGTCCAGCGCCGATCCGCCTCGGACTGCCCCTCACGACCGCGAAAACGCTCGATAATATGCCGCACCTGCAGGAACTTGGCCTCGGAATACTGATTGTCGTCCGACCCGGTCAGAGCGCCTTCCGTGCAGGCGCGCAGTTCCGTCTGAAAATCCCGGATATCAACATCCGGCGCCGGCTGCGCCTCGAGCACGATATAGCGCCCGGGATTGTAGTCGATGCCGGTCAATGATTCGTTGATGCGCGCGATCCGCTCCTTGATGGTTTCACGCTCCCGTGCCAGTTGTGACTGAAAATTGGCGACTTCACGAATCGTATTCTCGTTGAGCAGTTCCTTGAAACGCGCTTCAAAACGCGGCAGGTCATCGCTTTGCAGATTGTGCAGCATGGTGCGGTATTCAAATGCCGCTTCAATACTGGCATCAATCTCGGAAGTCTCGAGCCTGAATGCTTCTTTATAGGAGGTCATCGCCTTGACGATCCGCTCCCCCAGCGTACTGAGCTTCCTGGATTCGCTCTCAATCTGCTTTTGCAGCCAGTCGCGCATTTCGCGCTCGCGATTGTCGCAGGATTCCACGGTCAATGCCTGCCCACCCAGAACTTCGCTCCGCGCTTTGTCGAGTATGCCGAAATAGACGGCACGCTCCGGATCAACCAACCGGGTTTCGTTCAGCAAGGCTTGCGTTTGTGTGCGCAGCGCTTCGCCGTCAGTTTGTTTCTGTTCGATTCTGGAGCGCTTGTCTTTCAGCGCTTCCAGCCGGGTTTCGGTTTGCTGTAAAGCCTGGGTGGCCTGATTCAATTGCCCGGTCAGCTGTTTGAGTATATCGGAGGTTGATTCCAGTTGCTGTTTTTCATCGTGCAGTCTGGCCAGCTCCACAGTGAGCGACTGCCAGTCGAGTTCACCATAATCAGCATACTCACCCAGTTTGGATAATACGGTCAGGCGCTCCTTGAGCAGGGTTTGCTCCGACTGAATCCTGCTCAGGCGGCTGCCCAGCTCACCCAGGTTGTTTTCCAGTTGTTTCGCCTTGGTTTCGAGTGCGGCGATTTTGGCTGCGTTATGCCAGCCCAGCACATACCGGCTGCGATCATCCAGCCGATGACGATCGTCTTTTTCATGCCGTTCACCGGGCGCTTTGATCTGTCCGGCGCGGGTAATGGCGCGCGTTTCGCGGCGAAACTGTTCCTGCGTGCTGCAACAGGCAATATCAAACCGGTGCGCCAGTTCACGTTCAAGCCAATCGTAAAAGGAAGAATCGGGTTTGATCATCAGCTTGCGCACCAGCGAATCGCGGTGCAATTCGGGTTGATCGCCACGCGCCCGCTGACGCACCCGGAAGTAAACCAGCCGCCCGCCAAGCTGGGTTTTGTCCACCCAGTCCGCAACAGCCGTGTAATAACCATCCGGCACCAGCAGTGACAAACCGAAGTTGCGCAGCAGGCGTTCCGCCGCGCCTTCCCAATCGCGCTCCGCCTCGTGCACCTGCAATAATTCGCCAGCAAACGGCATTTCGGCCTCGGGCACCTCCAGCGCTTTGCACAGTGCTGCGCGCATGACAATCTGTTCCGCCGGAATATTACTGCGCCGGGCCTTCAGACTGTCGATTTCGGTAATCAATGCATCGTACGCCTGCTTGCCCTGACGCAGACTGACGCCATGTTCGGTCAGGTCATTCTGCAGACCGGCTTCCCGGGTTCGCGCCGCTTCTTCGAGCACCAAAAAATGTTGCTGCTGCGTTATAAAATCCGCTTCATCACCCGCCGGAATTTCGTCAATCACCCGCACCAGTTCGGCATAACGTTGCGCCTTGCGCTCACGCATCTGGCGCTCCTGATCCTTCGTGCGGATCTCGGCAGCCAGCCGCTCAAGGCGGTCGCCGCCATTCTCGGCGATACTGCGCTTGAGTTCTTCCGTCGCGGCACGCCTTGCATCGCGTTGTTCCTCGCCTCGCTTGATCAGTGCGTCCTGGTGCGCATGCTCGATGGCAAGGTTCGCCAACCGTTGGTCCAGCAATGTCAGTTTCAAGCCCGCGAAATAGGGGTTGAGCGCTTCACGGCAGGCGCGGCGTTCTTCCAGATACTGATTCAGCGAGGCATGCCGCTCGCAATCAGCGACCAGCGGAGACAACGACTCCACCTGACGCTTGGCTTTCAGCACCGCCTCATGCGCCCGGCTGAGGTCATCGAAATGATCGATCAGCGCTGTAATTCGCGGCGCGACATCAAAGGGTTCGAGCATGTGACTGCGGACAAAATCAGTCAGATTACCCACCGACTTCATCGACACCGTTTGATGAAACAGCTCAAGCGCCTGTTCATTGTCGATCCCGAAGCGCCGCCGGAACCAGGCGCTATAGGGCGGAAAACTGTCGAACACTTCCGCACTTCGGTCACTGCTGCCCGTGCGCAACCGCTTGCGCAATTGCGCAATATCCGGGCCGAAGTTCGCAAAATCAGCAGCAATCGATAAGGCATGCTCTGCGCCAACGAAAAAACGCGCCGGCTGTCCCTGCGTATCCTTCATCCAGAATACTTGCGCCAGCGTCACTGTCTGGTCATACCCTGCATTATGAAACACGCCGAGAATCACGGAATAACTGCGGGTGTCACGCAGCGCCACAGGCTTTGCGGTACCACTCATGTCATTACGCTCCGACTTGTAGTGACCAAGCACATAAGAACGCAGCGTACGCTCTTTAGTGTCCGCACCGGCAGCCTTGTTATAAGCGACGCGATGCGCTGGAACCAGCAAGGTGGTCACTGCATCGACAAGCGTGGATTTACCCGAACCGATATCCCCCGTCAGCAAGCCGTTCCTGCCGTCAAGCCGCAATGCCCAGACTCGTTCTCCAAAGGTTCCCCAGTTGAGCACCTCCAAACGATGCAAGCGAAACCCGGCCAGCGTATCGTCGCCGAGGAAATCAAGCTGCTGTTGTGTCTGCAATTTATTTATCCCTGCTTTCCTTCGAGAACAGACTCCGATTCACCGGCAAGATGCGCCTGATAGTCGGCCAGACGCGCATCCAGCTCAGCCAGCCATTGCGCGTCGACAAATGCTTTGAGTATGCGGCGCACCTCGAACACTGACGCCCGTCCTTCTGAATTCGCCGCACCTGTGCGCATCCGGCGCAGGAAACCCAGTTCCACGATTTTATTGAGATGCGCATCAATCTGGTCGATCAGGCGCGCTTCATTGCTGCTTTCCGGCAAAAATACCCGCATCAAATCGACAATTTCATCCCGGGTGAGCACCAGTCGCGTATCGCTGCCCGTTGCATCAAATTCGGCCAGTTTTTTCCGCAGCAGCGCCAGCAGTAAACTGACTGGAAAAGATAACGGACGCCGGACAATCAGGCGTGGCAGCCTGATTACCGACTCGCCGGCATCTTCCGAACGCGCGCGCAGAAAGGCGTAGCCTTCAGCCTCATCCAGCACCAGATCCAGCCCCAAGACAGCAACATAATCCCGCACGCGTACCTGCAACTTCAGCAGTGCGCTCCATTGCGCGGCATTGTCTTCCTGATACATCACACCTTTGAGCAGTGGAATGACCAGCGTTGACAAATCGTGATCGGCGCTGGCAGCTTCTGCAGAAATTTCTTCTTCCATAGGGTTATCTCACGAAAATCACACGCGGCAGGCGCACACGTTTCAAAATCTGTTTTCCATCGGCCCCGGCGCTTTGCCAGGTAATCGTTTCAGTCGCGTCTTCATCCACCACGGTTCTGGAGGACTTGCCCGCGAGTTCCAGGTAAGTCACGAGCTCGGCCAGACCATGCCGCAGTGGATGCAGCTGACAAAGCGCACCAAGCGTGATTTGCGAACGATCCTGTAAAGCATGGCGAATATGACGCGTCATGCGTTCCTTGTCGATAACTACTTGAGAGTACAGCGCCTCCATCAACCATGGCTGCTCATCCTCGTCCCCGTCATTTTGCGGCAACGCAATAGCGGCAATCGCTGTTTTAGCGCTGACCGTATGCAGCGGCCGCTCCATCGGCAGCTCAATGGAAGCCGCCAGATCGGCGATGGCCATCACCTCCCCCGGTGGTGGTGATTCCCGCAACGCCAGCGCCCTGACTTCCAAACCCCGCAGGATATCCATAATGCGGCGGTTCTCCAGCCAGGCCTGATCATCCAGAAAGCGACGCAATTGCTGGGAAAGCCGGGCCACTGTGCGTTGCGTATGTTCGCCGGCTTCCAGCCAATCATAATGGATCCGGTGGGTGCGCGCATCGGGTTTGAGCTCGGCGATCGGTGTCAGCGACAATACCCGTTCGAGTAAAGCCGTGAGTTCTTCCTGGCGGCTGCTCGACATCAGAAAATCCCAGAATGCCTGAAAGCTGCGCCCTTGATCCGAATCGGCTATCGCATCACGCTCCCCCATAATCTCTTCCAGCAACGCACCCTTGGCACCTTCCCATAACGCAATGCGTTCGCGCACGCGCCGATCCAGACTGCGAAAATTGTGTTCTACCTCGCGAAAATCCGTCAGCAACTCGCGCGCCAATTGGGTGAACTGCTGGAAGCGATCTTTCAGCGCAGTGTCATCCAGCAGCGGCAGATCGCCCGCTTCTATCCGGATAATCTCCGCATTGATTTCGTCACGGCGCTTTTGCAACTCCTTAATCCGCGTCTGCGGATCTGTTTCGCTGCCTTCGCTCATCTGCTTGAGTAATTCGAACAACATCAACAGGCGCGACTCCGTTCCGACAAAACTGCGTTCAACCAACGTTCCCAGCCAGGCAATGGCTTTCTCGCTGGCCGGAGTCAGATCAAAATGCGGCTCGTCCGATCCGTGAACGTAGAATTTACGCAACCAGCCTTTTTCACTACCGGCCCAGTCATTGAGATATTCCAGTGCTGTCTTGGGATAGGCCGCATCACCGAACTGTTCACGCAAATGAAACAACTCATCCTCCAATGCCTCGGACAAATCCGCCTGAGCCATCATCCGCACATTGGGAATGACGAAAACACGTTGCAGAAAACTGGCCAACAGCGGCGCATGATCGGAGCGCAGCAGACGCCAGGCGGGATGGTTTTGGCGCAATAGTTCGAGAGTGGCGTAGTCGAGTGTCATTACAGAAGTAGCATCAGTGGGTCCTGCCTATCGCTGTCTATCGTTATCCGCTTGATATCAAAACGGGTTGCACAACTGGCAGAAAAATCAAATTTTAAGCCAATCACTTCGACATTTAAAGTTTATGATTTTTATCGGCAATATTTATTCTGAGCAACCCCGGTGATTTCAGGCTTCGCATCGGCAGTGCTTTGGGCGTATGATATAAAACCGTATGGATTATTTTCACATCAGTCTTGATTTAAATAAAACAGTGAGTTGCCGTGTGCGTTATTCAAATCTTTTAACAATCTGTCAATCCCTACCCTTTTAAATCTAGACCATTAGCACTATGCACCGCAGTCTTATCCGAGTACTGATTATCTGGATTATCATTTTCTCCGCGATTTATCTGTACTTCAACACAAAACTGGAACCCAGGATCACAGTAGCAAAGCAAAGTCTGGTATCCGGCGAAGTGATCATTCCGCGTTCCTGGGACGGACACTACTATATTCAGGGTTCAATTAACAGCTATCCGGTGATTTTTATGGTGGATACAGGCGCAACCGTTGTTTCACTTGGCACCGAGATCGCCCGACGTGTGCAATTACCCAAAGGCAGACCGGCGAACTTCACCACCGCTGGCGGTGTTGTGCAGGGCGAAATGGTCAACGACCAGACCATCGAGGCGGGCGGCATTGTGGTCAGCGGTCTACAGATTTCAGTTGGTCTGCCGGGAGACATGGCGTTATTGGGGCAAAATTTTTTGCGCAACATTGATGTCATTCAATCCAACGACACGATGACATTGCGTCTCAGGCAACAGTAGTCACCCAGGAGACTGTCCGAGAATAGTGATCATAGCGAGGGCGAAGCTGGTTGAGCGGGATTTTTCGATCATTTGAGGCGAATAGTCATTCTATTCAACGAAAAAGATCGGAAAATCCAGCCAGCCAGGATCGTCCGCAGTAGATCAGCCTATTCTCGGACAGTCTCCCAGGATTACCCGCCTGTTCCGGCAAACATGCCATCAATTCAGGATTGAACCGATCAGCGGTTTATAATGATGTCCTTCTTTTAGAATATAGAGCATCTCTAAGAATCCATATTTCGTTACAATACGTCGTTGTTCACAAAAAATATCTCCTTACATATCCAGCATATGCTGCGTCAATATTTTTTGTTCTCACCTCGTTTCGCTCAGTTTTTATTAAAAACTCTGGATTTTTAGAGACGCCCTATACACATTGATTATTTTCGGGAGGCCCAATGTATCAACATATAATAATACCGCAGGACGGTGAAAAAATTATCGTAAACCAGGACTTGACGCTAAAAGTGCCTGATCACCCCATCATTCCCTTTATAGAAGGTGATGGCATCGGTGTTGATATCACGCCGGTCATGCAGAACGTGGTGAATGCGGCTGTATCCAAAGCCTACGACAAACAGCGCGGAATCGCCTGGATGGAAATATACGCGGGCGAAAAATCGACGCGCGTTTACGGCAAGGATGTCTGGTTGCCCGATGAAACATTGACTGCGGCGAAAGAATTTGTCGTATCCATTAAAGGTCCGCTGACCACGCCCGTCGGCGGCGGAATCCGCTCCATCAACGTGGCATTGCGCCAGGAACTGGATCTCTACGTCTGTCTGCGTCCGGTGCGCTATTTTCAAGGCGTGCCCAGTCCGCTGAAAAATCCTGAAAAAACAGATATGGTCATTTTCCGTGAAAATTCGGAGGATATCTATGCAGGCGTCGAATGGGAAGCAGGTTCGCCCGAATCCAGGAAGGTTATCGATTTTCTCATGAAAGAAATGGGCGTCAAAAAAATTCGCTTTCCTGAAACTTCCGGCATCGGTATCAAGCCGATTTCCAGGGAGGGTACGGAACGCCTCGTTCGCAAAGCGATCCAATACGCCATTGACAACAGACAGAAAAGCGTAACCCTGGTGCATAAAGGCAATATCATGAAATTTACCGAAGGCGCTTTTAAAAACTGGGGTTATGCGCTCGCTGCCAGCGAATTCGGCGCAACTTTGCTGGATAACGGGCCATGGATGAAACTGCCGGAAGACAAAGGCGGCATTATCATCAAGGATGTGATCGCCGATGCGTTTTTGCAGCAAATCCTGCTACGTCCGGAAGAGTACGATGTCGTCACTACGATGAATTTGAACGGAGATTATATTTCTGACGCTTTGGCTGCGCAGGTTGGCGGCATTGGTATAGCTCCCGGGGCCAATTTGAGTGATTCTGTCGCCATTTTCGAAGCCACGCATGGCACTGCACCCAAATATGCCGGTAAGGATCAGGTCAATCCGGGCTCGATTATCCTGTCCGCGGAGATGATGCTGCGGCATTTAGGCTGGACGGAAGCAGCGGACATGATTATCCGCGCCATGGAAAAAACGATTCAGGATAAAATCGTCACTTATGATTTCGCCCGTTTAATGCCGGACGCGCAGAAAGTATCGTGTTCCGGATTTGGCGAAGCTTTGATTGCCCGGATGCGTTAAGACAAAAGCTGTCAGCATGATCTGCGGCATAAAATGGACTTATGCCGTAAAATCGAGAAGCCTACCTATCAAACCGATGGAATCGCTCGAATTATTGAAGCTGTCTCTGGATGCTTTCATTCCCCGCTCAATTAGAGCGGGGAATGAAAGTGTCATACCTGGAGTTTCAACGGAAGATCTGGCAATGCTGCCGCATTTCTTGCCAGCTTTTCCTGATTAAAAAACGGATATAGTCTGTGGTTAAGCGGACTGAATGTTTGAGGCTTGTTTTCCCTTAGGACCCTGAGTTACGTCAAAGCTGACCTTCTGACCCTCTTTAAGAGTTTTAAACCCGGACATATTGATTGCAGAAAAGTGCGCGAATAAGTCCTCGCTGCCATCATCGGGTGTAATAAAACCAAAACCTTTCGCATCGTTAAACCATTTTACTGTACCTGTTGCCATTTCTACTTCCTATAATTTAAAACTGGGCCGGACACCCTGATACTATTTGAATTTCAAGGACACAAACGGCTAACCATGGTACCGCAGAGAACTTGAAGCCAAACGCCAGATGAAGTTTTACGCAAATCCAGCGTCAAAGTCAAGCTGCTACTATATGATTCGCAAATAATTACAAAAAAATTGTTGGATTTTTATGATTAATACACTTGAAAAAATTGTCGTAATCGTCAACTATGTCAGAACTGTTTTGATTTAAAAATATTGGCTATTTTACTTTTACTGACTAAAATTGTTGGATGCGTAATATGGCGGAAAAGGATTCAGATACCGTTATTCTTATCAATGAAAAGAGCGAACTGAAAGTACCTCCATTGTATAAAATACTCCTGTTAAACGATGATTTTACTCCCATGGATTTTGTGGTCGACGTATTAAAAATATTTTTTTCAATGAACCAGGAGCAGGCTATTCAGGTCATGTTAAAAGTTCATACCGAAGGTGCTGCTGTTTGCGGCGTTTATCCCAGCGATATTGCCAGCACAAAAGTTCATCAAGTTGTTGAATTTGCTAGAAGCAATCAGCATCCACTCAGATGCGTCATGGAGGAAAATTAAAATGATTGCTCCGGATTTGGAAGTAAGCCTGCACATGGCCTTTGTTGAGTCCAGACAGAAACGCCACGAATTTATTACGGTTGAGCACCTGTTGCTGGCCATGCTCGACAATGCCAGCGCTGCGGAAGTGCTCAACGCTTGCCTGGTAGATCTGGAAGATTTACGCGCGACGCTGTTGGACCATATTTCCCGTCATACACCGATTATCAGTAATGATTCCGAAGTCGATACACAGCCAACATTGGGGTTTCAACGCGTCATTCAACGCGCTATTCTGCATGTGCAATCATCGGGTAAAAAAGAAGTAACCGGTGCAAATATTCTGGTGGCCATCTTCGGCGAGAAAGATTCACATGCCGTTTATTTCCTTCAACAAAAGGGAGTAACGCGGCTAGATGTCGTGAATTACATTTCACACAATATCCGCAAGGTGTCACCGGATAATGAAATTAAACCCAATACTGATAACGAACAGGAACAGGGCCAGCAGGAACAAGGTTCGACAGGCAGCAACACGCTGGAAAACTATACCGTCAATCTCAATGTGCTTGCATTAACAAATAAAATTGATCCCTTGATCGGACGCGAAGAAGAAATTGAACGGGTCATTCAGACATTATGCCGCAGACGGAAAAACAATCCGCTGCTGGTCGGTGAAGCCGGTGTCGGTAAAACAGCCATTGCTGAGGGTCTTGCGAAACGCATTGTTGACGGTCAGGTACCGGACATTCTTTTAAATCACCAGGTTTATGCCCTGGATATGGGTGCGCTGCTGGCTGGTACAAAATACCGCGGTGATTTTGAACAGCGTTTGAAAGCAGTGCTCAAGCAGTTAACAGACAGTCACGAAACAATCCTGTTTATCGATGAAATACACACGCTGATCGGTGCAGGCGCGGCCTCCGGCGGCGTGCTGGACGCATCGAATCTGCTGAAACCGGTGTTGAGTTCCGGGCAATTGCGCTGCATCGGCGCAACAACCTATGCCGAATACCGCGGCATCTTTGAAAAAGATCACGCGCTGTCGAGACGATTCCAGCAGATCGATGTACAAGAGCCCAGTGTGAACGAAACGGTAGCTATCCTGCAGGGGTTGAAATCACGTTACGAAGCACATCACAAAGTCAAATACACAGTGGCCGCACTGCATTCCGCCGCTGAACTGGCCGACCGTTTTATTAACGACAGGCATCTACCCGACAAAGCAATTGACGTAATTGACGAGGCAGGTGCCGCTCAACGCATCTTACCGAAATCCAGGAAACGGAAAATAATCGGCAAGACAGAAATTGAAACCATCGTCGCCAAAATTGCCCGCATTCCACCACAAAATATCACGAGCAACGACAGAAACCGCTTGAAAACACTGGAACGCGATATGAAAGCTGTGGTATTCGGACAGGACAAGGCCATCGACGCCTTATGCGCGGCGATCAAAATGTCAAGAAGCGGACTGGGAAATCCGCGCAAACCCGTAGGATCGTTCCTGTTTTCCGGCCCTACCGGGGTTGGCAAGACAGAAGTCGCTCGGCAGCTTGCTTACGCGCTCGGTGTTCAGCTGCATCGCTTCGATATGTCTGAATACATGGAACGACATGCAGTTTCCCGCCTCATCGGCGCGCCGCCCGGTTATGTCGGCTTTGATCAGGGCGGATTGTTGACGGAAACGATTGTCAAACATCCTTATTCTGTATTGCTGCTGGATGAAATTGAAAAAGCACATACCGATATTTTCAATATCCTGCTGCAAGTTATGGACTACGGCACACTAACGGATAACAATGGACGTAAAGCCGATTTCCGCAATGTCATCATCATCATGACGACCAACGCAGGCGCCGATTCATTGACAAAATCGACCATCGGCTTTACCAAATCGAATCAGGCCGGTGATGAAATGGGGGATATCAAACGCCTGTTCACACCAGAATTCAGAAATCGTCTTGATGCGATCATTTCGTTCTCCATGCTCAACGAAGAAATCATTCTGCGCGTCACCGACAAGTTCCTGATGCAGCTTGAAGCACAGTTACAGGAAAGAAAAGTAGAAGCAGTTTTCACTGAGAAATTACGCAGATATCTGGCCAAAAACGGCTTTGATCCGCTGATGGGTGCGCGCCCTATGGAACGCCTGATCCAGGATACCATTCGCCGTGCGCTGGCTGACGAGCTTTTATTTGGTCGTTTGGCAAACGGCGGCAAAGTAACTGTCGATATCGACGAGCACGATAAAATACTGCTCAATTACGAAGAAGAAGTCGCACTCACTTGACAGACTGTTAAATTAGCAGCATCAAACAGCAGCTGCCGAGCACAGTTACATTCATGACAATCGCATTGCATTGATAAGCGCCGTACGCCGATACTGTATCACTTCAATAAAGTTGCCGGAAAATCACCACCTGACCGGAAATTCATTGATAATCAGCACGCTTTTCCCGAAACAACAATATAACTAATTATTCAGAATCAACAATATGAACAATATTCGGCCAGGATAATTTTGGACCGGACACAACAACAATCCAGCCGCTCACACCCCTCTATATCATTACATTGCGCTGATTCACATCGAAATTCATAGATGCTTTATGCAGGATTATTAATGGTAATATATACAGTTTCTTGGTTTCTAAATTTTAAAGGTCTGATAACACCATGTTTGCGCAAAATCACACGATAGATAATGTTGATCCCGATTTGTGGCAAGCCATGAAAGGCGAGCTGCAACGCCAGGAAGAATACATTGAGCTCATCGCATCCGAAAATTATGCCAGTCCTGCGGTCATGCAGGCGCAAGGCTCAGTACTTACCAACAAGTACGCCGAGGGTTATCCCGGCAAACGCTATTATGGCGGCTGTAATTTTGTCGACACCGTGGAACAACTTGCGATTGATCGCCTGAAATCACTGTTCAACGCTGAATATGTCAACGTGCAGCCGCACTCCGGCTCACAGGCCAATGCCGCCGTCTATCTTTCCGTCCTGAAACCGGGCGACACTTTGCTCGGTATGTCTCTCGCACATGGCGGACATTTGACGCATGGCGCGACAGTGAGCATGAGCGGCAAGATCTTTAATTCGGTTTCCTACGGACTGCATCCTGAAACCGAAGAACTGGACTACGATCAGGTCGAAAAGCTGGCGCATGAACATAAACCCAAAATGATTGTTGCCGGTGCATCAGCCTATGCGCGCATCATTGACTGGAAACGTTTCCGTAAAATCGCCGATTCAGTCGGTGCCTATCTGTTTGTCGACATGGCGCATTATGCAGGTCTGATTGCCGCGGGCTTTTATCCGAATCCGGTCGGCATCGCCGATTTTGTAACCAGCACGACACACAAAACCCTGCGCGGCCCCCGTGGCGGCATCATCATGGCCAAACCCGAGCATGAGAAAGCACTGAATTCAGCCATCTTCCCGCAAACCCAGGGCGGCCCGTTGATGCATGTCATCGCCGCAAAAGCCGTCGCCTTTAAGGAAGCGTCAACCAGCGAATTCAAAAAATATCAGGAACAGGTGATTGAAAACGCGCGGGTCATGGCAAAAGTGCTGCAACAGCGCAGACTGCGCATCGTATCCGGCAAAACCGACTGCCATATGTTTCTTGTCGATCTGCAGGCGATCAACCTGACCGGAAAGGCCGCTGAAGCCGCGCTGGAACATGCGCATATCACCGTGAATAAAAACGCCATTCCGAACGATCCGCAAAAACCGTTTGTTACCAGCGGCATCCGCATCGGCTCTCCGGCGATGACGACACGCGGCTTTAAAGAACTTGAAGCCGAACGGCTCGCGAACATGATTGCCGATGTACTCGAAGCGCCGGAAGATCCGTCCGTCATTTCGCGTATCGCCGACGAAGCGAAAGCATTGTGCAAAAAATTCCCGGTGTACGGATAAGCGGCATATCCATGCTTTCATCCGGTTAAATACACTGACACCCACGCGCGGCCATCGCCCATGAAATGTCCATTCTGTAATGCAGACGATACCAATGTCATCGACTCGCGCGTGAGTGAAGAAGGCAACCGGATACGCCGCAGACGGCGCTGCCCGTCGTGTGACAAACGTTTTACAACCTATGAAACCGTCGAACTCCGGCTGCCCCAGGTCGTCAAGCATGATGGCACGCGCGCCGAGTTTGACCGCAACAAACTGCTGACCGGGTTTAAACGCGCACTGCATAAACGCCCGGTATCAGCGGATGCTGTCGAAGCCGCGATAGACCGTATCATGCAACACCTGCTCAGCCTCGGAGAACGGGAAGTCTCTTCGCGTAGCATCGGAGAAAGCGTGATGAACGAACTGTACAAGCTCGATAAAGTGGCCTACATCCGTTTTGCCTCTGTTTATAAAAGCTTTCAGGATGTCGATGATTTCCGCGACGCGATCCGCGAAGTCAATGAAGTTAACGCAACCAGCAAGACGCAGACCGGCACGGAAACGGACAAATCAAGCACACCACCACCTGCAAAAGACCAGTAACAGGTTGTTGAAAAATGTGATCGAAGCAGCCCGGCATGTGTGATAAATGAGCATTTTGAGCCTGTCTCTAACGCCGCAGCGGCAACGCGGGTAGTTTTTTCAACATCCTGTTAAACCACCTCATCTCCATGTTTACGCCGTCTGATCATGCCTTCATGTCCAAAGCCCTGCAACTGGCGAAAAAAGGGCTCTACACCACGACACCCAATCCACGCGTTGGTTGCGTGATTACACGGAATAACGAAATAGTCGGTAGCGGCTGGCATGAAAAAGCCGGACAACCGCACGCGGAAATCAACGCACTCACCATGGCCGGTGCAACGGCGCAGGGCGCAACCGCCTATATTACGCTGGAGCCATGCAGCCATCACGGCCGCACGCCACCCTGCGCGGATGCGCTGATTCGAGCAGGCATCGCCCGCGCCGTCATCGCCATGCAAGACCCAAACCCACAGGTGCAAGGCGGTGGAATTGCCGCATTGAAACAGGCCGGCATAGCCGTGCAGAGCGGATTGATGCAGGATTCGGCTGCAGCATTAAACGCCGGTTTCATCAAACGCATGCAACAGAAAAAACCATGGGTACGTGTGAAAATGGCCATCAGCCTGGACGGCAAAACCGCGCTGAACAATGGCCAGAGCCAATGGATCACCGGCGAAGCCGCACGCCGCGACGGCCACCACTGGCGCGCGCGTTCCTGCGCCATCATGACCGGCATCGGCACCATCCGCGCCGATAATCCACACCTGACCGTGCGCCACGTTCCCACACCACGACAACCCAGAAAAATTATCATCGACAACCACCTGGCCATCCCCATTGACGCTGATATCTTGAAAGAAGGCGATACCTGTATTTTTACCGCCTCAGCCGGCAATACCGCAAAAATCGCCCGACTGGAGAGAATGGGCATACATGTGATTCCAACCGAGCGAACCGGTCAGGAGCAAGTCAATCTGACCAGCGTCATGACCACGCTGGCGCAACTGGAATGCAACGAAATCCTCGTCGAGGCAGGTAGTGCGCTCAGCGGCGCACTGATCCGCTCTGGAGTCATCGATGAGCTGATCGTCTACATGGCGCCCAGCCTGCTCGGCGGTAGCGCCAGAGATATGTTCCAATGGCCCGAATTCACCAGTCTGGAACAGAAAATCGCGCTCCGGATAATGGATATGCGGATGATTGGAAGGGATATTCGGATTATTGCACGCTTGTGATTAGCGTCTGATCTGTGAATTTAGACAGTGACTGTTCTTGAATTATATTTAGTGAGCAAGTTGTCATTTGCTCATATTTTATTTGTTATTAATGTTTAGTTATAAAGTAGTAATTTACGATCACTTTATTTTATGCAACATTAATAGGGAGATTAATACACTACATTGTGTATTAGAATTAAAAATTGTAGGCAAGTCTCGATGTTTAATTTTTAATCACAGCGAATGAGCAATACACAACCATAAAGTGGGGAAATTGTAATGACTGAACAAATATCTTTCGGCACCACCGAATTTGCAGACAACCCAGAACCACGCTGCCCATGCCTACTGCTGCTGGATGTGTCCGGCTCGATGCAAGGGCAACCGATAGCCGAGCTGAATGCCGGTTTGACCACCTTTAAAGACGAACTGGCAGCAGACGCCTTGGCCATGAAGCGGGTGGAAGTCGGAATTGTCACCTTCGGGCCTGTGCAGATTGCCTTGCCCTTTCAAGGGGCAGCGTCGTTTTACCCTCCAACGTTGATGGCGCAAGGTGATACCCCGATGGGCAGCGCAATCAAGCAAGGGTTGGATATAGTTCGCCAACGCAAAGACGAATACAAAGCCAATGGAATTTCCTACTACCGCCCGTGGGTGTTCCTCATTACCGATGGCGGGCCGACCGATGAATGGCAATCGGCTGCCGCCGCCGTGCGTGAAGGCGAAGCCTCCAAGTCGTTCGCCTTCTTCGCGATTGGGGTCCAAGGCGCCAACATGGATACCTTGCAACAAATCAGCGTGCGGGAACCGTTGCGGCTGGAAGGCTTGCGGTTCCGGGATCTGTTTAGTTGGTTGTCGAGTTCCTTGCGCTCAGTATCGCGGTCGACACCGGGCACGGAAGTGCCGTTGCAGCCGCCGCAAGGGTGGGCTTCTGTGTGACGTGGCGGGTAGTGGCCGCCTCGGCGGTCGGGACATCCCACACGGCCACCGGCACAGCGTGCCAAGATAGTTGCTTCGCTCAAGTTGAAGCCGATCCGGCCAAACCGCCCCTCCTAACTATCTTTGTCGCGGATGGGGCTGGTAGCGCTGCTTATGGCGGTACCGGCGCCGAATTGGCAATTGAAGCCGCCACCGCGTTTGTTGGCCAACACTATGCCCAGTCGGAATTCGCCTTCAATGACCATTGGGCCGTGGAATGCATCCAAGCCGTGCGGGCAAAAATCTATGCAGTCGCGGACCAGCAGGGGGCGAAGGCCCGTGACTACGCTTGCACCTTCTTAGGCGTGGTCGCCACCCCCTTCGCCACGCTCCTAATGCAGATTGGTGACGGCGGGATTGTGGTCGATGTCGGCAACGGGCTGGCAGTGCCGATTACCCCGATGGCTGGGGAATACGCCAATATGACCAACTTCGTTACCGACGAAAATGCAATTGACGTGCTGGCGGTGACAACCTTCTCCACCCGCGCCGACAAAGTCGCGGTCTTTTCCGATGGCGTCCAGCGGTTAGCATTGAACATGGCAACCAATACCGCCCACGCGCCTTTCTTCACCCCCTTCTTTACAGTCTTGGCGACGGCAACGGCGGCGCAAGAGGATCATCTTCAAGCCGAATTAGCTCAGTTCCTCCAGAGTCCGGCCGTGAACGAACGTACCGACGACGACAAGACCTTGGCCCTCGCTCATTGGGTCGGATAGGTGCGCCATGACGAAAACCTTCGTCACCGACACGGGTAAGACCATCCAAATCGGGCGGGAACTCGGCAAGGGGGGAGAGGGTTCGGTCTATGAGGTACCGGCGAACCATCATTGGGTCGCGAAGTTATACAACGCGCACCACCAGCCGGATGCGCAGAAGCAAGCCAAACTGCGCTTTATGGCGGCCACGGCCGATAAGGAACTCGTGAGTTACGCGGCTTGGCCCCAAGAAACCCTGCACAAAACTCCCAACGGGTCGGTTGTTGGGTTCCTGATGCCCAAAGTCAGTATTCGGGCGCCGATCCATATGCTGTATAGCCCGGCCCATCGACGCCAAGACTACCCAAATAAGGCGTGGGATTTCCTGCTCTTTGCGGCGCGCAATACAGCGGCGGCATTTGCCGCAATCCACCACCATGGCCATGTGCTTGGCGACGTCAACCAAGGCAATGTCTTGGTCGGCGCCGATAGTAAGGTGGTCTTGATTGATGCTGACTCTTTTCAGATCAACGCCAATGGCACAACGCACCTGTGCAAAGTTGGTGTTACCCATTTCACCCCGCCCGAACTCCAAGGGATCGCATCATTTGATCGAGTACCTCGCATCAGCAATCACGACAACTTTGGCTTGGCGCTGTTGATCTTCCACTTGCTGTTTGGCGGGCGACATCCCTACTCGGGGGTGCCACTCCGGGCCGATGCAGGTGAAGCCTTGGAAAAGGACATCCAAGCCTTTCGCTATGCCTATGCCCCCGACGGGCAGCAACGCGGCTTTAACCCCCCACCCAAATCCATCCCGATCTCCATTGTCCCTGACCCCATTCAAGCCATGTTCACCTTGGCGTTTACGGAAAATGGCGCAAAGGGAAGCCGCCCCACGGCCCAGCAATGGGTAACCGCCTTGGACGGCTTACGGGGGCAATTGAAGCGTTGTGCGACGACACCAATGCATGTCTATCCCGATCACCTTGGTCGGTGCCCGTGGTGCGTATTGGAAGATCACGGGGTTATCTACTTCTTGGATGTCCAGGCAGGAGTTACCACCACCGGAACCACCGGCTTTGTCTTGGCGCGGGTCTGGGCGGCAATTGAAGCCGTTCCGCCACCTCTGGCAATCCCCATCCCAAACATTGCCGCCATTGCGGTTAAACCTACCCCGTTACCACCGGGCATCCAACAACAAAGGATGATTACTTTCTGGCGGATCGTTATTGTTGGGGTTGCGCTTTGGCTCTTTGCCGTTATCCCCGGGGCGTGGTTCTTCGTGCTGGGTGGGGCTTGGTGGGCGTGGGCGGTAGCGGGTGATTTGGGGGGCGATGAACGCAAAACCGAACGCACTAAACGTCAGGCGGCCCGCGACACGGCACAACAGGCATACGATCAAATCGTTGGTCGCATCCGCCAAGAGGTCAGCCCGGAAGCATTCGCGAAGAAGAAACAAGACCTAGCCCGGCTTCGCAACGAATACCAGCAGTTACCCGAACGCGAGAAAGCAGAAATCGCCAACCTCCATGCCACAGCGGAAGCCCGGCAGAAACATCAATTCTTGGAACGTCACTTTCTTGATGCCGCCACCATTTCCGGTGTCGGACCAGCCAAAAAAGCTGCCTTGAGGTCATTCGGAATTGAAACGGCAGCGGATGTCACCTGGAATAAAGTCATTTCCGTAAAAGGCTTTGGGGAAGTCTTAACGCGAGCCGTAGTGGATTGGCGGAAAGCCTGTGAACGTAGGTTTGTCTTCAATCCTAAGCTAGCAATAACCGAAGCTGATAAGAATGCCGTGCGGACTAAGATTGCTACCCGTAAACGCACTATTGAAATCACGCTCAATGCGGGTGCGGCGGAACTGCAACGGGTACGCCAAGAGATGATCAATAAAGCAAACACACTGATACCATTGTTACAGTCGACCAGCCAGAAGTTGGCACAAACAAGGAAGGATTTGGATGTCATCCAATAAATTATCGCCATTCAGCAATAAACGATCACTAATGATCGTTCAAGACTGTATTGATTGCAGTAAATCAGAACCCCACCCAAAATAAGCAAATACCGCTGGAAGGGGCTGCCTGTTTTTAACCCAAGAGCATAAACCCTTTTACCTGCTATATCTGTCAATGCTATCCACAAGCTTATCCACAGATTTTGTGGATAAGATGGAGGAGACTTTTGCACGGCGTCATGAGCAGTACGAGAATAAGGCAAAAATTTGCGAAAAAGCGAAGTTTGCACGGGGTAAATGAGCATTTTTCGCAAATTTTTAACGCAATTATCGTGCCGCGTAGTAGCTGTGCAAAGGTCTCGGGACAAACGTTTATCTGCCGTTCAGCTCCAGCGATTGTTCGAACTCCAGCCGGGCTTCCTCGATGGCTTCGAGAATCTGTTGCTTGAATTCATCGCGGGAGTAGTGTTCTTCAAGTTTCAGCAGCAGGTGTTCGACGCCAAGCCCCACGGTCAGGCCGCCGATAATACCGCCGAGGGCTGCGCCGATGGCGGTTCCGATGCCCGGAAAGATGGAGCCGATGGCCGCACCGCTGGCTGCGCCTGCCGCAGCGCCGCCGAGAACGCTGGCGGCTTTACCCGCGGCGACTTTAACCAGCGCTTTGGCGCCGAGACTGATCGCACCTTTGGCGATGACTTTGCCGGTGATCTTGCCTGCTATCGCGCCGGTAATCGCACCGGCCGCACCGATGCCGCCGGAAATCAGCAGGCGGTTCTCCAGATTGACGATGACGCTGTTGCTGGGCGGCTCCCTGATTGCGTCAAGCGCGGAATATTGAATCACTTGCGGCTGGGATGTTTCCGGTTCGATTTGATTTTCAGCCAGTATTTGGTTTACTTTTTCCAGATATTCGCCGCGCAACTGCTCGTTTTTGCGCAGGGCGTCCTCGATGGACTGCTGCACCGGACCAAAAGCATTGCCGCGCGTGAGATAAGACTCCAGCTTCTCGATCATCCAGCTTTCCAGTTTGCCGGTAGCCAGCGCCACGATACGCTCGTATTCACCGGGCAGGCTGTAGTACCAGTCAAGATACTCATCCACGTTATGCGCCATCAGCATGAAACCCTGATCGGTCGTCCTGCGGAGTTCTTCGATCGACGCCTCCAACTCGTGAACGACTTCAAGGTAAGCCCGCCGGGTTTGTTCTATCGTGCCGGGTTTGTAATAATCATTGCCGATTTTTTCCAGTATTTCGATTTTAGTCGCTACCGCCGCCTGCGTATCCTTGATATGTTCGACGACATGCGGTTGCGTACGTAGCCAGGCATCCATATAAAGCGTCGAGGGTACATAAATGAACAGCGCAAAAAACGTCAATAACGCCGATGCAAGCGCGATAGTCCGCGCGGGCACCTGCTCCGGCTGGTCGACATCCTGCAGCGGCGCGAATACTCTGCGGTATTCCGCCAGTGGCACCATGAAGCTTGAGATGGAAAGCACAATATTATAAAAAAGCACCGCGCTGCCCAGAAAGATACAGATCATAAAAAGAACAGTACTCACCGAATGCAGATTACCCAAGGCATAGGCTTTCAGCCCTTCAACAAAACCCAGTAAACGCATGGTTTCCAGCAGCAGGACGCTGCGGCTTGCGCCCTCTACTCCGCCGCTGCGCGCCTGTATCGCCTCAGTCAGCGTCTCATAAGGCTGGTAATCGCTCGCCAGCTTGACATAGAGCACATAAAACGCGGCCATGAACAACGCTGTAGCCCAGCGCGTCCAGACCAGTGATTTATGCAATGCGATATAGGGTTTGAATTCACGTTCCGCGATCGGTCTGAGCACCACATAAAAGCAGTTGAACACCGGCACAGTCAGCAGGAAAACAATCCATTCCAGTTTCTGCGTGACACCAAGATAGAACAGCAGCAGAAAGGTAAACACAACAGACCACAGCGCCCAGCCAATATAAGGCAGGATTCTTTTATTTAAAAACCAGTACAGAATACCCAGGCTGCGAAACTGATTGGCGCGGTGAATGCGCTGGATGGTTACCGCATAGGCAGCCGCCAGATACAACGGCATGGCGAACAGAAATGTCACCAGCAAAGCAAACCACAGTTGCTGATCGGGTATCATACCACCCGCATGATAGGCAAAAACCAGCCAGCCGGCTGACAGCACCCAAAAGATGATCATTCTTGTGACTGAAGACATCAAAATTTCCCAGGTTCTCCCTGCCGCAGACAAAACTTTACCTGCGCAGGGACTGAATTCGTAATTTGTTTTGCCATCATTATAACGGCCAAATCCATAGCAGCATCGGCATGCTGATCGCGACAACCAGGATTTCCAGCGGCAACCCCAGACGCCAGTAATCGCCAAAACGGAAGCCGCCCGGCCCGAGAATCAGGGTATTATTCTGATGGCCAATCGGCGTCAGGAATGCGCATGACGCGCCGATAGCCACCGCCATCAGAAAAGCATCCGGATTCGCGCTCAACTGATGCGCCGCGCCGAGTGCGATAGGACACATGACGGCTGCTGTCGCCGCGTTGTTCATTAAATCCGAAAGCGTCATGGTCACCACCAGAATCGCGCCCAAGGCGATGATTGCATGGCCTTGCGCGAAATTTTCCAGAATAACGCGCGCGATCAGATCCGCCGCGCCGGTGCTTTGCATTGCGCCGGCCACGGGTATCAACGCCGCCAGCAGCACAATAACAGGCCAGTCAATGACCTGATACAGCGAACGCAGCGGCACGATCTGCAAGAGTGTGATCGCCAGCACACCGCACAGAAACGCAATCGCCGGCGGCATCACACCTGCCACGATAACGGCAACAGCCAGCGCCATAATCGAACCGGCAAGCAATGCCTTGCGCTTGTCAGGAATACGCAACGTTCTCTCCGCCAGCGGCACGCAGCCCATGTTGTCAGCAAACTCGGCCATTGCCTCAGGCGGCCCCTGCAACATCAAAACATCACCGGCCTTAAAGCGTATCGTGCGCAAACGCGTTGCTGTACGGCCGCCTGCGCGTGACAGCGCAAGCAGATTAATGCCATAACGCGTGCGCAGCTCTATCATTTTGGGGGAACGATTAATTAAAAGTGAATCGGGCAAAACCACATATTCCGCCAGTATGATTTCTCCGGACAGCGGTGCATGTTCGTGATCACCCTTGACCGGTTCTTCTGGTATTCTTTCTTCTTTTTTTCTTAATTGTTGATCAGCAGCGCTATCCTCATTTCCGGCGTCAGCCTCTTCAGCTTCAGATTCCGCAGTTTTCGCTTCTTCCAGCTCCAGACCGAGACTCGATAATGCTTTGGCCAGTGGCTCGGCTTCAGCCTCGATAATCAGGATATCACCCGAAATAATTTTCCGGTTCATTCCAGCCGGCGCAAGATGGACGTCATTGCGCACCAGACCGACAACCTGCGCGTCGACAGCATCCAATGCCGTCTCAACTTCATGAAGCCGCATGCCTTCAGCTTTGCTGCCAGCAGGAATCCGCACTTCTGTCAGATAAGCGTTAAGATCAAAACTGCCACTGACTGACTGACTGCGCACCGGAACAAGACGCCACCCGAGAAGAATGATGAATAACACCCCCCCCGCAGCCACGGCCAATCCTACCGGCGTAAAGTCGAACATGGAAAAATAGCCCGCTTCGGTCATTTCCGCACGCATACCGGATACGATCAGATTCGGTGGCGTACCGATCAATGTCGTCATGCCACCCAGTATGGACGCGAACGCCAGCGGCATCAAAATCTGTCCGGGCGGCATTTTCAGCCTCGACGCCATTTGCAGTGCAATCGGAATCAATAGCGCCAATGCGCCGACATTGTTCATAAAACCGGAAAGAATAGCCGCCAAACCGGCTAAAGCCGCGATCGACAACACCGGCCCGGCTTCTGCCGGTATTATCCAGCGCGTCAGCCCATCGACGGCGCCCGAATTTTGCAGTCCGGCGCTCAAAATCAGAATGCATGCCACCGTAATGACTGCCGGGTGACTGAAGCCGCTGAACGCATCCGCATGACTGACAAGTCCCGCCATGACGCACGCCAGCAATGCGCAGACAGCAACCAGATCATGACGCCAGCGTCCCCATAGAAAAGCAGCCGCTGTTACCAGCAAAATGCCAACTATCAATAACTGTTCGGTAGTCATGTGATTGAAGCTAAATCGTTGTCATTCCGGAGACTACCAGCCTTCCTGATAAATCGACATCAGCGATACGGCGTTTTCAAGCAGCCGCGTCATGCTGTGACGATCGAATCTCAGATCATTGAGTTTTCTGAGTTCGTCAGGCAGCACTTCTTTCAGATCGAAATCAAATTGCAGCAATGTGGACGCATGATCGGCATTGACATAAAGTTTCCCGGTTTCGTCGGTATTGGAAACCGGATCGTGAATATCGGCGATAACATGCATCATTTCGTTCAGTATTTCCATTGGCAGAGCAGGCGGATATTTCTTGAGAAAATCATCCGGAACGGGTGCGGAATTGAACGCATAGGTCTCCAGTCCGAACGCTGCGCCTACCCCCTGCGCCAGCCCGCCGCCGAGTGAATGCCCGGTGACGATAATCTTGCGTCCCTGCGCAAGATTATCGATGACGTCCTGCGTGTACCCCACGGCGTCTTTAAACTGCCCGTGCACCAACCCGAAGGTGAGCATGCCATCCGCCGCGGCATCACGCAAAAACTCCGCCGATTCGCGAAGCGAGCAGGGAAAATCACAGGTCTCCGTCCCACGAAAAGCCAGCACCAGTTCGCCAGTCTCTTCATTGGAATAGACGGCGGCCTGCATGCCCGAACTCTTGTCTTTTTTATCGATCAACACCCATTGATCCACAATCACATTGTCAAAATCGTATACCGCGTCAGCCAGCCTGGCAAACGGAATCGAACGGCCCAGCACATCAACAGCGCGCCGCTCCTCGGTTGCAAGCATGCCGTAAGGTTTCCAGGTGACGCCCGGCGCATAGTCGGGATTGATATATACCGCGACGGAATTCAACTTGAATACGGAAAGATCATCCCGATCCGCCAGCGCAAGATGGGCGACATAGCGTTCGGTGCCAAAAACTTTGGGAATATCGATTCTGGATAGTGTCAACGTACCATTCTCTGTCGAAAAAACCGGGCTGCCTTCGCTTGCGGCAAGATCGCCTTCAACGCTCAATAATCTGAATTCATCCGGTTTATCGGGGCCTGACCATTGCAGCGACGCCTTATAGAATTCAATCTCGGGCAGCTCCTGAATCGCTATTTTCTGCAGACAGAGCAATCCGCTTTCTTCCAGAAATGCCGCAGTCGCTGTCTGTTCCGCGCATTCAATCGGATTTGCACGAACTGCCGCTGAATTCAGCAGAAAAATGTTTATTAAGCATATCGCCGTCACTAAGCGCATAAAATCAGGGAATTGGGTTATTTTCATGTCAAGCCTCTGTTGCAAAACGGTTCAAAGATATACAAGATCACACGGCGTTTACACCGGATACATCTCTTGAAGCGAGACTTTTGCACGGTTACTGCGCGGCACGATAATCGCGTTAAGAATTTGCGGAAAATGCTCATTTACCGCGTGTAAACTCCGCTTTTTCGCAAATTTTTGCCTTATTCTCGCACCGCTCATGACACCGTGCAAAGGTCTCGAAGCATCATTATTTTACTTCCAGTCACCACGTTCTGATTGTTCGAAGGGTTCGTCAGTTAAGAAGGGGGCGCGCAAAAAAATCCCGTTGCTGGCGATTCCCGAAACTGTTTAATTGTTTTATTCCGGCTGTTATCGTGATACATTGACTCACGTTTTCCGGCAATAAACGGAACCATGCCACGCGTTGCTATCATTCCGGCATTTTAAATCGGAAAATACCTTGCGATGATGTTTTTTTCCGCATGAACCACCTGGAAGACTATCCGAGAATAGACTGGTCTGCTGCAGACAGTCTCCTGGCATACATGGACACCGAATTCCAATACCCGTGTTAATTTCAACAAAATGCGATTAATTTTTTTATTGATATTTCTGGGGTGCGCGAGCTTGCTCGGCTACGCGCAGTATTTACAACATGTCGAAAACCTGCTGCCCTGTCCGCTCTGTGTCGCACAGCGTCTGGCCTACGGAATGCTGGGGCTGATCGCATGCGTGGCGTTTCTGCATAACCCCGGAATAACCGGGCGCAGGATTTACGGTTTTTTCATGACCGTCTTCGCGCTGGCGGGCGCTGTTGTCGCGTTTCGCCAGTCCTGGCTGATTCGCTACCCGGAATCGTTTGAATGCGGCATCAGTCCCGAAGAGGCCTTTCTCAATGCGCTACCGTTTGCGCAGTGGTGGCCGGGCATGTTTGAAGCCAATGGCGATTGCGCCGATGTTGACTGGGAATTTTTATCGCTGACCATACCGGATTGGTCACTGCTGGCTTTTGCAGGGTTTGGTGTGCTGTCGATCTGTGCTTTGCTTGCCCGGAAAATCCGCTGACGATTGAGAAACCTGCAAGATTTGAAGATTACGCAGCCAGTCCTGAAAAAATCGGGCAAAGCAAACAGCACTATTGAAGCCGGCCTGTATGTCTAACTAACCTGTTTCTTAAGCGCGGCAATCTCGGCTTCCAGTTTGACTAAAGCTGCTTTACGCTGTTCGATGCGCTGATCCCAGCGACTGACGGCCTGATCACGTTCTCTGGTTACGATTTCGACATCTTTCTGCACACGCGTCAGTTCTTTCTCTTTTTCCTTGAGTAGCGCTGCAACAGTGATTTTTCTACCCTTGTGCAATGTTTCAAATTGCTGGGTGAGTTTCGCATTCAGTTCCTGTTGCAGCTTCAAGGCATCCTGTACTGTCTTGATATCCATCACTGACTCCTTAAATCCTGACATTAAAATTATTGATCGGCGCTGGTATGACTGTACCGACCTGAATATAGTCACCCGTCGTCACATTGCCCATGAGCGCAACCTGATTGCGATTGCCGAGCGACATGGCATTGACCCTTAACGGCCCTTTGATATGGTTGCCCATGGCGATAAGATGTCCGCCCCACAGGTGGACCGTTGCTCCCGACTGATTGAACGTTGCATTCAAATGATCGCAGATATTATTGCTGAAGGTGACTTTCTCGAAACGGAAATCCAGATTATCGTTGATGGCCATACGCAGGAATTCCACCAGTGTCGTCAGCCCGGGACCCCGGAAATGATTACTGCTCACCAGCGCGCTGCCGGACATCAGCTCGACTACCGCAGCCCCGGTCACAACACGGTAAGCCAACGGCCCGATAAATAAAAACGCGCGGTGCTCCTGTTGCGGATCGATTTGATCGGCTTGCGTGTAACCGACACGATTATTCACCGCCTGCAAAGCCGGCACCCATCCGGCCATCCCTAATGCACGCACCGTTGTTGTCTGACTGCCATCGGCAGACACACCGGTATCAGTCACTTCGCAGCCATCAATGCGTACCAGCGAACCACCAGTCACGGGCAGTTCTTCCGAAAATACCGCCAGCCCCATGGATAATGCCGGTGAATAGCTGCAATTCATCAGGCGATTGTTCAGCAACGCGGACGAACCGCTCACGAACACTGTAATACCGACAACGATGCAGGATTGCAGGTGATTGTCGCTGATCTCCGCGTCGAATTCCTGCGATGCTGTAATACCGGTGACAACCTGGTCGATATGATTGCCCCGCATGTGATTGCGTTCCCCTGCCGTACTGTGCAGCGCAAAAAACACCTCTTGCAGGGTATTATCCTGCACACTGCCATGACGACAATCATCCAGCCGCACGCCGTACCATCCACCGCCATTGCCATTAATCAAATTGCCACGCACGGTCGCATCATTGATACGTGAAATAACGATACCGGCCTGAGGTCCCAGCAAATGATTGTCGCTGATCGTAACTTGGTCCGCAGCGCGCCCCTGCCCGGTATCCGCCAGACAGTAAATACCGGCGGGAACCACTAATTGGTCGGGTTTGAAAAAACTATGCAGGCAATTGGAAACGACCACCACATCCGCAGCGCTGACACGGATACCGCCCCACATATTGGATTCGAGATCGATGTCATTGCGGCGCACTTCGCAGTCGGCCGCCGCCACATCAATGGCATAAAGCCGCGTATCGAGATACTGGCGTAAAGCCGCCGTATCGGAAGGCGCCGGTTCCTGCAAGGAAAAAGGACTGCGATGAATGCGATTGCCGATCACTGCCGAGCTTGTGGCGTAACCGCCCAACTGGATGCCTATCCAGAAATGCCGAATAATATTGCTCTCGATATGACAGGACGCTGCTTCTTCCGGATTCACCACGATACCGTACTGACCCAGCGAAAAACTACCGACAGCGGTATCACCCGTCATACCTTCGATAACATTGCCTTCAATAGCCATGCGCCCGTCATATTCACCGAGCCAGATACCATACCGCACGTTCCGGATGCGATTGCGGGTGATGGCAACATCGGTCACCCGATTCAGGTAGAGACCGACAGGCGTCGTGAGCGCGGTAGCCGTAACGGCGAATTCACAATGCGTCACTTCCAGGCGCGTGCAACTATCCGCATACAACAACATGCCAAAATCCACTGCACGGGTAGTCTCAAAGCGGATACGCTGCACCACGATATCGCTGACCGGCGTATTGACCCCGATCTGCAATACCGCACCGGGACTGCTCGAACGCACAATAGCGCCCGGTCCCTCACCTTGTAAAATGATATTTGAAGTGCGGATTTCGATCGGTGCAGAAACAGCATGTATCCCTGTTTTCAAGCAAACGCAGCCACCCGCCGCCGGTAAGGCATCCAACGCGGCCTGAATGCTTTCACCCGGCGCAACGGTGAGGGTGCAGCAACCGCCGCAGGCCGGTGGCCAGTGGGTACGACAATCCTGCTCCGCATCGGGAAAGGTGACAATGGCCAGACGCGCGTAATGGCGATGAATACCGCGTGGAGGCGCATCTGTAAATGTTTCCACCGACGTGTCCGCCGTACGCGCCGCGGATACCCAGTAATCACCGCTATGGAATCCACCCCCCGCGGGGTCGAGACCAAACCGGATTTGAACACCCTTTTCCAGCACCACCCACACCCCTGCCGCCGGAACCGGAATCAGACCCGTACTGCCGACACCATCCAGATTGACAATGACATTGCCATCGGCATCGCGCACGGTGCCCTGCTGATCCCAGCGCCGCACACGGGTATGGCGCGCAGCCAGCGTATCATCGCCGCCCGCCGGAATCAGGTCCGCTGGCAAGGCTGGTGAAAACTGGATCGTCTGCCTGGCGTTATCGACCGTGATTTGACGCATCACCCCGCGCCGCAGCACTGGATCGCCATTCTCGCCATTGAGTTCGCGCCGGTCATCGAGGATTTCCACCCAGTCACCCGTATTGAAGCGCAATACCGCATCACGCCCCAGGCTGGCCAGCTTAAGTTCGGTGCCGGCAGCGGTCTGGGACACGATTTCCACTACCGGACTCGCCACACTGGCGTTATCACGCGACCATTTGAATGTTGCCGCGCCCACGGCGCCGCCATCGTGAATCTCGATGCGGTAAAGCTGATTTTCCAATCCGCGATAACCGCCGCTCGGCGGTAATTCACATGGATCGAGATCCGGCGGCACACCTTCTGCCTTGATCGACAGGCGGCCACCGGAAGGCTGAGTCAGCGCCTGCCATGCCGGGAACTGGGCATCCGGCGTGGTGCAATCGACACTGCCAATATTACCCAGCAGGCGCACCTGCCACACGGTTTGCCAGCGTGTCGTGGTATCCACGCCGACCGCATTCTCGACTATTTCAGGACGTTGCAGATAAGTCAGTTCACGCGACCACACTTCCAGGTAGGCCAGATGCGGACCACCACTGGGCAGTGCAGGCGGCGCGGAAAAATAGGGTTGCTGATCGTAGGCCAGCGCGGTTTGTCCGCGCAACTCCGCCAATACTGCATCGAATTCCACTGCGCCGCCGCCATGGTTCTCCGCCAGCAAGCCATCCACATACATGCGGCCACGGCCGATGGTCATATTGCCGCCAGCAGCCTCGATCTTGAACGCATCCGGCGTTTGCGGAGACACCACTGCCACTCCCGTCATACCCGGTACCGGCTGCACCCCGAACGTATCCACACTTTCCGCGCGCAGCCGCCGATCCAGCGCGGCCATCCCCTCATTCCAATCCGAGTCCAGTTGCACCCGCCCCTGCTGCATCCACACACTCGCAATATCCGTGCGAGGATCGAAGCGAATCCGGCTGTAATCTCCACTCATGTCAATTCTCCCTGCTGTAATGACAGCGCCACTATTAATACTACGATTCCATGAATCTTCTGAACCTATCCAAGATCGCGATCAAGGGATGCAGTGCGAAGCAAAATTGAACGAAAAAGCGGAGCATACTTGAAGTATGTGAGCATTTTGAGTTCGATTTTAACGCCGCAATGTACCCTTCAGTGAAATCTTGAACAGGTTCTAACTGCCATAAATCAAACCCGCCTCCAGACCAAAGCGCAAATACTCTTCCATTCTCACGTGCAAATTGGTTTCACGCTGCGGTTGATACAAACCATGCAGTACGCCCATTTCGCTTTCATCATGCGCCCCTCGGCGGATCCTGTCCGAGGTCGCCTGCTGCAACTGGCAATAACCTGGATCACCATAACGCAGTGAAGTGAAATGTGGCCGGATCAGTTGATCGCCTTCCTCAGGCTGACAGCGATAGCGGTGCGGCGTGCGTGATCCGGGCGGAATATAAGAAAAGCGGATGCAACCCTGCTGACGGCGTTCCACCCAGAGAGGCGCTTTCCAGCTGTCGCCCTCTGCCAGTGCGGCAACAAAAAGGCAATCGCTCGCCAGGGTAATCTGCCGGGTGTGCACTTTGCCGATCACGGTACAGCTTTCCAGCGTCCATTCTCCGCCCGGCATCAGCGTATCAGCGCCGGGCGCGCGGCAGGCAATCAAATCCTGCGCAGTCGCATCGAGGACACATTCACGCAGCGTCGCTTCAGCATCCCCGGCGATATGCACAGGTGCGGTAATACAGCGTTCCAGTTCGATCCTGGCGAAGGCGTGATGCACGACCAGACCGGGATCATCCGCTTGTGGCGGCGAACCATCGCCCTGGGTGCGCGGCCCCGGCGCCAGCGTACAATCCCGCAGCACGAGATAACGCGGCTGCGCATCGCCCGCATCAGGCATCACCAGCGTGCCGCCCTGAATGACCCAACCCTCGAGAATCAACGTCGCTTCCGCGCCGAGGTCGAGTTCAATCTCGCCATCCGCGACCAGCAGCGGACGCGCGCCGTTGATTGCGCGCACCACCACTGTTCTGCCCGCATTGACGGTAATGGTGGGTGTCTCGATATAGCGATAGCTGTCGCGCGCTTCCACCGTCCCGCCATCCTGCACGGCATCCAGCGCCGGCTGCAACGCTGCGCCACCCTGCACAGCTTGTACCGGCGAGACCGGTACGGCAGGATCGCCGCGTTCATATTCACCGCCGCCGATCGCAATGGTAAAACCATAATGGAAGCTGACAAGCGGCGCCGAAGCAGGGAGATCCGCAAAGGCGATACGGCCCAGCACCGGATCAATGGCCACCACGCCGGAGCCTGCCACAGGCTGGTGCGCCCAGGCAATCACATTACCGCCGCCATCCTGGATATCACTGAGATCACAAACATGAATCTGGTGACCTGCAATCAGTTGCGGCGGGCTGCCGTCCAGTTCCAGCCACAGACTCTTCCCCACACCGTAATAATCATCACGATGCGCTTTCAGCCAGCGGCGGGTAAGCGGCAATGGCACATTACGGGGCTCAGCCAGATGCGTGATTTCGGTTTCCGTTTCCGGCGTGTTATACAACGCCATATCCGTCCCGAGCGGATTGAAGCGGAAACGCAAGCCGCCGCCGATATCGGGATCCTCCACTGCGGGCGAGCGGGTCAGCGGAAAAGCCCGTACGCGCCACAAGGTCAGACCGATATTGGGAATATGATGACGCGCCGCGCCCGTGTCGATATGCCGCACGTCCACGGTATGCGCAAGCGTATCGAAAGCACTGCCCCGCCAGTGGAGCGCCGCCCAGTCACGCAGATCAGGCGCGTAGTGCGCCTGAAGGCGTATATGATTCATGTTTTGCGTCCAGCCCAGCAGCTGGAAAAATTCCACCGCGCGCGCCGGCCAGCCGGTCACATCGCGCGCAAGCTGCTCCAGCATGGAAGCGGTTCCCTTGCGGCGGCGGTAACGGATGGTATTGGCCACATCCGCACGCGGTGAAGCGACATTAGGCGCCACGCCGTGCAAGCTGCGGTAACCGATCAGATCACCGATATAAGGCGCCACCCAGGGTGCGCAGGTTTCAATGAACTGGTCGTCATAGAGCTGCGCCAGGTTTTCTTCCATCGCGGCCACCTGTTCAGCAATGACCGCCAACAGCTCACGCAGTGGATAACCTTGCTCTGCATCGCGGATACGGTGGATGGCCGGCAGTAAGGCATAGAGGCGGTCAGCCGTATTCACTGTACTCATGGCATTTCCTCCAGATAATCCAATGGCCCCGTATCGAGCAGCAACAATGCCGCCGCGACTGCGCTGCCTGATCCGTCGACAGTGGCAGCACCAGGAACCAGACGTTCTTCCAGGGCAATCGTCGTTCCGCGGTAGAACCGGTCCAGATCGACACCCACCACGCCGGCTACTGCCTGCGCAACCGCGATGACCTCGGAACGGGCAACCGTCTGGCCGAAATCACGGGCATCGAAGGCAAACGCGGTACGCAAAGCAACTTCCACGTTTTTCAATACCTGATTGAGTTCATGATCCGGGTGGCGTTTGATGCGCAAAGCCAGCTTAAACGTTGTTTCGTGATAAGCGATGGTTTCACAATGCACCAGCGGATCACCGTTTTGCTTGAGCGCATTGCGCAATTTGGCCAGCGTTCCCTCCGCCGGTTGCCCTCCATCGTCACCCGCCACGGTAATCACAATCGTGCGCCCCGCACGGGTGTTCAGCACGGCAGCCTGCGCTTTGGCAATACCGGTATAAGCGCGTGCAAAGTCTTCATAATCCTGCAATGAAACCACGCGCCCCAATGTACGCACGCCCAGCGGCATATTGCGGCGCGCATGATCGATACTGTCCGCGTCAACACCGCCTTCCGCCGCCACCGGATTGCTGACCGCTTTCAAACCCAAAGGCCGTGTCAGCAACTGCGCAAGCTGGCCGGGCTGCAGATTGCCCATGGCGCCAATGCCTTTACGATAGACCACACGCACATTCTCCTGCCCTGTCGGTAATCGCGCGCCACGCTTGCCATCCCCGAATTGAATTGTGCCCGCACCCTGTTCGTCGACATGCAGCACATAGGCCGGATCATTGGCCTTGGCATCGAACAGCGTCGGTGTTTCATCCCAGCGGATATCATTGACCCGCACTTCCAGCGCGGCCTCAGCACCCGTTTCATTGTCTGCGCCGGTATGGGTAAGCGGGATGTGCTGGAGCGTAAATCGTTGATGTGTTTGATGCGCCGCACCGCTTCCCAGGATTTGCCGCACTGTTTCGCCATGCGTCGCCCGCGCGACATTGGCATAAACCCGGACGGAATCGCGCTGATAACTGTTTCGCAGCGCAGCGGTAAAGAACAGCCGCGCCGCATCGCCATCCGGCTCGGTTTTCAACAAGGTCAGCACTTCGCTGTCTTCCAGACCGCTTGTCGTGATACCACTGAGTATCAGCGACCGCTCCGGCGTCAGTTCCGCCACCGGGCGATCAATACGCAGCGAATCACCGGCGACATCGGATGTTATCGGTGTTTCAACCAGTTCCAGCAACTCACTGCCGGCAAATACGGTGGTCTCGCGTAACCGTACATTGAACAGTTCTCGCAGATTCTCACCCTGAACTGTCAGGCGCGTGGTTTTACTTGTCAGCATGAAGCTGGCGCGCGCATCCTCCCCTGCCGTGACCACCCGATATACCTCCTGGTATTCCGGAATGGACAGCACAAGCCAGCCGCCGGGCACGATCTGCGGATAGACGGCATCCAGGTGTAACGTGTGAATATTGCGCGGATAAAGCCGCACCTGCGGGATGATCTGCTTACTCTGACCGGGCGGCAGCCAAGATAATGTAATCACTGCCGCACCGGTATTTTCGTAAAATTCCAGTCGGATATCGTATTTCTTGTCCGCAATCAGCGAAATACTCCCGCTGTTCTCGGTCACGCCATGATGAGTCCAGTTGTTGATCAACAACTGATTGTTCACCCACAAACGTACGCCATCATCCGACGTAGTGTAAAACGTATAGACACCCGAGACAGACGCATGCACCCAGCCGGTCCACCGCACCGAGAACGTATCCGCGCCGATCTGCGGATGCGGCGCGCCCGCCCCCCAGTTGAAATTCACGGTGGCATCCGTACGGGTTGCCTTGCGGTTAGTCAGATTGCTGTTATCAAAATACTCGCCATACAGCCCCGTCCCTGTCGCAGTGCTGACGGGCGGATCGGAAACATCGGCAATGGTGAAGCCGGGCCATTGCGTATCGGTAATCACCGCCCCGGCAGGCAAACCCAGATAACCCCGCTTGACTTCATCGGACATGACACGCCAATCGGGCGCCTGATGACCAAACAGCGCAGTCCGCAAACGCAGCGCATACACTTTCGGATTGGCCGCGGGCGCGACAAAAGGCGCGACGGAACCCAACCCCCGCTCCAGCGTGACGACCGTGTGATCGGCCACGCCATCCGGCACGGCGCTTTGTATGCGCCGGAGATCCCAGCGCTCGCTGCCGGAATCAAGCACACGCTCGCTGCCAACAAACAGCAACGCATCGCCGGTCTTCAGTTGATTGGCGGTTCCCTTGAGATAAATGACCTGCGTTCCGAATACCGGGATGATCATTTCACGCATTCTGGCTTTAAATACATTCCACGCCGGACGCGCCTCAATAGATTCGGCAGTTTCGAAGATTTGCGGTTTCTCATCCGGCCCGGGTACGCTTTGCACCTTGACTCCCACCGACAATGTCACTTTATCGGGTACGCCGCTAGCCTGTGCGGGATCGTTGCTGACGGTCTGCGGTGGCGGCTCCTCCAGCGTAAAGGCAAGATAAGTCTCTGCCGCGACACCCGGTTTGAGACGATAACCGATCAGCCGCGCCAGCGCATTCATGGACAACCGCTCGCTGGCGGTACGCAGATAGGATTCATTCGCCAGGCGTTCCTGATAAAAACTCAGCACATCGGCCATACAGGCATACGCATCCAGCAGCGCAATGGAAAAATCATCCCGGTCACGGGTGCGCAACTTCGCCAGTGCGGGAAAATCTTTGGACGACAACCGCGCTTGCAGGCTGGCAAACACCTGACCATGCGTCCCGATACGGTAAGCGATTGCAGTCAGGCCGGGACGGTTAACAATCGCAATGGGCGATTGCGTACTGACACCCTCGCAGCAACCACACGCATTTTGCAGGACATTCTGCGATATCAGGTTCTCGTCGCTCATTTACCCCCTCCTATCGACAGTTTCAAGGCGCCCCGTTCGGGAAAGTTAGGATCGTTATCCAGTCTTGCGATCTCCAGACGGCTGATCGCCAGCACACCATCATCCAGCGGTTTAGGATCGGGTGGAACACGCAACCGCCGGAAAGTCGTGATCACTACCGATGCAACGCCCTGAACCGCCTGCGCGGCCTCATACAACGCACTCAGATAGACCGGCTGACCAAACGTGAAGTGATCAGGATGAAACACGGCGCGTGAACCATCGGACAGCCATCCCCTGCTGAATACACGCATCAATGCGGCATGCACATCGGCACGGAAATAATCCGCTTCCACACAGACGGTCATGCTCAGTTCCAGCGGCACATAGCGCGGCCCGTCGATTTCCAGGTCGTAACCCGCCATGCGGTAACGTTCGATGTGATCGCGAATAAGCTGCTCATAGGCCGCATCCACCTCGCCGCCACCTTTGCGGTCAACGGTGAGAAACACCGTGTACCAGCTGCCCGTCCAGCGAAATGTGGCGGCGGCGCGCTGCACACTGGGATGACGCTCGACAACTTCGGCATAGTCTTCCGGTGTGACGGCGCGTTCCTGAATGCGAAAAGCCTCCGGCGCGTCGCGTTTGATTTCCTCGGCGCTTTCCGGTTCGACGCCGCCCTGCGCGGGCAATGGATTGGACACCTGTAACAGCCGTGCATCGTGGCTGACAATATGCGCAATGGATTCCAGACCAATATTGCCCGCGACGCCATTGCCGATACGATACGTCGCCGCAAAGACCGTACCGCTGTCAGGCCGCTTGCCGTGGATATCATCACCAAAACGCAGATAAGCGCTGCCGTCGTGCTCACTTTCCACGACAAATTCCGCCGCATTGGCGTCACTCGCCAGTAAATCCGCGCGCGGCTGCCAGATATCCGGAATACTCAGATACTGGCTTGCCAGGGAAATAGCCGGACGCGCCTGTCTGGGATCAGCAACGGTAGTGCGTGCAGCAGCGGCCGCCAGGGATAAAACCTGGATTTGGCCGCTCTCCAGCTGTAAACGATAGACACTCACCCCATCGGCGACCGACCACAGGCCATCCCCGCCCTGTACCGCCACCGGCCCTGCTTCGAACACCACGCCTTGTGCTTCCAGCGCATCCTCCAGATCCGGCGTAAAGGTACGCGACTGCAACGCCGCGATGATGGCGGCAGTTGCCGTGAAACCGAATAATTGCTCAGCAGTCAGCGGTAAGGCATGGGTAAGCGGAAGCGCTGCCAGCCTTGGCCGGAAACGCGGCGGCACGGCCTTTAGCGGCGGGCGTTCACAACGCAATTGGTCCTGCGTGAACGCCAGCGTGAGATGTGAAACCGGAACTTCACCCAGCGCCTCGTTATGCACCGTCCGGCCATGATCGGCCAGTACGATATTACCGTAGGCGGCACTGACTTCATTGCGGTAAACCGCACCATGATCCTGATCGGTGATCGCCGACAGGCACAGCGGGAAAGGCAGCGCATCCTGTTCCGCCCAGCGGATTTCAGTAATCTCCAGCGGCACATTGCTGGGCACCGGCAGGAACAGCCCGCCGGATGGATCCTGAGTCAGGCGTACATCGGTCAGGCGCACGGCCCAGCGATGATCACGATCCGCATCTTCGGCAAAGCCGGTGCGCGGCCCGAGTTCCTCTGCAAACACCAGCACATCGCCTGCTTTCAGGTTGGGAAAATGCCCGCTCAGCGTCGCCTGCGTCGCCCCCCTCGGCAGGCAGCATTCCCGCTCCCCCCAGCTGTAGAATGTCATGCGCTCATGCGCTTGATAGAGCAAGGTATCTTCAACCGTCTCAAATACTGTTGCGCCGCTGGCCAGGGCATCACGCAGCTGATCGCTTCCGGGCGCCAGTCGATTGGACATGCCAGGTATACGCGTCAGCAGGACAGTTTGCCCGGGAAGAAGCACGCCCGCATCATTGACGAAAATGCGCGCCCATACCCGCGCATTACAGCCTTCATGCACTGTATAGTCCACCAGCCGCGCATGCCGCCGCAAGGAGGTACGCCTGCGCGCCGTGCCAAGATAAGCTTCGGTGGCCACGGCATCCTGCTGATACGAAAGCTGATCGCCCACATACGCCAACAGCTCCACCAGAGTCACCCCGACATCGGCGGGATTACGGCCACGCCATTCCGGCATCAGCACACTCAGGCGATCCAGCATCAGGCGGCGGAAGCGCGCGTAATCCTTGGCCAGATAATCCAGCCTTGGATTGTCTGTTGGTGGAATGGGGCAAGGTATCGTTGTCGCACAGTCGAAATCCGACTCACACTGCACTTTAAACGAGAAAGTCATTTCACTCAGGCGGGGATCGAAACCGGCGGGCGGGATAGTGCTGCCGGGACCACTTACCAGACTGAGCGTATAGTGCGAAAAATCACCATAAAACTGTGTGCGGATGACCAGGAATTCGTCAAGCGGGGTCAGTCCATCCACCAGATCAGGCGGCTCACCGGCAGGCAGCGCATCCGCAATCGCAATCCACTCGATTTCCACCGTTTTGATCCGCTCGCCGCCCGAGATCCGCAGATTATCCGTGCTGAGCGCGGGGGCAGGACGCAGGAATTTGACGAACAGTGTGCGCTGGCGCATGGGATCGCCCGCCACACCGCTATCGTCCACTTCCAGATATTCCAGACCATTGAGCGTGCCATGCAGCTTCACAACTTCAAGACGGCGTTGGTCACAGCAATAATATTTCATGGCATTCCTCCCGGCACGCCGACCTGCGCCACGCCACGCGCCTGGGAGCGGCGTTCGACATAGTGCACGGTGATCAGCAGTGCGCTGTCTTGAGACTGCACCTCGACTGACTCGACGATGATCACATCGCTGAGCCATTGCTGCAATGAACCTTGCACGAGAAACTGGGCCGTAGCGGCCACTTCGGGGCTCGCGGCGGCGAACACGAGCTGCATCACACCGCTGCCGAAATCCGGCCGCATCACCCGTTCGCCAGGCGCGGTCAACAATACCTGTTCAATCAGGTCACGAATGTAACCCGCCGTGTCCGTTTGCGCGGTACGGCCATGATTGCCAAACTGGAAAGGATAGTCGATCCGGTTCATGTGGCCATCACCCTGGGTTGAACGACCAGCGGCAGCAGACCTGTTCCGGTGGGAACACATACCGCCGTACTGGTTTGCACAACAACGGGCGCGCCGCCCGCCAGTACCCGTACTGCGCCCACTACCCATTGCGCGGTTACACACGGGGGATTGGGCGTACCGGTCAGCGCACAGCCGGTGATGGCATAGGCCGTTGCCTGTGTCACGATGGGCTGGCCGCTCACCAGAACACGTGGAAAAGGCGACAGCGGCGTTGCAGGTCCTGCGTGCACGCAGGTCACGGTTGCGCCAAGATGAAGTATGGAACCGGGCATAATTGTTCTCCTTTACCTGATAGCCTGATAGCGCCGGCGCGCTAGATCACTGTCAAAGCACCCAAATTGATGTCCACTGTGGGGCCGGTGAGATTGATCACCGCGCCTTTGCCATTGGAAATCATAATGCCGACATCCGTGACGGAAATCATCGCACCCGTCGTGGTCTGAAGCTGAATACCGCCCGTCGGGCCGGGCACATCGCTGATGACGATGCCGTTCTTGAGCGGAGTTTGCAGCGTGATGCCCGGTACCGCAGGCGGCACCAGACGCGACAGCACCGGCACTTCCGCCGCACTGCCCCAGAAACACCCTACCCAGATCGGATAATCCGGGTTGCCCTGCTCGAACTCCACCCAAACGCCACTGCCAATCATCGGCAAGGCAAACATGCCTGTATTGATTCCTGCCAGCGGCACGCAGGGCATTGCCCAGCTTGCAGGCGCCAGACCAGCGACATCCGGCACCTGTACCTGTAATCGCCCCTGCTGCAGGGGATCGACATTGTTGAGCACCATGCCGCGATATTTACCAAAAAATTTATTGTTGTCGCTCATACGGGAACCCTCGGCGTCATCGAAACGAGACCGTTTCTCGTCAAATTAAAACTTTGTTTGAACTCACCGCGTTTGAGTGTGCTGGTTACACTTTTCACGAAATAGAGGCCATCATAGGCCACACCCGCGCCACGCACCCCTACCAGCTGCCGCGCCTTGAGTGGCCGGCCATAGCGCAGCACATTCAGACTGCCGCTGGCGCTGACCGAATCCTGCGATTTTCTGGCCTCATTGAGCCCTGTGGAAATCGCCTGCAGCGGATTCATCTTGGCCGTGTTTTTCAGCAGCTTGAGGTTGCTGAGCGGTGTGGACAGCACCCCCAGCGGCGGTTGCAATGGATTGAGATTGGGAATCGGAATCGGGATGGGCACACGTGTCAACTGATTCTGGATAAACACGATGGGCAGCACGCCCTTGGTCGGATCAAACGAGAAACGCATATCTTCCACGTTGGTGAACGCATCCATGTCCACATTGAGCGCCGGTTGCGGTACGCCGATTTTGATTTCCGGCCCGAAATAAGCCACGTTGGTGCCCGGCGCCGGCCCGGGTTCAATATAAAAGATATAACCGGCCTCCTCCGCGAGCTGCTGGATATAGTCAAGATCAGTGCCCTGATGGGCGGGAATCCGCTCAATCGGGATGGGAATATCGGGAAACAGCACAGGAATGATCAATGGAATCAGACCAAAGGCGGCATACTTGGCGCAAATCAGCGCTACACGCGCCTCGATCGGCATCGCGGGATAGGGTAAACCGCTGAAATCGATCATACGCATCACTTTGGTCAGATCTTCTCCGGTAATCGTCACCATGCCGGGTGCACCGTTACCGCCCGCCTGCACCTGAACATTGGTCATCACCCCGTCGAACAGCGGCTGCGGCGTACCATTCAGCGTAACGATCAGCATCACGCGCAGCGGCGGCGTGGCCGGGCCGCTGTTCGTGGCGCCCGCGATCAGGAAAATGGTATTCAGTTCCGATTTGCTGTTGAACTGAAGATTGATCTGAAAACCACTCGCCTCGCCCGCCGCGGCAGTCACCTGAATGCTGTCCAGCGCATCCATGACAACCTGCGGGACCGGTATCGGTACAACCGGGCCGATCAGCATGGTCAGCTGTATGCCCTTAGTCAGCATCCGGCGCTCCCGGCACGCCTTCCGGCAGCGTAATACGCAGCGACCGGCCTGCTGTTTCCGTCAGCTCATCGGGGCGAATGGCGCCATTGGCGTCACAGAGACGCCAATATTGCGATGCATCGCCGACATAACGTGCGGCAAGGTTATCCACCCGGTCTCCTTCAGCCACGCTGTGTTCCTGCAGCAGCGCAAACTGCTCGGGTGGCGGCACAAAGCGCCGCTTCAGATAGACGATGGCCGAGCCATCGGGTTGCGTCAGTTGCGTGGTTGCAATCGCGTAATAACGGCTCTCAGGAGGATACACCGGCGCGACCAGTGCATTGGCCTGCATGAAAGCCTGAACGGGATCAGTCATCAGAGACCTCCTATTCCCAGTGTTTGAAACGATCCGGCTTGCGCTTTACCGGCAAGCCGCTCCTTCGCCTGTAAATAACTCATGAACACCCCCCCTCCCTTGTGCGCGAACCCGAGATCATCCACGCTCAATACGCGCAGACCGATACTCACCTTGGCGCGAATCGGGTTCAACGACGGATCGAATGCTTCTTCGGTCACGCTGAAATCGGTCACCCGCACCGGAACGATACGGTGCCTGCTCCAGATGAACAACGCCAGTGGCGCTTCCATCGGTGCAATCTCCAATGTGCCGGATTGCGCCATGGCATGGCGATCGAGCAGCTGGTTACTGGTCGGATAAATCAGCGATTCCAGTACGGCCAGCTGGGGCTGGATGCCATTCTCCACCACGGCGCGGTGCTGATCCGGAAATTCCAGCTGGTCCGCCGCGTCGATTTCCGCTTCCAGTTTGAACGTTTCCACAGCCGGGCCTTTAAAGCGCATGGCCTCCGAACGGTTGCCCTCATCACCCCCTGCACCCTGAACCTGCAAGGTACGCGTCAGCGAGTCCGGGTTATACTGCAACGAAATGATACGCCGCACCTGCGCGGATACCGGATCGATCAACGCGATGCCGCCTTTGAGGACTTTGGGGGCGTTGGGAAAAGTAGTCATGGCCGTTTAACAAGATGTTGAAAAAAACGTTTACCCATTTGCGATTCTCCTGTATGGATTACCCAAACCCAATCCTATTCAATGAAATGCTTGTTTTTCACGGAATTGTCAGATTGTCCCTGACCGCCCAGAATTTGCGCTGCATTCTTTGTCCGTTCCGCCGGATATCTCCAAAAAAACGTATATCAAAATCATAGCGATCCCCGCTGTTGGCCGGTACTCCGAACATGCCGGGCACATCGAAAGCCTCGAACCGGCAACCATTTGCCATATCCACAGTACCTGTATCATCCAGATAGCGATTGTTAACCCTGGCCGCATGGTTGCGATGACCATACCGGCCATTTTGAGCCTGGGTTGTATTACCATCCTCCACCCAGCCCGGGCACTGCGGCAGGCCGCCGCCTGGAATGGTAAAAAGATTATTGATATTGGTGGCCACGCCGCCTTGTGTTCTGTCCACCGAACCGCAGATAAACTGGCGGTACTCGAATTGATCGCAGTGGCAATGAGGGGAAAAACGCGCCGTCACGTTAAACCGCGAGAAAATATCCGCCAGCCCCGGTCCGGCCACACGGATATCCAGCGGAATAGCAGGATCCGACACATTGAACAGTGTCAGACACGTCTGATCGTCGACACTCTCCGCCTGCAACTCAGCGGTCAACTGAGCAAACGTATCCGGCCCGACTTTTCCATCCACGGGTGCGAGTCCGAAGTCATCCTGATAACGTGCGATCAGCCGGATCGTTTCCTCGTCAAACGTTCCTGTCGCAGGCGCGCCCACAACATCCTGAATGAGGCGGGTATTTTCCGCATCATAGCGCCGCCGGTTGAAGTTGATTGCATCGCGGATCTGCTGCGCGGTCAGATTGACTTCCCGGGCATTGGGGTTGGTCGGCTCCAGCGCGAGATCGCGCTGAAGCAAGGGATAATGCACTGTCTCCATCCTGTCGCCCCCCATTCCGCTGACGCCGGATTGCTGCAGCACATGCGTCAGCTCGTGCGCGATCAATCGCCGTCCGTCAAATGTTCCCGGTACGAACCGGCCTGCGCCAAACACAATGTCGTGTCCCACCGTATAGGCATGCGCGCTGACCTCCCGCGCTGATTGCGCCGCGGCAGCGCCGGTATGTACCCGCACCTTTGAAAAATCATGGCCAAAACGCTGCTCCATATCCTGCCGCAGCGCCAGATCAAGTGGCCTGCCTGAACCGGTGAGAACACGATCTACGCTGGCGGGGATGCTATCCATTTGTCCGGTCTGCTGACCGGCGCGTTGAATACGGGATGAAGCGGTGCCGGCAGCGGTAGCAACCGGCATGGCCATCACCTGTCCGGCAATCCGTTCGGCTTCCCGTTCCAGGGGATCGTTATCGACGCCTATCGTCAGCTTGCGTTGCAGCAGCGTTTTTTTCCGGGCGCACCCAGTGCATTCCCCACCTGCCATTGCATGGTTGCCACAAGCACACTGACGCTGCAAGATACCCGTCCGCGACGGATATGAAACTTGTGGCGGCTTGGATGTCGCCGGCTGCCGAGTGGTGGTCATCGTTGTATTCATTTGTTCACCTGTTCATTTATCCACCTGATAAGTTCATGCCTTGCCTCGTTTATCGTTTAAAAACTGAATTGCTGCGGGCTTCGCAACTGAAAAGGGCTGACACGCAACGGCTTTGTCAAGGGAGCACTGCCCAGCGGCGGACAAATAGAATTAAACTCGATTTCCACGCGCCGATTCCGTGCAGAAAATTTTTCTCCCGCCGCGACGTCTACCGGATTACTTTCTCCTTCCGAGCGGGCGAGAATCAGTGGCGATATACCACCGGCACTGATTTTCATTAAATCGAGCTGGAGCAGGAATTTAACGTGATCGGCCCTGCGCTGCCCAAGACCCAGATTGTGTTCCTCCGTCCCGGGTTTATCCGCAAAACCGGTGATGGTTATGATGCTGGCCGGGCAGGTTTCAACAAATTGATGAATCTGGTTTTTCACTTTATCAAAATGCGGTTTCTGCCTGCTGTTGATGACAGACTGATCAATATCAAAGTCATCGATCACACCCACCGTAAATTTCAGGCCGAATGACCGGGCCGGTGGTTCCGGTTCCGGCTGCGGCGGCGGGCTTACGCACAGGCCATCGATGACTTCGAGTGGCGGCATGCAGCATTTGCCCAAGGCATCTTTTTTGCCGGGCGGTACGCAGATACTGCCGGGATCAACAGCCGGTATTTTTTCGCATTTGTAATCCGCCGTGACAAACTCATCCGCTGCACAGCAAACGGGCGAATTGTTCGGCGCGAATTTATCTTGCGGACAGCAAGTGGCCGCACTTTCGATGGTACTGCTGCAACACATCCCTTTGTAAGTGGAAGACGTGCCCTCATGGTAGCCGGGTATATCGCATTTACTGGTGGAAGGCGGCTTCCTGCCTGTAATGGTTTTAATGATCGCTTCACCGGCTTTTTTCAATCCGTCTTTGTATTGCGCATCAATGGGCGCGAGATCGATGATCCGGTCAAGGATTTCCTGGGTAATCGTTTCCGGCGCCTTGTCAATTTCATCCAGTATTTTTTCCTGGGCAAATTCGGGTAATTTTTTGAACAGACTGTTATCTTTAAGTGCTTTGCCAACCGCGCTGGACGGTTCCTTTTTATCCTTATCCGGCTGCCTTTGTATCGAGGGAACCCTGCCCGCTGATTGCTGGATGACATGCGTCAGCTCATGCGCCAGTAATCGCCGTCCTGCGTGCGTTGCCGGGGCAAACCGCCCGGCGCCGAATACAATGTCGCTTCCCACCGTATAGGCCTGCGCATTCACCGCGCGCGCCGACTCGCCGGCGGCGCCGTCAGCATGTATTTTCACTTGAGAAAAATCGTGACCGAAGCGATGCTCCATATCCTGGCGTAACGCCGGTTCAAGCGGGCTGCCGTGGGCAGCCAGCGTTTGAGTAACCGCATCGGGCACTGCATTCACCTGCCCGCCTGATGGTTCCGAGTAGCGTTGAATATGCAAGAATACACGGCTATCCGTGACCGGCGCCGGCATGGCCAGCACCCGATCCGCAATCCGGTCGGCTTCCTGTTCCAGCGGGTCATGATGCACACCCGCCGTCAGCTTGCGCTGCAACATTGTTTTTTTCCGGGCGCAGTCAGCACATTCCCCGCCTGCGGTTGTGTGGTCACCGCAGGCGCACTGACGTTGCAGCCTGTTCATCCGTATGGCAGGAAAGACCTGCGGCGGCTTAAACGTCGTTTGCTGCTGGGTTGCGGTCACGGCTCTATTCATATTTTCACCCTGTTTCAACCACCTAAGTCACTTCGCACGTTCCGGCAAGAACACGATTGGGCTCAGCCGATGCCGTGGAAGGATTAACCTGCAAACCGTATCTGCCCGGTATCAGGCTCGTCAGGTTGACGGTATGCTCTGTACCTATTGCAAGATTTGCGGTTTGAATCGAGGAAGCCGGGCCTCCTGCGTTCGTAACATCACAATCATCAACCCATCCATTAAAGCTCAGGTAGTATTGCGGACGGTCCGCTCTTCTGCTGCGCTGACCGGGCGGCCGCTGATCCGGATCAGGAATCTGTTCCTCCCAGCGCGCACTGATCTTGATTGAAACGGAATTTCCGGTTACTAACAGCCCGCCTGGCCCGGGATGACCATCTGAAGGAATAGATGCGAAACCACGTTCGCCCCGGAAAGCGGTTCTCGCCAGAGGAAGGCTTTGGCCGCGATTTCGCTGCCGGCTGCATTCCGGTCCGCTGGCCATTGGCGTTACGCCCGACTCCAGCGGAATCAACGGTTCCGGAGCCTCCTCAGCGCCTGTCACTAACCGGGCAACCTGAAGCGGTCCTGCGCGCGTCGATAACGGTGCAACGGAATGCGCGCCGTCAGGCGCGGATTGTGCCGGTGCCGCCGACACCTGTTCAGCAACACGGTCTGCTTCCTGTTCGTAACGATCACCTGGATTACCGATTTTGAGCGTGCCGGCCATGGCAATCCCGTGCCCATCCTGCTGAATCGTGTGCGCCAGTTCATGCGCCACCAACCGCTGTCCCTCGCGGGTATGGGGTGAATACCGCCCGCTTCCAAATACGATAGCCTGCCCAACCGTATAGGCCAATGCATTAACCTGCCGCGCCGACTCCGCTGCTTGCGTATCGGTATGCACCCGCACCCGGCTGAAATCATGTCCGAATCTGAATGTCATCAAATCCTGCGTCTGCGAATCAAGCGGTTGACCGGTCGAACGCAGAACGGCGTGAACGATAGGCGGCGCGATAGACGAAACCTCAGCTCCGGATGCCGGATTCCGGTCAGATGCCTTGCGCTGCAAAGCTTGTTTTTTCCGGTTGCACTCTGCGCATTCCTCGCCCGCAACCGTATGATTGCCACAGGCGCACTTGCGTTGCAGTACGCCCTGAACACTTTGGACGCCTTGAACAAGCGGTAAAAAACCTGCGGTTCTGGCGGACTGAACATCCGTTTTATGCATGATCCATGCCTCCATAGACCGATTGCGCTATTTGCCGGCCCAGTTGCGCCGGACAGTTGCCTGTTACCTGGATATCGCCAGCGGACAGCCGCGCCAGAGCAATGCCCCCGGCAAGATGCGGCGCTAATCCGCCCTCGCTCAATAACCGGGTCAATTCATTCACCGCACTGGTTTGCAGCAAGTGTTGCTGATCAGACGTAAAATCAAGACCATTCAGCACCAGCCGGTCGATATGCAGGTTGATTTTCATGCATTCACCTCCACTGCCTGTATGAGCCGGAACTCAGCTTCGTTAATCGGTTTCTCCAATTTCCGGAATTCACTGCGCACCGCTTCCAGAATCAAAGGCATGGTTACGCGATTCTCTTCGTTCGCGGCCAGAAAGGCGGCATTGATCGCGATATTCTGGATACTGCCGCCGGTCAGATTGAAGCGCGCCAGACGCGCGTAATCCAGTGTTTCCTTGTCGGTCTCCTCGGGAAAAGCGGTTTCCCAGATCCGTTTGCGTTCAGGAATGCCCGGAAACGGAAAATTGACGATGAAGCGCAGGCGGCGCATAAAAGCGGTATCGAGCGCATTTTTCATATTGGTGGCCAGAATCGCGAGACCCTGGTAAGCCTCCATGCGCTGCAGCAGGTAGTTGATCTCGATATTGGCGTAGCGGTCATGGCTGTCCTTGACTTCACTGCGCTTGCCGAACAGGGCATCCGCTTCGTCAAAAAACAGGATAGTGCCGCCATCTTCCGCAGCATCGAACAGTTTGCGCAGATTTTTCTCGGTTTCCCCAATATATTTGCTGATAACCTGCGACAGATCGATGCGATAAAGATTGAGTCTCAATTGGTGCGCGATCACTTCGGCGGCAAGTGTCTTACCGGTGCCGCTTTCCCCTGCAAACAGCACGCTGATGCCTAATCCACGGCTCATTCTGCGGCCAAATCCCCATTGATCATACACGCGGTGGCGCTGACCCACCTGATTCATGATTTGCTGCAACGCATGCTTTTCCGCATCCGGCAATATCAGGTCTTCCCAGGTTCGCGCTTTCACTTCCAGCCGTTGCGCCAGTGTGTCCAGGCGCGGGCGGACGGTGATCAGGCAGTTACGCCAAACGCTATCCCGGAATGACGTTCCTTCATCCGCAGCAGGTGCCGCCGCATACGCGGACGCACTTGAAGCGCTATGGGCGATACGCTGTATTTCAGCCGCATTCAGGTTGAATTGCCCGGCCAGCAGCGCGGGCATGGAGCCCGCATGCTGACCCAATGCCTGCTGCCACAAGGTTGCCTGTTCCGTTGCAGCCGGTTTTGCGACATCGATCGTCAGGACATCGCGTTCTATCTGCAACCGGGATTCCCGCGTATCGATGAATACCAGACCGCTGGATCTGGCCAGAAAATGATTGACCGCAGTCAGCGCTTTGTCACCGTCCGGCGCCTCCAGATACAGCGCAATGGGCAGCAGATAACTTTCTCGCTGGTACAACCGCGCGAATGTTTCCAATTCGCGCCATGAAGCCGGCAATATTTCGGCGGACAGCCGATAAACATTCAACCCCAGCGCCTGTGCGACCTGTTTGGCAATCGCGCATTTACTGGCTGAATCCGCACCAAGCAGATTCACAACGGGCCATTCGTGCGCAGCCGCGCGGACGTAGCGAATGATATTTTCGGCTTGCTGCTGTTGAGAAAACGGTAACACCCCCACGGTACCGGTCATGGGCACAGTCCATGGTTTTAGCCGGTCATCCAGGTAATTGAGCCCCTTGATATAGTTCACCACACGCTCATCCGCGCGCAGTGCGCTGGCCGTCAACGGTTGCGCCGCCGATTGATTAATCTCGATCAACTGCCAGTAACGGAGTGGGCGTTCCGGAGAAAGCGCCTCCCACACAGGATCATCAAACAAAGCCAGCGCCAGCGCAAAAGTCGGATAAGAACATGCTGCATCATTTTGCGCCTGGGCACAGAGCGTACCCATGCGCGTATCAAACTCCATGGCGGCGCACAACAGCAAAATCTGCGTCTCAAACTGCCCCAGTCCCAGCCGGTTACTCAAAATAACCAGTGCAGGCGACAAATCCGGCGTTGCAGCATGTTGCATGGCTGCTGCGGCTTGCTCGATTTGCGCATCGCTGATCGTGGCCGTTTCTGCAGCGGACGGCGTAACGTTTCCCGTTTGTTGCTGCCCGATCAGACGCGTCAGTCTCAGCCGCAACCAGCTCAGTGCGGCTGACAAATATGTATCATTGGTTCTATGCCAGGTCGCAAGGTCGCTCATAGGATGGTAACTCTCTGATTGTCGTCAAACACCAGACGGGGCGGCGGCGGTACTGCCTGACGCACAAACGGCAAACTGTCCACCCCGTCAATGCGCAGCCGCACGAGCGCATCCGCCACAACCGGCGCGGTCTCAACGATGAACTGCAAAGTATTTGTATCAACGGGATGATTCTGTGCGGGCACTTCCCGATCAGCAATGAGCAATGCCACACGCTGCGCAGGGCGCACCTCAGGGCCGCAGGCAATCGTCAGCGCAACATTCCCGCCGCCATCGCGCGCAACCGGATTAGGTGGCGTTATTCCGTTTATCTTCGGTGCAAACGATAACGGAAACTGATTGCTGGTATGTTCGGCAGTTCCGTTCTGCACTATCACGACGACGGAATAAAGCCCGGCAGCCCAGTCGGTTTGCGCCGGCGCATCGTCCGCCAGTGTCACTGTCAATTCGGAACCTGAACGGTCGCCGGGCGGAATCGTCATCGTTCTCGTGACGGGCAAGCGTGTATGGTTAAATCGTACCTGAACACTTTCCCCGGCAAGATTGCGCCCGGTAATGATCAGGACAGCACCCAACCGCGCGCTGGGATAGGAAGCTGCGCGCGGACGCTGGGCAACTTCCTCGGGCGCGCCGACATGGATGGCGTCAATCGCCGGAAACGGACCCAGCAGAATACGGACACCACGGTCATCCGCACCGCGCCGCAAGACGGGCATCGGCGTCAATGGGCTTTCCTCGCTGTCGATCAGAATAACCGTACCCTGATAGGCTACTGACAAGGCATAAGGTGCTTGAAAAAATACCGACCAGAGTTTTGCAAGCTCCTCCAGGGATAAAGACAGCGGCGTAAATTTGATCTGTTCCACCGCGTCGGCCAGATTGGATGCCGTCAGAAAGGGTTCGCTGGCAATGGCGTCTTCTATCATCTGCCGCATCAGTACCGGTTTCGCATGTATATCACGCACGGTTGCACCGAGCATCCGCTGCGGTTCGAGATTGCTCTCACTGCCATAGAACGCCAGCAGATAATACAGATCCAGCGCGGCCACAGGCCGTTTCATCAAGTGGCCGTCAGCTGTACGCGTGGGAAGATCGTTATTCCTGAGCGCGCCGCTCGGCGACACCTGATACAGAAACAACCGGACACGCGGCTGGGCCAGCAGTGTACTGTCAGGCCGTTCGGTCAACACATCCGCGCCGGGCAGTATCGATTGCACGGCAGTCCGGACAATTTGCGCCAGCGCTGTGGTAACCGTTGCAATCGCCAGTGCGTTGCTCATCGCCGCTCTCCATTGCGCTGTTTCAGATAGTCATCCAGATTCATTGCCGGCGATCTGGCTGGTGTTTTCCGGGCAGACACTGCCGAAGCCACAGCAGCACGAATCTCAACGCGTCCGATCGTTACTTGTATCGTGGGTGATTCAGATACCGCAGGCTGGTGACGATACTGCCTTGCTGCGGACAAATGCGCTTGCGACAGCGCGGCTGTTTCGGCGCGCGCCGGAGAAAATGACGAAAACGGGGCGCCCGTTGGGGGTGAAACGGCATGATGCGCTGAAGCGGGCGATTGTAACGGCATCAGATGAAATGCCTCGGCTGCTTCTGTTGCTTCTCCTGTTGTGCGTTGCGCCGTCTGCTCGTCCCGTCTGGCAACCGCTTCTTCATGACCGGCAGCATGCTGTGCCAACGGCGACTTACGGTTAACGACTGCATGTGGCGGGTTCTGCGGGATTATCCCGCTGATGCTCTCGGACAATGCGTCCATCGCTGCGCTGCTCGCTGCTGTCCGGATGCCAGACATGTCGTCCGTTACAGCGGATGCATCAGTATGCCGCCATATCGAAACGGACGAATCGAACGAATCGTTTGCGTTCGCAGCGTCAGCTGCATCTGGCGTGTCAGTTACGCCCGTTGTTTCCGCCGGTGACACCCTGCGTCTGGCCGCGGGATTGGCCACTTCCGCGGTATCTGCTGAGCGCGGTGTATTGATAACGGTGAGCAGCGCGCTGTTACCGGCTGGTGATTTTTCATGCGCCAAATTCGTATAGGGTTGAGGCGACAGCGGACGTACATCCGATCCCGCGCCCATGCTGCGTGCGATCAGCCGCTGGAAGTAGCCGCTCATGCCAGCACCCGGTCAATGTAGGCGGCGCGGCGGACATCGCTCAGTTCGAGTATGCCATGCTCATCCCAGCCATAGGCGAGGGCAAGCGTGTGGATATCATGCATGAGCTTGCCCGCATAGCGCTCGATCTCACGCCACAGATAATCGCCGATATCGAACGGTGTTTGCCAGGTGTGATGGCAATGCGCACAGGTAAAATCCAGCACACTATCAGCCGCCGTATCGATTTCAGTCAGTATGGATTCAATTTTTGCGACCTGGGCAGCGCTCAATACCGGTAATTCATGCGCTGATTCCGCCGTCACGGCTGCACAGCATCGTTGCGCCAACCGGTAAGCCGCCTGCTCGGGATCGGATTCTTTCATCACACTGGCCAGATCCCGGCTGGTGGGCTGGCGCACGCGCAGTCCATCCACCTCGACCGGATGATGACTGACTGTGCTGCGGAATGCTTCCGTATCCAGCATAAATTCCAATCGTGTCCTGCAACCGGGACAATCGATATAACCCGGCAATTCACGGCCAAACAACTGGCGGCGCAAAGTCAGCAACAGCTGATCACGCTGTCCAATGGAAAGATCGGCCAGATCCGGCAACACCGTATCCGGCTGCATCCGGTGCAGCAGCAGTAAAGCGCGATCCAGTGGATGCAGCCTTGCTCCACTTTCCCAGACTTCCAGTATCTGTGCCGGAGAGAGATTCAGCATAACAAAACTCAGGCAGGCTCGGTAAAGCCGGGTTCCGTCGGTTCGGTCACTTCATAATCACGCTCCCAGCCTTCGTTTTCGAGCTTGATCGTCTGAATCGCGACGGCGTTGGCATTCGCATCAAGATCGGGCAGGGCCTGATATTCGGATACCCAGCAGCGAAACACCTTATAGGCAATAGCCAGCTGCCCGGCTTCGTTGTAGACCTCGATAATGAGATCCTTGCGGAAATCCTTGAGCGAGACTTCAGCCCCCAATCCGGAACCGAAATTCCAGACCTTGTTGGCCCATTTTTCGAACTCGGTGTCATGGGTCACGCCCCGCTCGAGCGTAATGGCCTCATACTTGTTGCGGCCGGGTGATTTGCGCGAGGTGGAGGGATCACCGCCTTCGCGATGCTCAACCAGTTCGGTCGAACGCTTGAGCGCGCCGACCTTGCTGATTCCCGCGACATAACGGCCATCCCATTTCACACGAAATTTGAAGTTTTTGTAAGGATCGAAACGCGATGCGTTGACACTGAACTGAGCCATGGATTGTTCTCCTTAAGTTTCGATTTGTCCGGCCATTTGCTGGAGCTTGATGACGACGAATTCAGCCGGTTTCAGGGGAGCGAATCCGACAATGATGTTGACGATTCCCAGGTTGATGTCATTCTGAGTGGTCGTTTCCCTGTCACATTTAACGAAGTAGGCTTCGCGCGGGGAACTGCCCTGGAAGGCGCCCTGACGGAACAGATTTTGCATGAAAGCGCCCAGATTCAGGCGTATCTGCGCCCACAGCGGTTCATCGTTGGGTTCGAACACGACCCATTGCGTACCCCGATAAAGGCTTTCCTCGATAAACAGCGCAATCCGCCGCACCGGCACGTATTTCCATTCGGACGCCAGGGAATCCGCGCCACGCAGCGTACGCGCACCCCACACCACACGACCGGTTACCGGAAAAACCCGTAGGCAATTCACGCCGAGTGGATTGAGCTGGCCATTTTCCCCATCGGTCAGTTTGACCGTCAATTCGGATACGCCATTGAGCACTGCATCCATCCCGGCCGGTGCTTTCCAGACACCGCGCTGACTGTCGGTACGTGAAAAGACGCCCGCAACCGCGCCACAGGGCGCAAATTCCGCCAGTCGTCCTTCCTGCAGAGGATCAGGACTGCGCAACCGCGGAAAATAAACCGCGGCATTTTCACTGCGCGCCAGCCCCCAGGTCACGCCATCCAGACTGTTTGCGCCGGCAATAAGATCAGACGGCTCGTCCCAGGCAGTCAGCGGATCGACGATATAGAACGCGCGGCGGGTACGGCAATAATTGGCGGCCGCAGTCCGTGTCTGGGCGCCGATATCGCCCGATGCTTCAAACGAAAAGGGCGGGATGCACAGCAAATTGAAGAGATCGGCTTTTTCCAGCGCCCAAATACCGCGCTTACTGGTTTCCAGCGCAGGCGCGGATACTTCGCTGTCCGAAAGGGTTGTGCCATCATCGCCATCGGCATTGAATGCAATAGAACCGGGCGTCACCGTCATGGGATCGACACCCGCTGCGGCATCCGGCGTTGCGGCAGGACGGGTGGCAGGTGCGGGCGCTACGAGCCGGACAAGCCTGGATTCCTGTTCCAGCACCCGGCCTGCATAACGCGCATGCGCAGGTAGCACGGAGATATTGAGAAAGCGCTCGGTCGCACCCGTCGCTGTGTCGCGAATCGTCAGGTTGAACAGTTCTTCCACACCTACTTCGGGGCGTGTGTTGTGATCGACGCGGACCCTGAGCTGTTCTCCCCAGTCACCGGGTGAAGCCGCTTCCAGATTGAGTGTGTCAGCCGACCCGGTAGCCGCCGCGCCACCATTGATGACCCGTATGATCAAGGCATCGGAACCGCCATTCTGGAAAAACTGACTGACCGCATACGTCATCGGGCTTTGCCGCCACAATCCTCCGAAATTCCGCTCAAATTCAGCAAAACTCTGTACGCGAACAGGCGCTTCCGTGTCAATCGGCCCGCGGCGTGATGCACCGACAAAAGCAGTGATGGAAGTGGCGACACCCGTGATCGTGCGCACGCCGCTGGGAATTTCTTCGATATAAACACCGGGATAAGTTAACGCAGTAGGCATATTAAACGCTCCAATCAAGAGAAAGATAATCAGGGTGTCGCATCACGCGCGATGAAAATTTCAATCTCGGCCGGATCGGCACTGGCATTGGAAAATTTCAGGGACTGCGGATCCAGGCCCAGGAGCATGACAGCCCCACCCGAGTAAAACTGCGGCCCCGCCAGAGTCAGCGCGGGACTATCGGTAGCGCCATCACTCACTTTAAAGGTAATCTCGGTGCCGTCTCCATACTGATTCGACTTGATCAGCAACACATGTATGCCACTGGCGGGACCGGGCTGCAGATCGACGGTTTTGTCTACTTCGCCACTCGCAATCGACACGTCAATGCGATCCATCGCCTCCGCCATAATGGAGCCCTCTCTTGCGGAGACCGTCGGACCGCCCGCCACCTGAATCGATAATGACCAACTCACATTTGCCATGCGCTTCTCCTGAAAGATTAAGATCACTCTTCAACGCGGACAATCAACCGGTAGAGCACAGTACCATCCACCAGCACCACTTTTTCCACCACACCCGCCGCTACTAATTGCTCAAGCGCCTGATAGGCACTTTCCATACCTACTTTTTCATACCCTTGCTTCGGTAACCACCAATTGATGATTCCTTGCAGTGAATCAGCCGCATTCGGGCTATGCCGCCAATACTGCAAAACTGCATCCTGCAGATGATCGCTTTCCGGTACGGGCTTATCATTTTTCACATTGTCAAGATTCTCTGCTGCCGACTCCAAGGAAACTGATCATGCTTTTATCAGTACTTCATTTAATAATGATGCAAGAAGCATGCCAGAATTTATATCTATATTAAGACTATGATTTATATATTTAATATAAATATTATTCAGCGAACAGGCGGGTCTGTTGATGTCCATCCAGTCACGGACAAGTCATCATTGAAACTAGCAGAAGGCGCTACAGACAAAGAGAGTCAATGATTGACCCGCTTCCGGGGCAGAATTGACCCGGTTTTGCGGATGGAATACGAATGCAATTCAGGCAGGCGGCAATGTGGTAACGTGCGCCCGAAACCTGTTTCAGATCAAGATTAACAGATTGTTAATGATAATAAAGACGCTTGTCCAAGCTGTATTTCTTCAGTAGTTTGCCGAACGCGCGCCGTTCCTTTCCCGCCAGTTTTGCAGCTTTAGTCACATTGCCTTGCGCCTTGGCCAGGGCCTCGGAAAGATAGCACTGCTCAAACCTGGCAATCGCATGGTTTTTAGCCGCGTTAAAAGCTTCGCTGGTCAGGGTGGATTGCCGCCGGTCTCTACCGCTACGCCGCTCGGTCACATTGAATTGGGGTGCTTTAATACGAATAACCGCGCTATCTTCGAGCAGATATTCACGGCAAATCAGATTCTCCAGTTCCCGGATATTGCCCGGCCAGTAATATTGTTCAAACCAGGCAAGCGTATCCGGATGCAGCGTCTTGTCACCGTATCCAAAACGCTGCGCGCATACTTGCAGGAAGTGATTTGCCAGCAACACGGCATCCCCCTGCCGCTCCCGCAGCGGTGGCAGCTTCAGGTACATAATTTTGAGACGGAACAACAAATCCAGACGGAACGCCCCTTGTTCCGCCAGACGGGTCAAATTCACATTGCTGGCGACAATGACACGCACATCAGCAGACAGTATTTGCGCTCCCCCCAGAGGACGATATTGCTGATCCTGCAAGAACCGCAATAATACGATCTGCGCTTTGGGAGACAAGGCGTCCACTTCATCCAGAAAAAGTGTTCCATGCCGGGCATGCGTGATCAAACCGGGGTCATCCGACTGCGCATCGGTGTAAGCACCGCGTTTGTGGCCAAACAATTCATTTTCGATCAAGGCATCAGGAATAGCGCCGCAATTCACCGGTATAAACGGACTTTCACCGCGGGCGCCACCATAATGAATAGCGCGCGCCACCAATTCCTTTCCCGTGCCTGTTTCACCTTCAATCAGAACCGGCGCATCACAACGCGCCATTTTTTCAATATACCGAAGCATTTCAAGAAAAGCGGGTGACTGCCCTATCATAGAGGCTCCTTTCCTTTATTGATCAAGATTCAACGTACCTGCGTTTCAGAACACCTTTATATCCAGGTAATACCACTATTCTCAATGTCAACCGAATTCTCTTAAAATTCGCAACAACATGAAAATAATCTGAGAAAAATGTATGAGACCAGCGCTCACACCGCATGAAAGAAATTAGCAATTCATTTAAGATTCAATCATCTGGAATAACTTGATAAAGAACTGCCATAAAGAATTGTACGCAGGAGTCATCTAATTTTCCAGAAGTAAAAAATGCGTTATTCAGGCAATCCGGATAATTCCGGGTGAGTGTTGCGTCAGGCGGATGAAGTATTGGCCCACCACGCCCTAAAATTACTGGGTGACGGACAGTGGCATATCGGTGAATGGGTTGTTAACATCGGCATCGACACATCACAGTCAAGCGGCGATCGCTTTGGTGTATATGCGTGATGAGCGAATCGTTAATCGGTATGACTGGATGGATTCAGCCCATGCTGTGCCGCAGACTGGGGAAGTCAGAAATGATCTATCGTGACGCTTCGCGCGCCTGAAAATCAGTGTCCGGCTGCAAACAGACCAACAAACCAGATGACCCCAATGCCGAGCAGAATCAGGCTGACTTGCTGAATCGTCGCGCCGATCTCGGGACGCTTGTGCAAACCGGGAATAAGATCGGACAAAGCCACGTAAATCATACTCGCCGAAGCAAAGCTCAATAGCGGCAGAACGAGAAAGTCCAGCGCACCGAGCATGAAATAAGCAAGCACCCCGCCGACCAGGGTTGCAAAACTGGACAACAGATTCAACAGAAATGCCTTGCCGCGGGTATATCCGGAGTTGAGCAGAATGATGAAGTCTCCGGCCTCCTGGGGTATTTCATGCGCAATGATGGCAACGGAAGTAATAATTCCGAGTTGCACGTCGACCATGAAAGCGGCTGCGATGAGAATACCATCGACAAAGTTGTGAAAAGTATCGCCGATCACAATCATCATACCGCTGCGCCCATGATCGTGACTGGCTGTGTTTACGGCAACGGTTGGATCGTGCGCCTCGCAATCCTCAAAGTGACAGTGCCGCCAGAGCACAAGCTTTTCCAGAATGAAAAACAATAAAATACCGATCAGCACCAGAAATGTAACCTGGACAGGTTCTTCCGAAAGTTCGAAAGCTTCCGGCAATGTGCTGAGAAATGCGGCGCCCAGCAGTGCGCCGATGGCAAAGGAAACCAGTTTTGAAACCCATGATGTGCGCATATTGAGCGCAAGCACGGCGGCAAACAGCAGACTCAGCACACCGCCGACAAAGCTGGCAAGAACAATCCAGGAAAGCGTTGACATAAACAATTCAAAAAGAAAGGCGCGATTATACGCTTTTGCAGGCTGCCGACCTAGAAAAAATCAATGATCCTGCGGTTTTTTCGGGCCTTTCGAAGCTTTTAAGGCTTCCAAGACTTATCAGACCATGCCGGAAGACTCAAGCCATATCAACGCAGCCATGCGGCCGGTTACGCCATCGCGGCGGTAGGAAAAAAAGCGCGCCGGATCGCTGTAAGTACAGATCCCGCCGCCATATATCCGGGTAACACCGGCAGCCTGCAAGCGTAGGCGCGCAAGCTGAAAAATATCGGCGTACCACTTTGTTTTCGATCCCGATTCCACTTGCACTTGCACTTGCGCTGCGGCGCTTGCCGGCTTAAAAGCGATCGCTGCGTACGGATCATGGTCAACAAAAATCGCCCTGACCTCATCGCCGACTTCAAAATGCGCCGGACCGATAGCAGGCCCCAGCCAGGCCATCATTCGCTCCGGCTCAATGCGCATCCCTGCCACGGATTTTTCCACGATCCCGGCTGAAAGTCCTCGCCACCCGGCATGGACAATACCGACGGCGCTCCCCGCGCTATCGCATAAATATACCGGCAGACAATCCGCAACCATCACTGCGCATACCGCGCCAGGATTGTCACTTAGCGCCGCATCCGCGCGCAGCGGTACGGCAGCAGCCCGCTCAACCCGGATATGATCGACGCCATGCACCTGTTCGAGCCACTGGGGTTCATTCGGCAGATGCTGACGCAACAATCGCCGGTTCGCCAGCACACGATCCGGGTTATCATTGACATGCATGCCGAGGTTCAACGATGCATAAGCACCACCGGTATTTTCACTCACACCGCCGCTGCGCGTGGTAAAAAGCGCCCTCACATGATCCGGCGCAGGCCAATTCGGGACGATGTAATCCATGACTTGCCGGTCAATCACCACAGAAACAGAACGTTATGATCAACATCCGGCAAACTGAAACGATTGAACCGGATTTCTGAGTTAAAATATAGGGCTTGCGGCTGAACACGCATGCATTTCCTCAACAAAAGATCAGATTAACAAAAGATGCCAACAAAAAATACAGCAGACAAAACAAACAGCAGACAGGTTAGCTTCATGAATTATACTGAAAAATTGAGCTATTACTTAAAATTACCCGCGCTTTTATGCGTGGCGATTATTTTATGCGTCCAGACCGGCGCTGGTTTCGCCTACGAACGCAACGCAATGGGTGTTACCGCCACCGACTTCTCGGATGATCAGACAGAATTGTTCAAGTCAGCCTTCAACGGAAAAATACAAACGGTACAGGAACTGCTCGATAAGGGCATTGATCCCAATCTGCAGAATGACAAAGGCTTTACGCCGCTGATCGTGGCCGCGCAACATGGCCACGCGGATATTGTCGATTTGCTGTTGAATAACAATGCACAACTCGACACCCAGAATGCCGGCGGTGCAACGGCGCTGATTGTTGCGGCTAAAAATGGCCATGAAGCGGTCGCCCTGTCGCTGCTGGCAAAAGGCGCGAAAGTCAATTTGCAGACGACTGATGGCATCACTGCACTGATGCTCGCGGCACAAGGCGGTTATGCGGCAATCGTCGCCGCTCTGCTGGACAAAAACGCCAATGTCAATTTGCAGACGGAACAGAAGCTGACGGCAATGATGCTGGCTGCGCTGGCCGGTCACAAAAACATCGTCGATATGCTGCTGGCCAGAAACGCCAAGATCGATACGCAGGCCATCGATGGCACCACCGCGCTATACATGGCGGCGCGCAACGGCCACCCGGCAATCGTGCGCACCTTGCTGGACAGGAATGCCTCCGTCAAGCTGATCGCCATCAACAACACCACACCATTGCATGTCGCCGCGCAGAACGGCTATGTTGAAATCGTCAAAGCCTTACTGGAAAAGGGCATCGACCTGGAGCAGGCGGACAAAAACGATGCAACAGCATTGACACTGGCCGCGCTGATGGGACAAACGGAAATCGTCCGGTTACTGCTTGAACACGGCGCAAAAATCGATCACAAGGCCAGAACCGGATTTACGCCGCTGATTCTGGCGGCGCAAAACGGTCATTTCCCGGTGCTTCAAGTCTTGCTGGAACATGGCGCGCAGATTAATGCGCAGAATGAAGACGGCGTTACCGCGCTGATGTGGGCGGCATTGCACGAGCATATCGATGCGGTGAAATTATTGCTTGAACATGGTGCGGATCTTTCCATTAAAAGCAACAGTGGAAAAACGGCGCTGGATATTGCCAAAGATGAAGCCATTATCGCATTGCTGCGGTCTGCCGCCGATCAGTAACCGGCTTCCCCCGGCTTTGACCGGCCTGTCCATCGTGTCTTGTTCGCAGGGTGGATAACGTGGAAACCGGCATAAAACCAGAGTCCGGCAAGTGCCTGATTTTTGCGCACCGTGGTGCAAGTGCGGAAGCGATGGAAAATACCCGGGCGGCTTTTGACCGAGCGCTCGCATACGCCATTGACGGCATTGAAACCGATGTGCAGCTCAGCCGCGATGCGGTTGCCGTGCTCTGGCATGACCGGCATCTCAATCACATCGGTTTTCCGGACAAGCGGATCGATGATTTTGATTATGCACAGCTGAAAACCCTGCCTTTTCCACAGACCGGCGGCGAAGGCATCATGACGCTGAAGACGTTTCTCGACGACTATCGTCGGCGCTGCCGTCTGCTGATCGAAATCAAGAATCGCGACTGGGAACCCGTGTCACGGCATGAAAAGAAAATGCAGCTGACACTGGCGCTGGCCGCCCCGCCGGATGAGCGCATCATGATTTCCTCGTTTAATCTGCCCAGTCTCGTTTATGCGCATCGATTGAATCCCCGGGCGCAGCTGATCTACAACCTCGATGATCATCATTCGGCTCGGGATGTGCAGCAGGCACTGAACGACAATCCCTTTTTATCCGGCTTCTGCCTGCCGATTGCACTGCCCGATCCGGCGCTGCTCGCCCTGCTGCGCAAGCAACACAAATACGTCGCGGTGTATACCTGCAACACCGAAGCGGATATCCAGAAAGCGTTGCGACTGGGCGTCGACATGCTCATCAGCGATGTGCCGGACAGGGCCATCCGGTTGCGCGACGATCCCGGCAGCGTGTGAATGGCGAATGAACCGCAACCCTTCCTCACTTTGCCATCGTTCCTTTGATCTGCTCGTCTGCGGCGGCGGCATTTATGGCGCATGGACAGCCTACGACGCCGCATTGCGCGGCCTCAAAGTCGCACTGATTGACCAGGGTGACTGGGGTGGCGCGACTTCATCCGCTTCCAGCAAGCTGGTGCATGGCGGCCTGCGTTATCTGGAGCAATTCGAATTCAGACTCGTGCGCAAAACGCTGGCGGAGCGTGAAATGCTGATCAAAGCCGCGCCACACCGGGTATGGCCCTTGCGCTTCGGTGTGCCGGTGTATGCGCACAGCCGCGTAGGCCTGTTGCGCATGAAACTGGGGTTGATGCTGTACGACCTGCTGGCAGCCGGTCAGGCGTCCAGCAGGCGGCATCGCTTCTTCTCGCGCCATCGGTTTGCCGAACGCTTTCCCCTGCTCAATGCCGCAGCGCTGAAAGGCGGGTTCACCTATGCCGATGCGCAGACCGACGATGCGCGGCTGGTGCTTGAACTGGTCGACGGCGCGATCCAGGCCGGCGCGGTTTGCGTCAATTACTGCCAGCTCACCCGGTTGATCGAAGAAAACGGACAGGCATGCGGTGCTGAGCTGGTGGATCTGTCGACCAATCAGTCCTGTGAAATCCGCGTGCAGCAGATTGTTTTTGCCACAGGCCGCTGGCAGGCCGCCGATCAACAGATCAAAAACGATTGCCGGCTGACGCGGGGGATTCATCTGATTTTGCCGCCGCTGCTGAAGGATGAAGCGCTGCTGCTCACCGCGCCATCGGACGGGCGTGTGTTCTTTGTGATTCCCTGGTATGGATTGACACTGCTCGGCACGACTGACACGGCTTATCACGATTCTCTGGATGCCATTGACATCGACCGTGCGGAGATCGCCTACCTGCTCGACGCGGCAAACACATATCTGAAAAAATCCTGGTCGCAAGCGGACATCATCGGCGCATTTGCCGGTTTACGGGTACTGAAATCCCCATCCGCGGCTGAAGCAGCCGCCGCACCATCATCGATCAGCCGCGACTGGGAACTGAGAACGGCAGGCAATGGTGCGCATTACTCGATCGGCGGCAAACTGACTTCGGCGCGTCAGGATGCCGCGCAAATCGTCGACCGCGTCTGCACAACGCTGGATATCCAGCGTCCCTGTGCGACACAGAGGCGTCTTTTTCCCTGGTATCCGCACGAATCAGCGATGGATTTCCCGGCGTGGTCACAAGCCTTGCAGGAACAGGCCATTCAATCCGGCATTGACCGGGAAAGCGCATTCTGGCTTATCCGGCGTCATGGCGGCAACGTTACGGAAATCCTGCGGACGATCGCGCACCACCCGGTTCTGGCCGAACGTATCGTGTCGTCACTGCCGTTTATCACCGCCGATTTGCTGCACTGCGCCGCGCATGAAATGGTCGTTCACCTCGACGATGCGCTGCGCCGCCGCATACCGCTGCTGATTCTGGCGAAATTGACCGCAACCGACCTGCGCCGAATAGCCGGAAGCATTTCCGGCATATTGCACTGGGATACCGCGCGCTGCGCGCAGGAGGTTGCACGATGTCAGGCATGGCTGAAACAGTAACGGCCGCCGCCCTCGATCTGGGCACCACATCGACCAAGGCGGCATTACTCGATCGCAACGGCACGCTTTGCCATATCACCCGTTTTTCCGCACCAGCGATCAATCACACACAGGATCGTTACGAAAGTGACGCGTTGCGTTACGTTGAAACCGCCGAACAGGTGCTGGCGCGGTGCCTGGCTTATACAAACGAGCGCCCGCCGTTGGGATTATGCAGCCAGCGCTCTTCACTGCTGATCTGGGACAAAAGCAGCGGACAGCCGGTTACCCCGCTGATATCCTGGCAGGACGGGCGTGGAAAGCGTTTCCACGACACACCCGGAAACGCCGAAACAGCGATCCCGGCACTGACCGGACTGCGCCTGACCCCCTATTATTTCGCCCCCAAGCTGAGTGTTTTGCTGCGGGAAAATCCCGCATGGCGCGAGAAACTGGAACAACAGGAATGGCTTGCCGGCACGCTGGACACTTTTCTGATCTGGCGCTGGACGGATGGACGCGCTTTCTGCACTGACGCTTCGATGGCCGCGCGCACGCTGCTGATGGATGTACATCAACTGCGCTGGTCACAGGAATTGTGCGATCTGTTCGGCATTCCGCTGCGCATTCTGCCGCAGATCACCCCCTCGACAGGATTAAATCTGCCCTTACGCAACGACCTGACGCTGCAAACCAGCGTTGGCGATCAATCCGCCGCGCTGCTGGCCGGTGTGCCTGACGATAGAACCACCGCGCTGGTCAATCTCGGCACCGGTGGATTTGTCATTCGCTTTCTGGATACAGCTGTTCATCCCCCGGAAGGCTATTTGCACACGCTGGTTTATCAGGATCGGGACAAACCGGCCAGCATGGCCAGCGAAGGCACATTGAATTCCATTTCGGCAGCTCTGTCGCCTTATCCGTTTCGTGAATGCACCATCGAAGACCTGGCCGGCAACGGGATTTTTTGCCTTGCCGAACCCAGCGGCCTCGGTGCGCCGTATTTCTCCAGTCATCTCGGGCTTTATTTCTCGGCATCGACGACGCATCTGTCACCCCGGCAAATCGCCGCTTTATTGCTCGAAGCCATTGTTTTCAGAGTGGCGGAGATTCTCGAGTCATTCGACCGGCAGGCGCCGCTTGCCCAGATTTATCTTTCGGGCGGACTTTCTGAATTACGTTGTCTGCAATACGGCATCGCCCAATGCGTTCCGCTTCCGGTTCATCATCTGCAACAAAAAGAAACCAGCCTGCTTGGCGCGGCCATGCTCGCCGCAAACCTCAGAACCCGGCAACTTTCCTATGCGGTAAAAATAGATGCCGGCCCGCCCAATCGGGCGTTGCAGGAAAAATACCGGCGCTGGAAAATCTGGCTGGCCGGATTGGTCGGAACACGGAATAATCCTGACTGAATTATTAGGCATACAATAACATGACATACAATATCCAACCCATCCGACTGATCATTCACGGCGGCGCTGGCGATATCCGGCGTGAACGGCTGAAAGCGGAGCGCGAGCAGGCGTTTACCGAAGTAATGGAACAATCGCTGCAGGCGGGCTATGCCGTGCTTGTCGCGGGTGGCAGCAGTATTGACGCCGTGATTGCAGCGATCGCGGTGATGGAAGATTCGCCCTTGTTCAACGCGGGCAAAGGCGCGGTTTTCAGCCATGAAGGACGTAACGAGCTGGACGCGGCAATCATGGATGGCGCTTCGCTGCGCGCAGGAGCGGTCGCCGGCGTCACGACACTGCGCAATCCCATCCGCGCCGCGCATGCTGTCATGACCCAAAGCCGGCATGTCATGCTCATTGGCCAAGGTGCGGAAGCCTTCGCGGACGAGCAGGGATTGGAAATCGTCGATCCGGCGTACTTTTTCGATCAGCATCGCTGGAGTCAGTTGCAGAAAGCCATCACCCGGGAACAGATCGCGCTGGATCACGATATGGATGACGAGGCACAGCCTGCGAACGATGAAAAACACGGCACCGTTGGCGCCGTGGCGCTCGATCGTCACGGTAATCTGGCTGCCGGCACCTCGACGGGTGGACTGACCAACAAGCGTTATGGCCGGGTCGGCGACACGCCGGTCATTGGCGCAGGAACCTATGCCGATAACCGCTCGGTTGCAGTATCCGCGACCGGAACCGGCGAAATGTTCATCCGCACGGCGGCGGCATTCAATACGGCATCACAGGTGCGCTTGCTCGGCAAGCCGGTCGCCGATGCGGCGGATATCGTTCTAGCGGAAATTGCCGCCATCGGTGGCGAAGGCGGCCTTATCGCGTTGAATGCGCAAGGCGAATACGCCATGCGCTTCAACACGCGTGGCATGTTCCGCGGCGTGATTTGCGATGAGAATACTGCACGCGTGGAGATTTTTTAACACCCTGAAAGCAGACCGCTTTACAGCTTTTTAAATCCAGAGTCCGCTTCCCATGCGCCTGTTTGGCTATTACGGTATTAAGATTGCCTTGTTAATTCTTCTCCAGCTCACGCCACCAAAAGCGCTATTCCTTCAGATTGTCCCTGTGGCTGCTGATCGTGCTGTCTTGCCGGGACGTCGCGCGAAATGCGGATTAATATTTCGTCGCTTATCCGGAGCGTTGAACAATTGCTTACCTTTACGGTGTCCTGGTGCGCTATTTTTTTTGTTGCCGTCATTATGCCGGCTGACTTTGCTGCGCGGCTCCAGACCGGGAATGATATGCGAAGCAATAGGATGTCCCGTGTAGCGTTCGATGCGCTTTAAATGGATACTGTCTTTGCTGGAAGCAAAAGAAACAGCGATGCCGGTCGCACCAGCGCGTCCTGTCCGGCCGATGCGGTGCACATAATCTTCCGCGAATTTAGGCAAATCAAAATTGATGACATGTGTAATGTCGGAAATATCAATACCTCTTGCAGCGACATCGGTAGCCACTAATATGCGCAGATCGCCTTTTCTGAGCTTTGTTAACGTCCGATTGCGTTCGCGCTGATTCATGTCGCCATGCAGCGCAGCCGCGGTGTGTCCGTCTGCGTATAAATTGTCCGCAATGAGGTCGGCGTTACGTTTTGTCGCAGTGAACACAATCGCCTGCTTTAAACCGGCGTCACGCAAGACGTGATCCAGCAGTTTGTTTTTGTGCATGAGATCGTCCACATAATGCAGGCGCTGTTCGATGTGATCAAGTTTTGTCTGGCGGTCTGCTATTTGTATCCGTTTAGGGGCGTTGAGCAATTGCGCGGCAATTTTCTCAATAGCCGGATCCAGCGTTGCCGAGAACAAAACTGTTTGTCTGTTTTGTGGTAAACGTGAAGCAATCTGTTTGATATCCGGCAGGAATCCCATGTCAAGCATCCTGTCCGCCTCATCCAGAATAAGTGTCTGCAAGCGGGAGAAATCAACACGCCCGCGCTGGATATGATCGATCAGCCGTCCCGGCGTGGCGACCAGAATATCGACAGGCTGTGATAACAACTTGTTCTGCAGTGGATAGGGCATACCGCCGAGAATGCTGATAACCTTCGTGCGTGGGGTATATTTGCCATATTTTTTAGCGGCGCTCGATACCTGGTCGGCCAGTTCACGCGTTGGCGTCAAGACCAGAATGCGCGGCCCGCGGCCGTTTGTTTTGCTGGGCGCTGTCAGATGGTGTAGTGCAGGGAGCATGAAAGCAGCCGTTTTACCGGTGCCGGTTTGTGCTGAGGCAATGATGTCGGTGCCGGAAATAAGCTCCGGTATAGCCTGTTCTTGTATCGGTGTCGGCGTGCTGTAACCGGCTTCGTGAACGGCTTTCAGAATTAAAGGATGCAAATTGAGATTTTCAAATGACACGGTGTTTCCTAAATGAATTTAAAGAAGCTGAATTGTTCAGCAACAATATAATGAATAAAAGTGATACAGAAATGAAATGCTGACGCTCATCGTTTTTTTAACCATACGCAGATGGATAAACGTGCGCAGTGTTTAAGAAAGATAGCCGAAAGCTGATACAAGAAGAGGAACGGCGAGTGCGCGAACGAATAAATAATGCAGCGCGGCAATTATAGCATAACTGAGTTTTGTTAAATAAATTATTATGCGTTCTAAACTGGTAGGAATACTTGAACTGAAAAAACTGCTGTACTTAGGTTTGTCAGATTTCTATGGTTATAATACTTTGAAGCCGCATGCGGGAATTAAGTAATGTTGTTCAGCATGAGAAGTCCAATAACCTGTTTATGTATAAACATTTCCTGTAAATTTCACCAATCGTGCATATCCGCAAACACACCGTTTTTCCCAAAGAATTTCCGGAGAGTTGGGCGTCCGACTGGGGCAAGGATGAATACGGGCTATGGATGGCGTTTACCTACAAAGGCGTGCGGCAGGCATTTCGCTGGTGCGAACCGGGGACATTTTTGATGGGGTCGCCGGAAAATGAACCGGAGCGAAATAGAGATGAATCACAGCATCCGGTCACTTTGACCAAAGGCTTCTGGATTGCCGACACACCGGTGACGCAAGCGTTGTGGCTGGTGGTAATAGGTAATAACCCCAGTTATTTTATGGGTGATGGTCCTGTGGAAAACATCAGTTGGAACGATGCACAGATGTTTATTACCAAAATGAACGGCATGAAAGCGGAACTGAAACTCTGTCTGCCTACTGAGGCACAATGGGAATATGCGTGCCGAGCGGGAACGATAACGCCATTTAGTTTGGGTGGACAAATCGATTCAACCCAGGTTAATTTTAATGGTGCCGCTCCCTACAATAATGGTCGCGAAAGTGAATATCGGCGGCAAACCGTAGAAGCAAAGGCTTTGCCTTGTAACGATTGGGGACTGTATCAGATGCATGGCAATGTGATGGAATGGTGTCAGGATTGGTATGATGAATATCCCACGCAATCGTTGATTGATCCACAAGGCCCGAGAACAGGCAATAGCCGCGTTCTACGTGGTGGGTCATGGGATAATTACGGTAGAGTTTGTCGTTCTGCTCACCGTCGTAACTATGACTCCACTTATCGTGACTATCGTATTGGCTTTCGTCTTGCGCAAGGTAATTGAAAAGCAGGGTGTAGTAACCAACGGGCATTGCACCGTTTGGCGTTTGTTGATGGTGCAATGCGCTGCGCTTATTGCCACCCTAGAGATTGCTCATTTGATACGGTATAGATATATCTGAATTACTCTATGCTTTGAAAGCATTTGAATTGAACCATAATCTGAACCGGTAATACTATTTCGAGAAAGAATTGTAGGATGACTTCGCCTGCTAAAGTATTTGTGTCTTATTCCTGGAAAGTGGAACGTGACACCGGTATCGTGAATGAACTCGAACAGTTATGTCGGGAAAGGGATATTCAACTGGTACGCGATAGCAGTACGATGCAACATGGTGATCTCATACGTGATTTTATGGATCGGCTTGCCGGTGGGGAACATATTATTACAGTATTCAGCGATGCCTATTTCAAATCTGCCTGGTGTATGTACGAATTACTGACAACCTGGCAGAGAGGCGATTTCAAGAACCGTACCCATCCGATTAAAGTTGATGGCATCGATTTGCAGGATGATGATTGCCGAATCGATTTAACTGAATTCTGGGAAACGAAATATGAATCGGCAAAATCAAAATTAGCCGGACGCGATCCAACTGTTTTTATTGAAGAACATAAGCGTGTCAAGCTGTGCCGCGATATCTATCAGAACATCAACGAACTAATCAATTTCGCAGCAAGTCGTCTTACAACACCACTGGACCAACTCAAAGCACAGCAATATTCACAGCTACTCGATCAAATCCGTCCTCAAGGTATCGACGAACATGGTCAAGCTGATAATGGATTTTTAGCGGAAATCAAGGCACTACTTGCGGTGGATTTGAAAAAATCTGAATTGTTCAGAGAACATATCATTAAGAGCTGCGGCTTAAATGTGACCGATGACGATGGTCTGCATGGTTATCTCATCGATCAATGCCTTGATGGACAGTTTGTCGAGATCATACAGAATCTGCAATCGGCCTTTGTTAATAGTTTTGACGAATTGGATGGCTCCGATATTACGGGGATTAGAAAACTGTATCAGGCAGCGGAAGACGCGCTAGCAAAATTGGTTTTATTCAATGTCAAAAATGAATGGATGGCGCAGCACAGAAAGGAATGCATGCGAAATGATGGCTACGAACAAGTTCTGCCCGATATGAGTTTTGGCGGCGTGGAGGTGGTCGTGTCGCGTGATGCCCAAACCATTCCCCGTTTCCGGTATGCACCACATGATTTGAATTTGCAGGGTGGCAAGGGGGTAACGCTGGAATCCGGTTACCGTTCGAAGGATGTGGTGAGAGACGTTATCAAGCGCCTATTTTATCGTGTAATGGAACAGGACATCTCCAGTCAGGTGGATGAAAAACATGCGCTTGATATTCTGCAAAGAACTATAAAGCAGCGTAAGCAACAGAAAAATCTTAAACTGAGAAAAAATTACTTTTTGTTGTTTCCGGACGATTCCGATTCTCCACTCTCAGATGCAGCTGTGCAGAAGGAAATCAGGACATTGCTACCGGATTTATCGTTTATACGCATCAAATCCGGAATAAACGAAGAAACTTTTATTGTTGAAGATGCAGAATTGATGGTGGCGATCAGTGATTTTTATAAAACCTTGGAAGAATATAAACTCAAATGAAACCAGAATTTTTCGAGAGAATCGGAGCAGACATCGCCAAACTTGACGCGGTAACGGAACTGAAGCTTCCGAAGTATGGTTCATGGCCGTCCACGGTGCATCAGTTTGACGAAAAAAGCATCAATGTGTTGAAAACCGCTTTGGCGGCGCGTCGACCGGTATTGCTGCGCGGAGAACCGGGTACCGGCAAAAGCCAGCTGGCGCATGCGGCGGCGGTGGCTTTAAATCGTTTGTTCGTTTATGAAGTGGTCAATGCGCATACTGAAGGCCAGGACTTGCTGTGGAAGTTCGATGCAGTCAGCCGTCTGGCGGAAGCGCAGACGATCAAGGATGGCGATGACAAAAAAACGCTGCTTGATACCAAACGCTTTATCTCACCCGGTGTGTTATGGTGGGCGCTGGATTGGGATGCTGCGCATTCAGTGTATCGAAACAGTCAATATCAATTGTCGTTGCCTGAAATGCCACCCGGTTGGCAGCAAGCTGATGGTAGCGTGATCCTGATCGACGAAATTGACAAGGCCACTACTGAATTACCGAACAGCCTGCTGGAAATTTTGGGTAATAACGCTATTGACATACCTTGGTTAAAAACAACAATTGGTGGCAAAGCCAGCGTACCGCCACTGCTCATCATCACTACCAACGAAGAACGTGAATTGCCTGCCGCATTTGTGCGCCGTTGCCTGGTGTTGAACCTGGATCTGCCCAAAGACGATCAGAAGTTGATTCAATTGCTGGACCAACGCGGTTGGTTGCATTTTGGCGATCAATGCCACCCTGAAGTACGCAAGAAGGCAGCCGAACAATTGATCAAAGACCGCAAAATTGCCAAAGAAAAAGGTGTGACGCCACCGGGTCAGGCGGAATATCTTGATATGCTGCGCGCATTATCGGTGCTGGGAAAAACAGAAAAAGAACAGTCAGATATGCTGGAACAGATCAACGAATTTGCGCTGCGCAAATATCCGGTGATGCATGACAAGTGAAATAGCCGACTCAATCGAAAAATCATTGATTCGTAGCAAAGGCAGCGTTAGCCGCGCAGAATTGCTATGGGGTTTAAAAACGCTTGATCCCGATCAGCATGAACAGATTGCGGCCATACTGGGGTTTGAAAGATATCCGGAAACTAGCCGGAATGATGATCAACCGGATAGACGGGGACGTGATAAACAACCAGGTTCAGGTAAAATAGATGAAGAAAATGATGACGATAAAGACACAGAGTTCATCCCTGACCCGCAACCCGTTACTGCAACTTCCTCTTCCTACTACCGCATCACATCGCGCGCCGTCGATCAACCGCAAAACCATGCCGAAACCGATGCTCTGAACCTTCCGGACTGGTTTACCCAGGCATCGCCTACGCTATTGACCGAAACGGCGACACGTATACCGTTATGTCACCAAGTCCGACCGTTGTATACCGAACTCGCTGAGTGGCCGCGCGTACTGTCCTTTTTACAAAAAGTACTGGGTGATCATGTCGAGGGACGCAAGCCGGATACGGCACGCCTCGTCAAACAAATCGCCAATGGTGAAATGATCCGGCACATCCCGCGCAAGCAACGGTATAGTTGGTCGCCCAAGGCGCGGATACTGATCGACATCAATGACGATAACTTTCCGTACCGGCGCGATTTTATACACTTGCGCAACCGGCTGCTGCAACTGCGCGGCAATGAGGGGCTGGATGTGCAGTATATCTACGACGAACCGGGTGGTGCTATCGCGCGGTATGATCAGCAACGCGAAATTATCGAGCCGTGGCGATTACCCGAACCGGGTACGCCGATTCTTATCCTCAGCGATCTGGCCATGCAATCGCAATCGCGCCAATCACTGTATGCCTGGCTGGCGTTTGGACAAATGCTCAAGGCGCAGGGCTGGCGCGCTACCGTTTTAATGCCGGTTGCCGAGCGGAATATTGACTACCGCCTGCTGAGATATTTTGATTGTGTGGTGTGGGACCGGGCTAGCCGCTTCAAGCTGGTTAAAGGCGACTACCAGCCTGAAAAAGACAGACGCAATCATGCAGAGAGTATCGATCAACTGCTGTCATACTTTTTTGCCGGTGTTCGTGTCGATAGTGGTTTTCTGCGCGCGTTGCGTCATAGGCTGCCAGGTAGTTTCGATGTGGGGCACGAGGCAGCGATTTGGCGGCACACTGCGGTGATCCGCGAAGGTGATGAATGGGGTTGGGTGACTGACAGTAAATCGGGTTATCTCGCACCAGCACAACGCCTGATTGCAGCTTTGTCGTTTGAACAAAAACAAAAACTGGTGGAACTAGTTGGCCGCTATCACGCGCAATATCCTGACGAGCTGTATTTTGAAGCGATGTACAACCTGAAGCTGCTTGGATTGACGTTGCCGGATGAAGTGGATAGCGCAACGGAAACATTCATGCAGGACATGGTTGTCACGTACCGGGATAATGCGGATAACAACCTGTTGCATAACTGGGTAAGACGTCATCTGGCGCGGCATGAATTACCGTCTTTGCGCCATAAGCACGACTATTGGTTGCCGTTTCTGGCGTTTGCCAAAGCGCGGGATGCCCGGCTGAAAGGCGAGACCGAAACGGAATGGCCGGAGAATATGACGCAATCCGAGATTGAAACGGTATTACGGTATATCAATCAGATTCAGATTCGACAACCCTACGTGTTGCGGCAGAAAGGTGAAAAAATGGTAATGACTTCAGGGCATACCGTTTCGCTGACAACACTGGATGATTGGGAAAGCCATTCACAATCCGGTGCACTGGTGCTGAAATTATGGCTGGAAGATACACGGATTTTTCATATTCATGATGATGGTCAGGGACATCAGCGCATTGTCAGTCTCGATTTAGAGCAAGCTGAGAGAAAGACATTTCGGTTTTCAGCGGGTGGGCAACATTCCTTCCAGATCGGTCATGAACGATTCACCATTGACGTCATGGCAGCGCAACAGCAGAAGGATTGGATGCAATTTATCGGCAGCGGTAGCGAAGGGCTGTACGCTGAATCGTTGAATCAACAGAACGAAGTTTACCGCTGGTACTGGCATCCACCCGAGTGGGATGTTTCACAAGGCATGCTGCCCGGTTTTTGGTTTTATCTGCCTGTTTCAGCGGATACGTTGAAACCCGACTGGGCAACTGATGCCGGCCGTGACCAGTTCGGTCTTTACGCTGACGCTGAAATTGTCGGGGTTATCCAGCGCTTCCGCTGGATTGAACCCAACAGTTTCAGGATGGGCTCGCCGGAAGATGAAGCCGGGCGTTATGATAATGAAACACAACACCAAGTGAATCTCACGCAAGGCTACTGGCTGGCGGATACCGCTTGTACCAAGGAATTATGGGAGGCAGTGAAGCAGCTGAATCCAAATATTTTCTTTGAAGGAAAAAAACAGCCTATTGAAAATATCAGTTGGAATGACGTTATGCATTTTTTCGATCAAATTGAAGAAAAACACCCTGAATTGAAATTACGCTTGCCCACTGAAGCCGAATGGGAAAACGCCTGCCGTGCTGGAACTGAAACAGCGTTTCATTTCGGTTCTGACATTACGCTTGATCAGGTCAATTATCGTGGCATATGGAAGTATGAAACGGATAAATGGGGCGAAGGCGTTTTGAAAAAAACGACCGAAGTCAAAAGCTATCCACCGAGTGCATGGGGTTTGTACGAGATGCATGGAAACGTTTATGAATGGTGCCAGGACTGGTATGGCGAGTATCCGTCAGAGCCCGTGATCGATCCGCAAGGCCCAGATACCGGTAACTATCGCGTGTTGCGCGGCGGCTCGTGGTTCAACAACGGCAGGAACTGCCGCTCTGCTCTTCGCGACTTCCTCGATCCGTCCTACCGCCTCAACTACACTGGCTTTCGTCTTGTCCGAGGTCATGCGCTCAAGCCGGTCAGGGTTTTGGGTAGGGTGCAATAACCAACGGGCATTGCACCGTTGGCGTTGGTATATGGTGCAATGCGCTACGCTTATTGGCACCCTACATCTTGCGGCGGCGTTATTACTCTATATTCTGCACCTGCTCTCGCATTTGTTCGATCAATACTTTCAGTGTCATCGAAGTTCTGGAGATTTCGATGTCGACTGATTTGGAGCCGATGGTGTTGGCTTCGCGGTTGAGTTCCTGCATCAGAAAATCAAGCCGTTTGCCGACTGCGCCGCCTTTGCTCAGGATGTGTTCGACTTCGTCGAGATGGGTCTGCAAGCGGGAAAGTTCTTCATCAATGTCGATCTTCGACGCAAAAAAAATAATTTCCTGACGAATGCGATCTTCGTCAAGGTTGTCAATCGCTTCCTGTATGCGCGTTTTCAGTTTTTCTTCGAAAGCAGTGATGAGCGCCGGAATACGGGGGGCAGCCTGATCAAGCTGTTGACGTATCTGATTGAGGCGTTCCAGCAGGATGCATTTTAATTTTTCACCTTCGCGAGTACGGGTAGCCTGAAAGTCTTCCAGTGTTGTAAGCAATAACGTCATGGCGTATTCCCGCAGTGCATCAGCCGGCAGCGTATTGCTGCCGAGAATGCCCGGCCAGTTGAGTATGCTGGCGACAGAAAGGCTTTGCGCTTCGGGGAACGAAGCACGGACAGTCCGGTCAACCTCCAGCAGTTTGTGCAGCAAGGTCTGGTTTAGCTGCCAGGGTTCGTCAAAGTTGTCCAGTGGTGTGAAGTTCAGCCGGCATTCTACTTTCCCGCGATTGAGTTTCCTGGCGATGGCTTCGCGCATGCCGGGTTCCAGAGGACGGAAATCATCCGGCAGGCGCAGCTGCACATCCAGGTAACGATTGTTGACGGCGCGCAACTCCAGATTCAGCGTGCCGTAAGGCGTTGCGAGTGTATGTGTGGCATATCCGGTCATGCTGCTGATCATGGAGTGAATCGTTCCTGTGCGTGATGGTAAAAATAAAGTATCGAGGAAATCTTTGAGACCTTTGCACGGTTACTACGCGGCACAATAATCGCGTTAAAAATTTGTCCGTGCGTTCGCAAATTTTTGCCGCGCACCGTGCAAAGGTCTCTCTTTATTGCGTCTGGAAAACCAGTCCGGCGTGCTCGCGCATTTTATGAAACTGGATCGAAGGCCAGTTTTCTTCAGCCACACTGATTTCCGCGCCGTATGAAGCCAGGAAGGTCGGCGCATCAACCGCATCGTACGCGATGCGATGCGCATTGGCTTCGATGAAACGCTGTAGCTCCCACGGGTCTTTGGCGGTTACCCAGCGCGCAAGCTGATATTTTGCCGGCGCTATGCGCGCGTCAACCGCATATTCATGTTTGAGCCGATGGGTGACCACTTCGAATTGAAGTACACCGACTGCGCCGAGCAGCAGCGTGCTGCCGAGGTGCGGCCTGAACACCTGAATGGCGCCCTCCTCGCCGAGCTGAGTGAGTCCCAGCTTGAGTTGTTTGCTGCGCAGCGGATCGGCGATTTCGACCGTGCGGAAGATTTCGGGGGCAAAAAAAGGCAGGCCGGTAAACTGTAACGATTCACCTTCGGTCAGTGTATCGCCAAGTTGTAATGTGCCGTGGTTGGGGATGCCGATAATATCGCCCGGATAAGCTTCTTCGAGAATGTCGCGACGCTGCGACAGGAATGAGACGACTGAATTGGTGCGGACATCCTTGCCGTTGCGCACGACTTTTAAATTCATGCCGCGTTTAAACTGACCCGAGCAAATACGCAGAAAGGCAATGCGATCACGGTGCGCGGGATTCATGTTGGCCTGTATTTTGAATACCACGCCGGAGAAGTTTTTCTCATCCGGTAACACTTCGCGCTGCATGGCATGGCGTGATTCCGGTGAAGGCGCAAGATCGACGAGAGCGTCCAGGATTTCACGAACGCCGAAATTATTAATCGCGGAGCCGAAAAAAACAGGCGTCTGGCGTCCGGCGAGAAACGCTTCCTGCGCGAATGCCGGGGTGGCGCCGGCGATGAGGTCTATTTCCTGCTGCGCTGCGCTGAGACTGGCACCAAAACGCGCCTGCGTCGCCGGATCATCAAGCTGAGTGATAAATTCTTCATCCGCACCGGCACGATCGGCGCCGGGTTTGAATACGCGCATACCTTTACCGCGCAGATCAAAAACACCGTGAAAATCGCGGCCCATGCCGATGGGCCAGGTGAACGGAATCGCGTCCATACCCAGTGTGCGCTCAATTTCGTCAATGAGGTCCAGCGGCGGCTGCACTTCCCGGTCCATTTTATTGACAAAGGTCAGAATGGGTGTATTGCGGGCGCGGCAAACCTCCAGCAGGCGTAATGTCTGCGCTTCAACGCCGTTGGCGGCGTCGATGACCATCAGCGCAGCATCAACAGCAGTCAGCACGCGATAGGTGTCTTCGGAGAAATCCTGGTGACCCGGTGTATCCAGCAGATTGATGACGCAGTCGCGGTATTCCATTTGCATGACTGAGCTCGCGACGGAAATGCCGCGCTGCTTTTCGATTTCCATCCAGTCCGAAGTGGCGTGCCGGCTGGCTTTGCGTGCTTTGACGCTGCCCGCGATGTGGATAGCGCCGGCATACAATAACAATTTCTCGGTTAAAGTCGTTTTGCCGGCATCCGGGTGGGAAATAATGGCAAAAGTGCGGCGGCGCGCTACTTCATGTTTAATGCTCATGGTGATTCGAACGGTGCTCCTGTGAATAAAGATGACAATGGGTAATATGGGTAGCGCTGAGTGTGCTGGCTTCAGGATAGATTTGGCGGCATACCGGCATCGCCATCGGACAGCGTGGATGAAAGTGGCAACCCGTCGGCGGTGAGGCCGGTGAAGGTATATCACCCTTGAGCTTGATCATATCCGTCGCAGATGTCTTGCCGATTTGCGGCACCGCGGACAGCAGCGCCTGCGTATAAGGGTGGCCGGGTTTGCTGATCACTTCATCCGTGAGACCCTGCTCTACAATGCGGCCCAAATACATGACGGCAATTTCATCGGCGAGATACTCTACAACCGAGATATTATGGGTAATAAATAAATAGGCAAGCCCCAGGCTGCTTTGCAGCGATTTCAACAGATTCAGGATCTGCGCCTGGACGGATACATCAAGCGCGCTAGTGGGTTCATCGCAAATGAGCAATCTGGGATTAACTGCCAGCGCGCGTGCAATGGCAATCCGCTGACGCTGGCCGCCTGAAAATTCGTGCGGGTAACGCCACTTAGCCTCTTTCGGCAAGCCGACATACTGCAACAGCGCATCGACGGCTGTGTCATGTGAAAAAACCGGTGCGGCAGATGTTTGCGCCAATGTTCCGGCAGTGAATTCCGGCGCGGCATTCAGTGCGTTCATGCCTTCCTGAAGGATCTCAATGATGCGCATTCTCGGATTCAAGGAGGAATACGGGTCCTGAAAAACAAATTGCAGTTGTGAGCGTAATGGACGTAATCGCCGTCTTTCCATCCCCACTAATTCCTGCTGATGATAACGCACGCTGCCTGCCGTCGGCTGGATTAATTGCAGAATACTCTTGCCCACCGTGGTTTTGCCGCAACCGGATTCGCCGACAAGCGCCAGCGTTTTTCCCGCTGCAATGTGCAGTGATACGCCATCAACCGCTTTAATCTGGCCAACAATGCGTTTAAAAAAACCTTTGTGGATTGGAAAATGCACTTTCAGACCGGAAACCTGTAGCAATGGTTCCGGTTTTTGTTCCTGCGCGACAGGCATTACCGGGACGGGCGTTACTTCGGGTGCACGCGTAACATGGATTAAGGCTGATGGCGGATCATAGAGGTGGCAACGCACTTTGTGCGCCGGGGAAATGTGGCGCCACTGCGGAACAGTGTCATGACATCGCGGCATTGCATAATGGCAGCGATCGGAAAAACGGCAGCCGCTGAATGATTGCGTCAGTGAAGGCACGGTTCCACTGATCACGGCCAATTCCTGGTTGCGCTTTTTTTTGTCCGGTAATGCGGCAAAAAGCTGTTGTGCATACGGGTGGGCGGGATGGTCAAAAAAATGCACGCGCGGCGATTGCTCGACGATTTCTCCGGCATACATGACGGCAACGTGCTGCGCCATTTCGCTGACCACACCTAGATCATGCGTAATCAATAAAATGGCCATGTGATTCTGCCGCTGAATTTCACGCATGAGATCAAGAACCTGCGCCTGTATCGTGACATCAAGCGCAGTGGTGGGTTCATCTGCGATGAGCAGTTCCGGTTCGCCAGCCAGCGCCATGGCAATCATTGCACGTTGCTTCATGCCGCCGGAGAACTGGAATGCGTATTCATGCATGCGCCGTTTTGCATCAGGAATGCCGACCTGATCCAGCAATTGAAGGATTCTTTTTTGCGCCGCCGGTTTGTTCAGCCTGAAATGCTGTGTGAGAACTTCTGCAAGTTGTTCGGCAATCGTCATGACAGGATTCAGGCTGAGCATGGGCTCCTGGAAAATCATACTGATTTGTTTGCCGCGAACCTGACGCATGGCCGATTCCGGCAGCCGAAGTAAATCCACGCCGTTCAGGCTGATGCTGCCAGACAGAATTTCTCCGGCATCGGGTAACAGGCGCATAATCGACAGCGCCGTCATCGACTTGCCGCACCCGGATTCGCCGAGCAGCGCAAACGTTTCGCCCCTGTTGAGCTTGAGTGCAAGACCGTCGATCGCGCGTACCGGGAGTTTTCCGGTATGCAGAATGGTTCTTAAGTTGTTGATTTCCAGTAAAGCGCTCATCACTGCTAAATGGATTTGTTTGCCGGGGAAGATGCTGATGCCGATGCGGGTATTGGAGCCGGATTGTTTTCTTGTGCGCTGGCGCTGTTTGGTGTGCGTGTTTTGACGCGCGGGTCCAATGCTTTCTGCACAGCATCCGCGAATAAATTTGCGCTAAGCACCAGAATAAACATAAAACCGAAAGCTGACAGCAACGTCCACCAGACCATCGGTTCACGCGCCATTTCAAGACGCGCCGCGTTAATCATGGTGCCAAAACTGATCATGGACGGATCAACGCCAACGCCGACATACGACAGTACAGCCTCAGCCAGAACCAGTCCGCTGAAATCCATAACGGTAGCGATTAATACAATATGCATCACATTGGGCAGAATGTGGCGGCTGATAATACGCCAGTGCGATACGCCAAATGCATGCGCGGCCTGGATGTACTCCATTTCGCGCAACTTGAGCGTCTCGCCGCGCAACAACCGGCACAAGCTGGTCCAGCTGGTAATGCCAAGAATAATGCAAAGACAGAGTAAACGGACATCAGCGCGCTCGGCGATCGTCTCAAAGTATTCGGCATGTGTTTCAATATAAACCTGCATCATGAGAATGGTGGCTGCAATCAACAGCACGCTGGGAATTGAATTCAGCGTCGTGTAGGTATATTGGATGACATCGTCGATCCAGCCGCGAAAATAACCCGCTGTAATGCCGAGCAGCAGTGCGAATGGCAGCATGATCAATGTTGTCAGTGTACCGATAATCAAGGCGACACGAATGCTTTTCAGTGAAAGATAGAATACATCCTGTCCGACTTTGTCGGTGCCGAGCACGTGATAATGCCCAGCCAGCATGGACAGTATGCCAACTGCGACGAGAATGACGCCCAGCGTGATGAGAATCGCATACCAGGGAATTTCTGTTGTGCGCCGCCAGACAGACTGAACACAGCGTGTAAAACGCTGCTGTGTGCGCCGCGCCATGTTCAAGCACAGCAGGGTGTGGAGTATGATCCAGAGCAACAGTCCCAGTCCGATGCCTTTGGCAATACGCAGGTTGATGTCGGATCGATGTTCTGTATCCGGATCCGCCAGATGCGAACCGCCGTATTCCAGTCGGGCGAATGCACGGATCTGATTACCATCAGGTAAGCTGAACGTTTCTTTTGCATACAAGTGAGTAGCGAGCGGCGCCGAATAGGTTTTTTCAACATTGGTGCGCAGTGGCGTGAGCAACAGATCCAGAACGCTTAACACTTCGACGCTGTAAATTGTCTCGCCATGACTATTCTTCTGTTCGAGCGCCGGGCGGAAATGCAGTGTATCCAATAAACCAACGATGATAAAAAAAACCAGAACGGTCAGCGCAGACATGCCACTGGCGCTATGACCCACCCGCCGCCAGGGCGCCAGCAGATGCTCGTTTCCGCGCATATACCAGATAAAAGCAGACATCAGGAACACCAGCAGAAAAACAAGCGCATCGGTCCAGAGGATGACGGGGGTAAAAGGCATGCTGACAATAAAGTGGATAGCGGTATTGGGTGGATTATGGCCGGTTTGTTTTTGTCCTAAACACCATTGTTCGACTCACCATTGGGATGAACTGATATTGCTCGAATTGTTTCATTGGTTCATATCGTTAGTCAGCCTGGATAATGGTCAACTGGGTGGTCAGCTGCGGTTTTTAGGTTTATAGCATAAATGAGGTGACGTGTTTGCGAAATTGTCCCTATTCCACTGCATAATGGTGGCAAGCAGGCCTGATTATTTAGTCCAGCAAATGATTATTGATGGCGTAGCGAATCAATTGTGCATTATTTTTAATGTTCATTTTCTCCAGAATCCTTGTCCGGTAGGTACTCACGGTTTTAACGCTCAACGACAGCCTGCCTGCAATCGCGGTTAATGATTCACCCGCCGCAATCGCTTTGAAAACCATTAATTCCCGGTCGGAAAGTTTTGTGTGAAGCGGTTTTTGTAGCGTGGCTTGGGGTTCAAATAAAAATTTTTCCGCCAGATCAGGATTGACATATTTTCCGCCAGCCGCCAATCGTCGTATAACAGCGATCAGCTGATCCGCCGGGCTGTCCTTGGTGAGATATCCGGAGGCGCCCAGGCGGATGGCGCGAATGGCATATTCATCATCTGGGTACATACTGAGCATCAGTACTTTGTCCGCCAATTTTTCGATTGATAAGCGTTTGAGAATGGTCAGTCCGTTTATATCAGGAAGATTGATATCGAGCAGGATAAGATCAAATTCGTTATCGCGGATTTTTTTTAAGACTTCTTTGCCGTTTGCTGCTTCGGCAACAATGGCAATATCGGTTGTTTCGCCGAGAATTCTTTTCAAGCCATCGCGAAACATTGCATGATCTTCCGCAACAATTACTTTGATCATAAATCGGATAATCTCATGGTATAGCCTTGTTTTGTCAATGCCGGAATTTTTATCGTAATAACTGTGCCTTTGGAGGGTATTCCTTCGATGATCAGCTCCCCGCCCAGCTGCTGGGCGCGTTCGCGCATACCCATAATACCAAAAGACCTCTGGCTTGTTTCTTGATCCGTGCTGATTCCTTTTCCATTATCCGAAATTTTGAAACAAAAAGCACCGCTCATTTCAGTCAAGCCTATTTCAACCGATGATGCCTCAGCGTGCTGCGCTATATTGATCAAGGCTTCCTGAATGATTCTGAATATGGAGGTTTCGTTGTCTTTTGTCAGTTCAGGAAAATCGAGATAGTCAAGATGCAAAGTGCAGCAGATGCCATTGCGGGTTTCAAAATCACGCACCAGCCATTTGATGGCGTCGATAAGCCCGAGATTATCCAGTGCGTTGGGTCTCAGATTCTGCGAGATACTCCGAACAGTGTTTATGGCTTCGCCCGTTAATTGATGCAAAAGACGAATCCGTTCATTTAAAGTATTCTCGGTTATTTTTCTGGATAACCAGTCCAGTTCCAGTTTTATTGCCGCCAGACTGCCGCCGACGACATCATGCACCTCCCGTCCAATCCGGATGCTCTCGTCTTCGCGAATATTCTGCAGATGCAGCGTCAGATCCCGCAGATTGGCCAGCATGCGTTTATGCTCAGTCACATCTTCCATCATACAGACGTAATGAATTTGCGCTTCATGCATGACTTCGAACGGCGCAAACGTCATTTCCACCCAGATCGTCGAGCCTTCTGCGTGGACGATTCTTCTGCATATTTTGTGATTATCCGGTGTGTATGTTTTTAACAACAGCATGTCGTCCGCGTAGGCATCCGCGTCATCCGGATGAATGAGTTCGCTTTGCCGGAGTTGCATCAATTCATCGATTGTTCTACCGGTAATCGATGCGTATCTCTGGTTTAAATCGAGGAAGGTTTCATTGCTGAGGTCAATATGCGCGATCCCCAGGGGCGCTTTTTCAAATATGGTTTGGAACCGTCTTTTAATCTTTTGCGTGCGTTTCTCAGTGCGTTGTCTTTCAATGGTATAGCGTACCAGTCGGGTCAAGGCGCATTCGGACAGGCTATCTTTTTCAAGATAATCCTGTGCGCCAGCTTTAATGCACTGGATAGCCAGTTGTTCATTTCTGCTGACCGTCAGAACGGCGATAGGTGTATGGGTGACTTTTTTTAATTTCGCGATCGTTTCAACACCATCGCTATCCGCTAGATGAAGATCGGATAAAATCAAATCAAACGGGTACTGTTGAATCAAAACGAGTGCTTCGGAAACAGACTCGGCATGCGTCACTTTGATTTGACTTTTTAGCCCCTGGAGTAAGCGGTGTTGTATAAGCAGTGCATCGAATTCGTTATCTTCAATCAGCAAAATATGAATTTCTGCGCTACCCATACAAATTTTTCCTCAATTGTCGAGATCTTTGCAAAACGCTCGATCTCATTAAGTCCGGTAAGAAAATACGTGATTTCAATCTGACGAGCTCAATTTTTTATTAAGAGTGCTTCTAAAAACTTTAGTCTGACACGTTACGATGCCGTTGAGCGAACGGGACACATCCACTGGCCTGTTAATGCATGGCCAGACGTTGCAGTTCTTGTTTTTCTTCCGCAGTCAATGAGTTCAGCGGCTTGCTGTGCAGCTCGGTCATACGTTTTTTGCGCTGTATATCGGCGATCTTTTGTAATGTTCCGGAAAATTCCGCATCAAGATTCAGATCGTCATTCCATTCAAGCGTCTCGCTTTCAATTTTTCTCAGCAAAGTTTCAAAGGAAGTTTCCCGCAAATAGTTCAACAGCGAGGTTGTCGGAGCATTGCTCACGATCTCGGGATTTTTGTTCAAAACCTCAATTAATACTTTCAAGGCGGATAGTTCCTCGTTGTTATCATTGCTGCACAGGATCAGTTTCTGATCCAGGCGGCTGAAATATCCGGGTTGATGCAGCAAGATCAGCAGTAGCCAGCGGTAGGGGGATATCGGTTGTTTCCGGTGCATGTTTTTTTGAGGACTGCGGGAGATTCTGCGTCTGATTTCCATCAGTGACTCCAATTCCTGCACGTTCATATCACACATCTGGGCGATGCGATTCAACAGCATGATCGACAGCGCAGGCGCGCTAATGCTGTGTAACAGCGGCTTTATGTCATGAATAAATTTTGCGCGATCTTCATCGCGGCGAAGGTTCAGTTCTTGCGAGTACACTGTCAGTAGAAATTCGGATAGCGGTATGGATTGTGATATCTGTTGTTCGAAAGCATTTTTTCCGTAACGATGAATGAAGCTGTCCGGGTCTTCATTTTCGGGCAAAAAGAGAAATTGAATGGTTTTGCCGTCGGAAAGTTGCGTCAGACTATTTTCCAGAGCGCGCCGGGCTGCTTTTTTACCTGCATTGTCACCGTCGAAACAAAAAATGATTCTATCGGAGTGACGCAACAGTTTCTGGATATGGAAATCGGTAACCGCGGTTCCCAGTGTTGCCACAGCATAGTCTATGCCGTGCTGGGAAAGCGCGACGACATCCATATAACCTTCCACAACGATGACGCATTTCGCATTACGGATCGCTTTGCGCGCGGAGAATAGATTGTAAATTTCATGGCCCTTGATGAATATATCTGTTTCGGGTGAATTCAGATACTTGGGTTCTCCATGATTCACGGTGCGGCCGCCAAACGCAACAATCTGGCCTTGCTGGTTCAGGATTGGAAATATGATGCGGTCTCTGAAACGATCATAGTACTTGCCACTATCGCCGGCTATCATCAATCCTGCGCGAATCAGAATGTTTCTGGTTTTCTCTGTATTGTACTCTGGAAAAATTGCAGCCAGATTCTGCCAGCCTTCCGGTGCGTATCCTATGGCGAAACGGGCCGCAGTCTCGCCGGTGAGTCTGCGTTGTTTCAGATAACTGATGGCGCTATTCGATTGTTTGAGTTGTTCGCGGTAGAACCGGGTTGCAATGCGCATGACCTCATATATATCCTGGATGGTGTGCGCTGCAGTTTTGTCCAGTTGTGTGCTTGCGGGGCGAATACCTTTTTTTTGCGCCGGCTGGAGATCGGGCATGGATATGCCGGTAGATGCGGCTAAGTGCTGAACAGCTTCAACAAAGCTGTATCCGCTATATTCCATCAGGAAATTGATGGCATTGCCATGAGCGCCGCAACCGAAACAATGATAAAACTGTTTTGTCGGGCTGACCGTAAACGATGGTGTTTTCTCATTGTGGAATGGACAGCATGCAACGTAATTTGCGCCTGCTTTTTTGAGTGAGACATGACGATCAATCGCATCAACAATATTAACGCGATTCAGCAGATCGTGAATGAAAGACGGCGGTATTGTCACGACTCGAAAACAATCAAATAATACCCTGCTGTGTCAGATGAAAAGAAAAAGGGGTGATTTCAGGAATAGCCAGTAACCATACCTTTTTTGATAGTTAAATAAGTGGAATGGCTATAGCAATTCAGCCGGAAATTTTTGCTTTAACGAGCGCAGACACTCTGGCCATGTCAGTACGTCCGGCCATTCTGGGTTTTAAAACAGCCATGACCTTGCTCATGTCCTGCATATTTTTCGCGCCTGTTTCATTGACGGCTTCGGTTACGAGTGCATCAATCTCGTCGTCTGCAAGCGCTGCGGGCATATATGCGCTGAGAATATCGATTTCTTCCTGCTCAGCGGTCGCCAGATCATGGCGTTTTGCAGCTTCATAATGCGCAATTGAGTCTTTGCGCTGTTTAATCATTTTCTCGATTATAGCAATAATTACCGTGTCGTCCATTTCGATCCGTTCATCAACTTCTTTCTGCTTGATGGCGGCTTGCAGCAAACGTATCGTGTCGCGCTTTTTAATCTCTCCAGCGCGCATGGCGGCTTTCATGTCATCGGTAATTTTTTGTTTCAAGCTCATGATGGAATTTGTCTGGAAGTCGATGCGCAGGCATCGTCTCTGAGTTTTGTTTATAACACACAGTCAGTCAAACCGGGAGAACCTGTTTCAGTAAAGCTTGGGCGGCAGCAATTGACTGCGTAAGCGCTTGTAGTTGCGTTTAACCGCTGCGGCCAGTTTACGCTTACGTTCAGCCGTTGGTTTTTCATAAAATTCGCGCGCGCGTAATTCGGTGAGTAAGCCGGTTTTCTCTATCGACCGTTTAAAGCGCCGCATTGCAACTTCAAAAGGTTCGTTTTCTTTGACTTTTATCGTGGTCATAAACAAAAATTATCTCCAATTATTATAAAATAAAAAATAAAAAACCCGCCCCTGGAAATCAGGACAGATTCACTAACGTATTAAAAAAAGCTTTTAATTATACCATGTATGAAGGTTTATGTGACTAGGATGATTTTGAGATGATTGTTTTGGGTATCGAAACTTCATGCGACGAAACCGGTGTTGCCTTGTACGACAATGCACGGGGTTTACTGAGTCACGCACTGCATTCCCAGATCGAGATGCATCGGGAATATGGCGGCGTTGTTCCGGAGCTTGCTTCAAGAGATCATATCCGCCGTATTGCGCCTTTGATACGGCGAGCTTTATCGGAAGCGGATTGCACACTCAACGCTATTGATGCAATTGCCTATACGCAAGGTCCGGGGCTGGCCGGCGCATTGCTGGTCGGCGCCAGTGTTGGTGCAGCGCTGGGCTTTGCATTGAACATTCCCGCTATCGGTATCCATCATCTGGAAGGTCATTTGCTGTCGCCATTACTGTCAACGCCAGCACCGCAGTTTCCATTTATTGCGTTACTGGTATCCGGCGGTCATACGCAGTTAATGCGTGTTGATGGCGTCGGACAATACCAATTGCTGGGAGAAACAGTCGATGATGCCGCAGGCGAGGCTTTTGATAAAACGGCCAAGCTGCTCGGATTGGGATATCCTGGAGGCGCGGCGTTATCTATACTTGCTGAGCGGGGCCGCCCGGGACGATTCAAGTTGCCTTCCCCTATGCTACATAGCGGCGATTTCAATTTCAGTTTCAGTGGTCTGAAAACCGCGGTGCTGACTTTAATTCATCAGCAACCGGAAGATCCACAGACATATGCCGATATCGCATGGGCATTTCAGAATGCGGTGATCACCGTGCTGACCGGGAAGGCGTTAGCCGCGCTCGCAGAATCAGGATTAAGTCAGCTGGTTGTTGCCGGTGGCGTGGGCGCGAATAAACAACTACGCTGCCAGCTTACTGAAAAAACCGAGGCTGCCGGCGCCACTGTTTTTTATCCACAGCTGGAGTTTTGTACAGACAATGGCGCGATGATCGCTCTTGCCGGCGCTTTACGCTTGCAAGCTGCATATGGCGATCAAGTTGAGTTTGCGCGCGGTTTTACGGTTCGAGCGCGATGGAATCTGGCGCAAGATCCCGAAAATGCGCCATGTGTGCCTATCAAACCCGAGTGAAATACCGGGATTATTTTTCCGCCATTAGCGCCCGATATTTGGCTTCAAGCTGCGCGGTGCTCTCAACACAATCCGGATTGAGAACAATGCAGTCCACGGGACAGACTTCAACGCATTGCGGAACGTCATAGTGACCAACACACTCAGTGCATTTTCTTGAATCAATCACGTAGATTTCTTCACCCTGAGATATCGCGCCATTGGGACACTCGGGTTCGCATACGTCACAGTTGATACATTCATCGGTTATGATTAATGCCATTTTTACCTCATCACTAAGGGTGTTCTTGCTGTTTCGCCATTTTATGCTGCAAGTGCTGCGCCACGTAAGGATGGACAAATTTATCGGCTTTTCCGCCAAGTAACGCAATTTCGCGCACGATCGTCGCGGAAACAAACATGTATTGTTCGCTAGGCGTCATAAACAGGGTTTCGACATCCGGGTGCATGCTTCGATTCATGCCAGCCATCTGAAATTCATACTCAAAGTCGGAAGCGGCTCGCAGGCCGCGCAAAATAATACGGGCATTATGTTGTTGTAAAAAATTCATCAGCAGGCCCGAGAATGCGGTAACGCTGACATTCGGACAATCGGACAGGACATGCCGTGCCATATCGACGCGCTCATCGAGCGTAAAAAATGGTTTCTTAGGGCTATTGACAGCAATGGCGACAGTAATCTGATCGAAAATACGTGCAGCACGCCTGATCAGATCTTCATGGCCACGCGTGATAGGATCGAAAGTTCCCGGGTAAACGGCTTTATCCATGATTGTTCTGGTCTCGATTCAATTCCAAAAGATAATAATTCACTTTGCCCGCTTTTCCTTTGCGCCGGGTATGCCAGTGCTGTAAGTTTTTCTCGAGATCGCAGGAATGCTGAGTTTCAAGATAAATCTGAGCGTCTTCGGCCAGGAGTGGCGGCAGCATGGACAATATTTTCGGCAATATGTCCATCCGGTAAGGGGGATCAAGAAAGACGACATCAAATTTTCGTGTATGGGTAATCAAAAAAACAGATGCATCCATTTTGATCAGTTCGATTGAGTCCGCCTTCAGTCTAACTTTATTTTCCAATAATACGCGATGCACGCCGCTGCTGGATTCTATCATTACTACATTTGCGGCACCACGGGAAGCAGCTTCAAAACCAAGCGCGCCGCTGCCGGCAAAAAGATCAAGGCAATTGAGGCCTGTCAAATCCTGCCCGAGCCAGTTAAAAAGCGTTTCGCGTACTCTGTCGGGCGTTGGGCGCAAATCGGCATGCGCCGGGAAAGTAATGATGCGGCTTCGCCACTGGCCGCCAGTAATGCGAATCCTGCCTGAATGTGAAGTCATGTAAAAAAGAAAGGAATTTTGATTTAACAGGTTGCTGAAAAATATGATCGCGGCAGTCGATTGCCTGGCAAAAACAGGCGACGCGACCAAAGCGTAGCAAACAGCCATGAGACTGACCCGCAGGGCGATGCGCTTGCGCCGAGCAGAACGCGGAGTTTATGTGTGATCAATGCGCATTTTGAGCCTGTTTTTAACGCCGCAGCGGCAACGCAGATAATTTTCCAACCCCTGTTAATCGCCGACTGTTTCCAATGCGCCGACAATGACTGCGACCATGTTTTCCGGGTCTATGCGGCGTTGAAATGCATCCTTGATCTGATCGACCGTAACCGCATCCACTGCTTTCAAATAATCGTCCAGATACGTTAATGGCAGGCGATAAAAACCTATCATGGCAAGATACCCCAGAATTTTTTTATTGCTGTCGAGGCGAAGCGGGAAGCCGCCAATAATATTCTGTTTGGCAGACAGCAACTCCTGTTCCGTTGGACCACCGGCAATAAAATCCCGCAGCACGCCCTGTGTCAAGAGAAGCGCTTCTTCAGATTGATCTTTCCGTGTTTGCAATCCAATCTTAAAAGGCCCTTTTTCTTTCAGTGGCGCAAAAAAACTTTGAACACCATACGTCAGACCTCTTTGCTGACGGATTTCCTCCATCAGGCGTGACACGAAGCCGCCACCACCCAGGATGTAATTGCCGACCAGAAGTGGAAAATAATCCGGGTCAGTTCTGCTGATGCCAGGATACGCCAGCTGTATATGACTTTGCGTTGCAGGATGCGGCAACCTTTCAATGCCGCCTTCCGGATTTTTTACCGGGGGTATTGCCGGGTATTCGTCCTGCGTTGAAAGTACGGGAAGATCGTGTGTCAGTCTGTCGGCAATCCGGGCCGCTTCCGCCTTGTCTATGTCGCCAATGATGGCGATGACGGCATTTTTTGCGACATAATGTTTCTGATAAAAGGAAACCAGATCATTGCGGCGAATCGTTTCAATGGTTGCAATCTCTCCGGAATCATTCATGGCATATGGGTGGTCGCCATAAAGCATGTTCATGAGTGCACGGTCAGCGATATAGCCAGGTTTTGTGCTGGCTTCCCGGATGCTGGCGATAATCCGGTTTTTTTCGCGTGAGAGAATGTTGTCTGGAAATTCCGGACGTTGCAGGATGCTGGCGAAAATTTCCAGCGCCTGCTTGCGTTCGCGATCGCTGCTTAAGGTGCGTAACGTCAGGCCGGCGCGGTCGGCGTCAAAATCTCCGCCAAGCTGTGCGCCAACATCCGCCAGTGCATTTGCAATAGCATCTTCGGACAGATCTTTGGCGCCAAGACTCAATAAATGCTGTGTCAAACTGGCCGTTCCGGATTTTTCCTTCGTATCCATGCTGCTGCCGGCGGCGAATTCGATGCTGATATCCAGCATTGGCAGTGTATGATTTTCAACAAAGTAAACACGCGCGCCGGAAGATGTCTGCCAGAATTCAATCGAAAGCGAGGCCGACAGCGGGTGTGCAAAAATACTGATCAGCCATAAAAATATGAATTGTTTGGTGCGCATAAAAATGTTCTCACAGAATTTGCCGGAAAATATGAATTGCCTTAACCACTGTTTCTTAATCCCGATGTTATGCCATTGATGGTGAGATGTATTGAACGTTTTATTTCATCACTGTCTTCGCCGGAACGATAACGTCGCAGAAGCTCAACCTGCAGATGATTCAACGGATCAATATAAGGCATTCGATTCCGGATGCTGCGGGCCAGCGTCGGATTGTCCTGCAACAATTCCGTATTGCCAGTGATGGCAAAGAGCCATTTTCTGCAACGCTTCCATTCTTCGTGAATGCGGCCAAATATCTGGTTGCGCAATGTTTCATCCGTTACCAGCTCGGCATAACGCGAGGCAATGCCCATGTCGGTTTTCGCCAATACCATGTCCATATTTGATAACAGGGTTTGCATAAACGGCCAGGTTTTATACATCTTCTGCAGCAGCGCCAGTCCGCTTCCCTCCTGGTCTTCCTGTACAAAAGTCTCGATAGCGCAACCGAAGCCGTACCAGCCGGGTATCATGGTGCGATTAAGTCCCCAGCTGAAAACCCACGGAATGGCGCGCAGATCTTCAATCGCATCCGATGATTTGCGCGAGGCGGGACGGCTGCCGATATGCAATCCCGCAATCTCGCGAATCGGTGTTGATTCAAGAAAAAACTGTTTGAATCCAGGTGTCTCAAAAACCAGATTGCGATAGGCAGAGAGCGAGAGTTCCGCCAGTTTTTCCATGGTCTGGTGATAGCGCGGCGCCTCATCGCCGATCGGATCGTGACCAAGCAGCGTGGATTCTATAGTTGCAGCAACCAGCGTTTCAAGATTTCGTCTGCCGATTTCCGGCTCAGCGTATTTACTGCTGATGACTTCGCCTTGTTCGGTCACGCGGATTTGTCCATTAACACTGCCCGGGGGCTGCGCCATAATAGCCTGATAGCTGGGGCCGCCGCCGCGTCCAACCGTACCGCCGCGACCGTGAAAAAGTCTTAACTCGATATTGTGTCTGGCAAAAACTTTGGTCAATTCAAGCTCTGCTTTATAAATTTCCCAATTGGAGGTTATGAAGCCGCCATCTTTATTGCTGTCGGAATAACCGAGCATGACTTCCTGTATGTTATTCCGCGAAGCCAGCAACTTCTTGTAATAAGGCAGTGAAAATAATTGATCCATGATCGCGCCGCAACTGCGCAGGTCAGCAATGGTTTCAAATAGCGGAATGATATTTAATCCGAGACGCGGATTTTCACCCGCCTGTAACAATCCGACTTCTTTCAGCAGTAGCGCCACTTCAAGTACATTGCTAATGTGGGTTGTCATCGAAATGATGTAATTGGGTATTGCAGCATGCCCGAAGCGCCGGTGGATATCCGCTGCTTTTTGCAGAATACGCAGCTCATTTTGCGTGGATTCGGAATATTCGAGATACGGTGAGAGTAATGGACGTGGACTGCTGATTTCCGTGAGCAGCCATTGAATACGGTCACTCTCGGACATTTCCAGATAATCGCTGTGATGTGTGCCAAGTTCATAAAGCTCGGCGACAACCTGCTCGTGTACTTTGCTGTGCTGGCGCATGTCCAGTGGCGCGAGATGAAATCCAAAAACATCCGCTGCGCGCCGCAGGTTACGCAAGGCGCCACGCGCAATCCAATTGGATTTGTGATGTTTGAGCGATGTGATGATCACGTCGAGATCGTGCACGAATTCCGCGCTGTCGGCATAGGGTTCCACTGAACCGAACAATTCCTTTTGTTTCGGGGTATGTCCTAAATGCTGGCAGGTTGCTGTAAGGCGTGCGCCCATACTGATAAATGCGCGCCGATAAGGTTCGTCAATGCGGCAGGCAGGAATATCGGGAGATGATGCGGCAAGTTCTTCGAGTTCGTCGGTAATATCCACTAAACGTTCGGCCAGACTCATGGTGCTGCCGATCTTGTCGACTTCGGTAATATAATAGTCCAATGCCAGCGCTGATTGGCTTTCGATGGCATACAGCAATACTTGGTGTGTGACAAACGGATTGCCGTCACGGTCGCCGCCTATCCAGCTGCCTATGCGTAAAAAGGAATGAACATAGGGCGCATCTTCTCCCATATGCCGTTCCAGTAGATTCTCGATCTTGGCATAAATATAGGGCACCTGCGATAAAAAAGTGTAATTGTAATAAGTCAGGCCATTGTCGATTTCATCGTGCACCGATAAGCGAACTGAGCGCAGTACGCGGGTCTGCCATAAAATTTGTATCATGGCGCGTAGATTTTCTTCGTTATGCCGCATTTCATTCGGTGTGAGTTCGGTATAAGCGCGTTCTCGCAACAACCGCTCGATGGTCAGCTGGCAATCAAGAATGCTTTTGCGCTGCACTTCCGTCGGGTGCGCTGTCAACACCGGTGAAACAATCGCTTTGGCAAAAAACTTCGCCAGCGTCTTGTTGTCAATGCCATTTTTCAATACCCGTTCCAGCGCCAGCGTTACACTGCCGGCCTGTGGTGGGGATCCGGCACGCAAGTGCGCACGCCGCCGCCGGTTGTGATGCACGTCTTCGGCGATGTTGGAAAGTTGTGAAAAATAAGTAAACGCACGGACTACAACTATAGTTGCCCGGTTACTCAATTCGGTCAGAATCTGATCCAGTTTATGACGCGCCTGGGGATCCTGTTCACGGTGAAAGCGGATTGCGGTCTGCCGGATATCTTCCACCAGATCAAACGCTTTATCACCCTCCTGTTCCCGCAACGTGTCTCCAAGCATGCGGCCCAAAAAACGAATATCTTCTCGAAGCGGCCAATCCTTATCATCATGGGATTCTTTTTCGAAATGATTATCCAAACCTACTATATGCATAGTGCTACTTCACCTTTAGTGTAAATGTACTGTTTATACCCAGCTAATCCAGGTTGATTCAGGGGCATTTCTGAAATCCACATTGGCGGGCATCCGCTTTGCAGATTGCCCGCTTACTGCGTCTCATTACAATGCATCGTTGCGCGCCAGAGACATTTCCTTACATATCAATCACGTGCCTCATCAGCATTTTTTATTCTCGCTTCGTCTCGCTCATTTTTTATTTACAGCGCTGATTTTGTAGAGGCGCCTTCAAGTTTATCCAACTCGGCGGCGGTCATGCTAGAATGGCCCTATATGTTGTTTTTTGTAATAATTTTTATTCTGTTTTATTAATGTCCAGCTCACAAAATTTTATTCCACAGAGAATTGTTATCGCGTCACGAGAAAGTCTTCTAGCCATGTGGCAGGCGAAATTTATCCGGCAGCAATTAATGCAATTATACCCGCAAACCGAAGTTGACATACTCGGTATGACGACAAAGGGAGATCAGATCTTGGATCAGTCTTTGTCTAAAATTGGTGGCAAGGGGCTTTTTATCAAGGAGTTGGAGCAGTCGCTGGAAGAAAATCGCGCTGATATCGCAGTACATTCGATGAAAGACATGCCAATGAATGTACCCGACGGATTCGAGCTGGCGGTCATTACCGAACGTGAAGATCCGCGCGATGCATTTGTTTCCAATCATTACCAGCATCTTGAAGCGCTGCCGCCGGGCAGCGTGGTCGGCACATCCAGTTTGCGGCGGGAGAGTCAGCTGCGCGCGCAGTTTCCGCATTTGCAGGTCAAACCGCTGCGCGGTAATGTACAAACCCGCCTGCGTAAGTTGGATGAAGGACAGTACGCTGCGATCATTCTGGCGGCAGCGGGATTGAAGCGCCTAGGGCTGTCGGAACGGATTACCGCTTTATTGAGTCCCGAGCAAAGCCTGCCCGCCGTGGGTCAAGGCGCGCTAGGCATCGAATGCCGAGAAGACCGCCCGGATCTAGTTGCGTTACTGCAACCGTTGCATCATCAGCAGACTGCGTACTGCGTCAAGGCCGAACGTGCGATGAGCCGCGTGCTGGGCGGTAGTTGCCAGATACCGCTGGGCGCATTCGGTGAGATTGCGGGCGATACGCTGAGACTACGCGGATTTGTCGCCAGTCCTGATGGTCAGCGGATGGTGAGTGCCACGTTAACCGGAACGCCTGAAAAAGGCGAAGCGCTGGGCAAGGAAATGGCGCAGAATCTGATTGCACAAGGCGCCGATAAAATTCTGGCGGACATTGTTCCGGCGAGCGGCTGGTGAAAGGTGCACGGAGAAATGGGTGGCAAAGCCAGACCGCTTGAGGGTGTCAATGTTCTGGTAACCAGGCCGGAACACCAAAGTGCGCTCCTGGCCGAAGGCATCCGCAATCTCGGCGGCAATCCTGTTATTTTTCCCGTGTTGGTCATATCCGATGTGAAGGATAAGACATCCGTGATGAAATGCATTGAACGGCTAGAAGAATACGATCTGTGTATTTTTGTGAGTCCAAATGCTGTGCACAAGGCGATGCATCTGATTCGGGCGGCGCGTTCCCTACCTTCACAAATGAAAATTGCCGTGGTTGGCAAAGGCAGCGCCGATGCACTCAGGGAATACGGTATTAAGGATGTCATCGTACCAACCGGCCGGTACGACAGCGAAGCCTTGCTCGGTCACGAAGCGCTGCAACAGGTTTCCGGAAAGCGGATTGTGATTTTCCGGGGAAATGGCGGCAGACCACTCCTGGGCGATACGCTGAAGCAACGTGGAGCGATTCTGGATTACGCGGAATGTTACCGCCGGGAAAAACCTGATGTGGATGTGGCAGAATTGCTGTCAAACTGGTCACATGACCGGATAAATGCTGTTATTATCACAAGCAGCGAAGGATTGCATAATTTATTTGACATTGTTGGCCGGGTTGGCCAACAATTGCTGAGGGAAACGCCCGTATTCACCGCTCATGAGCGTATTGCCGAGTTTGCAAGGGAGGCCGGGTTGACAAGAGTGATTCTGACAACCATGGCTGCAGATGAAGGCATTATTCAAAGTTTACGGGAGTATTTCAGTGTGCGGAAGGATCCGGCGGCTCAAGTGATCGGAAATGATTTTGGCGGTTGAGAAAATTGATGTAAAAGATTCGCGCATTTACTCTGTGATGCCAGAGATTAGTTAAAACTTATGCAATCGGAGTACTGCATTTTTTATGAAAATAGGTTGTTGGTGAATTTGAATACAATAACGAAAAACTTTGGGCCTATAGTTAGCATGTTCTAATATTGCATTATTTCCCGGATGGCCGGGCTGAATCAACTGATCCGACAACCGATCCGAATGCAATAGGCAAAACAATTATCGGCTCCAATATTTCAAAGGGGGAGAATATGAGACTGATACTTTGGGTGTTAGTGTTGTTTGCTGCTGCTGTTGCCGTAACGCTTGCTGTTGATGAATATAGCACGGGCACGATCATGGTGGAAATACCGCCGTACGAGAAACAGGAAATGCCGCTGGATTACGCGATTGCAGGCGCTCTGGCGGTTTTTTTTGCGTTCTATTTTCTGATTCGCCTGCTGGGTGGATTGCTGAATCTGCGCGCAATTAGATCGGAATCGCTGATGATGGACGGATTGCGGGCGTTTTTTGTGGGCGATTATGCATTGGCCAGGAAATACGCAAGAAAAGGTTTCAAGCTTGCAAATGAATCCTTGATTCGATCCATCAATGCTGTTGTGGCAGCACGCTCGGCCTATGAACTGGGTGATAAAGCCACATGCGAGGCGGTATTGCGCGGCGCCGAGGACGATACATCCGATGAAAAAGCACTGCGACTGACCTCCAAAATTGATCTGCTGGTCAGAGAAGGCCGCTATCAGGAAGCTTTGAACACTTTTGGGAAATTGTATGAAACCGGTGGATTGCAACCCACGCTGGTTTTGCAACTGGAAATGGAAGCCCAAAGGCAAGCCAGGAATTGGGACGCCGTATTGGAAATATCCGGGATTCTGATTCATCGTCACCCACTTAACCGGAATTATTTCGAGAAAATAAGAAACGAAGCGCATGTCGAAAACTTCAAGCGCAAAGGCTCTGATCTGGAATCTTTGAATAAATACTGGTTGGGTCTGGCTGAGCATGAACAAAGCAACAGTCAGCTGGCGGCGGCTGCCGTACGCGCTTATATCGCGCTGGGTAAATGTGCTATGGCACATAAAATAATCGAGCAAAATGTGCAGAACGAATGGAATGCCGAGTTGATCGCGCTTTATGGCGAATGCCTCAATTATCATGTAAACCGGCAAATCGAATGTGCGGAACTTTGGCTCAAGGCGCAACCGAACAATGCGGGTCTGTTGCTGACACTGGGTAAACTGTGCACACACTGCGAACTTTGGGGCAAGGCGCAGAATTATCTCGAAGCGAGTATTTCGGTCGAACCAAGTACGGCAGCCTATTTTGCCCTGGCGCAATTAAACGAAAAACTGGGCAAGCATGAGATGGCTATGGATAGCTACAATAAAGCAGTAGAGCTCACATTGAAAAAGAAGTGAGCAATTAAACTTAAACAGGCATGACTTAAAATGACCGTGGCTTATGGCGTTTTGTTGCTTGAAGGCGTAAAAACGTCAGAAAAGAAACTGTCTTTGGGTAGATTGCGCACTACTGTAAAGTCCTGATAAGCCGCTTTGACCATAACCGGAGAACCACAGGCATAAACCTTGTGGTTCTCCAGTGTCGCATAGTCCTGTAAAACGGCTTCGTGAACGAAACCTGTCCTGCCGGTCCAGGCATCCTCAGGCAAGGCGTCGGACAGCACTGGAATAAAAGAAAAATTCTTATGCTGTTGCTGCCATTTCGCGATGAGATCAAGCAGATAAAGATCCGCCCTGTTACGCACACCCCAGTAAAGCGTCATGACATGCGAACCATCTTTGTTCTGATAAAAAACATGTTCAAGTATGCTTTTTATCGGTGCGAATCCTGTTCCGCTCGCTAAGAAAATTATAGGTATATCAGGCGGCGTGTCGCGCAGAAAAAATGAACCCAATGGCCCTTCAAAGCGAAGAATGTCCTTGATTTTCATTGTGGCAAAAACTTGCTCGGTAAACACCCCGCCGGGATAATTGCGTACATGTAATTGCAGTACGTCGTCGTCATGCGGCGCATTGGCGAGAGAGAAGCTGCGGCGCTTGCCGTCCTTGAGCAGGATGTCGATATACTGCCCCGCCATGAATTGTAATCGTTGATTGGCGGGTAATTTCAGGGCAACGAGCATGACTTCCGGCGCAATACGCTCCAGGTTCGCTACCCGAGCGGGTAGTGTTTTGACTTCTATGTCTTTGATGGCACTGATCTCATGACATTCGATTACCAGATCTGATAATGGCTCGGCACAGCAGAACAAGGCCATGCCAGCTTGTTTTTCTTCGTCTGTCAGTGTTTCTTCGTCATGGTGGCCATAATCAATCTCGCCTTGCAAGATTTTACCTTTGCAGACGCCACATGATCCGTTACGGCAACCGTAAGGCAGGGAAATGCCCTCGCGCAAGGCGGCTTGCAATATGGTTTCTCCGGACGCGGTATTCAGAACATGTTCGCTGGGTTTTATAATGATTTTGTGCGTCATTGAACTGCAAAAAGAATCGAAAATTAGAGAAAAGGAATAAAAAGCTTAAATGAAAAAAACTGTGCTCATGGTCGGTTGTGGCGATATCGCCTTACGCGTTGCACCGCTTCTGCAAGAAAAATATCGAATTTTTGGCTTATTTCGTCATCCGGATAAAGCGCGTCCATTTTGTTCGCTCGGTGTCAGGGCAATCGCGGGCGATCTTGACCGGCGCAGCAGTCTGAAAAAGCTTGCAGGCATCGCGCAAATTATTATACATCTGGCGCCGCCGCCGAATTGTGGAGTGCGCGACACGCGCACGGCCAACTTGCTTGCTGCATTGTCAAAATGGACAAAAGGAAAATCGAAAATTTTACCACAACAACTCATCTATATCAGCACTAGCGGCGTTTATGGCGATTGTCAAGGTCAAATAATCAATGAAACCAGACGCTTGAATCCGTTTAACGCAAGAGCAGTCCGGCGGGTGAATGCTGAAAACCAGGTGCGTGCATGGAGTAAGCGTAACCATATTCCGGTTTCAATATTGCGCGTTCCCGGTATTTATGCCGGTGATCGCCTGCCAGTGAAAAGAATCCATGAGGGTATCCCGGCATTTATCGCGCAGGATGATGGCTATACCAACCACATTCACGCTGATGACCTTGCGCGGATCATTTGTTCTGCAATCCGGCACGGTAAATCTGGTCGGGTCTACAATGCGACAGATGATACACAAATGAAGATGGGTGATTATTTCGATCTCGTCGCCGACCATTTCAATTTGCCGCGTCCGCCGCGCATTTCGCGCGATCAGGCTACAGGCCGCATTTCTCCGGGTATGTTGTCTTTTATGAATGAATCAAGGCGCATCAGCAATGGGCGTATGAAAAAAGAGTTGCATGTGACGCTGCGGTATCCGACTGTTGCGGTGGGCGTAAAAGAAGCGGCGCTCGTAGAAAATTGCCGGTAAGCGTGCAGTATGTCAAAAAATAGAAAAATTCTGATTATCATGAATGGACAATCCGCAAATGAACAAGTCCTGTTAAATCATTTCTTTTCAAGGTATAATCACACCTCTTCGCAACGCTTGTTATCGCGATAAGTAATTGTAAATTAAAACAATAACAACTATCGCGATTCAGATGCCCGGGTGGTGAAATTGGTAGACACAAGGGACTTAAAATCCCTCGGACATTGCGTCCGTGCCGGTTCGACTCCGGCCCCGGGCACCAGTATAAACAAACAGTTACAGATTCATTAGCTTTAAATCGGATGAGCGTTATTTTCGCAATTAAAAAATGTAACGAGATTTGTAAACAATTTTTGTGAATAATATTTTTCTTAGATAACAAGTAGTCGTGTTTTTGTGTTATTTCTACTAAATGTTTACTTTTTTCTACCGAAATTATTTAACGATATGTGAGTAAAGACATAAGTTTTTCTAATAAAAGGCCATACAATTGAAGGGTATTCACGGTACATGTGACTCGTATGCCCAGAAAATAAAACTAACCGGATTTAAACAATCGAAAATTGGTCTTGCGGGTTGTGGTATTTATTTCTGGGCTTGTGATGATGAAGAGTTGACGGAATATGCCGAAGCACTAGCTGTAGCTTGGTGGAAATTCCAAGAAAAAAATAATAAATATTCTGATTGTAAAGACGCATCGTGCAGTCTTATAAAAGTGAGGTTATCCGTTCATGATGGTCTATTCATAGATTTGGAAGCGCATGAACTCAAGGGTAGAATGATTGTCGCTGTAAATGAAATATATTTGCGGCTTTATAAGAGAAATCATAAACGTTTTGCAATATCTAAAGCATATGATTTATTTGTAAAAATGCTTGAAGATGAATTGCAAAATAAAGCAGATATAGTTCGCGTTGCTGTTCGAACACCACAAGGATTTGATGCTACAACATCACCAATAGATTTCGGAATTACTGGCTTGCCTATATGTTATATAGTGAAAAATAAAGAGTGCATTGAAATATTATCATGTAAAAAATATGAGGCATGAAAATGAAAATAAAGAGAGAAGATATAATTATTGCTGCAGATAAAGTTTTGCTTAAACTCGAAAGCATGTCTGATGAAGAATTGATTCTTGCACTGGAGGCTTGTGAAGATAATTCCATTGGCTATGGTGTTTGTGATAGCGACGAACAGTTACTGCAATACGTCGAAAGTATATTTAATCACTATACTCTCAAAAGGAATATAGAATTTTCATTAAATCATTTTAAAACTTCGTATAATGTCAAATTGATGGACTTAAAAAATGACGAATTAGTATTTGCTTCAAATGATGAATACTATTCATTAGCAGCTTAGATGAAATTTTTTATACATGAGTGAGAAACAAACGGAGTCATATAAATTACACGCTATCCAACTCATTGGATTGAAGGTTCAGGAATTATTTATCGTTATTAGCTCCAATTACGAAGAGGATGAGACTTCACATCAATCTATTGATGAAGGAACGTTCACGTGGAATATTGGTTATAGCGAGTATGATCAAATTAAGCATCAAATTGCACTGAAGGTTAGTATTATTATTGGTGATAATGAAAAAGATTCTCCCTTTTCTCTAAAAGTGTCATTGCTCGGGATATTTGAAGTCGATGAATCTAGATTTCCATTAATGCATATAGAACACTGGGCTAAAAATAATGCACCTTTAGTTTTATATCCATATTTGCGCGAACACGTTTATAGTTTAACTTCCCGAGCTGGATTAAAAGGTGTGATTTTGCCTTTATTTGAAGTTCCAACTTTCAGAATTTCTAAAGAGCTAGATAAAAAAACCACACCAGGTAAGATATAGGAAGGACGGTTCATTCGTTTCCTAATATCTTATTCAAACGCGCCATAAGTGAAGGGTAAATTTCATCGCCCGGCATCGCTTTTAAAACTGGCCCGGCATAGAAAAGCAATTCGTCATCTTCTGCGCCAAGATAATCAGTGACAGCTTCCATGTAAATCATAAACAAACGTGACTGTACTTCAATTAATTGCTCAGCAGTAATTTTAACGCCTCTATCCTTTAGCACAGAACCAAGCCACCCCATTTGCTCAAACCATAGCTTAGGCATAACGTGCGTTAAAACCCTACTGAGGTTTTTATGCTTAAGATTATTGCCAAGTTGTTTCAATTCGTAATCAACATCCACGTCGTGCAATGCTTCAAGATCATCAGGATTGTTAACTTTTGCTAACTCGCGATTTACACCTTTGTTTCCGTCAATACGCCATTGCTTTGTTTGAGTAACATCCAGATTCTGACGCCGCCATTCGATAGCAGCTTCAAGACTATCTGTTGGCATGCCTCTTGCTTCCAGCTTGTAGAGCATGGTTCTGGATATATCCAGACCACGTGCGAGTTTTGATTTATTCATATGTCAATTGCTAACCCAGTTATAAAGCGTTTCACTAGTTTTTTTGCGGGCGCGCGCATTACCGGCGACAAAAAAAACGCCAAAGAACCTGTAATTACTTGCTTTCTTTTTTAGCCTCCATAGCATGACAAAAAGGCTTGCAGATAGTATTACTTGCATTGTCCGTTGGGCTTGAATTAATTTGACAGTAACCTATCCAAAAACTGGATACCAAAGTTAGAAAACCAATGATCACAGCCCATCTGACACCACAAGCTGCCAATCGTATTTGTTTTTCACTTTTGTATAGTGAATTAAGCTGCATGAATCTCATATATTCATCTGCTTTAATAACAAATCTGCAGTTTTGATACGCTATTTTTCTTAATGAGGAAGAATCTTTTAGCAATAAGGATGGTGCTTTTATTTCTACACCATCAATATATACAGAAGTGGCCCCCATTTTTTGGACAGTTGTCTTAGGAGTTATTTCCCGACATATCAACCTGCTTTTTGCAGCCTGACCGACTCATAATAAACCTGATCTGGCGTAGCCATCAAGGTTTGGTGTTTCCGGTTTTCATTGTAAAAGTGAAAATACTTTGCCAACGATTGTTTAGCCTCGGACGCTGACTCATAGGCATTGAGATAAACTTCCTCATATTTGACACTGCGCCACAGGCGTTCAACAAATACATTATCTTTCCAGGCACCCTTGCCATCCATGCTGATATCAATGCCGTGGTTTTTCAATACGTTGGTGAAGGCTTCGCTGGTGTACTGTGATCCCTGGTCTGTGTTGAATATATCCGGTGTTCCATAACGGTAAACCGCTTCCTCAAGTGCGTCGATACAGAAGCTGGCATCCAGGCTGTTAGATACACGCCAACTCAGCACCTTGCGGCTATACCAATCCATGACGACTGTCAGATAAAGAAAACCGGATGCCATCGGCAGATAGGTCACATCGCTGCACCACACCTGATTGGCCCGGTTGATCTCCAGATTTCGCAACAAGTATGGATATACCTTGTGCTGCGGATGTGGCTTCGAGGTCTTCGGACCAGGATGAATCGCCTGTATACCCATGAGCCGCATTAAACGCCGCACATGTTTTCTATCTGCTTTATGGCCTTGTTCTACCAGCGCATCCACGATTCGCCGCGAACCAAGAAAAGGTTTGTCCATGTGAATCCGGTCAATCAATTGCATCAGCAACAAATCTTCTTTAGCTACCGGTTGCGGTTGATAATAACTGCTCGATCTTGGTATATCCAACAATTCGCAACGCCGCGCCCTAGGTAGCTGATGTGCCGTCTGAACCATATCTTTTCTCCGCGCCCGATCTAGCGACCGAGCGCTTTGGACAAAAAATCATTCTCCATGGTCAATTGACCAATCTTGGCTTGCAGTGACTGAATTTCTGACTCCCGATCCGGCGCCAGCCCCTTACCCGACGCAAATACTTCAGTGCTGTTCTCAATCAGCTGTTTCTTCCACTTCACAATCAGATTGCTGTTGATGCCATACTGCTGGGCTAACTCGGTTAGCGTCTTGTCGCCCTTGATTGCCGCCAGTGCAACTTTTGATTTAAACTCCGGTGAATGATTTCTGCGTTTCTTGCTCATTTTCTGTACTCCTCTTATTTATAAAAATAATCATACAGAAAATAACTCCTTAACTTTGACTCCCTAGTGTCCAACTAACTGGATCCACTTCTTACAGTACAAATATCAAGTAAGCAGCTTATTAACCAATCATCTCTAATTTTAGGATTATTACAACAATTTTTATTCATCCACTCTCTTATATCATGCAATTTGAAACCATCATTATTTACTGAACGAGATGTATAGCCGACCCCTTTTGCCGCAGAAACAGCAAAACAGAGAACTTGAATATAAGCCACTTTGCTGTATTCTTTATCATTGGCTAGTTCATAATCGATAGCACTCATTTTCCCGCTCCTTAATCTATCTATAAGATAGATATTGCAAAATGAAAAAACTCTCATTAATCCCAAATTTTCTAAAGTATGTTAAGAACATAAATTACTTCAAATACATTGATTTTTGATAGCATATCTTAAAAAAATACGTCATTGCTTCAGGATCATGCTGCCTGCGTGACTACGCTGTCAGTGCACCGGAAATGTTTTCTCCGCTCAGCTGATTCCAGCGCCAAGCCTAACGCTACGGGCCCCAGCTTTATGGTTGCTTGCTGCGCTCATTCAGCGTAGCTTTTGGCGCATTCCTAAAAAGTGTAATTTCAGCACAAACAGAAAATGGGTTTGTACGGTATTTCCCCTTATAATAAGATGGCTATCTTTTTGATACGGAACACGGGAATTCTGACTATGAGATCAAAAGCAAGATTTATCGCACTCCTGTTATTGCCACTCCTTTTTTCGTTTCAAGCCAGGGCGGATGACCGGACTGCGACGGAAGTCTATTTTGCACGATCCAGCTTGAAGCTGACCAGCGGCGTTGTCAACGTGGCTACCGGCTGGATGGAATTACCTAAAACGATCAGTTTGTGGCAGCATAAGACTGATAATGAACTGGTGGGCGTGACGGAAGGCGTTCTGCGAGGACTTGTGCATACGGCGAGTCGAACAGCGAGTGGCGCGCTGGATCTGGCCACCTTCTGGCTGCCGACTTTTCCGACGCCGAATCCGCCATTTATCTGGGAAGATTTTTCGGTCGAGTCGGAATATTACGCCTTCCGGACGGATGAATAAAAGTCTTGTATTCTTGTATAGCCGGTGTACCACAGCAGATTATTCGCATTCCACGACCCAGATATCCTTGTAATTCCAGTCGTTGCAGGGATCGCCGGAAAAATTCAGAAACATCAGGAAGAAGATAAGTAAGAAAAGCAATGCGTTTTTTTGATCAGCGGACATGTGGATCAATCGAGTTGAACAGATATTATCAGCATTTTTTACCGGATCAGGGCATAAAAAAACATACGTGTTTTTGCACGTAACGCAGTGGATATAATGACTACGGACACGTCTTCGACCCTAACACGATACCGTCATATCTGTGAGGATATCATTACCGTCGCGCGGCGTCTGCATCAAAAAAACATGCTGGCGGCAGCCGATGGCAATATTTCCTGGCGCGTCAATGAAAATGAAATATTGATAACTCCCTCGGGTGTTTCAAAAGCTTTCATGCAACCGGAGGACATGGCGCTGATTAGTCTGGATGGCCGTGTTCTGGGTGGCCAGCCTTCTTCGGAACGGCAGATGCATCTGGAAATTTACCGGCAATGTCATCAGGCGAAAGCGGTGGTTCACGCGCATCCACCGACAGCGATCGCCTGGTCCATTGCGCGCCCCGATCTGACGTGCCTGCCGTCGCATGCACTGAGTGAAGTTATTCTGAGCTGCGGCGACATACCTTTTGTACCTTATGCACGACCTGGCTCGCAAGCTATGGGCAAAAATCTAAGTGGTTTTCTACCGCGTTATCGCGCACTGATTCTGGCGCGGCATGGCGCACTGGCCTGGGGCGAAAGCCTGGAAGAAGCCTGGAAGGGGATGGAGCGCATTGAACATTCCGCGGAAATTCTATGGAAAGCCGTCACCCTCGGCGGGTTGACATTTCTTCCGGATGACGAGATCGCGGCACTCAGAATCCTTCGGCAACGCATCGGGGATCGCCTGTTATGATCTTTCCCAAAGTAACGAAGATGATCTCCGCAATGATCAACGATTACGTCCAGTGTTTGTTCGCTCTGTCAGTGTTAACGCGAGCGGAAGGCGGGTAATGAAATGATCAATCTGAATGCGCTGGCGCTGCGTTTTGTGCATATGTCGAAAGATGCGGAGCTTTGGATACTGGATCAAACCCTGTTGCCACTGAAGGAAGAATGGCTATTGATCCGCACGGCAAGCGAAATGATTGATGCGATCAAGACCCTGAAAGTCCGTGGCGCGCCTCTGATTGGCGTGACGGCGGCGCTAAGCCTGGGGCAATCCGCAATAAAAGGCGCAAGCTATGCGCAATTGCTTGATGAAGCACGGGCATTGCATGCGGCGCGACCGACCGCAGTAAACCTGATGATGTGCATGGATCGCATGATGGCCGGAATCGCGTCAGGAAAAACCCCCGAGGAACTGCTCGGCATTGCAGTCCACTTGTTCAATGAAGATGTGTCGCTTTGCACGCGGATTGCAGAAAACGGTGCGGAGTTGATTAGCGACGGGGATCATATTCTCACACATTGCAATACCGGTGGGTTGGCGACGGCAGGCAGCGGCACCGCGCTTGGTGTGATCAGACAGGCCAGCGCGCAGGGTAAAACCATTCATGTGTATGTCGATGAGACGCGGCCGCTGCTTCAGGGCGCGCGGCTGACCACGTGGGAGCTGAAAAAACTGAGTATTCCCTATACATTGATTACCGACAACATGGCCGCACACCTGATGCGGTTGAAGAAAGTACAGAAAATTATCGTCGGTTGCGACAGGATAGCCGCCAATGGTGATTTTGCCAATAAGATCGGCACCTATGGCTTAGCCGTTCTGGCGCACCACCACCGGATACCGTTTTACGTTGCAGGTCCCTACACAACGATGGACTGGGCATGCTTCGATGGTGACCGGATACCGATCGAACAGCGCAGCACCAGCGAAGTCTCCGGCGTCGAAGGTGTGTTTGGCCGGGTCGAATGGGCGACGCCGGATTCTCCGGTCTACAATCCGGCTTTCGATGTTACGCCTGCGAAACTGGTATCGCGCTGGATACTGGATTGCGGTGTTTTTACCGGAAACGATTTTCAAGCTGATAGAGTCCGGCAACTCATGCCGCAGCAAAGCACGTTACAGATTTGAATACGACGACAACTGGTTTGCGCTAGCCTGACGAGTTTTGCCCGGCACATCGCAAGCAAATATTCTCACAAACTTTTGCGGTTCTTTTGCTTCTTCTTCGAATTTACCGAAGCTTTATCTTTCGATGCCTGATGCCTGTGTTTGCGCAAGCCGGTGTATTTCTCAATGCCCAGTCTTTCTATAAACTTCATTTTATCTTCAGGTGAGACAAGAATTGATTTATCCTCACCGTAGATAATTTCCAGCCGATCCAGCGATAAGGCCGGGCTAGCCGATGCGCTCTGGCTATCGCGCAGCGCCGTAATTGATTCGATCGGAATGTTCCAGGTAAATGGGCCGCTTGCTATTTCAAGATTGTTCGCATTTACCATATACCGGGTGGATATCATGATCCACAACGGAAATCCCGCGCCCATTACCAAAAAGAAAACAGCAAATACATAATTAACACTTCCACCGACTTTCAGCGCAACAAAAGCGCCCAGCAGACACGCGACGATTGAAAGAATCAGGCAAAATAACAGCCACTTGTCGATTTTAGATTTAAATACGTCCATAAAAATGAAATAAGGTTACTCCAATAGCTTATTCAACAGAAATAAACCGGATTAGCAGCTTATTGATTCCATTATGTCACACTTGTAGCTGCAATTTGCTGTTTGAATAGTCTTATCGTATACAAACAAGCACTCACTTTTGTAAGACTTTCATTCAAAAAATCATGCGGCAGTTGACCTAAATGGCTCAAACCGTTAACATTGGCATCTTTTTCAAATCCCCGATAGCTCAGTCGGTAGAGCGACGGACTGTTAATCCGCAGGTCCCAGGTTCGAGCCCTGGTCGGGGAGCCATTCTTTTCTTGGACTTACCGTTGATGCCACTGATCGCCAGACTTTTGGGCTTCGGGTCGGGGCATTGTCAATTTTCTTGTCGCAAAAGAATCAGATGCATCGGATTCACTTGCATCATTTGAAATTCTTGACGTGACAAAATCGTGATAATGAAATGTTTATGCTGTCGTGTGATTAATTATTTCTAAATGCAAGAATAAACAAATCCTATGGGATTTTTGGTGCCTTTATGCAGATGGGACCAACATTGGCAAGTTTGATTGATCCAGTGAGGAGCTTGATCATCTCATGTGATTTTACAGTTTCCATGAATTAGCTTTAATGATCTATTGATGACGAATTCGATAACCAGCGACAACAGCGTGAAGCATCAGATCGGAAAACTGGTGGCTTACTGGTTGCCTCCGTATATCGTGTGGGTCAAAATCTGGTTGATTCACACCACCATATGCTGAAAAACAAAAGTCTACTCCATTAATGGAGAATTGCTCAGCCAATTCACGCTTCATGTTTTGTAGTCGGCCAAACGGGTACGCCAACCAGTTTTCAGGGCCTTTTTCGCCCAGTCTGTGGGCTATATCCCGCGCTGCACTGTGGATTTCCTTCAGTGAATCCGCAACTTCTAATTGACCCATGTCGACATGATTGACGGAATGATTGGCAATATGAAACCCCCAAGATGACATTTCAATCACCTGATTCCACGACAAAGTCGGAAGCCAACGCTTCAATCGCAAGTCCATTGGGAATGATTTCTCAGTTCCAACAATTCCAGTACAAATGAAAAATGTACAAGGTATTCCCGCATCTCTCAACATCTTCGCTGCTTGAAAATTATCCTCGTAGCCATCATCGAAGGTAATTATAACGGCCGGCTTCCTGCGCGAGGCATCCCGGTTAGCCAAAAATTCAGTCATATCGATCAATTCATAATCGCGCTTTAAGATAATTAAATGTTGGGAGAACTGTGACGGCTTGACGGTGACCGAGTCGATATTCGTGTTGCTGATACGGTGGTAAAGCAGGATTGTCACATGGCAAGTTCCGGATCTGGCCCGCCAGAAATCACGTATCCGTGCGTAAATATAGACATAACACCATAAGCCGATTGTCTTTAGTATCGATCTGATATGTTTGTAAACTATTGATAGTTTCATGTGTTGTAGCGTAGGCGTGTCGGGCCTTCAGCCGGAAAATATTCTAGGGAGTTCGTCTACTTTCTTGCCGCGCAATCGTGCGCTGATTTTATGCGCGATTAATCTTGCAAGGCTAGGTTGCGGCAGTGTTGACCGCACGCCAGACCATATGCGGCGCCAAGTAGAGTCCAGGTTGTGAGGCCCTTCTCGCACTGCAACTTGATCCATATAGAGCCTGATCGCGAGCAAAGATTTCGCTGTATGTCCTTGAGAAATATTGTCGGCGGCAAGGTGGATATCCACAAAGAGTGTCGGCAGTTTGAAGTGCCGAAGGGTATCGCGGGCCTGCATATATGGCCCGCCAACTCCGGCAAGTTCGACTGCAAGGTTTAGCCCGAGAATTTCAGGCATGAAGTGACGCGGAAAGCAAGAAACGCTCAACCAGAAGACTGGAATTTCAAATGATGAATCCAGTAAGCGAGTCCACTGTATGAACTCTCTCGTCTCAATCGCGGGTGGTTTTATACCCATTTCGTGTAGCAGTTCGCGATAAATATTGGCATGATGCCGTGTGGCATCTCCTTCTCCCGCCTCTTCGTATAATATCTGAAATAATATGCGGCCATATTCCGAATGAATACAGTTTTGAGTGAGCATACCCTGTAGCCAAGCGCCATCGATAAGAATGAGCGGAGCAAGCTGTACCGAACTATCGATAAAAGCTTCCTTCGTTATCGATGGTTCCCCTTTGAGCGATTGATAGGCATTCACTTGTTCTCGGTGCTGCGTACTTACCCAGTTTTCCAGAATCTCTGGGCTATAGTGCTGGGACGGAATTGGCCGTATGTGACAGTTCAGTGCAGCCATCGAACGAGAGAGTCTGTTGTATGCAAATTGCTCCGCATAAGGGAGTATCTCAGGGTACTGCTCAATGTTTAGTAGGTAATGATAGATCTCACGGACGGAGTGTTTTCTAAAATTTTCTTTACTACGCCGCACAAATTCTGACTTTAAGTGCATTACCCCATCAGTGCTGCCATCCAACGACGGATTATTGTCAGTACAACAACTTTCCGGGGCACCCGTTTCGTGTGGTTCGCTGACAGGTGATAACGTAAGAATCCATGCAGAAATGGTTTCTAACTCTGTTGGAGAAAAAACCATATGCATGGGGCCTCCCCATCTGACCAGGTTGGTGTAAAACAAGCTTTCTTCAGGTTTGCCCGCCACAATAAATTTGGACTTGGCCAATCTCTCCAGAATTTCAGTGGGGCTAAAGTTTTCAGAAGATAAAAGGGAGTCGATCTGCGCCCCGTCAATAAGTCTGTTGCCATGATACCCGATGGCATGCGGAGCCTTTTGGCAGAGTATCCTGATCATGTCCGTTTTGATTGTAGCAATGTAATTTGAGGTGCGACAATCAGTACTGCTTGCCCATTCTTTCCAGATATTGGTAATCATCAGGGCGCCAACACAGATGCGGGAAAAAAATGTGGCGCGGTCTTTGTTTGATTGCTCCGCCAGCGTTTTTATGGCCGCATCCAGAGCAAGTTCACACCCCGACTTGATCCGGTCCCGATATTGAATACGCGTATCGTCTTGTGTTGAGGAATGACAGCGCCGCCCTTTCCGAACAAGAATAGGTCCAACGGCGTTTAGCCCAGAAAAGTGCCAGCCCAGATTTACGCCCAAAAGCTCCGCGAGATAGGTCCGTGGAAACTGCCCGATGCTTAGTAAAAATAATGGAACTTCAAAGCTGGATTCTTCAAATAGTGGATTATCTGCAAAGGAGTGAGAAGAGACGTTAGGCAAAGTGAATGCTAATAGCCTATGTAGTTCTTGGTATTCGCTAACGAAATTATTTTCTTCGTAGAATTTCTGCTGCTGGTATTTGTAGATTTTGGCAAGCATTGCGCCAGTAGGTGTGGCTGCCATTGGCGCGCGAAGAACATTCTGGAGCCAACACCCCACCAACAGTGCTGTCGGCGCGAATTGCGTCAAGGAATGTTTCACTAAAGACGGGTTAAGCTCTCCGATCGATTCATGCCACGGCGTTACATGCATCGATCGAAACCTGTCCAGTATAGCTATGAGGTCAGATAAGGATTGAGGCGTTTGTGCAATCCATTCGTATTCGGAAGCGTGAACTAAAAAATCCTCTGCTTCCTCGATATGCTCAGTTATGATGCTGTTCGCAATTGAGAACGCCTCGGGATGTTCGTCGATATTGGTGAGCAGGTAGAAGCTTGAGCGGGGAGACACAAGTCGAGTTCGATGTTGCAACATTTCGATGGTCTCAGAAATGAAAGTTCTGGAACATTGACTTCAGGCTGGAATGTAAATTCAAGTCGAAAATTACGATGAACGACTAGAAAAATGGATAAATATCCGGATCTTTCTTTTTAGATTGGCGGCGAAGCTTCGATTGTACTGCCTTCAAGCACCGCGCAATAAACCCGGGTTGCTTCTGGTCTGCTGCGTTTAGCTCGTGTTCCGACGATTCAGTAGCTTTTTTGGGCTTATTTTTTGTAGATTTCATTTTTTATTCTCGTCTTCTGCGATTTTTTCGGCTTACATTATGTCGTGTGCTCAGTTTTACAATTCCATACACAAATATTTTTCAGACTTGGTGCGTATAACTTGTGAGAGTATACTATATTCAATCGGTTGCCCTCGAAGTGGTTGTAAGAAAACTGAGTTTCCAGTTAGGGTCGACTCCCGAACCGGGCATGCTTCCCAGGCACCTGCTGAGTATAAGTATTTGCGATATTAAAGTTTTACTCTTTTGATTTTGTTGTTATATTAACGGTCACGGCATGCTTTATCTTGCTGAAAAATTGTACATTCCGTCTTTTAAATGGAAAACTTGCGCCCTGAAGTGATTTTATAGGGATTGGCAACAAACAAAGTAAAATCTGTCGAAATTATCTTCGGCCCATAACCTCTGTGTATCTTGGTAATCCTAAAACGGTGAAACTTCAGCTTACGATACGCATCGTAAGTAATATTGCGCAATCGCTAGTTCCTCTCGGGTATTTCTTGGAATTACATACAGTTTCGGAATGCATCAATGTTTCTTCTTAACGACGCCACTCATCGAATGTTGATGAGATTTGACTCTAAAATTGGCCATCGCTATGTTTCAAATTTGGTCGCTCGAGTACCTCATGAGACTGGAGGCTATCTGGTTCGCACCAATTCCTCTGGCTTTCGATCAGATCTGGAATTCAAAGCGAAAAGAAGCGCTGTACCCAGAATATTGGTATTGGGGGACTCATTTACAGCCGGTGAAGGTTGCGCGAGTCAGCAGCGTTACCCGGAACTTTTAGGTCAGACTTTAGGTGCCGAGGTGTATAACTATGGTATATCAGGGTCGGCGCCCGATCAGCATTTACTTTGTTTTCGTGAATTTGGTAGAGAAGTAGAAGCGGATCTGATTATCTGGGGAATACCGTTACACAATATCGAGCGGATTAAGCTAACGCACAGACCATCTAAGGACAGAATTTCGGGACAGCCGGTCTTGGTGCCTAAGCCGTACTTCACATTTGAGCAAGGCCGCCTTGAGCTACATCATGTGCCAGTTCCCAGACTACGTCCCGAGCCTTCACAAAGCAGCAGCCATCAATACACTGAGTCTGTTAATGAGGCACCGATTTTGGAGCGACTACTAAGGCTGTCGGGATTGGAAAGATATCGGGATTTAGTACAGCACCTGTTGCCTGGAATGAAAGAGCGTTTACGGGCATTGGCGTACCGGATCTCAAACACGCAACTTTATGAAGACTATCTTGATGAGAGGAGTGCGGGTTGGATACTTCTATCTGCTCTAATCCGGCAATTGAGGGCAGAGGTTTTAGACATACCGATTCTCGTGGTGCCATTGCCGACGTATCACTATTACATCGATCGATTACCGCCAGTCCATGACGCCCTCTACAAGTCCCTGGAAGATCCTGCCGGAGGGCTTTTTGTCAGCGTCATTACCAATGCGTTGCATGCGAACAAGACGCTTGCGGAGCGAAAGGCGATCTGTTTTCCTGTGGACACGCATTACTCCCCATTTGGGCACCAGGAAATCGCGCGAATACTTGCCGCGGATATTCGGGAAAGGAAATTGTTGGGTGAGCATTCCATTACCGAGTTACGAAACGTAAGCGGAGTGGAGAAAAAAAAGTCCGCTGGCAAATTTGTACTCGGATTGGCGTTTGGTGGCGCGGATGCATCCGCAGCACTTGTGCTTGACGGTAAAATAATTGCATTCGCCAGGGAGAGTAGCTTTAAGCGCGGTATAAGCGCGCGCGGGTTTCCAAATCTGGCCGTTAATTACTGCCTTGAAGAGGCACGGATTAGCCAAAACGATCTTTCGGCCATTGTTTATGGTTGTGAATTGTCTTCGGATTTCAAGCTGGAAACAAAGCGGCTCTTTTCAAACACTAGCAGGCGGGCGTGGATTAATAAAATGTCTGATTTGGTGTCGCGTGAACTCAATGTCTATCCTGCAATTCGAGAGCATCTTAAATATGATGGTCTAATGCTGGAAAGCGCGAGCTTTGCGTCGCAATGTGCGAGCGCATTTTACGCCTCACCATTCACTAGCGCCGCAGTAATTAATTTTGGAGATGCTTCGATAATAATCGCGCAGGGAGGTGAGACAGGAATAAAATTGCTCAAAGAATATTCTGCATCACACGCATTACAGACATTCAAATCGGCTATGTCGCATCTCATATCAGGCGGAAACACGGGCGTCAAAGAGCCACTATGGAGTCTGGCGCTGCGTGGCGAGCCCGCTTTTGTACAATATATTTTCAGCAATTTACTGGAAATGAAGGACAACGGTTCGATCGAATTGAATCCCGACTATTTTTCCGGTGACTTGAATGAGGATGCTACTTTGTCGGCATTGGAACGTTTTTTTGAGATGAAGGACAGCAAATCCAAAAATGACGAAAAATTGCGAGCGAACCTAGCAAAATCCACACAAATTGTGATTTCAAGTGTAATAGTACAAGTAGCAAAATATGCCCGCGAGGTCACTGAATTCCGGAACTTGTGCGTATCTGGCCCGTTGGTCAACGATCCAGATGTCCACAAGGCGCTGGTGGAGGCCAATATATTTGACAATATCTGGCATCAACCATTTAATGGCAATGCAAGCTCAGCACTAGGTGCTGCTCTTCTAGCGTCGTTTGAATACTTGGGTGTCAATCGAACTCCGAGCATTTCTGATGAGTTCAATCAATCAACCGGGTTATTGGGCCCTGAGTACTCAAATCAGGAAATTGACGCATTTATTGATACCTTCGGTTACCCATCCAGGAAATATTGTGTTGAGGAGCGAATAAATCAATTGGCAGCGATGATTGCTGATGGAAAAGTGATAGGTCATTTTTCCGGACGTTTAGGTGTGAGTTCCGAGTACGCTGGAGATAGACTGATCCTGGGGAGTTTGAAAACTGCGCAAAACTCCTTTCGCTCGTTATCCAACAACTGTGATGAATCAGATTGGGAATGGGCGGTCGCAATACCAAGTGGAAGCCCTTTCTCGAGCCACATGCAGTGTTGTGGTAAAGCAACGTTATCTCTCGCTAAATCGAAGTTGGGACTTGCGCCAAAAAAGCCAAATGACCAGAGTAATTATACCTTTAAAGATGATACAATGCTTGAGGGAAATGCGGTATGGGGGCGGGTGATCCACGAGACAGCAAGTCCAAATATTTACGCTATTATCCGGCGTTTGGAGCTTCTCACTGATAGCGAGGTTGTCGCCGCAACCAATTTTGAGTCATCTCAAGGTTGTACAGTATGTACCCCTTTTGACGCATACTTTACCTTTATGAAATATAACATAGATGTCCTGGTCCTAGGGGAACACATCCTTCTGAAGGAAGATCAGTCGCCTTGGCCCCTGGAACTAAAGATAACTCCAGCGGAACAATTTCATGAGACAGGTGCTGTGTCAAAAAAACTGGTTGGTCGCCTAAACCAACTGTTCCAAACAAAAATTATGCCCACGGTGTTCGAATCTCAAAAATCTAACTCAGCAGGTATGCCTTTGAGGATTAAGCAGCAATGGCAATCAGCGCAAGAGTGTGTTGAATCACCGTCGTATAAATTGGTGTGTCAGGTGCCTCCGGAATTAGAGCACAAGAGTATCAGGGCAAAACCGCTGGCTAAGTTGCTCGCACGTAGTATTGAACCCAAGCGTTCACGGGAGCTTTTCCAGGAAATAATCGCTGAGATTATTCGGCTCAACAGGCGGTTTTACTAAAGACGATATTAGAAATAAGCTATAAGTACAATTAAAGGCTGTAATTGTCAGTTTGATATGGTCTAATAGACCCGGACACTCCAGTTAAGAGAAAATAGACTTAATTGGAGGAAGAGATGTTGAAGAGAAAACAATACACAAAAGAATTCAAACTGGATGCGATTAGTCTGGTTATGGATCAGGGGTTGACGATCGCAGAAGCGGCCAGGAGCCTTGAAATTAATGCCAATATGCTTGGGCGCTGGATCAAGGAAAATCAAGCTGATGACAAAGGTCAAGCATTCCGGGGTAATGGTAAGCTAACACCTGAACAAGAGGAAATCAGGCGTTTGAAGTTGGAAAATAGACAACTCAAGCTGGAGAAACAGATATTAAAGGAAGCGACGGTCTTCTTCGCGAGAGAAACGAAGTGAAATATTCGTTCATCACCCAAAAGAAGAAGACCTGTCCGGTCGGCGCAATGTGTCGGCTATAGAAGTGGCCCCATTTTTTGGACAGTTGTCTTAGGAGTTATTTCCCGACATATCAACCTGCTTTTTGCAGCCTGACCGACTCATAATAAACCTGATCTGGCGTAGCCATCAAGGTTTGGTGTTTCCGGTTTTCATTGTAAAAGTGAAAATACTTTGCCAACGATTGTTTAGCCTCGGACGCTGACTCATAGGCATTAAGATAAACTTCCTCATATTTGACACTGCGCCACAGGCGTTCAACAAATACATTATCTTTCCAAGCACCCTTGCCATCCATGCTGATATCAATGCCGTGGTTTTTCAATACGTTGGTGAAGGCTTCGCTGGTGTACTGTGATCCCTGGTCTGTGTTGAATATATCCGGTGTTCCATAACGGTAAACCGCTTCCTCAAGTGCGTCGATACAGAAGCTGGCATCCAGAAGTGGATCCAGTTAGTTGGACACTAGGGGGTCAAAGTTAAGGAGTTATTTTCTGTATGATTATTTTTATAAATAAGAGGAGTACAGAAAATGAGCAAGAAACGCAGAAATCATTCACCGGAGTTTAAATCAAAAGTTGCACTGGCGGCAATCAAGGGCGACAAGACGCTAACCGAGTTAGCCCAGCAGTATGGCATCAACAGCAATCTGATTGTGAAGTGGAAGAAACAGCTGATTGAGAACAGCACTGAAGTATTTGCGTCGGGTAAGGGTCTGGCGCCGGATCGGGAGTCAGAAATTCAGTCACTGCAAGCCAAGATTGGTCAATTGACCATGGAGAATGATTTTTTGTCCAAAGCGCTTGGTCGCTAGATCGGGCGCGGAGAAAAGATATGGTTCGAACGGCACATCAGCTACCCAGGGCGCGGCGTTGCGAATTGTTGGATATACCAAGATCGAGCAGTTATTATCAACCGCAACCGGTAGCTAAAGAAGATTTGTTGCTGATGCAATTGATTGACCGGGTTCACATGGATAAACCTTTTCTAGGTTCGCGGCGAATCGTGGATGCGCTGGTAGAACAAGGCCATAAAGCAGATAGAAAACATGTGCGGCGTTTAATGCGGCTCATGGGTATACAGGCGATTCATCCTGGCCCGAAGACCTCGAAGCCACATCCGCAGCACAAGGTATATCCATACTTGTTGCGAAATCTGGAGATCAACCGGGCCAATCAGGTGTGGTGCAGCGATGTGACCTATCTGCCGATGGCATCCGGTTTTCTTTATCTGACAGTCGTCATGGATTGGTATAGCCGCAAGGTGCTGAGTTGGCGTGTATCTAACAGCCTGGATGCCAGCTTCTGTATCGACGCACTTGAGGAAGCGGTTTACCGTTATGGAACACCGGATATATTCAACACAGACCAGGGATCACAGTACACCAGCGAAGCCTTCACCAACGTATTGAAAAACCACGGCATTGATATCAGCATGGATGGCAAGGGTGCCTGGAAAGATAATGTATTTGTTGAACGCCTGTGGCGCAGTGTCAAATATGAAGAAGTTTATCTTAATGCCTATGAGTCAGCGTCCGAGGCTAAACAATCGTTGGCAAAGTATTTTCACTTTTACAATGAAAACCGGAAACACCAAACCTTGATGGCTACGCCAGATCAGGTTTATTATGAGTCGGTCAGGCTGCAAAAAGCAGGTTGATATGTCGGGAAATAACTCCTAAGACAACTGTCCAAAAAATGGGGGCCACTTCTTCCAGGCTGTTAGATACACGCCAACTCAGCACCTTGCGGCTATACCAATCCATGACGACTGTCAGATAAAGAAAACCGGATGCCATCGGCAGATAGGTCACATCGCTGCACCACACCTGATTGGCCCGGTTGATCTCCAGATTTCGCAACAAGTATGGATATACTTTGTGCTGCGGATGTGGCTTCGAGGTCTTCGGACCAGGATGGATCGCCTGTATACCCATGAGCCGCATTAAACGCCGCACATGTTTTCTATCTGCTTTATGGCCTTGTTCTACCAGCGCATCCACGATTCGCCGCGAACCAAGAAAAGGTTTGTCCATGTGAATCCGGTCAATCAATTGCATCAGCAACAAATCTTCTTTAGCTACCGGTTGCGGTTGATGATAACTGCTCGATCTTGGTATATCCAACAATTCGCAACGCTGCGCCCTAGGTAGCTGATGTGCCGTCTGAACCATATCTTTTCTCCGCGCCCGATCTAGCGACCGAGCGCTTTGGACAAAAAATCATTCTCCATGGTCAATTGACCAATCTTGGCTTGCAGTGACTGAATTTCTGACTCCCGATCCGGCGCCAGCCCCTTACCCGACGCAAATACTTCAGTGCTGTTCTCAATCAGCTGTTTCTTCCACTTCACAATCAGATTGCTGTTGATGCCATACTGCTGGGCTAACTCGGTTAGCGTCTTGTCGCCCTTGATTGCCGCCAGTGCAACTTTTGATTTAAACTCCGGTGAATGATTTCTGCGTTTCTTGCTCATTTTCTGTACTCCTCTTATTTATAAAAATAATCATACAGAAAATAACTCCTTAACTTTGACTCCCTAGTGTCCAACTAACTGGATCCACTTCTGATCCCACTGGTGCAACTGATCAAACGTGTCGTGCTCCCCCCACCGCAACCACGCCCGGTGATACGCTGCAAATGTTGTGGCGGGGTGATGAAGATTGTCCGTACCCGCATCAAAACATTCACTCACCGATTACGGATTCTTGCGTCAAACAGGAAGATGGCCACGTAACGCAACACACACCGCAAACCTGCCGGACTTGGCAGGCTGGGGTGCACTCGCCCTGCGAAAGGGTGAAATCAGGTGAAAACGCATCAAGAATGGCAGGTTGAGCGGAACAGGTTGCTGCAATGGCAACTTTTAGCGGTGAAATTTTGGGTATGACGCGGAACAGAACCCGATGGCGCCGCACCGGTCAGAGAGATATTTCCATAACAAGCAGGATCATGGCAGCCCCACCGGGCTTGTCCAACAAACGATTCAGATTGTGGCTCGCTTCGCGATCACAATCTAACCTTACTCGTTGGCCTCATCCCGGCCAAATGGCAGATAGCCGATTTCATCGATCACCAACAGCTTCGGTGATAACACGCTACGCTTGAGATAGATATCCAGGCGATTCTGTTTCTTTGCTGTAGCCAGTTGCAGCATCAAGTCGGCTGCTGTAATAAAGCGAACCTTGATACCGCGCATGATGGCGCTGTAGGCCAGCGCTATTGCCAGGTGACTTTTTCCGACCCCACTGGGGCCGAGTAAAACGATATTCTCTATTCGTTCCACAAACGCCAGACTGGTCAGTTCCTGTAGCTGCTTGCGTGGCGCACCGGTTGCGAAGCAAAAGTCGTATTCATCGAAATGTTTGATAGCGGGCAAGCCTGCTGTTTTCAGCAACATCTCGCGTGTGCGCTGCATCTTGCTGTCCAGTTCAGCCTGCAGGATGCTTTCCAGGAAATCAGCAAAGCTTTTGTCCTGTGTCGCGCTATGATCTGCCATTGCAGACCACTCGGCAGCAATTGCCGGCAATTTGAGGAGATCGCAGGCATGCTGTATGCGCTGTTGTTGCAGGTTCATGGCCGTACCTCCAGTAATTGGTCGTATACCGATAACGGATGCTGCAAGCTTTCCAGCGGCATGGCATGACGCTGTGTTTGTGAAGTGCTTGTCAGGCGACAGGCAACGCCATCAGGCAGTGCTTGCAGGTCAAAGCGTTCTTTATCCAGTAATAGCTGTGGCTGTTCCCCAGTCGTGGCGTGAATGCGTTGATTAGCCACATCATGCAGCCATGGACCAATCTGAGCATTGGCCGCCGCCACATCCAGTTCGAGCCCGGCTTGTTTGAGTGTGGCAGCCAGGGGGGTGATAAAGCTGTGTTTCAGATAGCCATTAAATCGTTCAACCTTGCCTTTGGTCCTGGCGCGGTAAGGTCGACATGCTTTGAGACTGAAACCATAATCCTTGGCCATCTCAAGCAACCTGGCATTCCAGCGGTGCAGTCCTTCGCCATAGGCATCCCGTTCAATCATGATGCACTTGGCATTATCGAACAGCAGCTCTTTGGGCACACCGCCAAAGAAATGTAGAGCACCTTCAATACCCGCCAGCCAGTCTTCCTGGCGCTCATATTCGCTAAAGCAAACATAGGTAGCCCGGCTGTACCCCAGTGTGGCAACAAAGGCTTTGAGTTTGTGCCGCCCCCGGCGGATAGTAGTAAAGTCAACTTGTAGTTGTTGACCCGCTGGCGTTTCAAAACGCTGTATCGGTTCGTTCGGGGTGATTTTAAATGGGCGGATATAATTCTGGAGAATACCCTCCTTGCCTTCATATCCCTTGGCCTGTATTTCGCGAAACAACACCGTGGCCGGAATCCAGTCCGGCTTGGCCGCATCAATACGCGCTTTAAGATAAGCCTTGAAGGGGTCAAGTTTTGATAATCGATCAGTATGTTTACTGTAGCTTGGTGTCATGGCAATATTGCGCAAATATTTACGTACACTATTGCGTGATATCTGCAATGCCTTGGCAATAGCTCGAATGCTCTTGCCTTGTCGATATAACACATGGATTTCCACTAATAGCTCCTGAGTTAGCATTAAATTTACACCGCCTTGTTCTATTAATCATCGGCGGCAATTTTGCCTCAGGTGGGTCAATTTTATTTTGTCGTTAGTGGGTCAATTTAACATTGCCGGTGACAACTGATGTGTCCGGTTTTACTTGACCAGATCTGTTTAATTCAATAGTTCCTTTGATAATTTCAACTCTTAGAACGGCCGCTCCATGTGCTTAGGTTTTATCGGGCGGGAAGGAATTCGATAGGTTTTCGCTCCCTTGATTAGTTTCCGTCGCATAGGATCTATGAATATCCTCATTAACAGACCAGCAGGTAGGAAGAAAATGAAGAAAATAAGATAAAGTGTAATGTGCATATTGATCCAGCCAATTGTTTTTGTAGAGTACAGCCAGACTGCGTGCAATCGGCCGAGTGAAGCGGGAAAGAGAAGGGCAATTGCAATCAGAAGGCATGACGTAATAAAAGGCCATTTCGGTGTCTCCACTTCCAATATCCAGGGGATCAAGAATCCAAAAAAAAGTGCTAGGATCACTGCGCAGCCTAGTCCAAACTTACGAAGCTCGTTAATGCCCCGTTTCTTCTCTATCATATGCACCAGTGGTGATTGCATTTTTTAGTCCAACTCAAACACTTTCATCCAGGTTTCGTCCTGCGCCTTCTTAGGCTGTTTGGATTTTTCCAGCAGAAAATTCTCGATCACCAAGAAGTCTATCTCAGTTCGTATAAAGCAGCTGTATGCATCTTCGGGAGTACAAACTATAGGTTCTCCGCGCACATTAAAGGATGTATTCATAAGAACACTACAACCCGTCTTTTCTTTGAAGCAGGAGATCAATCGGTGATAACGCGGATTTGTATCGGAATGAACTGTTTGAATTCGAGCCGAGTAATCGACATGCGTAACCGATGGAAGCGTCGATCTCAGGATTTTTAGTTTTTCGATGCCAATCAACTTTGATTGCGCTTCGGTCATTGGGATTTTAATTGCTTCAGCTATCGGTGCCACGATTAACATATAAGGCGATGGTCTGTCTTGATCAAAATAGTATTCGACATCTTCACTAAGTACCGATGGAGCAAATGGACGAAATGATTCCCGATGTTTGATTTTGAGATTCATGACCGACTGCATAGTGGCCGAGCGAGGGTCGCCGATGATTGAGCGCGCGCCTAGAGCGCGGGGACCAAATTCCATTCTACCTTGGAACCAGCCTACCACCTGTTGGTCAGCGAGTATGTTGGCCAAGATGGGCATCAAGTCAACATCCTCCAGTTCTCGGTAGACAGCCCCTTGGTGATCCAATCGTTCACGAATTTCATTTCTGGAGAACATAGGTCCCAAAAATGCGCCTTTCATGCTATCTTTGCATTTCACCGTGCGATCCGCATTATGTCGACTATGCCACGATGCCAGCGCGGCGCCGATTGCACTGCCCGCGTCACCCGCTGCAGGCTGTACCCAGATGTCTTCGAAAATTCCAGATTGCAATAGTTTTCCATTCACAACGGAATTCAAGGCCACACCTCCGGCTAGGCATAAAAATTCACAACCAGTTTCTATCCGGATGGTTTTTGCCAGTCGTAATACTATTTCTTCTGTTACTTTTTGAACTGAAGCGGCCAAATCCATCTCGCGTTGAGTGAGCTCTCCTTCGGGTTTGCGACGTGGAGCGCCAAATAGTTGGTCAAATTTTTTACCGGTCATAGTCAAGCCGGTGCAAAAATTGAAATATTTCATGTTCAATCTAAAACTACCGTCATCCTTGAGATCGATAAGATGATCCAAAATTAAATCGACGTATTTTGGCTCGCCATAAGGGGCTAATCCCATCAGCTTGTATTCGCCAGAATTAACCTTGAAACCTGTGTAATAAGTAAATGCAGAGTAAAGAAGGCCCAACGAGTGTGGGAAGTCGAGCTCCCAAAGCGGTGTGAGAGTGTTACCTTCACCGAGCCATGCAGTGGTAGTTGCCCATTCACCCGCGCCATCCATGCATAACACTGCCGCTTTTTCAAATGGGCTCGGATAAAATGCTGAAGCAGCGTGGGATTGATGGTGTTTAGTGAAAAGTAGAGGGGGGAATTGTTTTCTATCTAGATTGGCGAGTGCTGCGAGTTCTCTCTTAAGCGTGTTTTTTAGATTAAGCTTTCCATTAAGCCACATTGGCATTGCCGTCATGAATGAATGTAACCCATCTGGTGCATAAGAAAGATAAGTCGTTAGAATTCGTGCAAACTTTAGCAGAGGTTTATCATAGAAGACGACTTCATCGATATAGCTCATGGTCAATCCAGCTTCAGCTAAGCAGTAGTTGATAGCGTTTTTAGGGAATGCAGAATCATGTTTCTTTCTTGTGAAGCGTTCTTCTTGGGCGGCTGCCACAATTTCGCCATTCACAATTATTGCAGCGGCACTATCATGGTAATAGGCAGACAAGCCCAGGATGGTTTTCGCGAGTTTCATGGAGGGCTAGCTCTGTAATGGTAAATTAAAACCGGACACTATTTTAAGCAGTTTTTCTATAAAGTGAAATGGTTTAATTAAACAGGGCGTTTCTAGTGTTTAATTGCATAAATTAGACAAAGTATTTTTTATTTGACTTCCCTTTACTTCTGGGCAACGCCATTTGAATGGCTGTGCAGTCGGCGGCTGGCCGCCATGAACCAAACGCATAAACCATTAAAACAATGCGGGTTTGACGACTACCAGAATTACAACCGCAAATAATATCAGTACCGGAAATTCATTGAAGAGGCGATAATAAACATGACCATGCCGATTGGCGTCATGTTTAAATGCGGAGACAAATTTTCCGCAATAGTAATGGTAAATGATCAGTATAACGACCAGCGCCAGTTTGGCGTGAAGCCACGTTCCCGAGAAGCCGTACCCCAGCCACAGCCATACACCGAAAACAACTGTCAATACCGCGCTCGGCGTCATGATGCCATAAAACAGTTTGCGTTCCATAATTTTGAAACGCTCTTTTCCCGGTGTATCCTCGCACATCGCATGATAAACGAACAAGCGCGGCAGATAGAACAATCCGGCAAACCAGGTAACCATAAAGATAATATGTAACGCTTTTATCCAGAGCATCGTTGTCTTCTAATGTTTATGAGTTATCACAGCTGATCACACAATTACGTTATGACCTCATCAATCCCGCAGCGTAAAGCCAACCTTGATCGTAACCTGCCAGTGTCCGATTTTCCCTTGATCAATGTGCCCACGGGTTTCCACGACCTCGAACCAGCGCATATCCTGAACTGTTTTTGCTGCGCGCGCTATCGCATTTTCAATTGCGCCTTGTATGCCTGTCGTCGATGAACCGGTAAGTTCCATAATTTTATAAATATGATCTGACATTTTCTCTCTCCCTTCCGTGAAAATAGGTATTTACAGTATGAGACCTTTGCACGGTTACTACGCGGCACGATAATCGCGTTAAAAATTCGCGAAAAATGCTCATTTACCCTGTGTAAACTCCGCTTTTTCGCAAATTTTTGCCTTATTCTCGCACCGCTCATGACACCGTGCAAAGGTCTCAGTATACCTAAATTGCGGTCTGATTAAACCGCTTTGCGCCAGTAATTGATTCCTGAGGATATCAATCGATTCAAATTGGGAAAACCGTTATATGCTAGAATCTGACTCATTCCTCGATAAGTGTGCGGCAGGATTGCCGACAAAAATAACAATGTGTTTTTCAGCAGAAGCAAGTTTTATCGTTGGTGGCAGTCTTTTGGTCGTCGGCACAGCTATTATCGGAAAAGTTAATGAAAGAAAAGACTATCCCGTTGCACTGATTCCATTTGTTTTTGCCGCACAGCAAATTACTGAAGGATTGCTGTGGATTTCACTGGCACACAATAATCTACTCACGCAATTCTGGCTTGGCAATCTGTATGGAAGTTTTGTCGGCATCATCTGGCCGCTGTATGCGCCGCTGGCAATTTACTTTGCAGAAACCGATGCGTATAGAAAAAAAATAATAGGATTGATTGGAATTGCCGGGGCTGCATTGAGCGTGTATACGGTTATCGAACTGACAAGTCAGCCGGTAACCGTGGAAATTATCAATCAGCATATCTATTATGAGCATAATGTGCATGCTTATCCACTGATCATACTGCTCTATCTGCTGGCCACATGCATGCCCTTTATTCTTTCAAGCTTCAGAAAACTGCGGTTGACGGGATATATCATCACACTTGGTTTTGTTGTGGCATTTTCAATTTATACGACAACATTTGTCTCGGTATGGTGTTTTTTCGCCGCCGTTGCCAGTGCATTAATCTTTTTCCATTTTGCCGGGAGTATTAATAAACCACTTTCCCTATTTGAGAGGAAATGAACAGACATTCATAAAACTTAATCAGCAAGGAGTATCGTCATGAAAACAAAAACCAAACATTTTCATTCTTTGTTTATCGTTTTGTTGACCTCATCAACGTTTCTCTTGTCAACTGCATCTGCTGAAACAAACAAATCGGCTTATGGTTATCTGGAACCGGTAACACTGACCATGCATCAGATCGCCCTGACAGCCAAACTGGACACAGGTGCCGAAACAGCCTCAATTTCAGCTAAAAATATTCTGCTTTATGAAATGGATGGGCAGGAGTACGCGAGTTTTATGGTTGCACACCCCGAACTGGAGCAGCCCGTTCACTACAATTTACCGATTGTGCAGCATGCAAAAATAAAGAAACGCGCAAGCGAACAGACTCAAAAAAGCAGATACCACTCCCGCCCGGTTGTCAATATGCAGATTCAGTTTGATGGCAAGCCTCACACCATCATGGTCAATCTGATTGATCGCTCGCATTTCTCCACACCGATGCTGCTCGGCAGAAAAGCGTTAAAGAAGTTGAATGCCGTCGTCGACAGCACCAGGAAAAACACCTTACTGTACGGAACTAATAGCTAGGCTGTACGCCGCATTCGAGTAGTTGCACCGGACAAATAAAGACACTGAACATTATTTGCCCGGGAAATAAACCCGAGTCCGGCATACGCAGGAAAACAGGGTGAGACCGGCATCAATCCGTCTCAAGGCAACGCCTGATCCAACGGCTGGTTAATTTCTCCTGCACGGTGTTCTGCCGCAGACGTGATGACAGGCCGGTAAAATCAACAGAGTCCAGCGGTTGATCCTGATTGAAACACGAAAAGACATAAGTCACTTCACCGGTTTGCGGATCTTTATGCGGTTGCAGACATTGTGCACAGATTTCTTTCATCATGCATTGCATTGGCGAATTGATGGAACCTATCGCAAAATGTCCGGCCTTCAAATACGGCTTTAACTGGTTATGTCGCGCCGCCCCTACTGCTGCCATCATGCGATCGGATCCGATTGCAATAATGCGATCAGCGTCGCTCATCGGAACAGGCTGATCGCCCAATTGACCGCTGCCGTAGGCAACCATCGCTTCAACAATATTGCCAACGAATTGTTTGTCACCCGGTCTGTCGGGCTGAAATCCCGGCGCTTCATCGCAGCACCAGACAACTGTATCAGCCGCCGCTTCAATTTCCGCCACTTTGTAGCGGTCAACGCGTTTTTTGTATCCCGCGAAATACAGCACTCTGGATCCGGCAGCACGCGCCGCTGCGCCGATGGAGAAAAGCACCGCATTACCCAGTCCGCCGCCGACCAGAATTACGGTTTCACCTGCTTCAATTTCAGTTGGCGTACCCGTTGGCCCCATCAGAATGACCGGCTCACCCGGTTTCAGCAACGTGCTTAAATCCGCAGACCCTCCCATTTCCAGCGCGATTAATGATACCAATCCCTGCGTAACATCGACCGAAGCTCCGGTTAATGCGATACCTTCCATCGCCAGTCGCGTATCGTTCACCACAGGCGCTAGCGATGCATAATTCTGGAACCGATAAAACTGCCCTGGATGAAAACGCTCCGCTGCCAGAGGCGCATGCACTACCACTTCAACAATATTCGGTGTCAACCGTTCCACTTTATGGACTGTCGGCCGCAATTGCCGGTTGAACGACATGAAAAACTGTTCCGTCGTTTTGTCGGAAAACGGCTTAATCTTGCCGAGGACACAGTCAACCACCGGATACCCCTGCTTGGCGCTGGACATGGCTTTTACGACATTACCTGAATATGAGGGATGCAAATCACCAAAGAAACTAATGAAACGCCCGTCCTGTGCGTCTTTGTAATGACTCAGCAATACCGAGGCCGTACCCGATTTAGGATTCCCATAAGCTGGTTTAACAGGCCTGCCTTCTTCATCACACGCGGCAAAATAACGGCCATCAAGCTTGTAAGTATTGCCGTCTTCTCTTGCCAGCACCGTATTGGGTTGCGTGCCCGCTGCAACGAGCAATGCACGCGCGGACAACTCGACTTCTCCAGTTGCATGCCATTTCCCCGCGTCATCGCGCTTTTGCACTGCAAAACGTACAGATTGCACATGATCCCACGGATCGACATTAACGCGGTTCGGCGTCAAGCCTTCGGCGAACCAGATTCCTTCTTCCAAGGCCTTCTCGACCTCTTCATGATTCAACGTATAGGAAGGACTGTCGATCAGGCGTTTGCGATAGGCGATTGTAGCACCGCCCCAGGATTGCAACAGCGACAGAATATCCGCTTCGCGTTCTTCTTGCTCAGCGACTGCGCGTTCAGCGCGAATGGCGCGGGCATGCGCCAGAAATTCGTCAGCTATTTCGGTTTCCTCCGCGTCCCAGATACTGCGAATCGAAGCCTCGCCCTGAACAGCGGACAACAGCTCGTAACGCTGCAAAAACTTTTCGACCTGTATCGGATAATAAGCCAGTGCTTCTGTTGCCGTATCAATCGCCGTCAAACCACCACCTATCACGATCACCGGCAAACGCAACTGCATATTGGCGATTGAGTCCCGTTGCGCGGCGCCGGACAGCTGCAACGCCATGAGAAAATCAGAGGCTGCGCGCACACCACGCGCCAGACCATTTGGCAAATCCAGCACCGTTGGTTTGCCCGCGCCAGCCGCAAGTGCGACATGATCAAAACCCATTGCAAACGCATCATCCGTTGTCAGCGTGCCGCCAAAGCGCACGCCGCCAAACAAGGCGAACTGGTCTCTGCGCTCCAGCAACAGGCGGATCAATTTGAGGAAGTTTTTATTCCAGCGCACAGTGATACCATACTCTGCTACACCGCCAAACCCGGCAGGCATGCGCTCATCCAGATTCTCTTCCAGAGAACTGGCATCATAAACCGGCGCAAACGTTACACGCTCGCCCTTCATATTGACACCGGAGAGCTGCTCCGGTAGCGGCTCTATCTTAAGTCCATCGATTCCAACTACGGTATGACCTTCATTCATCAGATGGTGCGCAAGCGTATACCCAGCGGGCCCCATGCCAACGACGAGTACTTTCTTACCGGACAGCGGTTTTGGCACAGGCCGTTTCAGATTCAGTGGATTCCAGCGCGTCAGCAGGCTATAAATTTCATAGCCCCAGGGCAACGCCAGGACATCTTTCAAAGTACGCGTTTCCGCCTGAGGAATATCAACCGGGTCCTGCTTCTGATAGATACAGGACTTCATGCAATCGTTACAGATCCGATGACCAGTGCCCGCACACATCGGATTATCCAATACGATCATCGCCAGACTGCCCACAGCCACGCCCTGTGTTTTCAGTTTATGGAACTCTGAAATACGTTCTTCAAGCGGACATCCGGCCAGCAATGCACCGAGCTCACTTTTTTTGAATGGCGCCGGCTCATCCGCCGATTTGGGCTTGTCTTTCAAACCTTTTGAACAGGAGTCCTTGCCCTGTTCGTGGCACCAGATGCAGTAATTGGCTTCATCCAAAGCACCAACCAGGTCGGTACCTTGATCGGTCAATGCAAAGCCGTTACGTTGCCGCAAATGACCAAGCCGATGTAATGGAAAACCTTTGGATTCGTCAGTCTCCAAAGCAAGTAAATGCAGGAAATCCAGCTTGGTTGGTGATTTGAACAAAATACCAGCCTGTGTGTGCGTCTGACCCTCTGGCGTTCTTAATGCCCAAGCAGCATAATGCAGCGCTTTTTTCAGGCGCGCTTCATTGACTGTCTCATCTTCCATCCATTGTGCCACGTGCGTGGCAAAAATGAGCTCCGAAAATGGTGCGTCGAACTCAGCAGCCAAATCTTTCTCCAACGCCAGCCCGTCAATCCCGGCTAATTCATCCGCAGTGACTTTACCTTTTGCGCGTCGCTGCACAAATTGCCGCTTGCAAAAGTACAGTGGCGCGAGCTCATGATGTTTCGCAGCCAGTGTCTTGATTTCAGTTTCGATATTAAACAACTTTGCAATAAAATCATCCAGCCACGCTGCAACCTCAATCAGCAGCGCTGATTCATCCTTGGGTTGCAAGCTATCCGGTTGCTCACGTGCGATTTTAAGCTGTTTATACAGCGATGCATCGCCTTCATGGAGATAATCCAGAAATGCCTGATCCACCCTGAGCAGGCCATCGCGCTGATACAGATCGGACACGGTCATATTGAATTGAAAGTCGGGAGCACGAACACTCGAAGGATCGAAGGATGATGAATCCAAAGTTGTCATAGAAGATAAATAAGATTTAAATTACGGTAAAGAAACGATTGCAAATCATGCATGCATGAAAGAACTGGCAAGCTTCCAGTGTCTTGATCGACAGGTTTTGAATTAACTTTCTGAAATACTGATCATGCCAGCAGCGACTGTATTGTTACTGCTCTCATCAATTACAATAAAACAGCCCGTTGCCCTGTTCCTCAGATAGTCATCACAAACCAGCGGCTGCTGAACCTTAATGCCGACATGCGCAATATCATTCATCTTCAATTGCTCAACCGACTCATGCTGCATCGTGTTGACATCAACACGATAATCAATTTTTCCGATCATCGCTTTGACCATACGGGTCGTATGTTTAATCAGGTATTTACGTGCCGGATCAAGCGGCTGTTCGGATAGCCAGCATAACATTGCATTAAAACTATTGGTGACCTGTGGGTTATCGCCGGTCTTTACCAGCATATCGCCGCGCGAAATATCAAGATGATCTTCGATAGTCAAGGTTATTGATTGCGGTGCGTCTGCCTGATCGATATTACCTTCGTATAAGATAATTTCCTTGATACGTGAGTTTAATCCCGAAGGCAACACTGTCACGGCGTCTCCGGCACGAACAGAACCGGATTCTATTCGTCCCATATAACCCCTGAAGTCATGCAATTCTTTCGTCTGCGGACGGCATACCCACTGCACCGGAAAACGAAAGTCTTCCTGGTTAACATCGTGGCTGATCGATATATTTTCCAGCAGGTCGATCAATGTCGATCCCTTATACCAATCCAACTTGTCGCCGCGTTCGACCACCATGTCGCCAAGCAGTGCCGACATTGGAATAAAGTCGATATGATGCACATTAAGTCTTTCAGCAAAAGCGGAAAAATCACTGCAAATAGCATTGAATACCGATTGTGAATAATCAACCAGATCCATCTTATTAACCGCAACGACCAGATGCGGAATGCCAACCAGACTTGCCAGATAGGCATGGCGGCGTGACTGCGTCAAAACGCCTTTACGCGCATCAATAAGAATAATTGCCAGATTGGCTGTCGAAGCACCGGTTACCATATTTCGCGTGTACTGCTCATGTCCGGGTGTGTCGGCAATAATAAACTTTCGCTTGGGCGTCGCAAAATACCGATAGGCAACATCGATGGTGATACCTTGTTCCCGTTCGGCCTGCAATCCATCCGTCAACAATGATAAATCGACCCCCGCCAGCCCACGCTTGCGTGTCGTATTAGTGATTGCGCTCAGCTGATCTTCAAAAATAGATTTTGAGTCGTGCAGCAAACGTCCAATTAAGGTGCTTTTTCCGTCATCCACACTGCCGGCAGTAATAAAACGCAACAACTCGGCCTGTTCAAACGGAATTTTTTCAACTTCTAACATCTGGCTTCCTTCTGGAAATACATTTCACCGCTGTTCAAGACAATGCTTTGTTAAAACAAAATTAGTGATTTCTGGTTGACCGTAAGCGGCGATCTTTTAATCAATCCATGAATCATAAAAAAATTAGAAATAGCCTTCTTTCTTGCGCAATTCCATTGAAGCTTCCGAGGTCTGATCATCCATGCGCGTCGCGCCACGTTCTGTAATGCGTGTCATTGCTGTTTCCGCGATAATGTCTTCCACGGTAGCGGCGGTCGATGCGACAGGACAGGTACAACTCATGTCACCGACGGTGCGGAAACGCACGACCATTCTTTCGGCCTGCTCGCCTGGTTTGGGCTGCACCAGATGCGATACAGGCAACAACCCGGTATCCCGCTGGATGACCTCACGTTCATGTGCAAAATAAATCTCCGGAACTTCCAGTTTCTCGCGTGCAATGTATTCCCAGACATCCAGTTCGGTCCAGTTACTAATGGGAAATACACGAATATTCTCCCCCGGGTGTGTGCGGGTATTGTATAAATCCCACAATTCAGGACGTTGGTTTTTCGGATCCCACTGACCGAATTCATCGCGAAAAGAAAAAATGCGCTCTTTGGCACGCGCTTTTTCTTCATCTCGACGCGCACCGCCGATGCAGGCATCAAAACTGAATTCAGCAATCGCATCAAGCAGGGTAACTGATTGAAATGGATTACGACTTTGCGATTCCGATCGCAAAACGATTCTGCCCTTTTTAATCGAATCCTCAAGACTGCGGACAATCAAGCGCTCACCCAACTCTTTGACCCGGCGATCTCGAAACGTGATCACTTCCGGAAAGTTATGCTCAGTATCGATATGCATTAATGGGAACGGAAAACGACCTGGTCTGAATGCCTTTTCAGCCAGACGCAACAAAACGATAGAATCCTTACCCCCCGAAAATAATAATACGGGGTTGGCACATTCTGCCGCCACTTCTCGCATGATATGAATGGATTCACTTTCCAGTGCATCAAGATGGGTGAAGGGACGATTACTCATACTTTTTCTCTCTACTTGCAAAAAACCAGCGATGCATCAGCATTATTAACTGTAAATTAGTTCCAAAAAACCAAGGTTATTTTTTATTTGATCGGGATGACGTTATTAATATGCAATCCGCATTCCTTGCCATCCGGGGTTTCCCACCACCAGCGGCCGGAGCGAATATCTTCACCTGGTGTAATTGCGCGTGTGCACGGTGCGCAACCGATACTCGGATAGAACCGGTCGTGTAACTTGTTATAAGGAACGTCATTCGCTCTGAGATAAGCCCACACGTCATCGTTGGTCCACTCGAGCAAAGGATTGATTTTCTGCATGCGGTTGCTGATGTCATAAGCCGACACTTTCAAATCAACGCGCGTTGTCGTCTGATCACGCCTTATTCCCGTAACCCATGCTCGCTTACCATATAGCGCACGGCGCAACGGCTCCACCTTGCGTACATGACAACAAGCCTTGCGCAATTCTACGCTCTCGTAAAAACCATTGATACCATACGCAGCAACATATTCCTCAACCTGTTTGACATTAGGAAAATAAATACGCAACGGAGTTTTGTAGCGCTCACGAACAGTCTGCATTAAATCATAGGTCTCCTGCGGCAGCCGTCCTGTATCGAGACTGAACATTTCAATATCAATCTGATACTTATCAATCAAATCGGTCAGCACCATATCTTCGGCGCCCAAGCTGTTGGCAAACGCAACAGGCGCATAGTCACGGACTGTTTCAGTCAACAGCGCAACAACCTGCTCAATCTTTTCTGATAAATCAATCATTTCCAGAACCTGCGACATCCATTCCCTGCCGTATAACACGGCGAAACAACGGCTGCTTCTGGTCAATGGAAGTTTGGTAGACCTCCGAAAAATCCTTCAAACCTTTTAATGCATCATTGATATCTCGGTCCGGGCGCGGCTCAAACGTATCAAAACCCACGCGCTGCATATAAAACAACTGATCACGCAACACATCACCAATGGCGCGCAATTCGCCGGAATACCCCATTCGAGCCCGTAAATTATAAGCGATCGAATAGCCACGGCCATCCGAAAATTTAGGAAAATCAACAGCTATCACAGAAAACCTGTGTATATCTTCCGTCAAATCCTCGGGGCGTTCATCGCTGGCAAGCCAGACGCCGATATCATTACGTTGCTGCAAAACAGCGCGCTGTTCCAACCAGACTTTAAGCGGCACAATTATTTTTCCGTCTGGAATGACCACTTCTTTTGCTGTCTCCTGGCCCTGCAATCGCAACACCTGCCAGTCATCCTCAATGATAGTCTTATTCTTTATAATCATAATACTAGAAACGTGGCGAAAAAAATGGAATCGCATACTGCGCCGCGACTACGGCATCTTTATCGTCGGGCTTGATTGACTCTTCAGTAAAGCCTGCCGCGTAAACATGATCCTTGAACGGTGTGTGTCCAATTCTGCGCACCGTATCAATAAAGCGCTCACCTTCGTCGATACGCTCACGCAAATAAACCTGCAGAATACGGTCGATCGCTTCAGGAACCTGATAAAAAGTCAGCGACGGACCAAGAATCTTGCCTAATGAACAGCTGTTACCTTCAGCACCACCAATGGAAATCTGATACCACTCCTCGTGATTTTTTTTCTCCACACCAGTTATGCCGATATTCCCGATGTGATGTTGCCCACAAGCATTCATACAACCAGATATATTTAATGAAATTTCACCAATGTCATACTGAAAATCCAGATTCTCAAAGCGTTCGGCAATTAACTTGGATAAAGGAATGGAACGCGCATTGGCCAAAGTACAGAATTCAGCGCCAGGACAACTGATAATATCCGTCAACATGCCGATGTTTGGCGAAGCCAGCTCCAACCTGCTCAATTCGTTCCACAGTTCTATCAGGTCAGTCTGCTTGACATCCGCAAAAACCAGATTCTGTTTATGTGTAATCCGCATCTCTCCAAAACTGTAACGATCAGCCAGCTCCGCCACAGCGTCCATTTGCGCATCCGTCATATCGCCGGGCGCATTGCCGGGTTTTTTCACTGACAGGACAACAATGGCATAACCAGGCACGCGATGCGGCCGCACATTATGTTTCATCCAATTTGAAAAATTGCGGTTATCCGCCACAAATTCCTTAAGATTGAAATCGTTGCCAACCAGCACCTCATAAGCCGGATCAGTAAAAAAACCCGCCACACGCTCGACTTCTTCGCGGGTTAAAGTACCTGGACCATCCTTCAGATCAGCCCAGTCCTCTTCGACCAAGCGCCTGAATTCGTCAATTCCCAGCGCCTTGACCAGTATCTTGATACGCGCTTTAAATTTATTGTCGCGGCGACCAAACTGATTGTATATGCGCAGAATCGACTCCACATAAGTCAGCAGATGTTGCCATGGCAAAAATGCACAGATTTCGCTGCCAATGACCGGGGTTCTTCCGAGTCCGCCGCCTACCAGAACACGAAAACCAGTTTCACCCTGGGCATTCTTTGTCACAGACAAACCTATGTCATGCGCAAGAATGGCGGCACGATCTTCTTTTGCTCCGCTAATGGCGATCTTGAATTTACGCGGCAGGTAGGCGAATTCAGGATGGAATGTACTCCACTGGCGCAGAATCTCCGCATACGGACGCGGATCGACAACTTCATCCTGAGCTACGCCGGCAAATTCATCAGACGTAATATTTCGAACACAATTTCCAGAAGTCTGAATGGCATGCATCTGTACTGTTGCCAAATCGGCAAGTATATCCGGCGTATCTTCCAGTTTCAGCCAATTAAACTGAATATTCTGGCGTGTCGTGAAGTGACCGTAACCGCGATCATATTTACGCGCTATATGCGCAAACATGCGCATCTGTCTTGAAGAAATCAAACCGTAGGGAACAGCAATACGCAACATATAACCATGAATCTGCATGTAGAGACCGTTCTGCAGCCTTAACGGCAGAAACTCTGTTTCCGTCAATTCATTGGATAAACGCCTGCGTACCTGATCCCTGTATTGAGCAACACGCTCATCGATCATCCGTTGATCATATTCGTCATAACAATACATCTTAAAATCCTCACCCCTCAATCTGCGTCCATCTCATCCTCAAAAACGCAATTCGCCTAATGATTGATTATTATAATTTAAGTTTGGCTTTCAGTTTTGGTGTAATACTTGGAAACTGGCAATAATTTTGCAGCATCAAGCGGAAACTTCGCGCCATACTTGATAATATGATCGACATCGTCATCTTCATCATGCCTCAGCGCCATTCCAATATAGGCAAAATCACCCTTTTCACCGATCACAATACCAACTCTTCCACCGCAACCGTTAAACCACGTGACCTGTTTCGGCTTATTCTCTTCATTTGTGCTCATAAAATAGTCCTCAGTTTGGCATTCGAAGCGCATCTTGAATTAATTTACATTTCCAAGAACCATTATCTCCGCACTCGAATCGCCATTTCAATCCAATCTCAAAACAGCTGGCTTTATACAGCTTTAATACGAATTAGTCCAATACTCATATCGAAAACCACAGCAACCTGACACTTCCATGCCCCAACAAAGCCGCTGGGTACATATTAAAATGCACCATAATTACGCCGAGCTTTCCGCCGATCCATCGAAATTTATTTTTACAAACAGACTCGTTCGCAACATTATTCCTACAAGCGAACATCTCGCGGCAGCAAGTGTACTAAAGCTAGAATATCCTCCTATTTCCGGCAAGCCGGCGAGAATTGCGTTTTTACAAATTCATCCTGGCTCCTGGATACAATCAACGCTATTCACCGCAATGATCAACAGTATAAAAGCTGACCGACCTCGACAAAAAACCAAGAGCAAAATGCACAAATCCAATTAGCCGGAAACTGAGCATACTGTCAAACACCTGCTTTTACGCCGTAATTATTATAAAAAGGGCGCATATTAACAAATATAATATATAATCTGAAATAATATTATATTAATTTGATATATCATAAAGTTATTAAAAATAATATTAATGAAATTACAACAATTCCGCTATTTATGTGAAGTAGCCAACCAAAAACTCAATCTATCCAAGGCCGCGCAAAAGCTTCATACTTCACAACCTGCAATTAGCAAGCAAATTCAACTTCTTGAAGAAGAACTCGGTGTATTGATTTTTATCCGTAACGGTAAGCGACTGACACAAATAACTCCTCCGGGGCAAATGGTCATTCAGATTGCAAAAAAAATACTGCAGGAATCCGAAAATCTAAAAAAAGCCGCACAGGATTATGCGCGCGAAACAGGTGGCACGCTCACTATCGCCACGACACACACACAAGCACGTTATGCTTTGCCACCGATAATTAAACGCTTTACTGCCCTTCATCCCAAAGTCCGGCTTATCCTGCGCCAAGGCAGTCCGACTCAAATCTCGGCATTGGTTACTTCAGGAGAAGCAGACATCGCCATTGCTACCGAAGCAATAGAACATTTTCAGGAACTGGTCATGCTGCCTTGCTATCAATGGAATCGCTGCATCGTAACACCACCCGGTCATGCGTTGTTAAAGGAAAAAAAACTGACTCTGGAGGCAATCAGCCGATATCCGATCATCACTTATGACTTTGCCTTTACTGGACGCTCAAAAATAAACCAGGCTTTTGAAAATAAGGGGCTCACCCCCAATGTTGTATTAACAGCTATTGATTCGGATGTTATAAAAACTTATGTTGAACTGGGGTTGGGCATCGGCATACTGGCCAAAATGGCATTTGATCCAAAACGCGATGACCAACTCAGGGCCATTGATGCCGATCATTTGTTTGAGCCCAGTACCACACGCATCGGCATCAGCCGCAACAGTTATCTACAGAGCTTCGTATTTGATTTTATAGAAATGTTTGCGCCACACCTGGACAAAACCAGCGTTCAGGAAAAATTAAAAAACCCTAGAGCATAATCATTGTCTTATTTTAGTATTTGGAGCAGACTACAATTTTGAAATAAGGCTTTTGGAGAGGATTATGACAATCAGCATTACCGACATTTTGAAAGAAGAAAGTGAAACACTCCTCAATCATGTGTGCGAAGGTATTCCCAAAGAGCAATTACATATGCCCGGGCCGGATTTCGTAGATCGCGTATCCAGTACCAATAACCGCAAGCCAAGTGTTTTGCGTAATCTTCAGGCTCTGTACAATCATGGTCGATTAGCAGGTAGCGGTTATTTATCATTATTACCGGTCGATCAAGGCGTAGAACATTCAGCCGGCGCTTCTTTCGCACCGAATCCATTGTTCTTCGATCCTGAAAATATAGTTCGACTGGCCATAGAAGGTGGTTGCAACGGCGTTGCCTCGACGTTTGGCGTGCTCAGCAGCGTCACGCGAAAATATGCGCACAAAATACCCATGATTCTCAAAATTAATCATAATGAGTTGCTCACATTCCCCCATCATTATGATCAGACATTATTCGCAAGCGTTGATCAAGCTTTTGATATGGGTGCCTGCGCAGTGGGCGCAACGGTTTTTTTCGGCTCACCCGAATCGCGTCGCCAGATCCAGGAAATCAGTGAGGCATTTGAGCATGCACATGATCTCGGAATGGTCACGATTCTGTGGGCTTACACACGCAACCCGGCTTTTAAGACGGCCGAAAAAGACTATCATGTCAGCGCCGATTTGACCGGACAGGCCAATCATCTTGCAGCAACCATTGGCGCAGACATCATTAAACAAAAGATGGCGATTAATAATGGCGGATTTACTGCACTTAAATTTGGAAAAACAAGCCCCAAAGTATATGATGAATTGACCACTGATCATCCGATTGATTTGGTTCGCTATCAAGTTGCTAATTGTTATATGGGCCGAATAGGTATGATTAATTCTGGCGGTGAATCCGGCAGTGATGATTTACATCAAGCGGTTCGCACCGCCGTCATTAATAAACGAGCTGGCGGCATGGGACTCATTTCCGGACGAAAAGCATTCCAGAAACCATTTAGCGAAGGCATCAAGTTACTCAATGCTATTCAGGATGTTTATCTGTCCCGGGAAGTCACAGTTGCATAGCCTTGTTGGAATACACAGATTACAAATTGTAAAAACAAGAGAAATCAGCTGTATTCCGGGTAATCTCTTATTGTGAGGCAGTTGATAAATAAGCAGATTTAGAACTGTGCTTGTGTAACACACCAGTCTAATGTCCAAGGGGTCAGAACCATACTTCTCATGAAGGAGGTACAATAAATGAAAGCAATATTAAAAACCATTTCAGGGTTTATGCTTGTCGTTGCAATAGCTGCCGGATATATGATGAGTGCAGGCATTTACAATATCGGTGCTACCGATAAACATTGGCTAATTACCGAAAAATTAATTGAATGGATGCGGAATAATTCAATTGCGGCCAGAGCGAATGTACTGGAAGTGCCCACCATGGAGGAAACCGAATATCTAGCCACTGGCGCAACACACTATGACGCAATGTGCACCATTTGTCATCTAGCTCCCGGACAAGAACTCACCGAACTGGCACAAGGTCTGTATCCACAGGCACCAGTATTTCATCAGCGTAAATTGCCAGCAGGCACGGATGCCATCGAAACTCAAACAAAAGCCTATTTCTGGGTCATTAAAAATGGCATAAAAATGACCGCAATGCCTGCATGGGGCCTGACGCATGACGATGAAACGATATGGGCGATGGCACTTTTTGTCCAGAAACTCGAGAACATGTCAGCCGATCAGTATCAAAAACTTATCAGCAAGCACAGTAATAGTGATGGTCACGAACATAAACATGATCATGCTCACAGTCATCAAAAAAATGGATACGACTCTCATCATCAGAACAAAGACATTGACTAATCATTTTCAGAGAATCTATACAACAATCTGTTCAGAAGACAAAATTGATGCAATATTCGGTAGTGTCTCAGTTTGAAATTTAAGCCTGTTTGAACTTGCCAGCCTGAATGCTATCATACAGGAATGAGTAAACAATCCAAAAAACCAGACCTTAGCCAGCTTGCAAAGCGCATCGTTGATGAAGCTATTGGTGATGCTTTGCCAGAAGAAGAAATTGACGAAAAGAAAAAAGCCGCCATAGAATCAGGGCGGCACAAAAAAGAAAAAATGTTAGCAATATAGATTAAGTTGGTAATCTTTTTTTGATTTTCACTTCGTCAACAAATTTATCAAAATCAGATATAAACTCTTTTTCATGGACTGCCATGAATTTTTCGTATTCAGTTAATGCATGCTTTTTGGCTGAATCTCCACTTACTTTTCCAGATCCTTCCAAAACATCGTAAGCGTTAAATCTCAGGAATTCATCTAGCTTGTTCACCCAGTCCTTCATGGTCATAACAATCTTCCTTTTCGCGAAAAGCTCAGCCGTACCCAAGTAATTCTCTACCAAACGCTCTAATTCATCCAATTCTTCAGGGGTTAAATAATTTTTACCTATCGGTACATCCGTTTTAAGTATCATTCCATCTTTATGCATATTCGCGTAATGCACCAATCCCATATTTGGCTTTGTCGCATCGGCTCTTTCTTTTACTAATTCTGCTGCTGTATGATGATGAATTGCATAGTGAAATTTGTTTTGAACTTGCGCGAAAAAACTTTGAGTTACAGTGGCGTTTTTATCGTAATCAACGCTACATTGGCTATATAGATCCGTTACTTTTTGCCAAAACATGCGCTCTGATGTGCGAATTCTCCTAATTCGCTCAATCAGTTCATCAAAATAATCTTTACCGAATAGTTTATTCCCTTGCTTCAGCCTGTCATCGTCTAGTGCGAATCCTTTAACAAGATATTCTTTTAAAACCGATGTAGCCCACTTTCTGAACTGCGTAGCTTTGTATGAATTTACGCGATAACCAACAGAGATGATGGCATCAAGATTGTAAAAATCAATTTCCCGGCTTACGTTGCGGTTGCCCTCACGTTGAACTACTCGAAATTTTCGAGTAGTTGAATATTCACTTAATTCATTGGTATCAAATATGTTTTTCAAGTGATAAGTAACCGTATTTGATTCAATATCAAAAATATCAGCCATTCCTTGCTGAGATGCCCATACCGTTTCCTCACCTAAAAGCACCTGAATTTTAATGGCACCATCTTGTGCGGCGTAAAACATGAACGCTGATGAGTCTACGCTCTCATGAATATCAGTATCTGCAACGTATTCAGGCCGTTCAATGGGCTGAATTTGATGATCCTCAATAACTGGACATTCAATAAAGTCATTGGCAGACAATTTGATTCCATGTTGTGACGCCAATATCAAAAGCTTTGGGTGCCATCTAGCAGGTATCGATTCAGACTTAACCCAATAAGCAACAGTGCTTTGCCCTTTTCCTATGAGGGTTGCAAGTGCTGTTTGACCGCCAAACATATCAACAATAGCTTTTACATTCATAAAAATCTCCACAGTTAATTTTGATAATCAAATTATATTATCAAAATTAACTTTGTCAATATCAAATTTTTTGATAAAATACCTCATAACCATCAAAAACGGTGTGATAATGAACAAACTCTCAAAAGAAAAACGCGCGATGATTTTAATGATGCTGGTCGAAGGCAGTTCGATGCGCTCAACCTCACGCGTTGCTGACGTATCAATCAATACAGTTACGAAATTACTGATTGATGCCGGTACCGTATGCGCTGAGTATCAAGACGAACATCTGTTTAATATCAAAAGCAAGCGCGTTCAATGTGATGAGATTTGGTCATTCTGCTACTCAAAAGAAAAGAATGTATCAGAAGAAAACAAAGGCGTACTAGGTCATGGTGATGTTTATACCTGGACGGCTATTGACGCTGATAGCAAGCTGGCTATTTCTTGGCTTGTTGGTCGACGTGATTATGCGTATGCCGAAGCTTTTATTGGTGATCTGGCAAACAGGTTAAGTGATCGTATCCAGTTAACAACGGATGGTTACGGATGCTATATCAATCCAGTTGAAGATTTCTTCGGCGGAATGATTGATTATGCGATGCTGGTAAAAATCTATGGCGAAGAATCCAAAGGTCAAAAACGCTATAGTCCAGCCAAGTTTGTGAGTGCAGAAAAGCGTGTAATGGCTGGCAATCCTGATGCTTCACATATCTCAACCAGTTACGTTGAGCGTAACAATCTAACCATGCGCATGGGTATGCGTAGATTCACCAGATTAACGAACGGGTTCAGCAAAAAGATTGAAAACCTGCAACACGCCGTTGCATTGTAAGCATCCAACGCATCCACCTGTCATTTGCCTTGCTTTGATGATTGAATGAACTCCGGTGTCAACGGAAGTAATTCATCGATACGGCTATTGGGCCAGGCGGGGAGTTTAGCGAGTGTTTCTTTGAGCCATGTGGCCGGATTGGTGTTGTTTAGCCTGGCGGTGCCGAACAGGGTTTGAATGGCTGCAGCACGTTGGCCGGCGCGTTCCGATCCAGTGAAGAGCCAGTTCTTTTTCCCGATGGCGATGGGGCGAATGGTGTTTTCTACCGGATTGTTGTCGATCGGCAGATGACCTGTTTGTGCGTAGCGGCTCAGGCTTTTCCAACGTTTGAGTGTGTAGTCCAGTGCTCTGGCGGAGCCGCCGCCATTTGCGGTTTGTAGGCGGGTTTGAGTCAGCCAGCCGTGCATTGCATTAAGTAGCGGCAGGCTTTTTTCGACGCGTAACTGTTGACGCGCCTCGGCATTCAGGTGTTTGCCTTCTGCCTCAATCGCATATAAGGTGCTGATACGCTGCAATGCCTCGAATGCCATTGGACTGGCGTTGGCTTTGTGCAGGTCGAAGAATTTGCGCCGCGCATGCGCCCAGCAGCCCAGTTCGATACAGGGCGATGCGGTTCTGGAGAACAGCGGTTTGTAGCCGCCATAGTCATCGACCAGCAGATGGCCTTGCCAGTTTTGCAGGAAGTTTTGCGCATGCCGGCCGCTTCGACCGGCTTGATAGTCGAAGATGACGATTCGTGGCCCCGAGTCAAGATCGTTACTGCGGTAGGCCCATAGATAGGCCTTGCGGGTTTTGCCGTTGCCGGGTTCCAGTTGCGCGATGGGCGTTTCATCGGCATGAAGCATGTTACCCTGCAGCAAATGCCAGATCAGGCGATCAACCAGCGGTTGCAGGGCTACGCCTGTACGGCCTACCCATTCCGCAAGCGTGGAACTGGACAGTGTGACTTGTTCACGGGCGGCCATTTGTTCCAGGCGATAAAGCGGCAAATGGTTCAGATATTTGCTGGTCACCACCCAGGCCAGTAAACCCGGCGCTGCCATACCGCCGTCGATCACTGCCGGTGGCGCCGGTTCTGCAGTGATGGTTTCGCAAGTTCTGCAAGCGTACTGTGGCCGGATGTGACGGTGAACAAAAAATCGAGCGGGTTCAACATCGAGCTGTTCGGTAACGTCTTCACCGATCTTAACCAGCTCGCGGCCGCACTGGTTGCATTGGCAGGACTGGGGTTCATGCCGGTGCTCGATGCGCGGCAAATGATCCGGCAGCGGCTGGCGTCCAGCACGATTGCGCGGCAACTTGGGTTTAGTGTCTTTATCGGCTGGTGCATTGATCTGTTCGATTTCCGCATTGACGGCAGCGATATCCGCCAGCACCGATTCGTCAAACAGACTCGGATGTTCGAATGAAGACAGTGACTCGTTCTTCCTGCCAAAACGGATGCGGCGCAAATGTGCCAGTTCCATTGTGAGCGCCTGGATTTTAATCTCCTGTGCGCGAATCTCTTGCTGGGCCTGATCAAGCAACGTCTGAACAATGTCGGCCACCTGTTGTTTGGTATCCGCATCAAGATTCAATTGATCGAGTTGAGTCAATGATTTCATGGCCATTATTATACCACAAAACCACCATAACTAACTGTTAACATTGAATTATCACATAACATCACACCTGCAAATGAGCAGGTGGCAATGCCGACAGACGCCGCCAGTCCACACCTGCCGTAAGCCATTCCCACTGCATTCTCGTCAACTCAAAACAACGATCCTCCAGCTTCGGCCACACAAACCGGCCTTGATGTAATCGGCGTTGGCATAACCAGACTCCCGTACCATCCCACAACAACACCTTGATGCGATTGCCCGCACGGTTACAAAACACAAACGCCGATCCCGAACACGGCGAATAACCCAGCGCCTGCTGCACAATCATCGACAAACCGTCAATGCCTCGGCGCATATCTGCCGGTTCAACCATCATCCAGATTTGACCGCTATGCGTAATCATTCCAGACATCGCAACAATTCAACCAGCCATTGCGGTGAAACATCTGCCGGTATTTCCAATACATAACCGCCAGAACCGCGTAATTTCAAAGAATTCATCGGTGACGATTCCGGTTTGATCGTTACCGGTACCAACGTGGCGGGCTTATTATCCAAGCAATCATGGCGATAAACTCTCAACCAGTTACAAAATGTCTTCGCATTCAATCCCTGCTTACGACAATAAGCAGCCTGGCTCATGCCGCTTGATTGCCAGATTTCTATATGTTTTCGTTGATGCTGCTGTAATTTCATCAATTATCCTCCTGAAAAATTTACTCAGGCAGAATAATGAAATTCAACAACCATATTAAGATGGAAGGATTGGAGGCTTACGTTGCATTGCATTTCATGTATTACAATTTTATACGCATTCACAAAACGCTAAAAACAACTCCAGCAATGGCGGCAGGCATAACAGAAAAGCTTTGGTCTATCGGTGAAATTATTGATTTGATCGATGCTAAGGAAGAATTGAGGGACAGAAGCAGAAGGAAATACAAGCCAAAGTATTAAACTAACAGCGACAAGAAAACAGAAAGATGTAAACTAGGTTGAGATTTGCTTAAATCATAATTTATGGAGATCAATGAATAAAAGAGGATGTTTGTTTTTTTTATTTTCTTCTGTGTCTAATAAGGTAAATCCATTCTTCTCATAATAACTAATAGCACATGGCTTTGAATCAACAACCAAAAATCTACATCCTATAAACGGCATGATTTTTTTAATGGATATGGCAATAGACCACCCAATTAAGTATTTACCTAAACCATTCATTCTATGCTTCGTATCAACAGCTAATCGAGCAATTTTTACTGCTGGATAATCTTTATATGGATATTCGGCCACATCATCCGGATGTCTGAATTTGGTTAAACTGATTTGACTAGAAACAAGAGTTACATATCCTAAAACTTGATTTTCTATATCTGAATTATTATCAACTGCGACAAAAGTACGTGCTAAATTTTTAGAATGGTAATCCTTTGCATTCTTTTTCAAAAAATTTTTGAGGGCTACATATTCAGAACCGAGAGAAATATTAACATTATCTTCTTGACGTAACTCTCTCAATATAATTCCGTCCGAAGATGAATTATTTTCTTTGGTTTCAGACAAGATTAAACCTTGTTTTTAACTACAGCATAACCTTTGGCATCGAATTCATTTAATAACTGCATGCCTTTTATTAATCCGTTTGCAGCAGCTTTTTTTGGCCTTCCGAATGTTACTTGACTGGTAAATTTTTTTGCGTCGTTTCCGGAAAGATGAATTGTTCCTAAGGTAGATGTTTTAACGCTCATAATACATCTCCTGAAATTTATTATTTTTGATACGTTATATTTACTTTCCAGCTTTTCTCTTTAAGCTAGACATGTCATAGATTTAGTAATTTAGATAAACCCATTAATTATGGGTTCACAATTATCCTTTTAAACTACGGTTGCAGTCAACATATGAATTGTTCTATGTTAATACAGAACGACTAGGACGTTCTGTTGTATAACGATCAAAATTTACCTATATTTAATTCAATAATTTCAAAATGAGACACTACCCAATATTCTTGATGAGGAGAGGTAGTATAAGAAAAGTCAGATCAGATTCTTGCAGCCCATTCTTCCGGCGTGTAAGTTCTCATTGACAATGCATGGATATCCTGCTTCATTTTTTCGCCCAACGCCTGGTATACCAATTGATGCTGCTGAATCGTACGCTTGCCTCTAAACTCGGAACTCACAATAATTGCCTGAAAATGGTATCCATCATCACCCTCTATCTGCACCAACTCACAAGGTAACGAATTCTCGATATATTGCTTTATAGTCTCTGCGGTTATCATTATGTGATTTCATTAGATTAAAATGTACAACGTAGCGACAACTCTCCCGACCCAACTCAAACTCAAACTCAAACTCAAAAAAATTTCTATTTGATACTGAGAAATCGAAAATCAGGAGAACAAAACGAAGCTTTTATAGCTTATTAATGCTTAATCACGTCACCACCAGCTATTTCATTTTTTACATTTTTTTGTAAGGCAGTCGGTGGAATCGTCGGGGAATCAGGTCTCGGTTTATGTTCCAGAGCAATATCAAGAACCTGATCAATCCACTTCACGGGCTTGATTAGCAGCTGATCTTTGATATTTTCTGGAATATCGGCGAGATCTTTGACATTTTTATCAGGAATAATCACACACTTAATTCCACCACGATGCGCTGCCAGTAACTTTTCCTTAAGTCCGCCTATAGGCAGGACCTCGCCTCTCAAGGTGATTTCACCAGTCATCGCCACATCCGATCTGACAGCTATTCCAGTCAGCACGGAAACCATTGCCACACATATGCCGATTCCAGCACTTGGCCCATCCTTTGGTGTCGCACCCTCTGGCAAATGAATATGTATATCATTTTTTTGATAGAAGTCTTCCGCGATTCCTAATCGATGCGACCGGCCTCGAACGACTGATAAGGCAGCCTGTATCGACTCTTGCATAACTTCTCCAAGCTTCCCGGTAGTAATGGTTTTACCTTTACCGGGTAAAACAACAGATTCTATAGTCAATAATTCGCCACCCACTTCGGTCCAAGCCAGTCCTGTAACTTGTCCAATCTGATTTTCTTTCTCGGCAACACCATAAGAGAAACGCCGAACACCAAGAAATTTATCCAGATTGCGTGCTGTCACGGAGACCTTATCACCATCCTTCTCCAGTAGCAGCATTTTCACCGCCTTCCTGCAAATTTTCGAAATCTCGCGTTCCAGAGCCCGGACACCCGACTCCCGTGTGTAATAGCGAATGGTGTCACGCAAAGCCACATCGGAAAGAACCAGTTCAGATTTCTTTAAACCATGATTCTTCATCTGTTTAGGTAACAGATACTTTAACGCGATATTGAGCTTCTCATCTTCGGTATACCCGGATAATCGGATTACTTCGAGACGATCGAGAAGCGCAGGTGGAATATTCAGCGAATTTGCAGTTGCGACAAACATTACGTCAGACAGGTCGTATTCAACCTCAATATAATGATCCACAAAAGTATGATTCTGTTCAGGATCAAGTACCTCCAATAATGCAGAGGAAGGGTCACCGCGAAAATCCATGCCCATCTTGTCAACTTCATCCAACAAAAACAAGGGATTCTTAACACCCACCTTTGTCATGTTGTGACAAATTTTTCCAGGCATTGAGCCAATATATGTCTTTCGATGCCCGCGTATTTCCGCTTCATCCCGAACACCACCCAAAGCCATACGAACAAACTTTCTGTTAACCGCGCGCGCGATAGACTGCCCCAGTGATGTTTTACCAACGCCAGGCGGCCCAACCAGACATAGTATCGGCGCCTTCATTTTGTCAACCCGCTGCTGCACTGCGAGATACTCTATGATTCTTTCCTTGACCTTTTCAAGTCCATAATGATCTTCATCTAAAATATTTTTTGCAGCTTCAAGATTCTTACTAATTTTGCTTTTTTTCTTCCACGGCAAACCGACCAGCGCATCAATATAATTGCGAACCACAGTGGCTTCTGCCGACATGGGCGACATCAACCGCAACTTTCTAAGCTCGGTCTCCGCTTTTTCGCGCGCTTCTTTCGGCATGTGAGCGGCTTTGATCTTCCGCTCCATCTCCTCCAAATCAGCGCCCTCCTCACCTTCACCCAATTCTTTCTGAATTGCTTTTACCTGTTCATTCAGATAATAATCGCGCTGGCTTTTTTCCATTTGCCGTTTAACCCTGCCGCGAATTCGTTTCTCAACTTGGAGAATATCAAGCTCGGTTTCCAATAATCCAAGCAAATGTTCAAGTCTTGTTTGTACATCGAAAATCTCCAGCACTTCCTGCTTCTGCTCAAGCTTGAGCGGGAGATATGCTGCAATCGTGTCGGCCAGACGCCCTGCCTCATCAATTCCACCAAGAGAAGTTATGATTTCAGGAGGAATTTTTTTATTAAGCTTTACATACTGATCAAATTGAGTCATCAATGCTCTACGCATAGCCTCAGTTTCTGGAGACTCGCTCTTTTTTTCTTCAATCTGAACGGCTTTCGCATTGAAGTGTGTATCTGAGTCAATAAAGTCGAGAATTCGCGCCCGCTGACTGCCTTCAACCAGCACCTTGACAGTGCCATCAGGAAGCTTCAGCATTTGCAAAATGTTTGCAATGCTACTTACCGTATACATATCCTGCGGAGCAGGCTCGTCCTTTGAAGCGATTTTCTGCGCCACCAGAAGAATGCTCTTATTCGCTTCCATTGCGAGTTCAAGTGCTTTAATTGATTTTTGCCGTCCGACAAACAACGGAATCACCATGTGCGGAAACACGACTACATCTCTAAGCGGAAGTAATGGCAGGACCAGCTGTCCGGAATCATCAACGCTAGAATTCATATCTATCCAATGCTTATTTTAAATTAGTTATACTCTTCGAGACCTTTGCAAACCCTATCTTATAAATTCCGGAATAATAAAAACAGTCGGCCAGAAACTCCATTATAGACTTTTGCGAAATTATCTCTTTATTGATCAGACTTTGACTTCCAGTTTTCTGCTTAATTAAATGAAAAACCATATGGCGAGAAAGCTTGTTCGTCAGAATCTGATGAAAAATTAATATATAGCCGTTTATTAAAAACTCAAGATGAATATACAGGAATCTGTATTCGATTGGGCAACAAATTAGATACGTTTCTTATGCTTTATCAATATGAGTAGACCAAAACAGGCTTTTTGGCTTCCACCACAAAAAGTAACACTGAAATTCGGAACAGCAGAATGATGTCGCCATCATGCATAGAAATTATAAGCAGTATAGATGGTTATCAACAAATAACACCAATGCTGACGAAACTCTCGAATGCCGGTGTTTGATGTTAGTTTAGCACCGACATCATCAGACGCTAGCTGGAAGTTTTAGCGACTTTCTGTTGATCAGAGTAAATTAGAATCGGTTTTATGTCTTCACTTGCCAAGTTATAATCAATCACAACTTTAGCGACATTCTCCATTGACGGAAGGTCATACATAATGTCGAGAAGAATATCCTCCATAATTGAGCGTAACCCACGAGCTCCGGTTTTGCGGGATAAAGCTTTTTTGGCAATTGCTCTAAGCGCGGGCTCCCGGAATTCCAGTTCCACGCCACCTTCCATGTTGAACATTTTCCAATACTGCTTAACCAGTGCATTCTTAGGTTCAGTCAGAATTTGGATAAGCGCCTCTTCATTTAATTCATCCAGCGTTGCAACAACCGGTAATCGACCGACGAATTCAGGTATCAAACCGAACTTCACCAAGTCTTCAGGCTCAACACTCTGCAGTACTTTGTTAATATCCTTACGGTTATTGCTTCTGACATCGGCACCAAAACCAATACCGCCCTTTTCAGTGCGAGCAAGAATTACTTTATCAAGACCATCAAACGCGCCACCACAAATGAATAAGATGTTTGTGGTGTCAACTTGAACAAACTCCTGATTAGGATGCTTACGCCCACCTTGGGGTGGAACCATAGCTATTGTTCCCTCTATCAACTTTAATAATGCCTGCTGAACACCCTCACCGGAAACATCACGCGTAATGGAAGGATTATCCGATTTGCGTGATATCTTATCAATTTCATCAATATAAACGATACCACGCTGCGCTTTCTCGGCATCATAGTTGCATTTTTGCAGCAACTTCTGAATAATGTTTTCGACGTCCTCACCAACATAGCCGGCTTCAGTCAATGCAGTTGCATCCGCCATGATAAAAGGCACATCCAGAAGACGGGCGAGTGTTTGAGCAAGCAATGTTTTACCCGAGCCTGTTGGGCCGATTAATAGAATATTGCTTTTAGATAATTCGATTTCGTCGCCATCGGTTCCTTTTGCCAGATTCTTCAAGCGCTTGTAATGATTATAGACAGCAACAGACAGAATCTTTTTAGCCGAATCTTGACCAATAACATATTGATTTAATGTCTGACGTATTTCATGAGGAACTGGGAGACTGGATTTAACCAGTTTGGTTGCTTCATCTCCCTGCATTTCTTCACGAATGATATCATTACAAAGCTCAATACACTCGTCGCAAATAAAAACCGAAGGACCAGCAATCAATTTTCTGACTTCGTGCTGGCTCTTACCGCAAAAAGAACAATAAAGCAATTTCTCGCTACTCGTTTTCTCTGGCATATTAATCTATCCTGGCAACATCATATAGTGGCGCTGACTTGTAAAAATAGTTGTTTCTGTATCGTAATGCGTAGTCATACAACAGTCACTCATAATTTCCCACAACTTCTTTTATTTCTTATCGGTTGTTAAGTCTCGATGTGTCAAAACGGCATCAATCAATCCATACTTAACCGATTCTTCCGCACTCATAAAGTTATCCCGGTCAGTATCTTTCTCTATTTCTGATACAGGCTGTCCGGTATGATGCGCCATAATTCCATTGAGTTTCGATTTTAAATAAAGAATTTCTCTAGCATGAATTTCTATATCAGAGGCTTGGCCTTGAAATCCTCCAAGTGGCTGGTGAATCATAACACGCGAATTGGGCAGACAATAACGTTTTCCTTTGGCTCCTGCCGTCAGTAATAACGCCCCCATACTTGCAGCCTGTCCAATGCATAATGTGCTGATATCAGGCTTAATGTATTGCATCGTATCATAAATAGCAAGCCCGGACGAAACCACACCCCCGGGAGAATTGATATACAAATGAATATCTTTCTCAGCATTTTCTGATTCAAGAAACAGTAACTGCGCGACAATAAGATTTGCACTTGTTTCATTAACAGGCCCGACCAGAAAAACCACCCGTTCTTTTAGCAACCGGGAATAGATATCATAAGCCCGCTCGCCACGACCACTCGATTCAATAACCATTGGAATGAGTCCAAGATTTTTTGGTTCCATCCTGTCGAAAGAATCAGATTCGAATTTCATATCAAGCGATTCCCATCAATTCATCAAAAGTCACAGGCTTTTCAACCACATTAACCTGTCCCAGCACCCACTGCACTACATTTTCTTCCAATGCGAGTGATTCCGCGTCCTGCAATCGCTCTTCGGAAGAATAATGCCACCTAATTACTTCTTCCGGATTATCATACGCCTGCGCAGCTTCTTCAATAACACTACGCACCTGCTCAGCAGTAGCTTTCAGATGATGCACTTTCATCAACTCGGCCAAAATAAGTCCCAACTTGATGCGATGTTCCGATTTTTCTCTAAACAAATCGGGGTTTAGTTGCATTTCACCTTCCTCCAATCCTCTTGCAGCCAGATCTTTACGTGCGCTTTCCATCAACCGCACTATCTCCTGATTCACCAAGGCATTAGGTGCGTCAATAGGATTAACATCCATCAAGCAACGCATTACTTGCGTTTTGAGCTTACTTTTAATTTGTCGCGCAACTTCACGTTCAAGATCATGGTGTACTGCATCACGCATTTTATTCAAATCGCCATCGGCTATGCCTAATAATTTGGCAAAATCAGAATTGACTTCTGGAAGCACCGGCAATTCCACAAACTTCAACTTGACCGTGAAAGTTACCATTTTCCCGGCCACATCTTTACCATGATAACCATCAGGAAAAGTGACTTCAAAAGATTTTTCCTCATCAAGAGACATGCCGACAATGGCATCTTCAAAATCTTTCATGTACTTACCCTTTCCCACGATCAGGAGAACATCGGCTGCCCGTCCGCCTTCAAAATCTTTTCCTTCCAGCATGCCGCGATAATCAATCTTAACGCGATCTCCTTCCATAACCGCCCGATTTACTGCCTGATACTGCATATGTTGTTTGCGTATCATTTCAATAGTTTTATCAACTTCATCGGCGCCAACTGTCGTCACAGGCTTTTCTATATTGACTTGTCCAAGATCACCAAAAACAATTTGTGGAAAAACCTCAAATTTGGCGTTGAATACCAATTCGGCGGAATTCTCATTATCGCTATCGTGCTGCTTGATTTCATAACTTGGAAAGCCCACAACCTGCAAATCCTGCTTTTTGACAGCTTCGGCAAATTTGCTTTGCAGAAGATCTCCAACGACCTCCTGCTGCACTTGCGCACCGTATCTTTGTGAAACCAGCTTAAAAGGGACTTTTCCAGGGCGGAATCCGTGCATTTTGGTTTTTTTCGCCAACCCCAGCAGACGCTTATTAACTTCATCTTGAATCTGGTCCTGAGAAATCGAGATCTCTATTCGACGCTCCAATGCACCGAGATTTTCAACATTTGATTGCATTAAATTTCCTGATATCCTGAATAGATTACAATTAAAAACGAGCAAATTAGCTAAAAAATTTAAAACGTTCTATGACCGTTGAATCATAGCTTATTTTCAAACTCTTGCTGGTGCGAAAGGGGGGACTCGAACCCCCACACCCTTCGGCGCTAGAACCTAAATCTAGTGCGTCTACCAATTCCGCCACTTTCGCAATAACCGGGGACAATTTACTCATTTGTCATTTCATTCGAAGCCAGCCGATTATACCTTGTTATTCTCTGATAAGCACTTAGAGCGCTGTTTGGCATGCAATGATTTCTCCCTTGATTGCTCTACTATCCGGCCCCATGAGGAACAAATAGATCGGCATCAAATCTTCTGGCTGAAGCAATGTTTTTTTTATTTCTCCAGGATGGGTTTTAGCACGCTGCGGGGTATTTACTATGCCAGGCATCAGTCCATTGATACGCAAATTGGATAATTCCTTCCATTCATCTGCCTGAATTTTGACAAAAGTCTCGAGTCCGGCTTTAGCAACCGCAAAACCACCCCAGTAGGCAGTCGGATTATGGCTATGAGTGCTCGTCGTCATAATAACGCTGGCATCCGGCGCAGCTTTCAATAAGGGAAAACAAGCCTTGGTTATCGCAAAAGGCGCTACCAGATTAACTTTCAACAAAATCTCCCATTGGTCAATGGTTTGTGACGTCAGCGGACTCGGTCCATAAAGAAATGCTGCATTATGCAGTATGCCATCCAATCGCCCCAACTGCTGCGCAATAGCTGAAGCAAGCACAGAACAATCCTCTTCAGTCACTTTTTCCAAATCTAATGGATAAATAACCGCGCTCTCCTTGCCCAACTCTTCGATTTCATCATAAACCTTCTCCAGTTTTGCGACTTTGCGTCCGTGAAGAATGACTACAGCACCATGTTGCGCATAGGCCAATGCAGCCAAGCGACCCAATCCTTGACCAGCCCCCGTCACAAGAATCACACGATCCTTAAGAAAATCCCCGGAAGGCGAATATTCGTTATATGTACTCATAGACCAGAATGCACCTTGTATGATTCATAATCAAAAAAAGAAGACTTACTTACACGATGGACGCGATATCCGCGCAACGAATCCTATCTTTACGCTAAAAAAAAGCAACAACCCTCAAACAAGGGTTGTTGCCGGATGACATCGAACAATCACGTACGGTTTTACGCGACTGCGTTGCGCGAACTGATTACATATCCATGCCACCCATACCACCCATACCACCCATACCACCCATACCACCGCCTGCAGCTTCCTCTTTAGGCAACTCGGCAACCATGGCGTCGGTTGTCAGCATCAAGCTTGCTACTGACGCCGCATTTTGCAATGCCGAGCGTGTTACTTTGGTCGGATCCAGCACACCACTTTCCACCAGATCACCATATTCACCCGTAGCCGCATTGTAACCAAAGTTACCACTACCTTCCATAACCCGGTTTACAACGACGGAGGGCTCATCACCACAGTTGGTCACAATCTGACGCAACGGCTCTTCCAAAGCACGCAGTACAATTTTAATACCCGCATCCTGGTCATGATTGTCGCCTTTCAACTGCTTAACAACCGACACGGTCCGTAACAAAGCAACGCCACCACCCGGAATTACCCCCTCTTCAACGGCCGCGCGCGTTGCATGCAGGGCATCTTCCACACGCGCTTTTTTCTCTTTCATTTCCACTTCCGTCGCAGCGCCCACTTTGATCAACGCAACACCACCAGCCAATTTAGCAACGCGTTCCTGGAGTTTCTCCTTATCATAGTCGCTGGTTGCTTCTTCGATCTGTTTACGGATTTGTTTTACACGACCTTCAATATTTGCCGCATCGCCGGCGCCATCAATAATCGTCGTATTCTCCTTGCCGACTTCGATACGTTTTGCCTGCCCCAGATTATCTAAAGTTACTTTCTCCAGTGTCAGACCGACTTCTTCTGCAACAACCGTGCCGCCAGTGAGAATAGCGATATCTTCCAGCATAGCTTTACGACGATCACCGAAGCCTGGCGCTTTAACCGCACAGGTTTTCAGAATGCCGCGAATATTGTTAACCACCAACGTTGCCAGCGCCTCACCTTCTATATCTTCAGCGATAATCAACAAAGGTTTACCGGCTTTGGCAACCTGTTCCAAGACTGGCAACAAATCCCGGATATTGGAGATTTTTTTATCATGCAACAGAATAAATGGGTTTTCCAGCAAAGCGATCTGCTTATCGGCGCTGCTCACAAAGTAAGGTGACAAATAGCCGCGATCAAATTGCATACCTTCCACAACTTCCAGTTCATTCTGCAGTCCGGAACCATCCTCAACCGTGATAACGCCTTCTTTGCCGACCTTGTCCATAGCATCGGCAATAATCTGACCAATTTCGGTATCAGAATTTGCAGAAATACTGCCTACCTGAGCAATTTCTTTTGCAGTTGCACAAGGCTTGGACATTTTTTTAAGCTCATCGACAGTGACACTAACGGCTTTGTCAATACCGCGTTTCAGATCCATCGGATTCATTCCCGCAGCGACGTAACGCATGCCTTCCTTAATGATGGCTTGCGCCAATACAGTTGCCGTCGTCGTTCCGTCACCCGCGACATCAGAGGTTTTGCTGGATACTTCCTTCAACATTTGAGCACCCATATTCTCGAATTTATCCTTCAACTCGATTTCCTTGGCAACCGAGACACCATCCTTCGTAATAGTCGGTGCGCCGTATGCGCGCTCGAGAACAACATTACGGCCTTTCGGACCCAGCGTAACCTTCACAGCATCCGCCAGAATATTCACACCGTCCACCATTTTATGACGCGCCACATCTCCAAATTTAACTTCTTTAGCTGACATAATTTTCTTTCTCCTAATTCTTTACACGATTGTTTAGCAAGCTTGTAGTTTCGGCTATTTCGATACCATTAGCTTTCGATTACACCCATAATATCTTCTTCGCGCATGACCAAAAGCTCTTCGCCTTCAACTTTAACTGTTTGGCCTGAATACTTGCCGAACAATACTTTATCGCCCACTTTGACTTCCAACGCGCGCACACTGCCGTCATCAGCAACTTTACCCTTACCCACCGCGAGTATTTCCCCCTGATCGGGCTTTTCTGCAGCACTGTCTGGTATCACGATACCGGAAGCTGTCTTACGCTCCTCCTCCAGCCGTTTGACAATTACGCGATCATGCAATGGACGAATTTTCATGCTTGTATCTCCTATTTAAAATTTATCGCTGAAAACCAATAATACAATCTTTCATTCTTTTGATAAGTCGTACTAAAGAATTCAATGACATATAGCCACGAATCAGCGTTAGCACTCGACCACAAAGAGTGCTGATAATAATAAGGACTATGCCAGTGAATTTCAAGCCCGCTTCGCACAATATTTTTACAGATTTTTGTAAGCGGGAAGAGAAGTGGATCCAGTTAGTTGGACACTAGGGGGTCAAAGTTAAGGAGTTATTTTCTGTATGATTA
>JACKLU010000004.1 GCA_024235735.1 Burkholderiales bacterium
TCACAAATTGTTGTACGACAGTTTGATTGGTTGTGTTGAACTGATTTAAATCGAATACCGAACCACCGTGGCTTGTAATCAGGTTCTGAAGTGAGTTAATTGTGCTCGCGCCGCGGAGAACACCATTGTATAACGCGTTGTTATCGGTGAGCACAGCATCAAGTACCGCTGCAGAGACTGCTGATCCACCGACCGTGCCACGCGCCGCTGTATCTCCATTGGATGGTTCATCAGTCAGAATAATGATATTTTTAACTGCATTCGAGCGGAAAGAGAACAGTGACGTTTGATTGTCCAGTGCATTCAGTGCGAATGCTGTTCCAGTATAGGCTGGTTCGGTACCGCCATTAATCAAAAGACCCTGAGCGGCGGTGGCAAAACTGGTCGGATTAGTCAGGTCAGTCAGCATTCTCGGAATAACCGCGCTGTTACCATAACCTACCAGACCGTATTGTGCGTTAACCTGGCCTGTTCCCGTCAGAATATTGGCGAACAAGCCAATGTTGTTTCTCAGGTTGGCCTGTACATTTCCCATTGAACCTGATTCATCGACAACAAAAATGATGTCACTCAAAATAGGCGCCGCGCTTGAAGATGCGCTGAAAAATGCTGAGCATGCAGCTAGGCACGCGATGTATTTTTTTAATTTCATGGTTAAACTCCAAAAATCGTTAACAAGTTAATAAATACTCAATTTAGATGCATTCATTATCAGAATGGGGGTCTTCACAAAATCTTATTTCATGCTTTTTGGCAGCAGAGATTTCGGATTCATATCTCGAATGAGCGCTTTTGCGAAGACTTGATTATAAAGTAAGCAATTTCTGTGCCAAGATGGTATTGTTCTTATAAATCATATTATTACTAATTATGGTATTGTTGATCAGGAGGTGACTGTAAAAGAATCAGACACTTTTCTTTAGTGATTTATTATGATGGGTGTCGTGATTGGCGTCGATTTCTTGAGAATGTCTCTGAGAATCTGAGCTTGAAGCAAGACGAGGTGGGTATAAAAGATATTGACACGACATGTGAGTGATATGTAATAAGTTATTATTGCTTTGTGTGCGAGCGGTGACGTATTGTGACGGAATATGATTTTCCAGAGGTGCGCCTGACCTAAGGCTTTGCTGGATTAATCAACTGATTGAGCGATTTTCAGTCCGGCATGACGTTCCAGAGCTACTAGACTTTTGTTCTTCTCTATGCGGTGGCCGCCTGTTGCGCGCTTTTGAACTACCTATGCAGTGTGTCGGTGCAAGAAATTGCTATGGGATTTTCTTTTAGAATGCGAGCGACGAGTTTTGCGCGTTGAAATTGCTGGCGATCGGAGACGGTGTCCGCCGGAAATATGTTCGGCATCAACATATCCCTGTTCGCGTGTTTGATGTGTGCGTTGTTTTTTTGTGAATTGCTGAAAAACGTATCAGCGCCGATGGTGATTACTTGATGAAGTGGACTGGATGGGTGATTTAGTTTAATACCAGAAAATGGTGCCGGTCTTCTGCGGGATTGCTAGGATTGATTAAATCCCGGCAACCCTGAGAAGCTGGTCAAATTTACCTAATCATGGTGTCAGGCGGTAAATCTTCTCATGCTGACAAAACCCAGCAGGCCGAGACCCAGAAGCGCCAGTGTGCCGGGTTCTGGTACTGCTGTTGCTTTAAATTGCAGGTCATCCAGCGCGCAGAAATCACAAACAACTTCGAAGTACTTGATGTCATATACGCCACCGCGGTCGATGCCGGTGTAGACATTCGTGCCGGTAGGTACAGTCCAGGACTCAAGCAGAGCGAAACTGCTGTCATACGCATTGATAATTTCGGCATCGCCACGTGAATCTGCTACGCCAATGCCAACCATGCTTGCAAGACCGGCGAATTCAAAGAGAAACTTTCCGTCCCAGCCAAGGTTGGCGCTGCCACCTATTTCGTAACCGGCACCGGTGCCGATATAGTTGGGAAAGCTTTGTGTTCCGGCATAACGCGCGAATGCGGCGCCTGAGCCTGTCGTCTCCGTAATCGATGCCAAACCCTGTGCGGCATAATCATTGGCGCCGACAACTGTTCCTGTTGCCTGGTCATCAAAATCGATTAAAGTACCAAAAATCGGACTTAAAGGGGATGATGGTGTGCCAACAAATTGAACGGCAAGCGATGTTCCTGCTACAGATGCACTTAAAACTGCGCCGGCGGTTAATGTTAATAATTTATTCAGTTTCATGATTAGCTCCTCGAGTAAAATAAGTAATGTTGCAATTAAATAATAAGCAAGAATCGCGCCAACATTTTGTAATGTTAAATAACATATTTACATTCATAATGTTATATTTAATATGAAAATCATTTTCATATAAGAATGCTAAAAATGAAAGTGAAGTGTAAAATAATTCGACACGATGCATGTGCAGATTCGACAAGCCTACGCACTTGATATACCAAAAGAATCGGTTGATTTAGTGCATTAAAATCAATGACTCTTGTTTTTTTAATTCTTTCTAGTCGATCAATTTGAGCATAAGAGATACTTGGTATGTAATGATATTTTCTCTTAGTGTTTTTTAAGTGAGGGATTGAAATGATGTAAAAATCATTGACACTTGACTGACTCGGTAAGCCATTCATGTGAAAGAGGACTGTTTTACAGTCGAATTTCTGAACGCAAGAATCCAGTCAGTGATTCTTACAAATTTATAGAATTTGTAGTGTAGTGAGATTGCAACGCGGTTAAAGCAATGCTTTCGAGCAGCAATAGTTGATCCTTTTCAACTCTTCGTCGAGTCAGTCGGATAATGGTGAAGCTTCCAGCCCGGCATGCCGTCCCGGTAATAATAAACCCTCGTCCATCCCCATGCGACAGCCTGTTGTGCTGCCCTTGAACTGCCCATGCAGTGGATGCCGTTGCAATAAATCACCACCGGATTTTCTTTCAAAACGAGAGCAACCAGGTTTTGTTCGTTGAAATCGCTGGCGACCGGAAGATGGTGCGCACCCGCAATATGTCCGGTATCGTAATCTTCCTGTTTGCGTACATCGATAAAAGCCGTACCTTGATCAAACAATGATTTTGCGCTATGAGTATCAATCGTTTGCGCGCCGGGGACATGCTCAGGCGCAAGCGTTTCTGCACTGGCCGGGTAAGTCGGCAAGCAAAGTAGAGTCAGAAAAAATAACCGCCAATATGCACGCTGCACCGCTGATCTCCTGGGTGTTATATAGAGAACATAGAGATAAAGCGCGAATAAAGAATCATCGCGCTGATTTTTTACTTATGAAAGTACTGTGACACGGAGTAAATGTCAACTTCCCGCATTGTTCCGGCTCTGTAAACAGAAAGTAAGGTTCAGCAGGTCAGTGTAAAGTTTTAACGTCGATGATTTTTTTTTACGGTGCTTCGCGCATGATGAGTATCGGAAGTCGAATGTTGGAGAGGAGGCTTGCCAAGGTCACTCATATTCGTTATTGCGTTTGATTTCTGATGTCTTTTTACCGGCGTGGATTTTTCCGGGTATGCGCTGTGTCGAGTGAACGGGTTTGTCGATAATTTCACAGCTAATTCTGGTTTAGCCGATTTTATGCTCAAGAAATTCGATCAGGCTGCCCAGGGTTTTAAACACATCGGCGGAAATTTCATCGTCTTCCACGACGATACCATATTCTTCTTCAATGGCTGTCAGCACTGAAACCACGCCAACTGAGTCAAGTTCTATGATATTACCGAGTAATGGTGAAGTGGTGTCAAGTTTCTCGACACGATCGTTATCGAGAACCAGGGTGTCACGAAGTATTCTTTTAACATCGTCCATTAATGACATCAATAAAACTCCCGGAAAGGTATAATTGTCAAATATAAAGTTCGTCAGTGCGAATGGTTTCTGTAATACAAAAAAACCGCATTTGCGGATCGGTAGTATTGTAATACATTCCTGGGAGATTTTTTCATGCGTCAATTCGCTGGTGTGTGGTGGTTGTTTCGCGTTTGATAATCTCTAATTTGTTATAACAAACAGACAGTTGTTTTTTTTCTGCAAGAACTAAAAGGATAATTCATGCAGATAATTTTTTGTATAATCAGAAATTTTTTCGCTATGGTGCGTTGTTGTCTGCAAAGAGTGTTGCATTACATATCAGTTGCATACTGTGGAATCATTTTTTGTTCGCGTTTCATTTTGTTTTAAACACTCAATTTAGAGATGATCTAAAGACCCTGAAGCTGTATCCGGGTCTTTTTGTTTGCCTGGGAAGTGATCATTTGTGGCAACAGGTGGTCTTGAAACACGGAATATAGTATTGAATATGATTGATCTGGCTGAAATTTCAAAATTGGCTAAAACATCCGTCCAATTACCGATTGATTGGTATCTTGATCCAGGAATACTGGAGCTTGAAAAAAAAGTGCTGTTTGACCAGGGGCCAGGCTATATCGGCCATGAAGTCATGGTGCCTGAAGTCGGCGATTATTATGTGCTGGAATGGCTGAAAAGTGCAAAAGTTCTGGTTCGGAACGAACGGGGTATAGAGTTGATTTCCAATATTTGCCGTCACCGTCAGGCACGTATTCTTGAAAGCAGGGGTAATGCCAGAAGTATTGTATGTCCGTTGCATCGCTGGACATATGCACTGGATGGTACATTACTTGGTGCGCCTCATTTTGATCGAAATCCCTGTATCCACCTGAACAAAACTCCGCTGCAAAGCTGGCATGGCTTGTTGTTCAACGGAAAACGCTCGGTTGCCGGAGATATGGCTGATCTCGGTGTGTTCGGCGATTTCGATTTTTCAGGTTATCTGTTTGATCGCGTTCAGATTGATCATTATGACTGCAATTGGAAAACATTCATTGAAGTTTATCTGGAAGATTATCATGTCAATCCTTTTCATCCCGGTCTCGGAAATTTTGTCAGTACTGAAGATCTTGCCTGGGAATTTGGAGATCGGTACAACGTGCAGACAGTCGGTGTTAACAAGGCCCGTCTGCAACGTTCAGGTACATCTGTTTATGCGAAGTGGCAGAAACAGGTTCTTGCGCAATATGAAAATACTTTACCGCCGCATGGCGCCATATGGCTGCTCTATTTTCCCAATATTATGCTTGAATGGTATCCGCATACGCTGGTTATCAGCACCATAATTCCGACGAGTGTCGAAAGCTGCATTAATGTTGTCGAGTTTTATTACCCGGAAGAAATCGCGCTGTTTGAGCGTGAATTTGTCGAAGCCGAGCAGGCTGCGTATAAAGAGACAGCTGTCGAAGACAGAGAGATCTGCATGCGCATGACAGAAGGGCGGCGCGCTTTATATGATCAATCTATCAATGAAACGGGCCCGTATCAGATGCCGATGGAGGCCGGGATGGTTCATTTTCATCAATTTCTGCGGCGTGAATTAGAACCGCATTTATAATTCTTCTGCCTGTTTTTTACTGGTTTCTCTTATGCGCTCATTCTGGATGCTGGTAGCCGCATTTCTATTCGCCTGTATGGGCGTTCTGGTGAAGCTTGGCGCAAAACATTTTTCCACCGTAGAAATGGTTTTTTATCGTTCCTTGATGGGAGTCGCGATAACTTGGCTGGCGGTTTGCCATTATCGTCTTACTTTGCGAACGCGTCACTGGAAAACGCATTGCAGCCGCGGATTAACCGGGCTGGGCAGTCTGCTGATGTTTTTTTATTGTATTACTGAATTGCCTCTGGCAACTGCGATTTCATTGAATTATACCTGGCCGCTGTTTATGGCTATGTTCTCGACGTTGATTCTTAAGGAGAGATTGCACTGGTCGATGGCCGCTGCGTTAGTTGTCGGGTTTGTCGGAGTGATTTTCCTGCTGCGTCCGACTTTGCACAATGATCAATGGATGACTGCGCTGCTAGGATTAATTTCGGGTTTTTTTGCGGCGATTGCCTATATGAACGTCAAGCAGCTGGGTAATCTCGGTGAATCCGAGTGGCGTGTGGTTTTTTATTTTACGGTGATCAGTACAGTGGTTACGGGCGTCTGGTTGTTGTTCACCACGTTTAATCCGGTTACGCAGCAGAATATGCACTTGCTGATTGGCATTGGCGTAACCGCGACATTGGCGCAGCTGGCTATGACACGCGCTTATCATACCGGAACAACGCTGGTGGTTAGTGCGCTGGGGTATAGTACAGTTTTGTTTGCGGGCATCTGGGGTATATTGATCTGGAATGAAATTTTGCCGCCTGTTGCCTGGCTGGGCATGGTATTGATTATTCTAGGAGGCGCCATGAGTGGTATTTTAAGTTACAGGATGCTGGCCGCTGTTGCTCGAAAATAATTCTGAAATACAGATTGTGTTCTGGTTGTTATTACCTGATTTGAGGCGGCATTGATCCGAAATCCCGCAATAAGCGGAATTTATCCATTCAGTAAAAACTCTGGGCAGCAATTGCGCCATACGAATTATTTGCCTATGATGACTCTATTACTTAAAAAGGTGAGATCATGATTACCATAGAAAAACAAAATGGCCTGATCGTTGTTGCTGTGATCAGTGAATTTACATTGGCCGATTATAAACAGTTTGAAGACGAAGTCATTTATCAGTCCTGTTCTGGTGGAAAGGTCAATGTCGTCATTGACTTGCGTGATATGATTGACTATACCGTCGATGTCGCGTGGGAAGATCTGAAGTTTATGCGGGAACATGGTAATGACTTTGCTCGTATCGCGGTCGTTACTAATGATCAGTGGCAGGCATGGAGCGCGTGGATATCCAACCTGTTTACTGATGCACAAGTGATTGTTTTTGAAGACTTCGATGAAGCGGTGAGCTGGGTTGGCAGTGAAGATGAGGCTGTATCCGATTAGAACAATAAACAACCATGGATGATTTCGTTCTGGCCAGAGTGGTGCATGTGTTGAGTGTGGTGCTCTGGATTGGCGGCGTGGCGATGGTTACGCTGATATTGCTGCCTGTATTAAAGCAAATGTCATCGCCCGGGGATGCAATGGTCTTTTTTACCAGTTTCCGGCGTCGTTTTGCCGCGCAGGCGCGTATAACCACGCTGCTTGTTGGTTTAAGCGGTTTTTACATGACTTTCATTCTTGATGCCTGGCATCGTTTTATTCAGTGGCAATACTGGTGGATGCACAGTATGGTGTTGATCTGGCTGCTATTCACTTTTATGCTTTTTGTCGCCGAGCCTAAATCAAGAAAGCAGGTAAAATCACCACCACAAAATATTACCATGCAAACCTTTTCTGCTATCCAGCGTAAGCATATGATATTGCTTGTTCTGAGTCTATTGACTATCGCTGGGGCGGTTGCCGGTAGCCATGGGTGGCTGATTCCCGGGAGCAATTGATGAGTTATACACTGATTAAAATGATTCATGTCAGTAGCGTGGTGACAAGTTTTTTATTTTTTTTTATACGTGGCGTTTGGTTGATTCGGGAATCATCGATACTGCGCCGACGCTGGGTTAAAATTCTGCCGCACGTTGTTGATACGGTTCTGCTGGTTAGCGCGGTCACGCTGGCTTATAAAATTCAGCAAGCACCATTTAGTGACTCCTGGCTTACCGCCAAGATTTCGGGGCTGTTAGTTTATATTGGCCTTGGCATGGTCGCCATGCGTTTCGGGAAAACGCGGAGAATGCGTATTAATGCCTGGATTGCCGCGCAATGCGTTTTTGCTTACATTGTTGCGGTAGCATTAACTAAAAGTCCGGTTTTGAATTTATTCTAAACCATACAATTTATTTTTGGCCATGAAGCATGATGTCGCCGACGTATCCCCATTTCTGTCTCAATTTAAGCTTGCCCAAGCGCTGCCCGGGCACTGCCGGGATATCTGTGATCTGGTTAATCTGGCTTATCGTGGCGATCGTGGATGGACGCGGGAGACGCATATTATTGGCGGTGACCGGACTACGCCTGTCGAAATAGCCGCTGCACTGGTCAAACCGGGCGCGCGTTTTTATGTGGTGTATCTGCGGAATCGGCTTGTTGCCTGTATTTATCTTGCAAAAGAGCAACATCATGCCTATATCGGGTTTTTCTCCGTGCATCCTGATTTTCAGGGCCAGGGAGTCGGCGGGTACATTCTGCGGCAAGCAGAAACTATTGCCAAGCATCAACTTCTGGCTAATAAGGTTCGCATGTTTGTTGTCTCTCAACGCGCTGAACTTATCGCGTTTTATCAGCGCCGGGGTTATCAGCATGCCGGTGGTCAGCAAGCTTATCCATTGCAGCTAAAAATAGGTGTGCCGAAAGTGACAAGCTTGACCATCGAGTATCTGGAAAAACAATTTTAGTGAAATTTTTGTTTGGGCATCTGCGTTGCTAAGGAATTGCAATGCTTGTCGAAGAACTGCTGCACGGTTATCAGGTTGCATGGCGCGATGCTCGGAGTGTGTTTTGCAGTTTTGTGAGAAGCGATCGAATGAAGCCAGCCTTGTTCATTTTTTATTTTCTTTTTGTGAGCGGCTTGCCGTCGACGTGTCGCTACATTTTTGATGTGCTCATCTATTATCACGTTGGTAAGAAGTGCGTTGAAAACTCAAAAAAAGGTCATTGAATGCGTGATGTGGTAATAATCAGTGGTGTAAGAACAGCTATTGGCGACTATGGTGGGGCTCTTAAGGACATTCCGCCGGTTGAACTGGCTGCAAGAGTTGTAGCTGAGGCAGTTAAAAGAGCGGGCATTGATCCGCTTGAAATAGGGCATGGTGTTTTTGGCAATGTCATCCACGGTGAACCGCGTGACATGTACCTGGCACGAGTCGCGTGTATAAACGGTGGGCTTCCGTATACTATTGCCTCACTTACAGTCAACCGTATATGTGGCAGTGGTTTACAGGCAATTATTTCCGCCGGCCAGTATATTCAAATGGGTGATGCTGATGCAGCTATTGCCGGTGGCGCAGAATCCATGAGCCGTGGTGGTTATTTGCTGTCTGCATTGCGATGGGGACAAAGGATGAACAACGCTGGTGTTATTGATATGATGGTTGGTGCGTTGACAGATCCCTTTGCGGGGGTGCACATGGGCATAACTGCTGAAAACATTGCTGCGAAGTGGGATATTGGTCGTGAGGCGCAGGATAGGTATGCGCTCGAAAGTCATCGACGAGCCATCAATGCTATTAAAGGCGGTTATTTCAAAACACAGATACTGCCAATAGAAATCAAGAATCGTAAAAATATAACAGTATTTGATACTGATGAGCATCCTCGTGAAGATGTGAGTATTGCTGCATTGTCCAGATTAAATACTGTTTTTATGGAGAAGGGTACCGTTACCGCAGGAAATGCCTCCGGAATCAATGATTGCGCTGCGGCAGTTGTGCTCATGGAAAGTAAGGCAGCTCAAAAACATAATGTGCAACCATTGGCCCGTCTTGTTTCCTACGCTCATGCTGGTGTTGATCCGCAATTTATGGGAATAGGTCCTGTCCCGGCCGTGCAAAAAGCACTTAAGCGCGCGCAACTGAAAATTAAAGATCTTGATGTCATAGAATCCAACGAGGCGTTTGCTGTTCAGGCATGCGCTGTTGCCCGCGAATTGCAATTTGATCCGTCAAAAACAAATCCCAATGGCGGTGCTGTTGCATTAGGTCACCCGATCGGTGCGACCGGTACAGTTCTTGTCATCAAGGCGATTTATGAGCTTCACCGTACTGGCGGGCGCTTTGCACTTGTAACAATGTGCATAGGTGGTGGTCAGGGTATTGCCGCCATATTTGAGCGTGTCTAGGAGTCAGGTTTATGTTCGGACAGGGCACAGGCGTTGCAAGATAATTAAATCCGGTTGGTGAATCCGATTTAATGTCATGTAAGGTATTTATTAGCCTGTAACAAAGATGGGCATGGAATGAATTGATTTGAGAAAGGACGGCGTGCTGTGAAGATACTGATTTTTCTACTATTGATGGCTTTCTCGTCATTTTGCTGGTCGGAAGATGATCGAGTTATGCAACTCGAGAAAGCATTAATTCGAGTGCAGCAAGAAGCGCAGGCAATTCATCAGCAATTTCTTATGATTCAGGAATTGCGTCGTAATGAAATCAGCAGTTCGGACGCTACTGATTTGCCGGGCGCTGCCGCACAAACCACGCCAATTCCAAAATATGAAGAAATGGTCCGGCGGCAAGAGGACAAAAAAAATCGGATTGCAAAGTATACTGCTGAATTGGATCACCTATATACCAGATTTAGCAGTTTGAATGAAGAGAGGCAGGCGTTAATGGAGCAAATAGAATTGCTCGAAAAAAAAACTGCGGAATAAATACTTTAGGTCAGCAGCTGCTCTTTTCATGCCACAACGCCGATCGGCGTTGAGTGAATGCCATCTTTTTCATATGCAAGCAGTGTGAGTATTTCCGGGACTGTTATCGATAGTGATGAACAATCCGTGTAACGTAGAGCGAATACTGCAAATCATTAATTTGAGATTTCTGCAGAAGTCCATATTGGCGTTTGGAGTTCTTGATCTACTGTTTGGGGTAATCCGGGATTTTATGAACTATAAAATTGGCTTTGTAGGGATTTCGAATTTATAGAGTCTTGTGAAACCTGATTTGCGACAATCTTTGTGTTAATCATTGATCTGTTTGAGCAGGTCAAGTCATTTTGGTTTACTCGATGGATTCTATGAAACCGGGGATGACAAAATACTGGGTTGTTATGAATGTGACGTGTTTGTGTCAGGTAGATGAAGCAATGGGGTAATACGAAAGATAAAAATATAAAAAAACTTGCGTTCAAGCAAAATTTTAAAAGAATAGATTTCTCAAATACCACTTTATAAACAGGGGAATATTGCTATAAAAATCATGATTTTCCCTTGTTTGAGGAATCACGGCATGCTAGAATTTCGATTCGATTTAGCAGTATTGGATATTATTTCTAACTGAACTTTATAAGTTATGGATAATAAAAATTTTCGGCCAACGAAAACATCATGTCGTCGATCGTAGTATGGTTATTTTTTTACAAGATGAGATTCCAGACTGTGACTCCTGAGTGCAAATCAGAATAAAAAGCGGATTTTGCGTAACAGTGCGTTTATGTCCGGAATCAAAAATTAGCAATAATCATGTGGGGGAAAATATGAGAAATAAATCAGTAGCAACCCTGATAGGAATGTCCGTTCTTGCTTTGTATTCAAGCATGGCGGTGGGGTCTAAATACAACTTTCCTGAACCGCAGAGTACAATAGCACAAGACATTTATGATCAACATATTGCGCTTCTGTGGATTTGTTTGGCAATATTTATCGGTGTATTCGGTGTGATGTTTTATTCTGTATTAAAGCATCGTAAGTCACTCGGCTATAAAGCTGCCAACTTTCATCACAGCACTACAGTTGAAGTGATATGGACAGTAATTCCGTGTCTGATTCTCATTGCCATGGCATTGCCAGCAACCAAAACTGTTATAGCAATGAAAGACACTTCTAGTCCTGATATGACTATCAAGGCGACGGGGTATCAGTGGATGTGGGGCTATGATTATTTGCAAGGAGAAGGCGAAGGTATTAGTTTCTTCAGTAAATTGTCAACACCAAGAGCGCAATTGGAGAATAAAGAACCGAAAGGTGAAAATTATTTGCTGGAAGTGGACAATAATCTGGTTGTGCCTGTCGGTAAAAAGGTGCGCATCATTCTGACAGCTAACGATGTGATTCATGCGTGGTGGGTGCCTGCTCTAGGAGTTAAGCAGGATGCGATTCCTGGATTTATACGCGATGTTTGGTTTACAGCCGATAATCCTGGCATATACCGTGGGCAATGTGCCGAGTTGTGTGGCAAGGATCATGGATATATGCCAATTGTGGTAGAGGTTCTGGATGAGGAGTCTTATGCAAAATGGGCGGCTGGAAAACTGGCGGGAGTATCCAATAGCGTGGTTAGTTTGGCGGCTGTATCTACTGATGTGGTGTCTTCTGGTGCTGAGCAAGCGATAGATGCTATAGAAGAGAATTTGGATAATAATTAGGAGGAAATACATATGGCAGCAGTACATGGCGACGTGCATGGTCACGGTCACGAAGATCATCATCCAACAGGTATTATGCGCTGGGTAACGACTACTAATCACAAGGACATTGGAACAATGTATCTGTGGTTCAGTCTGGCGATGTTTTTCACGGGAGGGTTTTTGGCTCTCGGTATCAGGGCGGAGCTGTTTCAACCAGGTATTCAGATCCTGGAACCCGAAATGTTTAACTCTTTTACAACATTGCATGGCCTGATTATGGTATTTGGTGCCATCATGCCGGCTTTTGTGGGTTTCGCTAACTGGCAAGTGCCGATGATGATTGGCGCGCCGGATATGGCATTCGCGCGGATGAATTTGTGGAGTTTCTGGTTATTGCCAATCGCGGCATCTTTGTTAGTTTCATCATTCTTTGTTCCTGGTGGTGCCGCGGCCGGTGGATGGACTTTTTATCCGCCATTGTCAACGCAGGGTGGCCTCGGTGTGGATATGATGATCTTTGCAGTACATATCTTGGGTGCTTCGTCCATTATGGGTGCGATTAACATCATTACCACCATATTGAATATGCGCGCACCGGGTATGAGGCTGATGGATATGCCATTGTTCGTGTGGACATGGTTGATCACGGCGTATTTGCTCGTATTGGTGATGCCGGTTCTTGCAGGTACTGTAACGATGCTACTGACCGATCGTCATTTCGGTACAAGCTTCTTCAATGCGGCTGGTGGCGGCGATCCTGTATTGTTTCAGCATATTTTCTGGTTTTTTGGACATCCGGAAGTGTATATCATGATTCTTCCAGCATTTGGAATCGTGTCCGAAATTATTCCTACATTCTCACGCAAACCATTGTTTGGCTATTCTTCGATGGTTTACGCAACGGCTTCAATTGCGATTCTGTCTTGTGTAGTTTGGGCGCATCATATGTTCACGGCGGGCATGCCTACAGTTGGACAGTTATTTTTTATGTATGCAACCATGTTAATTGCGGTTCCAACTGGCGTGAAAGTATTTAACTGGACTGCAACGATGTGGCGGGGTGCAATGACATTCGAGACACCAATGCTTTTTGCAATTGGATTTATTTTTCTGTTTGTGATCGGTGGGTTCAGTGGAGTGATCTGCGCGATTGTTCCAATCGATATTCAGGTGCAAGATACATATTATGTGATTGCGCATTTCCATTATGTTCTGGTATCTGGCGCGTTATTTGCTTTATTCGCAGGAGCTTATTACTGGCTTCCGAAATGGACCGGGCACATGTACGATGAAACACTGGGTAAATGGCATTTCTGGTTGTCAATGATCTTCTTTAATCTGACATTCTTCGTGCAACATTTCCTGGGATTGGCTGGTATGCCGCGCAGAATTCCTGATTATGCGCTCCAGTTTGCAGACTTCAATATGGTTTCTAGTATTGGGGCATTCGGTTTTGGAATGAGTCAGCTGCTGTTTGTATATATCGTAATTAAGTGTATACGCAGCAAAGAAGCGGCTCCTGAAAAACCATGGGATGGTGCTACTACACTGGAGTGGACACATTTACCTACGCCAGCACCATACCATAGCTTTGAGAAACCACCGGTATTTAAGCCTGTCTCTCATTAATTATCCGGTAATGAGGATTGTGTATGTCAAATCAAACAGATCTGAAACGTAAGAAGTTGAGAACAGCAATGTTTCTGCTGCTGACGGTGATTGTGCTTTATATTGGAGTTTTCTTTTTTAAAGATTTATAAAAGGGAAAACTGCGGGAACGAAGAGAGTATTTTAAATAAATGAACTTCCTTCGTTTCCAACAAGTGCAAATCGTAAAGATCTGTTAATCGTGGATGTAACAGAATATTAATGTCCGGTAACTAAAAATGGCGCAAATCGATAAAACTGAGAATAATCAAACAATGATGAAGAAGTTGCTGATCTTCTCGGTTGTGATGTTCGTGTTTGGATATGCAATGGTGCCGTTTTATGAAAAGTTTTGTGAAGTTGCAGGCATTAATAATCTGTTACAACCGGATAAGCTGGCTAAATCTATGGAGATCGATACCGATCGCTGGGTTACAGTGGAGTTTGATGCAAATACTAGGGGATTACCTTGGGATTTCAAACCATTGCAACGCAGTATAAAATTTCATCCTGGAGAGCCGGTGGAAGTAATGTATGAGATTACAAATCATTCTGATCGAGAGATAACCGGGCAAGCGATACCAAGTTATAGTCCTCGTTTTTTGGAAAAACACTTGCGAAAGTTTGAATGCTTTTGCTTTACGCGACAAGTATTGAAACCAAAAGAAACGCGGGTGATGCCAGTACAGTTTGTTATTGAATCTAGCTTGCCGGAACATTTGCATACATTAACTATTTCATACACTTTTTTTGAGCTTCCAGTGGGTTCCAAGGCTGTTAGTGAGAAATAAAGAGCTTGTGCCATGAGTAGTGATCAAGACAAGTCGAATGCTTCTGTTTTTCAAGTTGCCAAAGCAGTACTTGCAGCATTCATTGGAATTCGAAAGAAAAGTGATTTGGAAAGCGACGCTGCAAACATTAAACCATCGCAGGTGATTATTGGCGGTTTAATCGGTGGAGTGCTATTTGTAGTTACAATTTTGTTAGTAGTCAAAATAATCGTTAATTAGCAATTTAAAATTAATCAGTAGGAGGGAAGAATGAGTCAGGAATCTGGTCACTATTATGTTCCGGCCCCGTCAGCATACCCAATAATCGGGTCGTCTGCGTTATTGTTTTTGGGGTTCGGGGCAGCGTTAACAATGAATAAAATTGAGCTCGGCTATGGTTTGCTAGCAATCGGCTTTGCAATTTTATTCTATATGTGCTTCCGATGGTTCGGTACAGTTGCAGCAGAAAGCGAAAGTGGCAAGTATGGTTTAGATGTCGATAGATCATTTCGCTGGGGCATGACTTGGTTCATTTTCTCGGAAGTCATGTTCTTCGCAGCTTTCTTTGGAGCGCTGTACTATATGCGTGTATTGTCTATACCTTGGTTGGCAGGCGAAAGCGAAGTACTGGGTCAGGCAGCATGGGGCGCTTATTCAGGTGGATGGCCAACGACAGGTCCAGGTGAGCATTTTGACGAATTTACACCGATGGGTGCTTGGGGATTGCCGGCGTTAAATACTGCAATTTTGTTAACTTCGGGCGTGACCATAACTTATGCTCATTGGGCGTTGAAAGAAAATCGCCGTGATGCGCTGACTAAGTGGATGCTTGCAACAATCCTTCTGGGCGTGTTGTTTTTGGGATTCCAGGCTTATGAGTATGTGCATGCCTATGACGACCTGAATTTGAGATTAGATTCCGGTGCGTATGGTTCAACATTCTTTATGTTGACTGGTTTTCATGGATTTCATGTGACACTTGGAACAATCATGCTAATTGTGATTTACTTCCGATGCGCGGCTGGTCATTTTACACCGGATCGTCACTTTGGTTTTGAAGGTGTAGCTTGGTATTGGCACTTTGTTGACGTGGTTTGGTTAGGCTTGTTCATTTTTGTATATTTGCTGTAAAACGAAAGAAAGATTCTGCGCGAGATTCCGGCTTTTACAATTTTGACTGGGAACGCTTCTGCACGAGCTTGCTCAAAGCAAGCTCACCAGAAAAAATGTAAAAGATTGGAATCTCTTATCTTTTACAGCTAAAGTAATGTAGATTATTTTGGAGTAAGAAGACAAAGGACTAATATTGACTTTCCTCGGTTATCAGTTCACTCCAAAGCTTTGGGCGACGATATTGGTTGTGATTTTTGTTTTTATCTTTGTTGAATTAGGTAGGTGGCAGCTATCTCGTGCAGAAGAAAGAAGTTCACGATATGAAAGATTGGAGCGGTTATCGAATGAGCCAGTAGTTACAATTTCTGGAAATCTGGTCAAGCTAGAGGATGTAGAGTATCGACAAGTGGAAGCCAGAGGACGTTATCTGCCTGAATATACTATTTATCTGGATAACAAAACTTATCAAGGCCATGCCGGTTACCATGTAATTACGCCGTTACAAATTAAGAATAGCGAAATTCTACTTGCTATCAATAGAGGATGGATTTCAACGGGTAATGACCGTTCCATAATTCCAGAAATAGAAACTGCCGGGGATGAAATAGTTGTTCAAGGTGTAGCTACATCTCCGAACTTCAAAACTTTTCAAATTGGAGAATCTGTTTTTTCTGGGCAGGTGTGGAGCAGTTTTAATCTCGAGCGTTATCAACAAATGACGGGATTAGTATTACAGCCACTAATGATTCTGCAGAATAGCAGTGTACAAGATGGTTTGATTCGGGATTGGATTAAACCAGATTCTGGAGCATCGAAAAACATCGGTTATGCTGTTCAGTGGTTTTCACTGGCATTTATAACAATAATTATATTTCTGATTCTAAATGTCAAAAGAAATAATCAAAAAAAGCAATAGACGCAAATTTATTCTTTTGTTGGTATTGTTGTTCTCGCCTGTAGTTATATCGTATACCCTGTTCTTTATGGGTTATAGACCTGGTAGCCTTAATTACGGTGATCTAGTTGAAATTGAAAAATTGACTGGCTCAGTTGGCGTAACACAGGATACCAACAAGATACTTAGAACAAAGGATTTGCATGGCAAATGGATCATGCTGGTGATCGATTCTGGAAAGTGCGACGAGGTCTGCCAGCAAAAGCTTTATTATATGAGACAAGTCAGAACGATGCAAAATAAAGAGATGAACCGAATTGAGCGGTTGTGGCTTATAGATGACAATGAAAAAGTTGATCCGGAATTACTCAAAAATTATGAGGGAACACTTTTTGTAAACGCGCGTGATGGTGAATTGCTTGAGCAAATTCCAACTTCGGAATCACGAAGGAAACATATATATCTTATAGACCCGATGGGAAATTTGATGATGCGCTTTCCTGAAAATCTCGAACCAAGAAAAATGAGCGACGATATTAAGCGGTTACTGCAAGTATCTCAAATGGAACATTAAGTTCTTTTTATAAACTTAATTATCAAATCAAAGAAAATAATCGATTGAGCTTGTGACTCATCGGATAATGTAGGAGAAATGAGTATGGCAACTTCCATAATGTGGCATGAAACTGCATCACGTATTAATCAGTTTTATCGTTTGACGAAACCACGTGTAGTGTCATTGATTGTATTTACAGCGGTTATTGGTATGTTTTTGTCGGTGCCTGGCGCTGTGCCGTTGGAAGTGCTGCTCTTTGGAACACTCGGTATCGCATTAGTTGCAGGCGCAGCAGCGGCGCTTAACTGCTTAGTAGAACAAAAAATGGATGCTGTAATGGCAAGAACAAAGGGTAGGCCACTACCTCAAGGCAAAGTCAGTGTACCTGAAACCTTATTTTTTCTCAGTATTGTAGGAGGTTTCGGCCTGTTCTTATTATACGAATGGGTCAATCCATTAACAATGTGGTTAACATTAGGTACTTTCGTTGGTTATGCAATTATCTATACGATTATTTTAAAACCGCTGACACCACAAAACATCGTGATTGGCGGTGCTTCAGGTGCTATGCCACCTGTTTTGGGTTGGACCGCAGTTACTGGTGAGATAACTGCTGATGCCCTGTTGTTGTTCTTGATTATTTTCGCATGGACACCTCCACACTTCTGGGCTTTGGCGCTTTATCGAAAAAATGAATACGCTTCCATTGGAATGCCGATGCTTCCGGTAACACATGGGGATCAATTTACAAAATTACATGTTTTGCTATACACGATCATTCTTTGCATAATTACGATTTTTCCGTATCTTACTCAGATGAGTGGATTGATTTATATCATGAGCGTTGGTGTATTGAATGCTATATTTTTATATTATGCTATTGAAATTTACAGAAACTATAGTGATCAACTCGCGCGAAAAGCGTTCCGATATTCAATTTTATATCTAGCTTTGCTGTTTGTTGCGTTATTAGTTGATCATTATTTTTATTTTTAAATAGAGAAGTCGAATTTGAGAATGACATAAAGCAATATTGATTAAATTTCTATGATAAGAAATGAAGCACCTTAAAAATTTTATAGAAACCGAGTGTATAAAATTTGAGAATAATAGAAATGGCTGATAAATACTCTCCATATGGGTTTATACAGAAGATTTTTATGCGTATTAAATAATTATTATACATATGGTTGCGCTATGTTTAGTCTGGCTGCAGTAGGAAGTAGTGTATTCATGAGATGACGGATAGTAATTATGAGTCAGACGTTGGGACGATCGTTGTAAGAGAACTACATTTTAATAGCCAAATGAGAGTCTTAAGTGATGACAGGTCAGGGATCTGGAGGTAATGTTCTGGCTGCGATATGCAGTTTCCTTATACCCGGTTTAGGTCAGCTGGTTCAAGGTAAATTGTTGCAAGCGTTTCTTTTTTTTATCGCTGTGAGTATAAATTATTTTTTTGCTGCCTTGATTATACCGGCTATCGTAGGTGGTTTCATACATCTATGGTCAATACTGGATGCTGCAAGATTCCAAAATGTGCACTGAATTCAAGTTTCGTTCTCCAACAATATTTTCTGTACTACTTGAAATAGCAATCTGTAACTTTTAACCGGACTGTCAGTTTCTTTTTCTTTAAGTGTATTCCGTATTAGTAGGCGGATATGTTTGATATCAGCGGTGGGGAATTTTGCGGCGAAACTGGTGACTGCGTTGGGATCTGCGAGTAACTGCGCGCGCCAGTGTTCTGCCTTGTGCTGATGTGCAATATGTTTCAATGTGGTCTTTTTCCATGCATTAATTTTTTCCTGGATAGGTGTAACATCTATCCGGCGCATGATTTTGCCAATATATTGTAATTGCCGTTGTTTTGCGCCAAATTTATTAATTCGTCTTGCTTCAATGATGGCATCATATAATTGTTCGGGTAAATTCAGTTCTATTAGCTGTTTGTCAGTTAGTTCAACCAAATCTTCACCAATTTTTTGCAACGCGAGCATGGCTTTTTTTTGCTTTGTTTTGCTGGATTTTATTTCTAGGTCTTCATGTGGGTGGTGGGGTGAATTGATTTGCATGAAAGTCAGTAATTCATAAATTTATTCGAAAATTGGTTCGCATGTATCGGTTCGGATTTAGAGTTTGCTTCGTCGCGATACGTTTAACCCAAAAACTATACGTTGTCATCATACATTAATATCTATTGAAATCTTTTGAGCATTTTTAAGTAATACATATGATTAATACCAAAGCAGAGGCACAAAGACGATTTTCCTATCCATTTTCCAAGCTTCAACAAATTGCCGAGGATATTCTAAGGTTAGCGGCCAAGGGTGGAGCTAGTGCTTGTGAAACTCATGTTTCAGATGGATTCGGTCAGGCAGTTACGGTACGAAAGAGTGCGGTGGAAACGATTGAGTATAATCGTGACAAGAATCTTTCGGTGACAGTCTATATCGGAGAACGGCGTGGAAACGCCAGTACTTCGGATTTTTCCCAGCGAGCGATTGAGGATACTGTGGCTGCCGCTTTGTCAATAGCACGACATACCGCTGAAGATGACTGTTCCGGACTTGCTGATGCAATACTTCTGGCCAAAGCATTTCCTGATCTGAGTTTGTATCATCCGTGGGACTTGCCAGTGGAGTTAGCGATTGATCTTGCGAAAAACTGCGAGCAAGCAGCATTTGAGGTTGACCCTCGTATAACCAATTGTGAGGGGGCAAGTATCAGTGTGAATGAATCGCAATTCGTTTATGCCAACAGTCTGGGTTTTGTGGGGGGGTATCCTTTTTCTCGACATAGTATCAGTTGTGCCGCCATCGCAGAACAGGGTGATTCTAAGCAGCGAGACTATTGGTACAGTGTTGCGCGAGATTCACAAGATTTGGAATCTGTGGCAGATATTGGACGCAAAGCTGGCGAGCGTGCGGTTTCACGTCTTGGTGCCCGAAAAATTGATACCTGTGAGGTTCCGGTGTTATTTGAGGCTCCAGTTGCGTCAAGTCTGGTCGGACATTTTTCTGGCGCTATCAGTGGTGGCAATCTTTACCGTAAATCTTCATTTTTGTTAGATAGTATTGAACAGCAAATTTTTCCACGGAATATCACTATAAAAGAATCGCCACATTTGTTAAAAGGATTGGCGAGTAGTGTTTTTGATGACGAAGGCGTGGAGACATTGGAACGTAATGTGGTTGAGCAAGGCGTAGTGAAGGGATATTTTCTGAGTAGCTATTCAGCACGCAAACTAGGCATGCAAACAACAGGTAACGCGGGTGGTGTACATAATCTAATAATTTATAACGATAATCCGGTAGATTATGCAGTGTTGTTGAAAAGCATGGGTACCGGTTTGCTGGTCACTGAAATGATGGGCCATGGCGTAAATTCAGTTACTGGAGATTATTCGCGGGGCGCTTCCGGTTTCTGGGTTGAGAGAGGGGAAATTTGTTACCCTGTAGAAGAAATTACGATCGCCAGTAATCTGAGCGATATGTTTCGTGGCATATCGGCTATTGGAAATGATGTTATTGTGCGCGGTTCGAAGCAAAGCGGTTCCATTCTGATTGATCATATGACCATAGCTGGAAACTAATTCAGGGGTATATGAATATCAGAACTCAGGGCAGTGAACGCGTTATCAACTGAGGAATTGTAGCTAGTTAGGCTAAGAGTGCCGGGAAGTTGATTCTGCGTGATTCTTTCCAGGTGCATTCTGGCGTGCCTACTGACACCTGCGCCATGCTTGAGATATGTGCGTGCGGCTTCACTTGGTGAATAGTCGCAGACTCGATAGCCTAGGGCCCTAATTTCAACTGCCGTCAGTGATGATACAGTTAATCGCCCTTTTGCCAATCTGATCAGTTGCAGTTTATCCCCTTGATTGGCGATGATGATCGCCGTCTGGCGATGATGATTAATGACTACGGTAGGCTGCATGAGTGCGCAATATTATCTATATTCGATACAGATACGGTATCAACCGACCTAAACATGTTGTGTGCCATACGCAAAATAAATCGAGTGCGGTTGGTGTCCCAAGGCGTGAATCTGGGCAGCTGATAAATATCACTTTTGTAATTGGCAGCGCCTGGTGTTGTGACAAAAGCCGCCTCGAAACCTATTTTTTCGAGTAGGTTCACATGTTCAGGAAGATAATCCTGTCTTGGCTTGCCATTAGGGTAAGCAAAGAAGCGTACGGGTGCTTGAATAATACTTTCAAGTTTTGATTTGCCGTTAACAATCTCGTCATAAGCAGTTTTATATTCAACGCGCGCGAGAATCGGGTGACTGAGCGTATGGCCACCGATTTCCATTCCAGCGCGATGAAGTCGCCGGAGCTGATCGGTTGTCATCATGATGTGAGCTGGCAATGTTACTGGTCTTAACTGGTATAGCTGTTCGATCAACGCGTATCTTTCGTCGAACGGCAGATATTTTATTTTGTTGATCAATGAAAGAAGTGCCTGATGACGCTGCTCGGGATATTCAATATCGTATTTTCCTAAGCCGACAGCACTGAGATCTAGGCAGTAGCCGGTTGCATGCCTGACGAATTCAATAACTTTATCATTCCACATTACTCCGTTATCAATAAATCCAGCAGCGATAAAAAAAGTTGCGGGAACCCCGTATTTTTGCAAAATAGGTAGTGCGTTCTCGGCATTGTCCGCATAACCATCATCAAAAGTAATGCAGACTGCCTTACTTGGCAGATTCTTCTCCTTTAATCGCTGAATGGCTTCAGACATCGGCAGTACATTGAAATATCTGGACAGCGTGCGAATTTGCACTTCAAAAAACTTTTTATCGCATTGATCGCCTGTCAATGAATCGGGTTTTTCAAGAACTCGGTGGTAAATCAGGATTGACAATCGCGCGCGTCTTCCTGATGTTAACAATGATGTTAGCTTATTTACCGGAATCGCTCCTAAGCGATCTAACAAATCAGACATTATTTTCATCCTGGGATCGTTTTCCACATAAAATAAATGCATGACACAATAATTGACCAAGGATCGGAATGTGATGCCAAATCCATTTTGCAGCGCGGGTTTCTACGATCCACTGGTATCGATACCAACGTGTCGGCAGGATCGGTAGCCAGTAAATTTGGATATCAGTTAGACCCTCACGCTGCATTAAATCAGATAGATTGCGTTGGTTTTCATAGCGTAAATGTATCGGCCTGTTTAATATCCGGCGTGTGAATTGTTCGCAGATATGTGGCAGACACCGATCATTCAATGCATCTATGTACACATATCCACCGGGTTTAATTATTTTTGTTAGACTTTGAACAGCTCCACCGGAATTATCCAGTGCTTGTGTAACGCCAAAGCAAACGGCGCCATCAAATGTATGAGGTTTAAGTGGGACTTTATTGATATCTCCTACGCACCATGTAATCGAATTGTTACTCCTGGATTTAGCTTTTTGTATTGAAGGAAATGAATAATCCAGGCCTACGATGTCGACACCTTGTTGTGCGATAAAACGTGTATAGGTGCCCGCTCCGCATCCTGCATCCAACCAGATTTTTTTGTTCAAGTCAGGGGTATTATTCCAGATTTCCATGAATTTGCGTAAACGTGCGTCGAGACCAGTTGCCGACCAGCCAGCAATACCAGCGTCATCTTCAGCTTGTGTGGCAAATTTTTCGAATCTTTTGCGCCATAATTTTTCGAATGAACGCGGCTTATTCATTAGGGTTATGTTGAGTATGATTATCGGTGTATGTGGTGTTGTGTCATTAATGAAGTATAAATGGACTTGTAAGGTGCGGCACTGATGCTCCAGTTGCGTACTGTATTCACTTTGTTTAACCCGCTTTGAATGATCGAGCTGAAATCACACATTTTATATGCCAGTCTTAATTGAGATGTAAGACTGTCCATGTTGTCAGCTTTGAATAATAAACCATCTTTCTGGTCTATTATAAGTTCTTTATGGCCGCCGACATCCGAAGCCAGGCACGGCTTACCCATCGCCATTGCCTCCAAAGGTTTGAGCGGCGTAACGAGATCGGTCAATCGCATCGATAATCGAGGATAAACAAGCAAATCTATAATGCTGTAATACCGCATTACTTCTTTATGATTGACACGTCCGGTAAAAGTAACGCTATTGGTTAGATCAAGTTGTCCAACTAATGCTTTAAGTTTGTTCTCAGTTTGTCCGCCGCCGACCAGAAGCAGATGAAGATCAGGGCAATCATTTAGCAGTGCGGGCATTGCTTTGACGAGTAATTCGAGACCTTCGTATTCATAGAAAGAGCCAATAAATCCGAAGATTTTTTTACCGTCAAGCCCTAGTTCTGCCAATAACATGTTATCTTTCTCGGTTATCGGTTGAAACTGATCTATGTCGACTGCATTAGGAATAACTGTGATTTTCTCTGAAGAAATGCCGCGTATTTGTATATCCCCTTTCAATCCTTCACATATCGTAGTGATATGATCGGAATGTTTAAGTACATAGGTTTCCAATGTTCTGGAAATTTTGTAGCGCAGATCATTTTCTACACAAGTGCCATGGCTTACAGCTGCATCCTCCCACGATGCGCGCATTTCATATAACATAGGTATCCCATGTTTTTTCCCCGCACGGAGCGCCGCCAGTCCATTTAAGCAGGGTGAGTGGGCGTGCAGGATATCGGGTTGCTCGCGGGCGATGATGGAATCAAGCCTTCGACTCAGAGTTAAAACAACATCTAACTGATTTAAAATAGGAGTTTTGCTGAGATAGGTTGGATATGTGCGATAAAAAGTCAGATTATCTACATGCTCAATTTCATCAGTGCATGAACTGATTTTTGCATGCTTGCAGCTCGTTACCATGGCTGTTCTGATACCCATCTGATTTTGAATGACCAGTATCGATCTAGTGCGGAATGTATAGCCACTGTGCAGTGGCAGAGAGTGATCGAGTATATGCAGTACCTTGATGGGTTTGCTTGCAAACATATTTATTGGCGTTGATGTGTGTTTGAGGCTGTGTGATTTTTGCTGGATTGCTGATAGTAATCGCATATAAACAAGATACGAAATTATTTATTAACTATCATGCTAACGTCATTCATTGTGAAAATTAAATAGTTGAATTATATTTTCATAATTTGAGAATTTTGATCAGAATTTTTCACTTTTATTTTGTGAAGTGAAAAATTCTTTACTTTCAATGATCTTGATAAGCTTGGGAAATTAAGCCGAATTAATGGTCCGGGCGACCAAAAAAAGTGAAAATGGCCTCTCCATAAGTGATAGAGTTGCATCATTCAAAACTCAGGAATCGTCAACAAATAAACAGATAGCACAAGACTCTATCACAAGCATGGCTGAATATACAAAGTTCTTTGTTTCCCTGGTTATCCGAAAAATTAAGGCCGCTGATGGTAAAACGATAAGAGTAGGCAACTACGTTGGAACTGCTGTGTATGGAGGAATTCACTATCACAGCGCGTGATTTATGTGGGCATCCCAAGTTCGGTGAGGCACGGATTAAGCAACAAAAACGCATCGGGAAACAAGTGTCCACGTCGAAACTCGCCATTAAAAGAAAATAATGCAGCTGAAAATAAATGCTGTCGCTTGGTTGGTTTCAGTTTAGTTGAAGCAATCTGTTATAACGAACGAACTACAAGAAGACATGCTAATGCGCGATTGAAAGATGAATCTGGTGGTCGCATAATGCGTGTTCACGGTCATGCTAAGGCCATGTGTCATTTAATGTTTGGTACTCTTGCAATGGATTTGTTTAACTGGAGTGCTCAAAATATGGTCTGACGGGGTGAGTTCTAAGGATCCAAATAGGACAAGTTTGTACGTTGTATGCAAAGCGAATGATTTCCATGCCAAATAATATTAAGGTGTTAGTTGTTGATGATAGCAATACCATACGACGCAGTGCGGAAATACTTCTAAGCGACTCTAGTTATAAAGTGATAACTGCAACGGATGGTTTCGATGCAATGTCAAAGATTGTTGATAATCAACCTGATATCATTTTCATCGATATCGTTATGCCTAGGGTGGATGGATATTGCGCTTGTCGGATGATTAAAAAGAATCCTTTGTTTTTTATGACGCCAGTTATTATGTTGTCAAGTAAAGATGGGGTGTTTGATAAAGCAAAAGGCTATATGGCGGGTTCAGAAGAGTATTTGACAAAACCTTTTACAAAGGAGGCTTTACTTACAACTATTCAGAGATACACGTTGCGATTAAACAACAGATAAATTTTTATACAAAAAGTCGATTATCTATATTGAATAGAAATACGATTAAATTTTCAAGATAAATCTTTTTAAGATAATAATATTATCCTCATGATTATAAATCATATTATGAATATGGGGCCATAAGAATTTTTTAGAGAAGAAGTGTTTTTATGACAAATGACTTGACTTTGTGGGTTAAGGTCGACTAGCCTGTGGTTTGCAGCGGAGAAGCGAGGAGTAGAAGCGTCTGAAGCTGTTGTAAAAAGCAGTACTAATTAATTAGTATTAAGGAAAGAGAAGTTAGTAGGAAGTAGTATTAATTAACAAGTAAGTAAGGAGGAATAACATGGCAACAACGTATGGAACGAGTAGTGCTGCGAGCGCGGACTACGACATGTCACTGTGGTACGACTCGAAGTACTACAAGCTGGGCATGGGAATAATGCTGGCGGTAGCGATATTCTGGATCTGGTATCAGAGGACATTTGCGTATTCGCATGGGATGGACTCGATGGAACCGGAATTTGACCGTGTATGGATGGGGCTGTGGCGTGTGCACATGACGCTGATGCCGTTATTTGCGCTGGTAACATGGGGCTGGATACTGAAGACCCGTGACACGAAAGAGCAACTGGACAACCTGGATCCTAAACTGGAAGTCAAACGTTACTTCTACTGGATGATGTGGCTGGGTGTTTATCTGTTTGGTGTTTACTGGGGCGGCAGCTTCTTTACGAGCAGGATGCATCCTGGCATCAGGTGATCATTCGTGACACGAGCTTCACGCCAAGTCACGTAGTGGTGTTTTACGGTTCATTCCCGATGTACATTGTGTGCGGCGTAGCGGCATACCTGTACGCGATGACCCGTCTGCCACTGTACAGCCGCGGCACATCATTTCCGCTGGTCATGGCGATTGCCGGTCCGCTGATGATTCTGCCGAACGTTGGATTGAACGAATGGGGACATGCATTCTGGTTCATGGAAGAGCTGTTCAGCGCGCCACTGCACTGGGGCTTTGTGATACTGGGCTGGGCAGGACTGTTTTCAGGTGGTATAGCGGCACAGATTATCACCCGATACTCCAACCTGACGGACGTTATCTGGAATAACCAGAGCAAAGAAATACTTAACAACCGGATTGTTCCTTAATCCAGACTGAGACTATGTAGTGATCATTGCTCCCGTACAAACGGGAGCAATGACTACCACCGGATAGCGTGTGTGACAGGGAGTAAATCACACACATGAGGTGAAGAAATAGTAAAAGACAGGAAAGGAATCGTCATGTTTTCACAATTAATATCACACGAAACAAACGAAGGGAGAGTCTAGTGAGCAGAACAGACGAAATTTTAGCAGCGGCGAAGATGCCGCCCGAAGCAGTCAGAATGTCGAGATACATAGATGCGGTATATTTTCCGATTCTGTGTATATTGTTAGTTGGAACCTTCCACATGCATTTTATGCTGCTGGCAGGTGACTGGGACTTTTGGCTTGATTGGAAAGATCGGCAATGGTGGCCGGTCGTAACGCCGATAGTTGGTGTTATGTACTGTGCTGCATTGATGTACTATCTGTGGGTAAATTATCGTTTACCGTATGGCGCGACGTTATGCATCGTTTGCCTGCTGGTAGGCGAATGGTTAACCCGCTACTGGGGATTTTACTGGTGGTCGCACTACCCGATCAACTTTGTATTGCCATCGACCATGATACCCGGCGCACTAATGCTTGATACGATCATGCTGTTGACCGGCAACTGGTTGATTACAGCATTACTGGGTGGCGGATTCTGGGGATTGTTTTTCTACCCGGGTAACTGGCCGATTTTTGGCCCGACCCATCTGCCGGTAGTTGTGGAAGGCGTACTGTTGTCAGTTGCTGACTACACAGGATTCCTGTATGTCCGTACAGGTACACCGGAATACGTGAGATTGATTGAACAAGGATCACTGAGGACATTTGGTGGCCATACGACCGTGATAGCGGCATTCTTCTCGGCGTTTGTATCCATGCTGATGTTCTGCGTATGGTGGTACTTTGGCAAGATCTATTGCACCGCGTTCTTCTATGTGAAAGGTGAAAGAGGCCGCATTACAATGAAAAATGACGTAACGGCATTTGGTGAACCAGGATTTGCACAGAGGATCAAATAATGAAAATAAAAACATGTTGAAAGTAGGCGTCATGGGTTTATATGGCGCGGCGGTAGGAGCAGCGACACTGGCGCTGACAGTAGCGGTTGATGTTACGCCGGTAGCGGCGCATGGAGAACGTTCGCAAGAACCATTCCTTCGCATGCGTACCATCCAATGGTATGACATGAGATGGGAGCCAAAAGTCACCAAGGTGAACGACATAGCGACCATGACAGGTAAATTCCACCTGGCGGAAGATTGGCCGCGCGCTGTAGGCAAGCCAGAGCGCGCGTTTTTTAACGTAGGTAGCCCAAGTCCGGTATTTGTGCGTTTGAGCACCAAGCTGAACGGTGAACCGACCTTCATATCAGGGCCATTGGTTATTGGCCGTGACTATGAATTTGAAGTCAAGCTGAAAGCGCGTATACCTGGCCGCCATCACATGCATGCGATGGTAAACGTCAAGGAAGCAGGTCCGATTGCAGGACCGGCCTCATGGATGAACATTACCGGAAACTGGGATGACTTCACCAACCCTATCAAGACACTGACCGGCGAGACCATCGATACCGAGACCTTCAACTTTGCGAACGGTATCTTCTGGCACGTACTGTGGACTGGTCTGGGTATATTCTGGATTGGCTACTACGTAGCGCGTCCGATGTTCCTGCCGCGCAGCCGGGTATTATTGGCGTATGGAGATGAACTGCTGCTGGATCCAATGGATCGCAAAGTAGCATGGGGTGTAGCGATACTGACCTGTGCACTGGTATGGGGCGGCTATCGTTATACAGAGAGCAAACACCCGTACACCGTACCGATTCAGGCGGGTGAATCGAAAGTGGAACCACTGCCGATAAACCCTAATCCGGTAGCGATCAAGATTACACATGCCAACTATGACGTACCTGGACGTGCATTACGTGTCACGATGGACATTACCAATAACGGAGACACCGCGATCAACATTGGTGAATTCACCACAGCGGGCGTACGCTTTGTAAATGCGCTGGGACGTGAGCACCTGGATCCTGATTATCCGAGAGAGCTGGTTGCAACTGGCTTGACATTGGATAATGACGCGGCGATCGAACCTGGCGAAACCCGGGAAGTTAAAATGGAAGCCAAAGATGCGCTGTGGGAAGTTCAGCGTTTGATGGCGCTGTTAGGCGATCCGGAAAGCCGTTTTGGTGGTTTGTTGATGACATGGGATGAAGAAGGCAATCGTTACATTAACAGTATTGCTGGAGCGGTAATTCCTGTCTTTACCAGACTGTAAGAAACAGCGCAGGTAAAATAACAGAAGCAACAACGCCGGTACACCACTGTCGAAAGACAGTGGTGTACTTTTTTTAGTGTCGACGCCGACCGCATTAGACAATGCGGTGAGCTATATAACTATGGTGTAAGTGTGATGAGGTAGCAATGTTTGAGAGTTTCCTAAACGGAAGCGTGTAGGAAATTAATATTGAAATGCACGTGCTATAAGGCAGTACCAGAATTTATGACATTGTAATGAGCTGGCTGCTGGGGCGATTAATCGATTATGCAAAGCAAAAGTCATACGACATCGCGCCTCGTTTTGTGCTTAAAACTTTGAATTTTTAGAGACACTCATCTATCTTTTGAAGTTACATTTGTACGCCCCCGTTTTGTTTAATTTGCAGTTTTCAACGCATCTGACTTGATTCATTTATATCGCGACGATCATATCGCGGTATTTGCCAAATTTAATCGGTTGACAGAGTATAAGTATATGTTTGCTATAGGGGCATCAAGATACTTCCGCTGATACTCGCAATCAATCGGTAAATGTTTTGTACAGGTATGTATGATCTTCATCATACCGCAACGACAAGGATCACGCGTTCCTGATGGTGGGAGAACAAACACGTTTGATTATTAATTGAGCAGAAAGAGAATATTTTTTCATGAAAACAGCTTCGCTCAACTGGTGATGACGGTTTGCGTGGTTGATTCGGACTAGAAATTCTCCGTAAAAAAACCTCGATAATTCAATAGTTAGACTTTATCTATAAACAAAACAATAAGTTGAGCTTCAGAATATAAGCATGCCCGATAAAACCGAGTACACACAAAACGATTTGCATAAATTATGGTGGCTTTTTTTGGCTTTGGTTTTATGTGGATTGGTTTATCTGCTCAGTCCGATACTGACTCCTTTTCTATTGGCTGCTGTTATTGCATACATTTGTAACCCGTTGGTATCCTGGCTGTCAGAACATAAAATACCGCGAACGTTCGGGGTAGTGATGGTAATGTTGATGTTTATAGGATTAGTGATAGCATTGATACTTGTTATGGTGCCGTTGTTTGAGAAAGAAGCAAGTCGACTGATCGAGAAATTACCCCATTACATCGAAATCATCAAGAATCAGATAGTGCCGTGGTTTGAAAGCCAGTTTGGAATTAACTTTCAGCCGGACATGAGTATCCTAAAAGCTGGAATCTCTGCACATTGGCAAAGTGCAGGCGGAGTGGCGGCAAAAATATTGCCTTCCTTGACAAGCGGAGGAATGGTTGTTGTTGAGTTTTTTGTAAATCTCTTATTAGTGCCGGTTGTGTTATTTTATTTGTTAAGAGATTGGAATTTCATTCTAAAACAGATTGATACAATGATTCCTCGTTATTGGCATAAATCCATTAGCATTTTAGCGCGTGAGACGGATCAAATTTTGGCTGAATTTCTGCGTGGTCAGTTGTCAGTGATTCTGATTATGAGCATATGCTATATCAGTGGATTATGGATAGTCGGACTTGAATTTGCACTGCCAATAGGATTGATTGCGGGAATTCTTGTATTTGTTCCTTATTTGGGAATGATAGTTGGATTAACACTCGCGACTTTTGCTGCATTTATGCAATTTCAGGGCTGGTCCGGTGTTATACCGGTATGGATCGTCTTTGCCATTGGTCAATTGCTTGAAGGTATGGTGATAACACCGTGGTTAGTTGGGGAACGAATTGGACTGCATCCGGTGATGGTCATTTTTGCTCTGCTGGCATTTGGTCAATTATTTGGTTTCTTTGGAATCTTGTTGGCATTACCGGTAAGTGCAGTAATATTGGTTTGGCTGCGATATATACAACGCAGCTATTTAGAGAGTAATCTTTATAGACTATAGTTAAAAAAATTACTCGTAAAGATATTTTCATAGTGAGTTGTTGCCCTAAAAATAATGTTTCCTTACATGCCGGCGATAAACTGAGTCTATTTTTCTCGTTATTACCCGGTTACCTGAGATATCGATAAGGATAATGGACAGCAGTAGAAAGTCACAACGCCTTATGCAACCTATTTATAACTGGCAGCAGAATTTTAAAACCTATTCATGACACAGCAGATTCTGGATATTCTTCCAGTTGCCGACCCTTCGTTACAAAACTTCATTCCAGGTCGCAATCGTGAGTTGATGGCGATGATCAGTAAAACGCTTCAAAATAAAAACAATGAAAGATTTTTTTATGTCTGGGGCGGCTCCGGATGTGGTAAAAGTCATTTGTTACAAGGAATGGTTGAGCATTTTATTAATCGACAGAAACTTGCCTATTATTTTCCAGGAGAATTACCCGCAGATTTTGATATCAGCGATGATTTAAACTGTTTGGCAATCGATAATGTTGAGCATCTGAATGAATGCGCGCAATTGAAATTATTCAATATCTATAATCAGCTACGTGATAGAGAATTTGCTTTGCTCATAGTAAGCGGCAGCATAGCGCCTTCGCAACTGGATATGCGACGCGATTTGGTGACGCGTTTGTGCTGGGGGCTGGTCTATCAGATACATGAACTCACAGAACAAGAAAAGATTGAGGCCTTGCAAAGACATGCGTTTGAACGCGGTTTCACATTGGAGTCGCATATTTGTCAATATTTATTGCGGCATGGCAAACGGGATTTGCGTTCATTAATAATGAAATTAGACGAATTGGATAAATATTCTTTGATTCATCAGCGTAAAGTTACGCTTCATTTGTTAAGAGAATTATTCCGGAAGAATTAAAATATCAGGATATATCATGAAATTAGCTTTATTTGATCTGGACAATACTTTAATAGCGGGTGATAGTGATTTTGAGTGGGCGCAATTTTTAATTGAAAAAAAAGCACTTGATCGCGAATTGCACGAAGCGCGTAATCTGGAATTCTATGAGCAATATAAGGCGGGTACGCTTGATATCCATGAATTTCTCGATTTTCAACTTAAACCGCTATCGCGGCATCCAAGAACTCAGCTGGAGTCCTGGCGGAGTGAATTCCTGACAAAAAAAATAACACCTTTAATCGCACCGGGCACACGAAAACTGATTGAAAGCCATATGCTTGATGGTGACTTATGCATAATCATTACGGCAACAAACAGTTTCGTAACGGCGCCAATAGCACAGATCCTCGGTGTCAATAATCTGATTGCAACAGAGCCAGAAATAAAGAACGGTGAATTTACCGGAAAGATTGTCGGTACGCCGTGTTTTAGAGAGGGGAAAATAGAACGATTGGAAACCTGGTTGGATCAGCATAATCTGACCTGGCTGTCTTTCCTGCAAAGCTGGTTTTACAGTGATTCTTTGAATGATCTCCCATTGCTCAGTAAAGTTACGCATCCGGTGGCGGTTGACCCAGATTCGGTGCTAAAAAAACACGCTGAAGAAAATAATTGGACAGTAATGAGCCTGCGGCGTTAATAACAAGTACGAGTCGTTATATAAACTTATCCTTTCGCATCACTGTCAGTCACATTATGCAGAATAACCCAGCGATCTAGGTCGGAAGATTGGCATTCCTGCGGAGGCGGAGTTAAGCAATTTCGAAATTTTACCGGCGCTGACCGGTTTGCTGAACAGATAACCCTGTACTGTTTCACAACCAAGATTCTTAAGGATATTAAGCTGTTCTATTGTCTCAACACCTTCGGCAATTATGCCATATCCTAATTTATGGCCCATTTCTATCATTGAGCTGATCAGCGTCAATGCTTTCTCATCGACAAGCATGTCGTCCACAAAATACTTGTCAATTTTCAGAAAATCCACCTTCAGATGTTTGAGCGATGCAAAAGAAGAATAGCCGGTTCCAAAATCATCAATCGTCAGTAATACGCCAAGGTTTTTCAAATCCTGGAAAATCGAGAGATTCCGTGGATCGGTCTGAACAACACCTTCGGTTACCTCTAATTCCAATTCGGATGAAGCGATGCCTGTTTCAGTAATGATATGTTTAATCAGTGATACAAGCTCTTTATCAAGAAAAAGGGTTGGTGATATATTGACCGCGATACGTGGAATCAGGAAGCCATCTTTCTTCCAGGCAACCAGTTGATAACATGCTGTTCTTATGGCCCACTCGGTCAGTGGCTTAATCATGCCGATTCTTTCTGCTGTAGCGATAAAATCAATGGGCGAGATTTGACCCAATTGCGGATGAAACCATCGTGACAAAATTTCAACGCCAAGGATTTCTCCAGTATCTATTTTAACCTGGGGTTGATAAACCAGCGATAGCTGCTGTTTTTCAATTGCTTCCCGCAAGTTTTGTTCGACCTGGAAACGATACTCAGCTTGATGAGTAAGATCAACATTGTAGAAGGCGTACTGATTTACGCCTGATTTCTTTGCCGTATAAAGCGAAGTTTCCCCTGCCTTTAATAATGCTGACAAGTCCCTGCCATCATCAGGATAATAAGCAATGCCGATATTACAGGCGGGTATCAATTTTCGTGAGTATACTTCAATCGGTTGCGTTATTGTGTCGAGACAGCGCTTTGCAACGCTGGCCGCATCATTTTCTTTTTGTTCGGTAAGGAAAATGCAGAATTCATCGCCTCCAACCCGGGCAATATAATCTGATTCACAGCAAATGTTTACCAGACGTTCCGAAATGCTCTTGAGGAGCAAATCACCCGCCTCGTGCCCAAGACTGTCATTAAATCCCTTGAAGTCGTTCAGGTCGATATAAATCAGCGCCTGACGTCGATTGTGTTGTGCTGTTGATTGAATAATTTGCTCAATATGCTGAAAAAAACAGATGCGATTGGCAAGCCCGGTTAACGGATCAATATAGGCTAATTCATGCAAGTGCTTCTGAATCTGATCTCTTTCCATGACAATGCCCGCGAGTCTGGCTGCGGAAATAAGATCATTGAGCTGTGATTCGTTTGGCAGTGCGGGATAGTCGAAATACATGCCAAATGCTCCCAGGACCCGACCGCTGGAGTTCCGGATAGGTTCCGACCAGCAGCAGCGCATACCGTGTGGAAGCGCCAGATGCTTGATTTTTTCCCACTTTGGATCTGTTTCTATATTTTCAACAAGCACGCGTTGCCCTGTATAAGTTGAGGTTCCGCACGAACCGACACTTGGCCCGTTTTTCAAGCCGTGTACTGCGTCGCAATATTCCTTGGGTAAGCTGGGCGCGCCGCAATGCAATAGTTTATTGTCACTGAGTTCAAGCATTGAACAGCGCAAACCCGGATTGCGAGTTTCATACATTAAGGCGATCGCATCGTATATTTCGGACGCGGGGCGGCCGATTGCGATCATTTCAAGAATTTTATTGTGTTGATCATCAAAAACTTCCGCGTTTTTTCGCTCGGTAATATCGACATGCGTCCCGACAAGTCGAATCGGCTTGCCATCCGGCTCACGTATTACCAGAAATGCCCGCGATAAAACGAAAATTTGGTGACCTTCCTTATGGCGCATGCGCATTTCGATTTCAAATGCGTGTATCCGTCCCTCCAGATAATCTTGTACTCTTTGCAATACGATGTCTTTGTCATCCGCGTGTACCAGATGCGCCCATGTGTGCAGAGTATTTTCCAGCTCATTTTCTTCGTAACCCAGCATGCTTTTCCAGCGCGGTGAATAGTAAACTTCATCCGTTTCAAGATTCCAGTCCCAGAGCCCATCATTTGCGCCGCGCATCGCCAGAGAAAACCGTTCCTCACTGATGTGCAATTCTTTTGCACGTTTCTCCGTCGCCAGCTTGACATCGGCAAGTTCCGAACGCAATTGCTTTATTTCCTCAAGTAGCTGAGATTTGGTTTTTTTGGTGTGACTCATGGTTGCATGTATGGCAGTTCAGCGCGTTATGCAAGCACAGAACTGAATGTGCAGCGGCATTCGGAATAAATCAAACATAAACTGATTTTCGTAACATCTTGTGATTCGGCTCGCATTTTTTGTGAATTCATGTTCTGACAATTTATTTTACAAAAAGAAATAGCTATTCTTCGCACAAAAAAACGTGGTTTTTTATGACCTTTCGCCTTGCAGAATAAGATGCTGATCAATGTCCAATTCTGAGGCGCAATAAGTATAATTAAAAGATGATGTTAGCAAGGTATGCATTTTGACCTCGCAGATTATCTGTTGAGTCTCTTTTAAGTATAACCTCATGCCTTATAATAATAATTTTCCCATCCGATGATTTCTTGATATTTGACAATATATATCCATTTTTCGCAATGATATTTTTGAACAAGTGGTTATCCTCTCATGAAGACGTCGTGGTCTTTTGGAAAGATGTCAAGGAAAGCAAATTATCCCGTGACAGTAACAATTTATTTACAGAGACCTTTGCACGGTGTCATGAGCGGTGCGAGAATAAGGCAAAAATTTGCGAAAAAGCGGAGTTTACACGGAGTAAATGAGCATTTTTCGCAAATTTTTAACGCGATTATCGTGCCGCGCAGTAGCCGTGCAAAGATCTCTTACAGGTATAAGTACAGGGTGATGAATGTGATAAACGATTCCGAATTGCATGTCCCTTTACCTGAAGGGCAACCCGTGTTGCGCATGGTGCCCATGCCATCGGATACCAATTATGCCGGGGATATTTTTGGCGGGTGGATCATGGCGCAGGTGGATATGGCCGGCAGTATTCCGGCGATTCGCCGGTCGCGTGGACGTGTTGCAACGGTTGCGGTTAATTCTTTTGTATTCAAGCAGCCTGTATTGGTGGGCGACCTGGTGAGTTTCTACGCCGATATTGTCCGGGTGGGCCGTACGTCGATCACTGTCGATGTGGTCGTTTACGCCCAGCGCGGCGTGCGCGAAGGCCGTGAAGAGCTTTGCATTAAAGTGACCGAAGCTGTGCTGACCTACGTGGCGATCGATGAAAACCGGCGTCCAAGGTCGGTAGCGGATGCCTGAACTGTGCCAGAAATTCTCTAAATCATGAAGATAGATCCGAAAATCGTCGCCTTGCATGACGACATGCGCCGATGGCGCAGACAAATACATCAATATCCGGAAACCGCTTTTGAAGAAACTGCGACAGCCCGGCTGGTTGCCGATCAGTTGCGGCAAGCCGGGATCGAAGTGCATCAGGGACTGGCCAGTACCGGCGTGGTCGGCGTGTTGCGCCGCGGAAGCAGTACCAACAGCCTGGCTTTGCGAGCAGATATGGACGCGCTGTATATTCAGGAACAGAACCAGTTTGACTATGCATCGCGTCATCACGGCAAAATGCACGCCTGTGGTCATGACGGACATACCGCGATGCTATTGGGTGCGGCTTGCTTTCTCGCCAGTCACGGTCGTTTTGACGGGACGGTTTATTTTATTTTCCAGCCGGCGGAAGAGGGCAGAGCAGGTGCGCATCAAATGATCAGCGAGGGATTATTTGAACAATTTCCGGCGCAGCGGGTGTTCGGCATGCATAACTTTCCCGATTTTCCCGTCGGTCACTTCGCCGTTAGAACCGGTTCGATGATGGCGTCTTTTGATTGTTTCGAGATTACCTTCAACGGTCAGGCCACTCATGCCGCCATGCCACACCTGGGTAGCGATGTGCTGGTTGCAGCGGCGCATCTGGTGACGCAATTGCAGACCATCGTCAGTCGCCGGATTGATCCGTTGATCCTGCGGTGCTCAGTGTCACACAGATCCATGGCGGCAGTACCTGGAATGCACTGCCTGCATCTGCGGTGGTGCGCGGCACATTCCGCTGCTTCAAGGATTCCGTTCGTGGACAGCTGGAATACACGATCGATTACCTCGCTCGATCCGTTGCGCAGAGTTTCAATATCCGCGCAGATATTCGCTTTAATCCCGAGAATCCCGGCTATCCGGTCACGGTCAACAGTCCGGACGAAACCGCCAGCGCCATTCGGGCTGCAACGGCTATTGCCGGTGAGGGTTGCGTTAATACAGATCCAATGCCCAGCATGGGTGCTGAAGATTTTGCCTTTATGCTGCAACAAAAGCCCGGCTGCTACCTGTGGATAGGCAATGGCAGTGTGGATGGCAATTGTCTGCTGCATAATCCGCATTATGATTTCAATGATGAAATTTTACCGCTTGGCGCCGCCTATTGGGTCAAACTGGTTGAGAACGAATTGCCGGAATAACCGAATAGCTGAGTTATGGATGAATTTTTGAAATAGAAATCGAATCGCTGAATCTCGATGGCCGGGGCGTGGGGCAACGTGAAGACAGCAAGGTCTTTATCGCAGGCGCATTGCCGGGAGAGCGGGTGCGTTATGCGCGCATAAAATCTAAACAACACCGGGAAGTGGGGCAGCTTGAAACGCTGTTGCGTCCGAGTCCCGACAGAGTAGCGCCGCGATGTGCGCACTTTGGTTTCTTTAAAGGCGCATGCGGCGGTTGCGGTTTGCAACACCTTGATGCAACCGCGCAATTAACCGCCAAACAGCAGGTGCTGGAATCGATGTTGTGGCAGATCGCCACAGTTCGTCCTCAAACGCTGTTGCCGCCCATCGATGGTCCGATTTGGGGATACCGCCATCGTGCGCGTCTGTCGGTGCGCTATGTGCGGTGCAGAGACGAAGTGCTGGTGGGCTTTCATGAACGTGTCCGGGGTTTTATTGCCGATATGCAGTCGTGCGCGATACTGACTGAACCTGTGTCCGATCTCTTGATGCCGCTGCGGACATTGATCGCAGGGCTGTCGATTCGCGAGCGACTACCGCAAATCGAGGTGGCGGTGGGTGATCAGGCCATTGTGCTGGTGCTGCGTGTGCTGGATCCGCCCAGCCAGACTGATCATGACGCACTGTTGCATTTTGGCCGTACACATAACGTGTCGATGTGGCTGCAACCCGGCGGACCCGAGACGGTGACGCCGCTGGATGGCAATGCCGATGTACTGTCGGTGTCGTTGCCCGAATTTGGCGTCACCCTGCCGTTTGCGCCGACGGACTTTACCCAGGTCAATCATCAATTGAATACCGTGCTGGTCGACCGCGCCGTTAAACTGCTGGCGCCGGCGCCGGACGATGTCGTGGTTGATTTTTTCTGCGGATTAGGCAATTTTACGCTGCCGCTGGCAACCCGCGCGCGACGGGTTATCGGTCTGGAAGGTTCCGCCGGGCTAGTTGCGCGCGCTGAGCAGGCCGCTCTGCATAATGATTTGGCGTGGCGCACGGTGTTTACTGCACGGGATCTGTTTGACTGGCGTGCGGAGGACTGGGCATGGCTGGTAGATACGTATGGCGCTGAATCACAGGATACGGATAACAAAAAATCGGATAAACCGTGTGCTGATTGATCCGCCGCGTGCTGGTGCTCTGGCGGTCGTGCAGGCGCTCGCCGACACCAGGTACCGCCCAAACGCCTGGTGTATGTTTCGTGCAATCCCGAAACACTGGCGCGTGATGCCGCGGTACTGGTGCACCAAGGCGGCTGGCAGCTGCGGGCTGCGGGTGTCGTCAACATGTTTCCGCATACCGCGCATGTGGAATCGATAGCGATGTTTGAGCCGCCGGGTTTATAAAGATATTCTTTCCGAGGTAAAGCTTTAGATTACATATGAAAGTGGTAATCTGATGATGATCAGAACCGCCACCAGACAACCGAAAATATTCTTTTGTTTTGTCGCCAGCGCGTGGTGGTAGGCGGCTCTGTCTGAATATTCAGCTACTGTTTGTTCAAAACGCTGGATTTCTCTATAGGCGTAATTTTTGATACTTTGCTCATTTTTCTCGAAGAAACTGAAATGATGCGGCTTATTGTTTAATGACTCTACAATATTGACCTGCTCATGTATTTTATCCTGCATTTCTCTGGTTAAATTTTCATATTGGCGCGCCAGTGTCCCATGACTGAATCCAGATTCATTAGGGTGAAAGAAAATCGAAGCATGTATTGCAAGATAAGAGACCAATAGAGCGGAAGTGGATGAAATTGCAATAAAATTTCCTGTTTTCATAATATATGTGCCGGATAAGTCAACCAGCGGATATCTTATGTCAGTCAATCTTGAGAAATATATTAGGGAAACTATGGTATTTCTCTAGGGAAAACCATTATCCATGACAGTGTCATAAATATTCCGGGAAGAGTCAGATGAAACGGTTGTACGTTGCCGTCGCTGCCAGAACGGTGCGTTCGCAAAGCGCTGTTCAAGCGAATAATACTGCCGGTGCATGTGCTGATAATGCCTGAATTCTGCATTGAAGATATGCTGATACTTTTCACACGTTCCGGTTTTGTCCAGCAGATCGTCCCGGATTGCGTAGGGAAGCCAGCAGTCCGTGGCGCAGCGCTTTATACATGCCTAGCGATGACAGCGGATCAAAAGTCGAGGCTGCATCCCCACGGCATACCAGCCCTGGCCGCAGGATCGTTCGAGTTGTTGACTGTGCGCCGGTTTGATGTGCAGTGATGTGAGTGGTTCGGCATGTGCAAATCGTGTGCAGGTGTGCTGTGTACTGAGTAAAGCGTCACGCCAGATGGCTTCTTGCAACAGGTTCTCAGTGCGCGCCAGGTCGCTGTCCGTCATCAGCGCTATTACCCGTCGGCCGTGGGGCAGTCCGGCGGAATACCACCAGCCGTATGAACAGCTTTCTACCAAAGTGTAACCGTCACCGCCGTTATCCGCGGCGCTGGTGTCATCGGTCTGGTAGTAACGGAAGATGGCAATCAGCTTGTCTTGCGCTACAACGTTGATATTCCGGCTGCGGCTGAAAAATACACTCATGCCGCTGGCATCGACAACAATCGGCGCTTCAATGTTGCGCGCAGCGTGATCGTTTTGCGTAACGCCGAGATGCCAGTGTTGTCGCTCATATACGGGTATGCCGGTTACTGTCGTGTCGTGGAGAATAGTCGCGCCTGCGCGCTCGGCCTGTTGCGCCATCCAGTTGTCAAACGACGCGCGGTCAATATGCCAGCCGTGACCGTAACAGGAATACAGAAACAGGTTTTCGCTGAGTTGCGAACTGCCCCAGGCGGAGCGGTTTCCCAATGAAACCACGTCGCCGCGCAGGCGGAACTGCGCCAGTAAATCCAGTTGCTGGAGCAGCGCCATCGCCTGCGGCGGCAATGTTTCACCAATCCGGAAGGACTGCGGCGTGTTTTTTCTGCGTTCCAGCAATAATATCGAGAGATGAGAGAGTTGTTGCCGCAGCGCCAGTGCTGTTGCGCAGCCTGCGATGCCAGCTCCGATAATGATGACATCGAAGCACTGGCGCATCGGATCAGCGATCTTCGTCCTGTTTGACGGCAATCCATTGCGCCACCACACCTGCCGGAGCAGTGGATTTTCCGTTGGGGCCGGTTGGGTGGGGGATCGTGCGGACAATCGAGCCGACCAGCGCAGGTCGTTGATCAATGCCGTTAGGCCAGTCCGGAATCAGATAGCCCTGATAATCGTAAATCCACTGCGCGCCGCCGACGATGCCGACGCCCTGAAACCGAACATTAAACGGATTGCCATAGGCAATCGACCCTTTCAGTTTCAATTCCCAGCCGGGTCCATAGATCAAACCGGAGAAAGTTTGCAGTGATCCCGGGTCGATACGGATATTGCCGCGGCCGAATTCAAGCGTATCAAAGTCGGCGTTGACATCGGGATTGCTCAGAAAGCTCCGGTAAGTCCATATACCCGTCAGAATAGACGGCACACCATTCGCAGCATCAGTCATTGCCTGTTTCCTCCTCTGTGATTGCGCCGCCCAGCGTTCCCTGCCCGGGCTGTAATTGCGGCCCAAGCGCCTGATCGTTGCGCTCGACCTGATAATAGCCCGGACTGCCGTCATTGGAATCGAATTTGACAAAACCGAGGTTAACCCAGTCGCGTACCATCTGCACGCCGCCCGCGTAATTATCGGGAATGCCCGATGCCCAGTAATACTGACCGCCGCTGGCTTTCTGCACCACCATCGGCCGGTGACCGGGCCACCACGGTATGTTATAGGCGATATTCTGCTTGACCGGATCACCGGTGCTGGACGGATAAATGGTGTTCCACAGTTCGTAGGTGACGTTGATGTTCTGATCGGTACATTCATGAAAATCCGCCTGCCACGGCAGCCCCATGTATTTGGTCAGATCGCCCGGTTCCATGCCGCGGGCAATGTCGTCCGCCTGACTGCCGTCTTTAACCGCGATCGGCGCTGGAATGCTGAGTCCGCCGGCAGTATAGGCAGCCTGGCGGATGCGGTAGGGCGCGCTGTAGATCGCCGGATTGAGCATGATCCAGCCGACTTCGGCGCCGGGGCAGAACGCGCCGCCGAGCACATTGCCCAGCACGCCGCGGTCAATCGCACCGCCGGTTTCCGGCGGATCGGACCAGGGATTTTCGCACGAAGCGTTGCCTTCCGCCCACTCATCGCACTCATTGATAAATTTGCCGTCCTTCCATTGCTTCAGAAAGAATAGCTGCGTGTCAGTCATGCGCAGAAATTTGTCCGGCGTGGTGTTGTCTATCGGATTGTTGCCGTTCAGCATCGGCATCAGGCGCGGCCCGGTGGCGGCATTACGGTCGTGTTTGCTTAAATCGCCGGCAGTATAAAGATTTTCCTGCCCCTGCTTGCGCATGATCGCATAGATAAACGCGCGGTGCTGCCGGTTGGGATCAATGCCATTTTTGGGCGGCTGCGACAACACCGCCTTGTTCAGATTGCCGCCCGTGCCCGTGTTGTGCGGATCGCCGCCGGTAAACATGTCGAAGTCCAGCGTATAGCGGTAAACATCCGGCCGCTTGAAGATCGGCCAGATATCGCGGAAGAAGCGCGGATAATAATCGGGATTGTACCCGGCGTTGTTGCGCCATACTGACCAGTCCGCAGCGGATTCCGGCTGGTTGCTTTGGCGGTCGAAAGGGGCTGTGCCGTATACCGCCGGGTCAAAAGCAAAATGGCGCACCGACAAATCGTAAATCGCTTCGTCCATGGTGATCATGTCCTCGATTTCCGGCGCATACGACGGATAACCGACCAGCAGCCAGGCGGGCGCATCCACGTCATAAAATGCAAACTGTTTTTTGCGCACCGGTTTACCGGTTGCATCGGTGTAGCGATGAATGTAGCTGTATTTGATCTGTGCGCGCACCGGGCCATCGGCGACATCGTCATACCAGCCGTCGTTGTTGGCGTAACTGCTGATCACCGGCACCGTATTGCCATCCGCACCTTGGTAGCCGGAACGGCCATAGCCGCCAAGGACGATCAGACGACGATGTTGCGCGTCATCTTCGTTGGTCATTATTTCGCCAAGTGTCGTGATGCTGTATGGCTGAATAGCTTCGGGCGGAAAACTCTGCGGATACGCGCTGCCATCGTTTTTGCAAACGACGCCTTGCCATCGTTGCCGGAGATCGTGCGCGGGCCCGGATCGATGATCAACTGCCGCCGCCGGTCCGGTTGGGTGACTTCGGGATTGCGCAGCGGATGATCCGGGCCGTAACCGTGCATGCCGTCGTTTTCGCTGAACGCGTACCACGACGCTTTTTATTCGCCAGATGAACCGTCCATGCAATATCGACCACCGTGCCTTCGACCAGCTGCGGCCCGGTTGTCGACGTATTCAGCTGAAATTGATACTTGTCGCCGATTTTCAATTCACGCCTGCTGTCCAGCTGGTTTTCGTCATACACGAAGATGCGAAAGCGCGCAGCCTGGCGTTTGATGCGTCCCGGATTGCCGGACTCCTTGAACTGACTGACGCGTAGCGGCGCGCCGTTTGGGTCGGTGATTTCGCGTCCCTGCGCGTCGCATTCGATCGGCAGCGCGCCGGTTTGCTCAGGGGCCAAATAAAATTCCTCGCTGTTGCCGATACGCGCGCAGCCAATGGCCGGATGAATCTTAAACGTTTGCATGTTGATCTGCTCCAGGTCTAATCCATGAAATTAAGCGAAACGCCGTCGATAAACACCGCATCATCGATCGGCTTGCCGTCGAGTCCCATCACCACCAGATGTACGCTGATATCGTTCTCGCCAAGCGCCAGCATGCGCTGCACCGCATCGGTCGCATCAATACGGAAATTGCGCGCTTCGTGATGATTTAAAGGACGCTGGTCGAAACGGCGTGTTTTAGGCAGGGGTTTGTCGCAATGGCCGGGACCGCCGTAACATGAGCCATGAAACGTTGTCACCTGACCGACATAATGCGGATTATTGTCTATCGGCGTCTCGACTGTGGCGTCAGGCGCATTCAGGAATATGCGAATGATGGCATTGAACAGATTGGCGACATGCATGCGGTGCAAGCGGATTTCCACCTTGCGGTGCGTATCGAGCACCTGCGGTTTTACACCGGCTTTTTCGGCGTTGAATCGCACCAGTCCCTGTTGCGCATACACCGGATAGTGATAGGTGTCGCGCAGATATTCATAGCCAAGCTTGCGCGTGCTGAGCGTGTCGCTGACATTCATCGACCACGGCGGCAGCGCGCCGTTCAGATCTTCGGGATCGAGACCCGGATTCAATTCCTGCCAGACGGCCCACAACCGGTCGACATTCGAATGATGCGCCCAGAAAACCGGATCAAACGCCGTCACGCGGTTATCGGTCATGTAGCCGTAGTTCGGGTTGTAGATGTTCTGCGGATCGGGGGTGTCGATGCCGATGGCTTTGTTCGCCGCAAGAAAGACCGGGTTCTGGCCGCCGGAAAAATTGTGCATGCCGTTGTGCATTTCTTCCAGCCAGCCGAAATGGTGATCGTACTCGGGGCCGCCGCCGAACTGGTTCCAGTTTTTCGATGACAGCAGCAGCTGCACATCCGCGGCAGTCGGGTAATGCGTTGCGGCGCCGATGGAACCCGGCCAGCGGTTCGGGAACCACAGCGGATTGGCGCGGCGCAGTTCGGCATAGATCGCCGCCACTTTATCGGACCAGACAGCTTTGCCTTCGCGCAGTTGCAACGCATAGTCAATTTTTGCCGCCTTGAGAAAGCGCAGGCCGGAATGGAACATTGTGCCGGCCTTCTGTAATCTGGCGAGATTGGCGAGTTCCGTATCGGTGAACAATCGGCTGTCTTTCAACGCGGCAAGTCCGGTGTTGTCCAGAAAACAGCCGTACGCATCCGGCAGTACGCCGATGTCCAGTTGTTCGGTATCATAAGTTTTACGGTTGACGTCGGCGTAATCGCTCCACGACCAATAGGGCAGCGTGATACGCGCGTCGTAATCCTGCAGGGTCTGTTCGAAAAAATACAGATACAGCCGGTGCCACGGCAGAAATTGTTCCCAGCCGTGCTGGCAGGAATCGGTGTGAATGCGCGCCCAGTAGTTGAAACTGCGTTCATCAAAAATGTGCGGATCGTAGGTGTACATGCAGGCCAGCGCCTCGCGCAGCAGCGACAGCTCCTGCGCGGACAGCGTGCTGACTTCCTTTCTCACCTGGAGACCCTGCACCGCGTTGCTGATTTCGCTGCTGTGCTGTTTCGACACGGTATGCAGCGCATCACCCCTGGCCAGTGCGCGCAGGGTTGTGCGCGATAAAACCGCGCCATCGTGGGTCAGAACAACGTTATCCGACTTTACACGGCTATCGGCATCATCCGTTTCCGGGCAACCGTCGTCGATCCACGCGGCGATGAAAGGCGATATCGGCCGGGCTGACCGGTTTCTGCGCCTGCCACAGCAGCGGCGGAAACTGCGCGCCGTCGAATGGAAACTGGCCGCGCAGTCCTTTGATCAATCCCGACCGGTCGCTGCGCGATGATGCCGCAGATGCAGCCTCATCACCTTTGTCCGCAATACCGCTCGCGGTGATTCTGGCGGGATTTCTGCCGCCGGTCGGCCAGCAATCGCCAACCGGCTGATTGCTGCCGCTGGTCAGCAGCGCCTGATTCAATGCGGATTCATCCGTATCCAGGGAAGCACTGTCGCCACCACCACCGCAGCAACGCCTGCCGCCGGAATTACCGGATTGCTGTTCGGATTGCGCTGATTCGGGCGCGATCAGCCGCTGTCCGTACAGTTCGGCTGATTTGAATAGATTCAGATCCCGCCAGAAAGCGCCGAGTCCCTGATAATCCGGGATACATTTGCCCTGCGCGTCATCGAGTATTTGCTGTACGCGCTGAAAGCGCGACAGCTTCTGTTTGGCATTCATGGTTTCTCCCGATTGTTCAATCAGTGTGCGTGCGCGACCGGTGTATTCACGACGTCGAGCACTTCCATCATGCCCAGATCTTCATGATCCAGGATATGGCAATGCAGGACATACTGCCCGATATAATCACGGTATTGCGTGTAGACATTGGTTACCGCCGGTCCCTGCACCAGCAGCGTATCTTTCCAGACCAGCTGCGGCTTGCCGTCCGGGCCGGTGCGTTCCCACTGGAACGGATTGACGTGAATGTGAAATACATGCGGCGTAGGCGGTATGGGATTCGGAATGGCCGCCGGATCGCCGACCGTAGTCAGCGACCACATATCTACCGCGCCGAGTTCAAGCTGGCGCGCGTGATTCGGATTGAACGCGCGGTAATTCACCTGGAAATAGTTTTTTCCGCCTTTGGCATCCTGGCCGAGCTTGAAGGCGACTTCCTGCACGCCCACCGCTTGCTTGCGCAGATCGAGATCGCCGAATGGCGCGAGCGCCGCCATCTCCTCGTTGGTCGGCAGCGCCATGTCATCCGTTTCTTCAGTGATTCTCAAAATGGCGAGCAAATTCTCCGGCTCATTGATCTGGCGCAGTGATTTTTTGCTTGACGCGGCCTGATCGATAATACGGTAATCGCCGGGTTTTTGACCGGCCTTGATCAGCACATCGCTGCGGTAGCCGGATTGCAGTTCAATCGGTGTGCCGGCTTTCCAGGTATCGACGCGGCCCAGATAATTGCCGTCCAGCGCGATTTCATGCAGGTCGTGTCCCTTCGACGGCAAAGAAAACCGATTCGCGGAATGCGGTGTCGATCAGCCGCCAGCGCTGTACTTCGCCGCGCTTCATGGTGATGATCGGCACGATTTGCCCGTTGATGGTGATATGACGGCGCGAGCAGTGCCAGGTATCCATTGCGCCCTGAGCGTTGCAGTTTTCCGGTGTCGGATTGGACGGGCCGGGGAACAGGCTGGTGATGTTATTGAGTTCGCCTTCCTGATCGTACAGAATGGTTTGCAGCACAAAGATTTTCTCGTTGACGTTGGCCGCCTTCAGCGCCGCGGGTATGGTTTCCGGATTGTCTTCGACAATCAGCGCGCCCGCCATGCCGCTGCCCACCTGAATCGCCGTCGAGCCATGCGCATGCGCGTGATACCAGTAGGAACCGACCGGATGATCCGCCGGTACTTTCACTTCATAGCGTAAATCGCTTTGCGGCGGAATTGCCAGCAGCACATTGTCGCTATTGCCGACAGGCGACACGTGCATGCCGTGATAATGCATATTGGTGGTGTTGAATGACGCAGGCGTGGTATCGAGATAAGCATTCTGATTTTCCTGCTCGAACTGCGCCTGGATTTCATTCGGTGTTTCCACGGGCAGCCGGTTTTTCAGCATCAGATTAATCACATCACCCTGGCCGACGCGCAATGTCGGGCCGACCAGCTGGCCGTTGTAAGTGCGCAGTTTCAGCGGGCAGCCGCCGAGTGTCGTGGTTGCGGCATCGGTGTATTGCACGGTCATGGTGGTATCAAGACTGCCGTTCTGCGCCCGGATGTCGGGTGGATTCTGGAACGGCTGCTTGCCGTATTGATTGATATCGATCGGCAAATAAGCGCAATGCGGTTGAATGGTTTCGGCCATGATGGCTGAACTGCCGAGTAAGCCTGCCGTCGCGACGAAAAAATGAAAAGCGTTTTGCATCCACCGTTTCTGCATAACAACTCCTTTCCTTAAAATGAAGGGTTTTATAAAGACGTATCTTGAGCTGCGATGAATCATTAAGGATGTTTCTAGGAGGCTGTCGGACTTAAGCAATCGTAGCGAGCCGAGTGGGAGAGCGAGTGCAGATTTTCTCAATTTTGAGGCGCATAGCAAGACTATGTAACGAAAAATCGAGGAAATATGAGCCGTTATCCCATTGGCGCAGTAGATTGGTCTTATGTCCGACAGACTCTTGGTTTTAACATCATACATCAACTTTAAACATAACACCCGGAAATCACCAACCAGCAGAATCAATCTGTTGAACCTCAATTCGTCATCAAATGGCTGTCAGGCGCGGCTGTCAAAATTTTCCGAAATGATCTTTTTTATGTTGCTATTCAGCCATTGGCGTCAATCAGAACTTCCTATAATGAACAGCATGTTGCAAGGTGTCCAGAAGCTATCCGGGGCGAGCGGTCTCTCGACGTTTTTAGGGTGGCGGACACTATTCGATTGCTTTTTAATTTGAACTAAAGGTTATCAACATGAGCGGAATGGTATTAACAGATGTGGAGAACGCGCGGCAATCAGGCGCAATCGCTGGCAGTGCCGATTTTCAACAGGTGCTCGAGCGGATTGATGAATTGCCGGCAATGCCGGTCATTGCACAGAAAATGCTTGCATTGCCGCTCAACACCGACAAGGGTGAGGCGCAGTTACTGAAACTGATTGCACAGGATCCACAAATTTCCGCGCGTGTCATAGGCTTATCGAATGCTTCGCTGTTTGGCGCGCCAGGAATGATTACTTCGATCAGTGACGCAACCATGCGGCTGGGACTGGTGCAAGTCAAATCCATCGCCATCGGCATGGCGACCATCGCGGCATTTGCCAAGCCACCGGAGGGTAAATTCAATTCGACCGATTTGTGGTCGCACAGTATCGCCATTGCGAGCGTCATGCGGACGATCGCCAGACATATGCCCGCACGCAACAGGCCGCAGGAAGATCGCATTTTTCTGGCGGGTTTGTTGCATGACATCGGGTATAGCGTGCTGAATTATCTTGCCAGGGATCTTTCCAATATGCTGTATGAAAAACTGAATGAATCCAAGGAAGCATCCTTGCTGGAAGTCGAGCAGGCTTTGCTGGGCGCGAGTCATGGAGAAATCGGTGCAAGGCTTGCCGCGCATTGGGGTTGCCACCGGAGATCATCGCGGTCATTCGTTATCATCATCAGCCCGACCATCCCGATGCGGCGATCGGTCAACCGCTGGTCAGGCTCATCAACGTGGCGGAAAAAATGCTGCCGGACTATGCCATCAGTGAGCATGTCATCGACGGGATTACAGAACAGGAATGGCTGCAACTCGGTATCGAGACGGCTGAAATTCAATGCATCGCCGAGGAAGTCGCGGGTATTGCAGAGCAGGTGCAGCAACTGGCTAATGCGGCTTGATTGCCGGCATGCCGATCTGAAACAATGGCCGTGGCGCGCTACAGTTACCCCATCGTGTGATTCTGTGACGTGTCATGGAAGCAGTCCTTAGCGTCATACACAATTCCTTTTTCCCATTACCCGCAGCTTACGCTGTATTCATCGTAATGCACGCTTGATCACGCGCGCGATTGCTGGAAGAATAACCGGAAGGTTACCCCAATACAGCTTTCCATAACTCTGAGGCGCTAAGCCGTGAATGATCAGACAATCAGCAATCCAGCATTGCCGACCGAGCAGGGTGTGTTCGGTTCGCTGAGCGAAGAGGCCGCGCGGAAAATTACCGGCGCGGCAACGCGCCGGACTTTCAGGAGCGGTGAACAGCTGATTCAGCAGGGCGACGTAGGCGACAGCATGTTCATCATCCTGCATGGGCGTGTACGCATGAGCATACGGCGCGACGACGGCAGCGAAGACGTCGTCAATATCCTCCAGCGCGGTGATCATTTTGGCGAGCTGTCCTTGTTGATCGACGGACGCCGCGCGGCGACGGCGACCGCAATCATGGACACCGCGGTGCTGGAGATTTCCAGGCAGGATTTTTTGGCGCTGACCCAGGCGCTGCCCGAATTTTCGATCGCGCTCAGCCGCACCATCGGCAAATGGCTGCTCGGCGCGCAGACCCGGAAAATCGCTCGCCACCGGCAGAGCATCATCGGCGTGGTGCGCACAACCGAATTGACAGCGCAGGCCGCGCCGTCGATTGCGTTATTTTGCCGGTAAAATAAGACCATCGAAATTTTTACCGATCGCGTTTCATTCTGGGAATTAACGCGCACAAAGCCATTTTTCCCATCCATGCGCTCAGCCACTCAACCGATGAGCCAGCATTTCGTGCATGCGCTGGCGGCGGCGACAAAGCGCTGCGACCATGTATTCGTCGATCCGTACGCCAGCCGGGCAACCGCCGGGTTGTTGCTGCAATGCGAACGCATCTGGTGGCTGATAGAACAAAACAAACCGGCGGAAGAAGCGTTTACAGCACATGCCGAGGCCATTCTGGCGCAGCAATCCGAACTCAGAACCGCCTGCAGACCGTCTGGATTCAGCCTAAATCCTATAATCTGGCGGACAATCCCGTGTACGCCATCCCACGCACCTTGACGCGATGCGGTGTATTTTCAGCGTCTATCACAATGAACTGCGGCTGGCCGATCTCGCGCGGTTGTATCATATCGCCCGAGGCGTCGAACTCGGTCTGGCGCTGGGCGGCGGCGGCGCATGGGCTGGCGCATATCGGCGTCATAGCCGCATTCGAAGAGCAGGGCTTTACTTTGACCGCGTGGCGGGCACCAGCGCGGGCGCGATTATCGCCGTGGGCTTGGCGCCGGTTTCAATCCCAAGCATTTGCTCAGCCTGTTCAACAACGAAATGAGGCCGCCGAAAATCGTGACCTGGTTTCCGCGCGCGACGCAGTTGCATTTATGGACGCTGTTTCGTTTCGGCTTGATCGAACAGCGGTTCCGCAAATATCTGAAAAACCTCAAGCTCGAACAATTGCTGCTGCCGGTGCACACGATTGCAGCGGATTTGATCGGCGGTCAGGCGGTTATCCGTTCAAGCGGCGAGGTGGTCGGCTGCGTGCTCGAAAGCATCAATTATCCGGTGTTCGGCAAGCCGATCTGGCGCGACGGCCTCGCGCTGGTTGACGGCGGCGTGCTGATCAATGTGCCGAGTTCCGTATTGCGCAAACAGCGCACGGACTACATCGTCGCCGTCGATGTCGGCACGAAACTGCATCCCGCATTCGGCAAAAACAACGCAGCAACCCCCGCCGGGGCGATGCGGCATGTCGGCTATTTCGCCACGCTTAACCGCGTGCTCGAAGTCAGTTCGCACGAACTCGCCAAGCTGCATATGTCGGAAAGCGACTTCCTCATCACCCCCGACACCTCGGCATACCCCTTCGCCGACTTCACCCGCGGCGAACAGCTCTTCGAAATCGGCTACAACGCCGCGCAGAATGTCATGCCGGAATTGAAGCAGCGTTATGAGGATTTTGTGGAGCGGGGTTGAGCAAGCCGGATTCAGCGTATTCGAAAATAGATGGCTGCGCAGCCATAATTGCGGTAAGTTAACGTCACGAATATTGATGACAGAACCGGAGGTAGACTAATGGTATCCGCACGACCCGTTACAAAAGCTGAACCCGAGGAACGGACGCTCCGTCTGGCCGTATTGATCGATGCGGATAACGCGCAGGCGGCGGTCATTGAGGATCTGCTCGCGGAAATCGCGCGTTACGGTGAGGCGACGGTAAAGCGCATCTACGGCGATTTCACGGTTTCGACCAGTTCGGCGTGGAAAAAGGTATTGCAGAAATACGCCATCAAACCGATTCAGCAGTTTGCCTATACCACCGGTAAGAATGCAACCGACAGCGCGTTGATTATCGATGCGATGGATTTGTTGTACACCCGCAAATTCGACGGATTTTGCCTGATCACCAGCGACAGCGATTTTACCGGTCTTGCGATGCGGTTGCGTGAAGAAGGGCTGACGGTGTTCGGATTCGGCGAGAAGAAGACGCCCGACGCTTTTCGCAATGCGTGTCACAAGTTTGTTTTCACTGAAATTCTGCGCTCCGGTGCAGCAAGCGAAGCGGTGGAATTGCCCGAAACAGGCAGAAAAAAAGAATCCGCAGCCATTCCGGATGCCGCCGCCAAGGTCAATGAGAAAAAACCGAAGTTTCCCAAAAAATTTGTGCTGACCGCGCTTGAGCAATCGGCGGATGATTCGGGGTGGGCGGGGCTCGGCGCTTTCGGCAGCTATCTGACCAAATTGCAGCCTGATTTTGATTCAAGGTTGTATGGCTACAAAAAGCTGTCCGATCTCGTCAAGGCGAAAAAAGATCTCTTTGAAATTGAAGAACGCCAGGCGCCCGGATCAAACCGGAAGACGATTTATCTCCGCGCGAAGGTGTAGTCCGGCTGTCTTCAGCTCTATGAACCGATCTGCTGTTACCGATCTTATAACGCTATGACTATGGAAAATGCTTGCAGCATAAAACAAGTTTCATATTCATTACTTATGATTTGAATATGACGATACATGGCGAATTCTTCGGGATTCGAAATATCGCATTATTGAAATCAGTTCTTGCCCTTCAGAGTGGGCAACGCCCAGAGAAAATTAAATGCAGAAATATTCAGTAAATCAACACTTAATCGAGACAATTTTAGCTTGGGTAAAATCAGGAGAAATTGCAATTCCAGAAATTCAAAGACCGTTTGTTTGGGACAGTTCAAAAGTTCGTGACCTAATGGACAGTTTGTATCAAGGCTATCCAGTCGGTTATGTAATCGCTTGGAGAAACCCTAACGTAAGACTAAAAGATGGAAGCATGAGCGAAGGAAGAAAAGTATTGATTGACGGGCAACAGCGAGTTACAGCATTAACAGCTGCAATTCTTGGGCAGTATGTAATCAATAAAACATACCAGCGAGTCAAAATCAAAATTGCCTTCAATCCAATCGAAGAACGTTTTGAAGTCCAGAATCCAGCAATTCTCAAAGACAAAACTTGGTTGCACGACATTTCAGAAGCAATAAACGGTGATCTTTTTGAAATTGCAGACAACTATTTTGAACTCAATCCTGATATTGACAAAAAACACGTTCGTAACGCATTTTCAAATCTTATAAATATACCGAAAAAGCAAATCGGCTTAATTGAGCTTTCACCTGACTTGGACATAGAAACCGTTACCGAAATATTTATTCGCATCAACTCAAAAGGTGTGGTTTTAAGTCAAGCGGACTTCGCAATGAGTAAAATTGCGGCTGATACAGACAACAATGGTAACGAATTAAGAAAAGCAATAGATTATTTTTGCCATCTTGCTATTGCTCCCGACTTCTACAAACACATCGTTGACAATGATAAGGAGTTTACCAAAACTGAATTTTTCCAAAAAATGCAGTGGCTAAAAACCGAGAACGAAGACCTCTACGACCCCGACTATAATGATTTAATCCGTGTTGCATTTACTTCACAATTCAACAGGGGCAAACTTTCGGACTTGGTGAGTCTGCTATCGGGGCGAAATTTTGAAACACGGACTTTTGAAGCTGAAATCGCTCAACAGTCATTCTCAACGTTAAAAGAAGGAGTGACAAACTTCATTAACGAAACCAATTTCAAACGGTTCTTGATGATTGTAAAATCTGCCGGCTTTATTTCACCCAAACTAATTCGTTCGCAAAATGCGATAAACTTTGCTTATATTGTTTATTTGAAACTCAAACATCTTGGGGAAAATCCTGTTGCTATTGAAAGTTATGTCAGGCGGTGGCTGGTTTATTCGATATTGACAAGTCGTTATTCTGGTTCACCAGAAAGTACTTTTGATTTCGACATCAAACAAATTTCCCATAAATCATTTGACGAAATTTTAAGGGAACGAGAAGCAGCCGAACTTTCTGATGCATTTTGGAATGCTTCACTACCCCAAAGCTTGGATACTTCCGTTGCAAGTAGTCCATATTTTCACGTTTTTCTCGCTTCACAGGTAAAAGCAAATGACAAAGGATTTTTATCAAAAGATGTTTTGGTCAGCGACTTGATATCGCTTCGTGGAGACATTCATCACTTGTTTCCAAAGGATTACTTGAAAAAGAATGGGCTTGATCGAAGCAGATACAATCAGATAGCGAACTATGTGTATATGCAATCAGAAATAAACATTAAGGTTGGCAACAAGCCACCAAAAGATTATTTTGAATTGATTAGACAACAAATGATTGAAAACAATAAACAAGTAAGTGGTATATCGACGGAACAAGAACTTTGGAACAACTTGAAAATGAACTGTGTTCCGACTGAATTAATAGAAATGAGTATTAACGACTACCAAGACTTTCTGACGTTGAGAAGGAAACTTATGGCAACCAAAATGAAAGGTTATTACTATGGATTATGAGTATCGAAATGTTTTCTCGTAACTGTAAATTTCGCGGGGCCGCATCGTAGAGTATTTCATCCCGGATAAGGTCGCCGCGTGATTGTATTCGCCGGATTTTGGCGATGGCATCCAGAATATGCCATGCATAGGGCTGCCAGGGCTTGCTCATAACTCTACGGCTTCTTTTAACACTTGTTCCCGTATATGCCGGTTAAGTTCATGTTCCGGTATCAGCTCCACTTTTCGATGCAGCAATTCCGCAAGCGCTTGCGTGAGTGGCAGACGCTGGCTAAACAGATCATAACCACGGGGAAAATCCACCAGGAAATCAATGTCACTGTCCGGGCGCTCCTCGCCGCGAGCGACCGAGCCGAAAACCCGGATGCGCCGAGCGCCATACCGGTTCGCCAGGGTGGCGATGGCTTCTTTTCGGGTGTGTAATTCATCGATCAGCATCCGTTTCTCCATTTTTCAGACTATCGATCAGCCAGCGGCTGCAAGAGGAAGGTGCAACAACCGTGCGGCATTGCACCTTTCCCCAATGGCCTAATCCGTAATCGCGCCTTTGCTGGCGGTCGATACCAGCCGGGCGTATTTGGCCAGTACGCCGCGGGTGTAGCGGGGTTCGGGCGGTTGCCAGGCGGCGCGGCGTTTCGCGAGTTCTTCGTCGGACACGTTGAGTTGCAACAGGCGCTGTTCGGCGTCGATGGTGATCGAGTCGCCTTCCTGCACCAGTGCGATGGCGCCGCCGACATAGGCTTCCGGCGCGACATGGCCGACCACCATGCCGTAGGTGCCGCCCGAGAAACGGCCGTCGGTGATCAGGCCGACGGAATCGCCGAGTCCTTCGCCGATCAGCGCCGAAGTCGGGGAGAGCATTTCACGCATGCCGGGGCCGCCTTTGGGACCTTCATAGCGGATGACGACAACATCGCCGGGATTGATTTTACGCTCCAGAATGGCGTGCATGCAGGTTTCCTCGGATTCGAACACGCGCGCCGGGCCAGTGATTTTGGGGTTCTTGATGCCGGAGATTTTGGCGACCGCGCCTTCGGTCGACAGATTGCCTTTCAGGATCGCCAGATGCCCCTGTGCATACATCGGATTGTGCCACGGACGGATGACGTTCTGATCGGCGCGCGGCATATCCGGAATAGCCTTGAGCACCTCGGCGATGGTCTGACCGCTGATGGTGATGCAGTCGCCATGCAGCAAACCGTTGACCAGCAGCATTTTCATCACCTGCGGAATGCCGCCCGCTTCGTGCAGATCGGCGGTGACATAACGGCCGGATGGTTTCAGGTCGCAGATGACCGGTACACGTGCGCGGATAGCTTCAAAATCGTCGATGGTCAGATCGACTTCCGCGGCGTGCGCGATGGCCAGCAAATGCAGAACGGCGTTGGTCGAGCCGCCGACCGCCATGATCACGGCAATCGCGTTTTCGATCGATTTGCGGGTGATGATGTCGCGCGGCAGAATCTGTTTTTTGATCGCGTCGACCAGCACTTTCGCCGATTCGCCCGCGCTGATGCGTTTTTCATCATCTTCCGCCGACATGGTTGAAGAGTAGGGCAGGCTCATGCCCATGGCTTCAATCGCCGAAGACATGCTGTTGGCGGTAAACATGCCGCCGCACGAACCCGCGCCGGGGCAGGCGTGGCGTTCAACCTGCAATAATTCCGCGTCGTCGATCTTGTGCGCGCTGTGTTGTCCGACGGCCTCGAATACGCTGACGATGGTCAGATCCTGACCCTTGTACTTGCCGGGCTTGATCGTGCCGCCGTACACGAAAATGGCGGGTACGTTCATGCGGGCGATGGCGATCATCGCGCCGGGCATGTTTTTGTCGCAGCCACCAACGGCGATGACGCCGTCCATGCTTTCCGCCTGCACGCAGGTTTCGATCGAATCGGCAATCACTTCACGCGAAACCAGCGAGTACTTCATGCCCTCGGTGCCCATCGAGATGCCGTCCGAGACGGTGATGGTGCCGAACATCTGCGGCATCGCGCCAGCTTCGCGCAGCGCCTGTTCCGCCTGGGCTGACAGATCGTTCAGGCCCTTATTGCACGGCGTAATGGTGGAAAAGCCGTTGGCGACACCGACAATCGGTTTGTTGAAATCATCGTCGGTGAAACCGACCGCGCGCAACATGGCGCGGCTGGGCGCGTGCTGGATGCCCTGGGTGATGGCCTGGCTGCGTTTATTGTCTGGCATATTGACTCCTGAGGTGATAAAAAAGATACACTGAATAGCACTTGACGGCGGCATGCCCCGAAAGGCATTCGTTTGCGGCAAGTGCGCTTGTTATAATGAGCCTATTTTACCGTAAATAATAAGGCGATAATCCATGCTTGTTCATCCTCAGTTCGATCCTGTAGCCATTTCACTGGGGCCTGTGTCCGTACACTGGTACGGATTGATGTATCTGCTCGGTTTTCTGATGTTTTTCGCGTTGGGACGTTATCGCATCAAGCAGGGTCCGAAAACCGTCGTAACCACTGAACTGCTCGACGACATTCTGTTTTACGGCATGCTCGGCGTGATTATCGGTGGACGACTGGGGCATGTGCTGTTTTATCAGTTTGGCCATTTTCTGGACAATCCGCTGTATGCCTTCGCCATCTGGGAAGGCGGCATGTCGTTTCATGGCGGTTTTCTCGGCGTGATCGTGGCGATGATCATTCTGGCGCGCAAACATGGCGTGCACTGGTTGAATATTACCGATTTCGGCGTGCCGCTGGTGCCGCTCGGACTCGGCGCGGGCCGAATCGGCAATTTTATCAACGGCGAACTCTGGGGACGTCCGACCGATGTCTCCTGGGGCATGATTTTTCCCTATGTCGACGATCTGCCAAGACACCCTTCGCAGCTCTACCAGTTTTTTCTCGAAGGCATCGTGCTGTTTCTTCTCGTCTGGATTTATTCGTCAAAACCGCGTCCGATGGGCGCGGTAACCGGCATGTTCATGATCGGCTACGGCGTCGTGCGCTCAATCGCGGAATTTTTCCGCGAACCGACGGAAGGTTTCATGGGGCTGCTGACGTTCGGCATCAGCATGGGACAATGGCTGTCGATTCCGATGATTCTGGCAGGTTTCGCGCTGATTGTGTGGTCGGGACGTCAGCCCGCGCACAGCGAACCCATCGACCAGCCGCGCAAACGGAAAACGGGCAAAAACCGGTAATCTTTTCAAGAGACCTTTGCACGGTTACTACGCGGTACGATAATCGCGTTAAAAATTTGCGAAAAATGCTCATTTACTCCGTGTAAACTCCGCTTTTTCGCAAATTTTTGCCTTATTCTCGCACCGCTCATGACACCGTGCAAAGGTCTCTTCAAGGCGCATGCTTTGCTGGAGGGCGGGGTAGGCCGGGTTGAGTTTGCGTAACCCGGCATTAGAACGAAAATACGAAAGTCCGATTATGCAAGACTAATTGGGGCTACGCGGGTTCCTTTTTCTATCAAGCCTAACGTTTGAATTCACTGGCCTGCGCGGCTTATCGCGCAGGTCCGGTGGAATGATGGGTTAGTCATTAGCCCCCTCCTTGCCTGCCTTTGTCGGCTTCGCCTCTTGTTGGGCAAGAGTCATCACGTTGAGGGTTGATGCGTTCTCAGCCTCAATTGCTCCCTCGCATCGCTCGACGAAGTATATGAAGGCGGACTGGGCTGACTTGAACTCTTTGTAGCCACCTTCTCCGGTTAGAAAGAGAACCTGTTCACGACTTAGGAATTGCTCAGTAGATCGGTAATTCTTCCATTGCTCCCGGTAGTGATACACGCTCTCAAGGGCAACACACGCGGCGACGACAAGGCTGACGACCGACGCGACAATGTCTTTGCCAGGAAGACCGCTATTTACGATGACCGGAACGATAACGCCACCAAGAACAATAGCTGTGCGCATGCGAAGGTAGAAGGCTTTCGCTGAGACAGCTTTTCTGTCGTACCATCCTTGATACTGCTTCGCGCGGTGTTCGATGTAGTCAGCAGGCTTCCAGCTCCCAAATATCTCTGTGAATCGCCCCGGGTTTACAGGAGACTCTATTTCTTGAGAGGATAGAGTAATGAAAAAACAAATGAGATATTCACCGGAAGTACGGGAACGCGCTGTCCGGCTATTGCGAGAACACCAGGGCGAGTATGCGTCGGAGTGGGCAGCACTGGAATCGATAGCATCCAAGATCGGTTGTACTGCTGAGACGCTACGTAAATGGGTACGACAAACTGAGACTGATCAAGGTATTCGAGGCGGCATGTCAACCTCGGAACGTGAGCGACTCAAGGAATTAGAGCGCGAGAATCGTGAATTAAAGCGTGCCAATGAGATATTGCGCAAGGCATCTGCTTATTTTGCCCAGGCGGAGCTCGTATATGGACGCCTCCAGTTTGCCAAGTGATTTTTTGTCATTTTGGTGTAGAAGGTTAAGATCGCAGTCGTATATTCGGGCTATTTATGCGCTCATTTTGGCCATGCGCTGCCCATGATGGAATCTGCTTGCCGGCTCCCAAACGACCGCACAGCATTGACCGATTGGTCTTTGCTATCGAGCTCCACGGGTTTTGCCGGCACCGGTCTGACCTGTCTATGCCATCACGTCAATTAGTCACCTGTAGCAATCAAGGAAGAAATATAAAGTTGTAGTTTCAGTTAGGCCGCGGCCAACTGGTTTGCCAGTTGACTGCGGAAATTTCCATCAAAATTCCGCTCCTGCGTCATCACGGCCCAGGCAATGCGGGCATTGCGATTAGCCATGGCCACGACTGCCACGTTCATGTGCTTTCTGGCCAACCATCCCATAATAGTCTTGTCCTGCTTTTGGACATTGGGCGATTTGCGCACAGAAGCCACGACGGCTCTCGCCCCATGCACGAGGAGCCTGCGTAAATAACCGTCTCCACGCTTGCTGGTGCCTAGCAGCATCGGTTTCCCTCCTGTCGAGTGCTGCCTGGGAACTAGACCCAACCATGCGGCCAACTGCCGTCCTGCCCGAAACTGGGTGGCATTGCCAACGTATGCTTCTAAGGCTGAAGCGGTAATTGGACCAATGCCTGGAATTGTCTGCAGACGACGCGTAACGTCCGACTGACGGGCATGCATTTCGATTTGTGTGGTTACGTTGTCAATACGCTGATCCAGTTCTCCGAGATGCTCCCATTGCTGCTTGATACAGCTAACGAGAAATGTGGGCGAGATCTTCATAAGATCCTCAAGCAAAGCGGGAATTGTGTTATGCAGTGCTCTACGCCCTATTGGGGCTGTTAAGCCGAATTCAGTCAGTAATCCGCGCAGCTGATTTATAGTCGCCGTTCGCTGGCCTATCAGCATCTCACGCACCCTGTGCAGACTCAGAACCGCCTGCTGCTCGACGGTTTTTACTGGGACAAAATGCATGTCAGGACGTTGCGCCGCTTCGCAGATAGCACGTGCATCGTTACGGTCGTTCTTATTGGATTTGACGAATGGTTTGACGAATTGCGGCGAAATCAAACGGACTTCGTGGCCCAGTAACTGGCATAACCTGCCCCAGTGATGGGCGCTTGCACAAGCTTCCATTGCGACCGTAGTGGGCTCGCTGCGATGCAGATACTCGGTCAGTTTCAAGCGTGAGAGCTTGATTGCCTTGACCTGCCTGCCAGTACTGTCGACGGCATGCAGATGGAATACATTTTTTGCCAGGTCAATGCCAGTGATGGTGATTTTGCTCATAGTAGTCTCCTCGATTTTGTGTGGCTACACGTGGAATAAATACCCCATTTGAGAGTTATACGTCAACGTCAGATGGAGGCGTCCATTCCATTGACCGCCGACCGAAATGGCAATGGTATTTGTCGATCAACACAAGGAACAGTATGGGGTCGAGCCGATCTGCAGGCAAATTCAGATCGCCCCGTCAAGTTACTACGAACTCAAGGCGCGTGAAGGCGATCCTGACCGGCTACCCGATCGCATCAAACGAGACAAAGCGCTTGAACGGGAAATACAGCGCGTATGGAACGGCAACTTTAAAGTCTACGGCGCCAACAAAGTATGGCGGCAATTGATACGTGAAGGTATTCAGGTTGCCCGCTGCACCGTCGAGCGACTGATGAAGAGGCTTGGAATACAAGGCGTCAGACGCGGTAAAAAGTGTTGGACGACGATTGCAGATGACTTGCTTGACCGGCCAACAGACAAGGTTAATCGACAATTTGTAGCGACCCGCCCAAACCAGCTATGGGTTGCGGATATCACTTTTGTAGCGACGTGGGCGGGATTGTTTATGTGGCTTTTATTATCGATGTTTTTGCACGGTGTATTGTTGGCTGGCGCGTCAGCCGGTCATTGCATACCGATTTGGTACTTGATGCACTGGAACAGGCGCTGTGGGCACGGCGAGAAACTAACGGGTTAATCCATCACAGCGATCATGGCAGTCAATATCTGTCAATTCGCTACACGGAACGCCTGGCGGAAGCCAATATTGAAGCTTCTGTTGGCAGTGTTGGCGATTCTTACGACAATGCGATGGCTGAGACAATTAATGGATTATACAAAACAGAGGTCATTTGGCATCGCGGCCCATGGCGCAACATGAGTGAAGTGGAATTTGCTACCCTGGAATGGGTTGAGTGGTTCAACAATCGCCGGTTACTGGAGCCGATTGGAAATATTCCGCCGGCTGAGTTTGAAATGGCATATAAGTCTCCGGAAAAGTCGGGCCGATTCAAGCTGTGCCTTCCTTTTACAATCAGATCACTGCTGATACCCTTATCATAGCCAATCGGGTGTCCAGCTTTCAGAGGTCTCTTCATCTTATTCGTTAGAATTGCAGCCTTATGTTAGGCTGACACGCTTCGTTTTGTATATAATTCAACATTCCACTCAGTTTTTTTCTGTGATGCGCGATGACTGCAATTTTCAATTTTTTATAACAGGCCTGTAATTGTATTCAGAAAAAAGATGTGCTCCTGGTGTTCCTGTCTTTTGTAGACTGACTGGCGACCTGCGAGATTGGAGGCTACGTCACATGCTCACAAAGCAAACATGAACGGACAAAAGAACACGACGGACATCGCATGTTGTTTGCTTGCTCTGATGATCGGCTGCATTTCGCCATCGCTCGTGGCGGAAAATGATGTCATCAAACCTCGGGTAAAACCAGCAATAATCCTCAATGAAGCTTCTCCGGACGCGGCGGCATCACCGGAAAATCCGGACGACAAATCTATCACCATTGAGGCTGAACGCGTCGAAGGCATTTATGAGCAGGAGATGGAAGCGATCGGCAATGCAAAACTGTGCTATGGCGAGAATACGCTGACTGCCGACCGCATGAAATTTTTCAAGACGACGAATGAAACCGAGATCACAGGCAATCTCCGGCTGGACAGAAAAAAAGACATTATTGAGGGGGATTACCTCAAATTGAATCTGGACACGGATATCGGTTTCTTATCCGAGCCGCGTTATACGATGAAAAACAGCGACGGCCGCGGCAATGGTGAAACATTGTTTTTCGAGGGCAAGAATCAGTATCGTTTGAAAGGCGGCAGTTATACCACCTGTCCGATTGACCAGGAAGACTGGTTCATTCAAGCGAAAGAACTGAAAATAGACAGCGCCACGGAAACGGGCGTCGCGCGCAATGTCAGCATTCATTTCAAGCGTATCCCCATCTTATATACGCCCTGGCTGGATTTTTCCTACACCGGTCAGCGTAAAACAGGTTTTCTGGCTCCGGTTGTCGGACATACCGCGCGCAGCGGCGCGGATCTGGCTTTCCCGTTTTATATCAATATTGCGCCGAACATGGATGCGACTATTGCGCCGCGCGCCATGTCAAAGCGCGGATTCCTGCTGAGCAATGAAATGCGTTATATTGGCCATAATGTTCAGGGCCGGCTGCAATCCGACATACTACCCGATGACCTCGATACACATCAGACGCGTTACGGTGTCGCATTTCAGCATGCACAGTATTTCGGACATGGCTGGCGCGGCCAGTTCGATTATAACCGCGTGTCGGATAATCGTTTCTTGCGGGATTTGTCCAACAATATGTCGCAAATCAGTATGACCAATTTGCTGCAACAGGCAGGTCTGCATTATCTCGGTGATCTCGGTCATGACGGCGTATTGAGTTTTTCGGCTGTAGCGCAGCAATTCCAGACTTTGCAGGATCCGCGCGCCGCGTTGAATACCAATTTACTGACTCTTTCACCCTACAAGCGCTTGCCGCATCTGACCATGAACGCCATCAAGCGTAACGTTGCGGGCATGGATTTCAGTCTGGATGCCAGCTGGACCAATTTCGCACACCAAACTTTCATCGAAGGCAAACGCTTTACTTTTTTCCCTACGGTCAGCGTGCCATTACGCAATTCTTACGGTTTTCTGACGCCGAAATTCGGATTGCATTATACGAATTATGATTTATCGATGGATGTCGGCACTAAAGGCAACAATCCTGATCGCGTAGTGCCGATTGTCAGTCTCGACAGCGGTGTCATTTTTGACCGGCATGTCAACCTTGGCAATACGGGCTATATACAGACGCTTGAGCCAAGGGCTTTTTATGTATATATACCTCATGTGAATCAAAGCTTCTTACCCAACTTTGATTCCGCTGAATCGGACTTCAGTTTCGCGCAAATTTTAACGGAAAACCGTTTTACCGGCAGCGATCGCATTAACGACGCCAACCGCGTTACGCTGGCGCTGACATCGCGTTTAATTGAGCCTTCAACCGGCATTGAGCGATTACGCATGGCCATTGGTCAGCAATTTCGTTTTGACGACCGGCGAGTTATTCTGAATTCCCAGATTACCAGCAGTAATGTCGACTTTATCGCGGCACTGGCTGGCCGCCTGACACGCACCATCAGTACGGATGTTAATCTGCAGGTGGATGAGCAGGCGCTTATCACTGAAAAAATCCGTGCCGGCATCAGCTATCAGCCCGAACCCGGCAAAGTGATCAACCTGGGTTACCGGTATACCCGCGATATACGGGAACGCGGTGATATTTTGATTAACCAGCTGGATACAGCCATCAGACAGGTTGATACTTCGATTCAATGGCCTATTCTGAACAACCTGCATACGGTAGCCCGTGTCAATTATTCATTACAGGACGATCGTTTGCTGGCAGGGCTGGCAGGATTTGAGTATGTCTCCTGCTGTTACAAATTGCGTGCTGTTGTGCAAAAATTGACGACTGCAACACAAAGTACAACCACGGCTGTTTTTGTCCAGCTCGAATTGAACGGTTTGATGAACATCGGCTCTAATCCGCTGCAAGTTTTACAGCAAAGCATTCCTGGTTATACCAGCATTTATTAATTTTTTGCCGCAATGTCAGAAAAAATCTACCTCAGTCTGTTTACCGGATTTCTGTTATTGTTTTCATCAGCGCTTGCCGCTGAAATAACCGCGGGTGAAACGGAAGATAAAGCGATCGAAACACACAGCGATGAGAGCGTAACGCCAGATACACGCAAAGCGGTCACCATGCAGCAACTGCTTCAGTCTTCTGCCGCGCCGGGCAGAAAAGCCTTGCTGGATCAAATTGTGGCCATCGTCAATGAGGAAGTCATCACGCTGAATGAGCTGGATAGTGCTGTTGCTACTGCAAGAAGAAACCTGCTTCAACAGGGCATAGAACCGCCCGAGCTGAATTCCCTGCAAAACCAGGTGCTCGAAACACTCATCCTGAAATCAATACAGCTTCAGCATGCCAAAGAAATCGGCATGTCAGTCAGTGACAGCGAGCTGGATGAAACCATTCGCCGTATCGCCGATGAAAATCAACTGTCCTTGCAGGCGTTCTATGCTGTTCTTGAAGAAGATGGCATCAGTTTTAGTAAATTCCGGCAGGATATACGTAATGAAATAATTATGGCTCGATTAAAAGAGCGCCAGATCAGTAGTCAGGTCAATGTCACCGAAGGCGAAATCGACAATTTTCTGCGTACTCAGGAAACATCCGGGAGCAGTGATGAAGAATATCTGCTGGCGCATATTTTCATTTCTGTGACGGAGCATATGGACAACCTGAAGATTCTCGAAAGAAGCCGCCGCGCGGAGGATGCGCTTGAGAAACTGCGGAGTGGCGCGGACTTCTCCCATGTTGCCGCGGAATTTTCCGAGGCGCCCGACGCCATGAGCGGCGGTATTCTCGACTGGCGGCCCATGGCGCAGATGGGACCCACATTTGCTCAGCTGCTTTCGCCATTAGACATCGGCGAAATCACACCGGTAGTGGAGAGTCCCAATGGATTCCATATTTTTAAATTGCTCGACCGCCGGAAATTGGAAAACCGGTCAGTGATCATCGATCAGACGCGCGCGCGCCATATTCTCGTCAAAGTCAGTGAGCTAACCTCGGAAAGTGACGCAAAGGAGCAGATTATCGATCTTAAAAGACGTATCGATAATGGTGAGAATTTTGCCGAACTTGCCAAGCTCTACTCCGAGGACGGTAGTGCTTCATCGGGCGGCGATCTGGGTTGGTTATCCCCCGGTAATACCGTACCGCCATTTGAGAAAGCCATGGATGCACTGTTGCCAGGCCAGATCAGCGAGCCGGTGCAAACGCAGTTTGGCTGGCATTTAATCCAGGTTACTGAGCGCCGTACTCAGGACGTCAGTGATGAAAAGCAGCGCGAAAATGCCCGGCAGGCTATCCGTTCACGAAAAGCTGAAGTCGTCATTCAGGAAATGCTGCGCCAGCTGCGCGATCAGGCCTACGTTGAGTACTTGGCTGAAGATGTTTGAATCCAATCACCGTTTAAGCTGAATGACAACCGAATCTCTGCCAACGATTGTGGTTACCACCGGTGAGCCTGCCGGTATCGGCCCGGACATCTGTCTTCAGGCAGCGCAACACCCCTTCGATTGCAGACTGGTTTTTATGGCTGACCGTGACTTGCTGAAAGCACGCGCCGAAACATTGCGGATCACGGTGCAGCTTGCTGATCACGCTGCAATTCCGCCGGAGCGGCATCAACCAGGGTGCTTGTATGTTCATCATGTTCCCTTGGCCCGGAAGGTCGAGGCAGGTGTTTTAAATCCAGCCAATGCGGCATACGTTACTGCCTTGTTGCGGCAAGCCGTTATCGGGTGTTGCGGCAAGCAGTATGACGCCATGGTTACTGCGCCGGTGCATAAAGGCATTATCAATGATGCCGGCATCCCATTCACCGGACACACCGAATATCTGGCTGAATTCACGCACAGCCGGGTCGTCATGATGCTTATCGGTGGCGGCATGCGTGTTGCGCTGGCAACAACACATTTGCCGCTCAAGGATGTGGCTGCGGCAATTACCGCCGAAAACCTGGAAAATAAACTACGCATCATCCATCATGACTTGATTGTCCGTTTCGCACTCTCCCGTCCCCGGATCGCTGTCGCCGGACTGAATCCGCATGCTGGCGAATCTGGACATCTGGGGCGCGAAGAAATCGATATCATCATTCCCGTGCTGGAAAAGTTGCGTGGCGAAGGTATGCAGCTGAGCGGCCCGTTGCCGGCTGACACACTGTTTAATCCGCATCAGCTTGCGCAGTATGATTGCATATTGGCCATGTTTCATGATCAGGGTTTGCCGGTTCTGAAACACGCCAGTTTTGGCGCAGGTGTCAATGTTACCCTAGGATTGCCGATCATCCGCACTTCGGTTGATCATGGCACGGCGCTGGATCTGGCCGGTACCGGAAGAGCAGATGCAGGAAGTCTCATCACTGCAATTCAGACAGCGATTGAGCTCGTACAAAACACTATACAGACTGACATACACGGCCATACCGGCGATGGTTGATGATGTCCGTCATAGAGCCAGAAAACGCTTTGGCCAGAATTTTCTGGTCGATCGTCAGGTTATTGCCGCCATTATCAGCGCAATACATCCGCAACCTAAAGACAATCTCGTTGAAATTGGCCCGGGATTAGGCGCGCTAACAACCCCGCTGCTGCGACTACTTAATCATCTTACGGTTATCGAAATAGATCGCGATATCGTTGCGCAATTGCAGCGCGACCATTCACAGGACAAGCTCACCATTCATTCCATCGATGCATTGAAATTTGATTTTTCGGCATTGGGCGGCGATCAGCGCATTGTGGGCAATCTGCCTTACAACATCTCGACTCCGCTGCTTTTTCATCTCAGCCGATTTTGTACCTATATCCGGGATATGTATTTCATGCTGCAAAAAGAAGTCGTCGAACGCATGGTGGCGGAACCGTCGACATCCAGCTACGGCCGTCTGTCCGTCATGCTGCAATATCGCTTTGCAATGGAACAAATTTTTACCGTTCCGCCTGAATCCTTCCGTCCTGTTCCCAAGATTGAATCGGCTATCGTCGTCATGCGGCCGCTCAATAAAAATGCGCCGGTTGCCAACGATGAAGCGCTATTTTCCCGGATTGTTACCGCGGCATTTTCACAAAGACGCAAAACGCTGCGCAATACATTGTCAGCCTATCTCAGGGGGGAAGACTTTAACTGTCTCGCTATTGATGCAAATCTACGCGCAGAAAATCTTACTGTCCGGCAGTATGTCAGTATTGCTGATTATTGCTTGTCTCGATCACATAAGTAATGTGAATTGCGTCCGGCACAATCCGGTAGCGAAATCAGGTACAGCCAGAAACGCATTGACGCGAGTCTGGATGTTTTTCAATATAGGGATCATTCCCATTCAATTGTGGCGGGCGGCTTTCCGGATATATCGTAAACCACACGATTGATGCCGCGGATTTCGTTGATGATGCGGTTGGATACCTTGCCCAGCAGAGCGTATGGTAACTCGGCCCAGTTGGCGGTCATGAAGTCTTGTGTTTGCACGGCGCGCAACGCGATGACATATTCATACGTCCTGCCGTCCCCCATGACGCCGACGGATTTGACCGGAATGAAAACGGCAAAGGCCTGTGCGGTTTTCTCATACCAGTCGGAGCTTTGCAGTTCTTCAATAAAGATCCTGTCGGCTTGCCTGAGCAATTCGGCGTATTCGTATTTGACTTCGCCTAGAATGCGTACACCCAGTCCAGGACCGGGGAAGGGATGGCGGAAAACCATTTCACGCGGCAGGCCGAGTGCAAGGCCGAGTTCACGCACTTCATCTTTGAACAGTTCACGCAGGGGTTCAAGCAGTTTCAGGCGCAGGGTTTCCGGCAGCCCGCCGACGTTGTGATGCGATTTGATGGTGTTGGCTTTTTTGGTTTTTGCGCCTGCCGATTCGATGACGTCGGGATAAATAGTACCTTGCGCGAGCCATTGAACATCGGTGATTTTCGCTGATTCGGCCTGAAAGACTTCGACGAATTCACGGCCGATGATGCGCCGTTTGTCTTCCGGGTCGGTCACGCCCTGCAACTGGTTGAAAAAATTCCGGCTGGCGTCGACATGGATGACTTTGACGGATAAATGGCTGGCGAAAGTATCCATCACCTGTTTCGCTTCGCCCGCGCGCAGCAGACCGTTATCGACGAATACGCAGGTCAGTTGGTCGCCGATGGCGCGGTGAATCAAGGCCGCCGCGACGGAGGAATCGACACCACCCGACAATCCGAGAATCACGCGCTCGCGACCGACTGTGGTGCGGATTTTGTCGACTGCTTCTTCGATATAGCCGGGCATGTTCCAGTCGTGTCCCAGATTGCAGATGCCGTGCACGAAGCGGTCAATGATGGCTTTGCCCTGCGGCGTATGAGTGACTTCTGGATGAAACTGTATGCCGTAGAACCGGCGGTTGTCGTCGGCCATGGCGGCAATCGGCGTCGCCGCGTTGGAAGCCATGATTTCGAATCCTTCCGGCAAGGTTTCAACCTTGTCGCCGTGGCTCATCCAGGCTTCCAGTATGGGACGACCATCACTATCCATGCGATCACGGATATCGCTGAACAGTGCGCCATGTCCGTCGGAATAGATTTCGGCGTAACCGAATTCGCGCACTTTGGCGTTTTCGACACGTCCGCCGAGCTGCGCGGCCATGGTCTGCATGCCGTAACAGATGCCCAGCACTGGAACACCGAGTTCAAAGACAATCTGCGGGGCACGCGGTGTTTCCTCTTCGGTCACGGAAGCGGGGCCTCCGGACAGTACGATACCCTGCGGCGCAAATGCGGCGATGAATTCCGGCGTTACGTCATAAGGATGCAGTTCGCAATAAACATGGGCTTCGCGGATGCGCCGCGCAATAAGCTGCGTATATTGGGAGCCGAAGTCCAGGATAAGGATTTTCTGGTGCATGAATGTGCGTGTGCGAGCGATTTATTTGACGTGGTAGTTGGGCGCTTCTTTGGTGATCTGGACATCGTGAACATGCGATTCGCGCACGCCGGCGGAGGTGATCTCGACAAACTCTGCTTTTTCGTGCATTTCGGCGATACTAGCACAACCGAGATAACCCATGCTCGACCGCACGCCGCCCATCAATTGATGTATTACTGCGGCGATGCTGCCTTTAAAAGGAACGCGGCCTTCTACGCCTTCCGGCACGAGCTTGTCATTGTTTTTTTGTTCTTTTTCTTGAAAATAACGGTCGCTGGAACCTTGCTGCATGGCGGAAAGCGAACCCATGCCGCGATAACTTTTGTAGGAACGGCCCTGATACAGCTCGATTTCACCGGGGGATTCGGTTGTTCCGGCTAGCAGACCGCCAAGCATGACCAGGTTGGCGCCTGCTGCAAGCGCCTTGGCGATATCGCCCGAATAGCGGATGCCGCCATCCGCGATCACGGGTATGCCTGTTCCTTGCAATGCTTCCGAAACATTGTGAATGGCGGTGATCTGAGGCACGCCCACGCCGGCGACAACACGCGTGGTACAGATCGATCCCGGTCCGATGCCGACTTTAACCGCATCGGCGCCGTTGTCCACCAAGGCGCGAGCGGCATCGGCCGTTGCAATGTTGCCGCCGATGACCTGAATGTCGGGATAATTTCTCTTGATCCAGCTGACGCGATCCAGCACGCTTTGTGAGTGACCATGCGCGGTATCAACCACGATGACATCTACCCCCGCCCTGACCAAAGCATCTGCGCGTTCCTCGCTACCTTCGCCGACGCCGATCGCAGCACCGACGCGCAGCCGTTCCTGATCATCCTTGCAAGCCAAGGGGTGTTCGGCCATTTTGGTAATATCCTTGACGGTAATCAAGCCACGCAGATCGAATGCGTCGTTGACGACCAGCAGACGTTCCAGACGGTGTTTGTGCAGCAGATTGATGGCTTCTTCACGGCTGGCGTTTTCACTGACCGTAACCAGCCGTTTTTTTGGGGTCATGATATTTTTGACAGGCTGATCCAGGTTCGTTTCAAAGCGCAGATCGCGGTTGGTGACGATGCCCACCACTTTCTTGCCATTGACGACAGGCAGACCGGAAATATGATGTGTCCGGATCACATCCAGCACTTCACGTACGGTCATGTTTTGCGGGATGGTAATCGGATCCTTGACGACGCCGCTTTCGAAGCGTTTGACTTTGGCCACCTGGGCAGCTTGCTGTTCGATGGACATGTTCTTGTGCAGGATACCGATGCCGCCTTCCTGGGCGATGGCAATGGCAAGCTGCGCCTCGGTTACGGTATCCATTGCCGCCGATGCAAGCGGAATATGCAAGGAAATGGTGCGTGTAAGCTGGGTCGCGAGACTGACGTCACGTGGCAGAACCGAGGAATGGGCAGGAATCAGCAAAACATCATCAAAGGTGAGCGCTTTTTGAATTAACTGCATAGTAGGTAACTGTCCTTTGCAAAGCAATATTATATCGAAATCATATGATTTTTTTGTGGTAATTCATTGCCGGAGCGGTGCGAATGCCATTTTTTGCTGGCAGCAGACTTATACTGTAGCGCTTTTATCCGTAAGTAATACTGATAATTTTATATTATTTACCCTTTGATTATAGATGCTTTTGGAGATGAAAAATGCGTTATCTGGTAGCTACAATTTTATTCATGTCATGCAATTTGTCAGTACACGCGCAAATTTATAAATGGATTGATGAAAACGGTAAGACACAGTATGCGGATCAACCGCCACTTTCAGGTCAGATTCGTAATGAACAGCGATTAAGAATCAACTCTGCGCCGGTACCGGTTACATTTTCGGGCAAGGCGGATGAAGAAGATCCAGCCAAGTCCAAAACCCTGAGCGATGAAAAATCCGAGTATGAAAAACGCCGTCAGGAGCGGCAACAGAAAGCAATAGAGAAAAAAACAACACTCGCTGAAAACAAGCAGAAATGCATTGACGCACAAAGCAGATTAAGGTTATTTTTGGAATCGCCGCGTCTGCGGATGCCGGATGGCGAGGGTGGTCTGGCTTATGTTGATGATAATGTGCGTGAACAGAAAATCAATGAAGCGAATCAGGCCGTGACGACGTATTGCAAATAACGAATTCGAACAATTATTTTTGTTGAAAACAAAAAATGAATTTCAATCGGCGGTCATTTACGGTTTGGTAAAACAAACCTTTTTAGTTTTTTTCGTCCTGTCTTTGTTATGCGCTGCATTCTTGAAGGCGGCGCAACCAGCACCGGAATCACCAGCTCATGGCCCGGTCACCGTTAAGCAACTGTTACAGCGCATTATCGTGCTGGAGCATGGCCTGGAAGCAGAGTCGCGCGCTATCGCGGCGCTGAATGCGCATATAGCGCAGATCGAATCGCGGTATCTGGCGATCAAATCCGATATTGAACAAAATGCGACACTTTACGCGCGTTTAACCGGAAGCCAATATACCGGTTTGTCGCGAAATCTTGCAGTAAGAGGAGTGCCGGAATCCTCTGCTGCTTTTCCGCCGGAAGACTCCGGCAAGACCGCTGAATACGGCGTTGCTTCATTACTGTTTTTGACGACTGGCGAAACGCTTGCCGCAGGCGGCTTTTTGGCGATTTTGCTGTTATTGCTTGTGCTGCAAATCTACCGCAAAAGACAGGAACGCGTTGCTAAGGCGGTAAGCGCATCCGGTTTTTCTGGAACGATTCGTTCGAATGGGCAAGATGAGATCAATAAAATACACCAGCAATCGCTGCAAAAACTGTTTGCGTTAAAGAAAGCGGCGCAAGGCGTTCAACTGAGTAACGAATCCGCCGAGGTGATCAGACAGGACTTGCATCAGCACAGTGCATTGGCTGGCAATGCAGGGCATTCGGCAATTGCCGATGCCCGGTCGCTATTGCAACTGGGACGGCCGGAAATGGCTGTTCAACGGCTGGAGTCAACGCTGGCGAAAAATAGAGATTTCAAGCTGGGCTGGCAACTGCTCTTCAAGATTCTGCATGATCAGAACATGAAAACCGCGTTCAGGAAAAATGCATTACGTTTCAGACGGTTTGAATACGAACATTTTCCTGAAATCTGGAGCAGGATACAGGCCTGGGGACATGCGCTTGAACCGGATGAACCGCTTTACATGAGCGCGCAGGAGAAGAAGCGGCGTTTCTTCTCCAACTAGGCGGCTATTCTCGGGCAGCCTTCCCAGCCTTTTCGCGGTACGTTTCACTGGGGGGGATCGTCGCGGCTCTTTCCAGGGCTATTTCAGGGAAAGGCTTCTTAGCGCTTTGTCATGATCCCATTTACCATGAAACAGATGCCCTTTCCGGGTCGGGACGCGATCGCTGGTCCAAGTCAGGTATTTGCCGTCGGGCGTGAATACCGGCAAGCCATCAAATCCTGTTTTGTTGGTCACGCGAACAGGCTCTTTTTCGCCGTCAATATCGACAATGTACAGCTCAAAATTGCGATGCCCGTGAAGGTTGGTCGAGAAAATAATGTACTTGTTGGATGGGTGATAAAAAGGCGCCCATGACAACGCTTTCAGGCTGGTGATTTGTTTCTGGTCGGAGCCGTCAATATTCATGGTGAATACTTCGGCTTCACGCCCGTTCGCGGAAAAACGCCGCCAGACAATGCGCTTGCCATCCGGGCTGAAAAAAGGACCGCCGTCATAGCTGTTGGTGTGCGTCAGTCGTTTTACGTTGGAGCCGTCCGCGTCCATGATATAAATATCGATCATCGAGGAGGGGTCTTTTTTGAATAACTCGGCCTCTTCTTCAGTCAACTCACCGGTATACGCCCGGCGGTTGGAAGCAAAAGCGATGGTTTTGCCATCTGGAGACCAGGATGCTTCCGCGTCGTAACCCATTGTGTTGGTCAGATTCCTGATGTTATTGCCTTCCAGGTCGGTTTCGTAAATATCGTAGTAGGCGTCGTAATCCCAGGCGTAGGACTTGCGTTCGCCGGATTTCCGCTGCTCAAGCTCTTCCGTCATTTTGGCTTTAGCGTCCGGATCATCGTGGGTGGACGAGAATAACACCTTGTCTTCCCCGGGATGAAGCCACGAACAGGTTGTCTTGCCGGTGCCGGGCGAAACGCGGCGAATATCGCCATCGCGCAGATTCTTCAGATAAATCTGATAGAAGGGATTTTCGTCGGCGACTTCCGCCTGATAGACCATCCATTGCTGGTCAGCACGATAATATGCCTCGCCAACACGTTTTTCCCGGTCAGTATCGGAAAGCAGAAAGTCATCCGTAATGAAGCCTTCCGCTGTGGCGCAAGTCGTCCATGCGAACAGGAGGGATGGTAACAACAGTGCGGACAGTTGCCGTGATTGAGCAGCCACACGTCCTTCAGTATTCTTTTTGATGTGTCCGGTTTCAGTTTCAGTGATTGTCATGAGTATATTCAGCCAGTGTTACACGATGTTCCACATTATAAACGCAGCTCGAAATAAACAATGCAAAAAATATTTCCTTACATTCCCATCCATGCTGTGTGAACATTTTCTGTTGACGCCTCGTCTTGTTTGAAATTCTGAAATCTTTGGGGGAGCCTTGGTGTAATAAAGGTGTTATTGCATTCGATCGAGATGCAATCCGAGCCGCTCCATGCGATATCGCATTGAACGTACTGTGATGCCTAAAATTTTTGCGGCGGCGGTCCGGTTATAGCGGGTCTGTTCCAGTGCATTCATGATGGAATCTCTTTCCAACCGGTCCAGGTAATCCTGCAAGGGTAGATTCCGGTCTGTGCCGATGCTACCTGTTGTCGTGCTTTTTGAGTCCTCCCGAATTCTGAGTTGTAATTCGTTTTTGCCAATAACGGTATCGCTGCACAGCGCAAGTGTGCGTTCCAGAATATTTTCCAGTTCGCGTACGTTGCCCGGAAAACCATAGTTAGACAGCACTGTGCGCGCTTCTTTGTCCAGGCGGCAGAGCGGTCTTGCTGTATCACGGCAGATTCTTTCCAGAATATTACCGGCGATCAGCGGAATGTCCTCGCGCATGTTTCGAAGCGGCGGCATGTCGAGTTCGATCACGTTAAGCCGGTAATAGAGATCCTGGCGGAACAGGCCACTCTCAACGCATTCGCCGAGTTTTTTGTGCGTCGCGCTGATAATGCGTACGTCGATGCTTTTTTCCTGCGCTTCACCCAGCTTGCGGACCTGTTTTTCCTGGATAACCCTGAGCAGTTTGACCTGCATCGCCAGCGGCAGATCGGCGACTTCGTCAAGAAATAATGTACCGCCGTTGGCTGCCAGAAAAAAACCGTCGTGATCTTTGTCCGCACCGGTAAATGCGCCTTTCTTATAACCAAAAAACTCGCTTTCCATGAGATTCTCCGGAATCGCGCCACAGTTGACGGGGATAAACGGCTGATTGTGACGCGCGCTGCGTTCATGAATCATGCGGGCGGCGAGTTCCTTGCCGCTGCCGGATTCGCCACTGATATAAACGGCGGCCTGACTGCGGGACAGTTTTTCTATCGTGGCGCGCAACTGGTGCATTGGTTGAGATTCACCCAGTAAGACGCGCTGATTGTCCGGGGTTTTTGTGCCTATATCCTGATTCCGCATGGGCGGCAGGCTTAACGCGGATTTGACCAGCGCCCGTAGCTGTTTGAGCGACACAGGTTTGGCCAGATAATCGAAAGCACCTGCCTTCAGCGCAGCCACTGCATTTTCAGTCGTGCCAAAAGCGGTAATGACAGCTACGGGCAGGGCGGAGCAATGCTGCGTGATATATTGCAGCAGATCCAGCCCGCTGCCATCCTCTAATCGCATGTCGGTGAGGCATAGCTGATAGGCATGCGATTGCAGCAATGCCTTGGCGTTCGCAATGTTTAACGCGCTGGTCACGTGCATGCCCATGCGCGCCAGCGTCAATTCAAGTAACTCGATGATGTCCGGCTCATCGTCCACGATAAGCACATGGGGTATTGAATCGGGATTAATCATGGGATTATCGGTTCTTGTCCGGCTTGCTCAGACCGGCTGACTGTTGGTCCGACAAGTTATTCTGAATTGAGCGCCGGCGGCAGTGTGGATATATTCCAGCACTGCATGGTTTGCCTCGCAGAGTTCGCGCGCGATGTACAGTCCAAGACCCGTGCCGTGCTGCGCTGTAGTGAAAAAAGGCTCGAAAAGTTGTTTTTGCTGCTGCTCCGCTATACCCGCACCATCGTCACAGATATCCAGATATAACTGGTCTCCGCTATGCGCGCGCGTGACCTGGATGACGATACTGCCTTTGCGTTTCAGGCAATGCCGCCACGCATTGCGGCATAAATTCCACAGTATCTGGTGAAGATGATTCCGGTCGAAACAGATGAAACTGTCATCGATAAAACGCAATGAAAATACATCCCTGTCAATTTTTTCAGTCAGGCAGAGATCGCCGATAAATCCCCGCAGGAATGCGGTCAGATCAAAATAATCGATCCTGGCGGTGTCGCGCCGGTTCAGCTGCAATACGTCCTGTACAATTTTATTGAGCCGCTGGGTATTGTCGGTGATGATGCGTGTCAAGCGGCTGCTGGTGCCGTCATTAAACTGTTCTTCGTGCAGCAGTTCGGCGGCGTGACTGATTGACGCTAATGGATTGCGGATCTCATGGGCGATATTGGCGGTCAATCGCCCGAGTGCGGCCAGTTTCAACTGCTGTACCTGGGCCTGGATGTGGCTGAGATCTTCCAGGTAAATAATGGCGTTGGCAGTGCGGCTGCCGGGAATCGCTACCAGACGGACGCGAACCGGATGACCGTGAATACATAGGTTTTGCGGTTTGACGTCAACGCTGAAGTGATTGTGCTGCTCCGGCAATAGCGCCGCCAGCTCCGGCGCATGCTCGGCGAGTCTGGCGGGATGGAAGTAGTCGGGCTGTGCGTCAAGCTGGATCAGCTTGCCAGCGTGATCATTGCATTGGCGGATATTGCCGTTTTTATCAACGACCAGAATGCCTTCCTTGAGATCCTTGATAATCAGCTGATTGATCTGTGCCATGCTGGCCAGATCAATACTGCGCTCACGGACCAGTTTTTCACTGGCGAGCACGCGCGCCGCCAGTTGTTGCGCCAGCCAGGCGACCGCGAAATAACCCAGGCTCAGCAGCGCAGCATGCGTGAACTGCGCGGCATGGATGGTTCCGAAAGCGAGCAGCGAATAGACTTCCTGCAACAGAATGCCGATGGATGCGATGGCGGCGTAAAATAGCGTCAGTCGGCCTTGACTGATAAGACCCGCGCCTGCCAGCGATATCATCAGCAATATGCCCAATCCGCTGGCCAGTCCCCCACAGGCGTGAATCATGACACAAATCAGAATGACATCAATGCAGACCTGCTGTGTAAGCTGTGCGTTAAAGCCGGGTTTGCGCCGCTTGATCAGCACCAGAAAAAAAATACTGATGACCAGATGCCATCCCGCGGCATGAAAAAACAGTGCTTTGTTATAAGAACCCAGATTCGTAAGCGACAGTGACCACGCCAGAATAACGAGCCCGCTGGTAATGGTGATGCGGGTAATGTTGAATAATAGCAGTGAATGCCAGAACGACTCCGGAAGGTCGGAGTGTCCGGCATCAGCGTATGCCTGACGATTGAATCCAATGAATTGGTCTGCTGGATGAGAACTAAATGTTTCCGCGGCGTTTGTGATCACAATACGTTTAGGTTGATGTATCCGAATCCTGATGTTCTAGGCGATGCGCGTTGCAACAGAAAAAATCGCCCTGACTGGTGACGCTTTCGCTTCTGGGCAGATGGACGCCACAATGCACGCAGCGCACCATTTCTTCGAGTGCCTTGGGTGATGTATTACTTTCTGTGCTTTCATCTGTTTCTTCATGGGTGTTTCCGGTTTCTTCCGATGAACGGGCTTTGATCAGCCAATAAACCAGTGCGGCTATGATGAGAAAAAAAACTAACTTGCCCAGCATGATGCTTCTCCTTTAAGACAATACGTGATTGCGATGACAACAAAACCGCTTGCGGTGGTTTTATGTTTGTGGTGTTTCATGCGCAGATTGTACTTGTCAAAGGAATGCTGACAAGCATAATCGTAAAACCAGGTTTTTTATCGCCGGATTAATCGGGAAAATTCCCTGTTAATAGAAAACCTGCCGCTGTGTTTCCGGAAATCGGTGAATACTGAAGCATGAGTGGTTGGCCCTGCGGTCATCACAATTTTTTGAGCTGGACAGTGATACATTTTCGTTTGTTCAAATTCCTGCAACAGCAGATCCCGGTAATGATCATGTGGATACCATCATGATGTGGCGCAGTGTAATAAGCAACCGTATAAAACATTTTCACCCCGTCTATTTTTCCCTGGTGATGGCTACCGGCATTGTATCGATCGCGTTTGAAGCGATGGGTTTTTCTGCAATCGCCAGGGCGCTGTTTACCCTGAATCTGGTTTTTTATCCGCTACTGTGTGCATTTTTGCTAGCGCGCATTTTGTTTTTTCTGCCGGATTTAATCGCGGATCTCAAGGTTTTCAGGCGCGCGCTGCTTTTTCTGACGTTCGTGGTCGGCACCAACACCCTTGGGATGCAGCTTGTTCTTTTCCATCAGGCTGTGTCTCTGGCTATCTGTCTATGGTTTGTCGCGATGACTGGCTGGTTTGTCTGCGGCTATTTCATTGTGTCCGGTTTCGTCGCCATGCGGGAGAAGTCGTTGCGTGAAACAATCAGCGGCCCGACACTGCTGATCGTGGTCAGCACCGTTTCAATCTCGTTGCTGGGCGTCAATCTCCTGGGTGCGTTGGGCATAACCGATGGTTTTGCTTATCTCATAGCCGGGGGCTTCTGGTTGCTGGGTTTTGCCGCATATGTGCCGATCATAACCTTGCTGATCTGCCGCCTGTTTTTCAGACGATTTGAATGGATGGACTGGGATGCGCCTTACTGGATCAGCATGGGGGCGGCTGCCATTCTTACGCTGGCAGGTTCGGAGCTTGTTATGCGCATGCATTTTCCGCCGGGATGGGCAGGTTTGCGGGAGATTGTTTTGTGGATGACTGTATTGGTATGGATGATAGGAACACTGTGGATTCCTTATCTGTTGTTCATGGATACGCGAAAATTGACGCGTACAGGCATATCAGTCCCAATACCGCTTTGGATAACAATCTGCCCGTGGCTGAAACTGGCATTCGGCACGGACTATCCTGTCTACGATCCGGCTGCGTGGAGCCGGGTTTTTCCGATGGGCATGTATACCGCCGGTCTGCTGGCGTTGACGAACGCGTCAGGCTACGAGTTTCTGGCGCAGATTGCCCAGTATTGGGGATGGTTTGCTTTGCTCGTCTGGCTGTTGACGGTGATTGGCATGCTGCGTTCCGTGATTGCCCAATAACGCAAGTGCATGTTGATATTTTTTGAAGCATTTGCTATGTCTGCTTCGAAACGGAATTCCGCAACATCACAAGCACTTTATTTTTGCCGCTAATAAAATTTAGAATGAATTGTCGATCAATCATTTATCACAAAAACTTATGTTTAACGCCTTGCTAGCCATCAGTGCGGGTGCTTCGCTGGGTGCGGTGCTGAGATGGCTGCTGGGCATGTCGCTCAACGCAATGTTTCCGGCCATTCCGCCGGGCACATTGGCGGCGAATCTCATTGGCGGTTACCTGGTCGGTGTCATGCTTGCCGTGTTTGCCCACCACCCCGGTTTTTCGCCCGAGTGGCGTCTGTTTATCGTGACCGGTTTTCTCGGCGGATTGACGACGTTTTCCACTTTTTCCGCCGAGGTCACGGTGTTGATCCAGGAGGGCAGGATGCTTTGGGCTTTCGGCGCAATCAGCGCGCATGTGCTGGGTTCGCTGGCGATGACGATGCTGGGGCTGGCGACCGTTTCTGTTTTTAAGACCGTTTGATACAGGGAAAAACCATGCAGGGTTTCCAATTGACTTTCTATACGCAGCAGGATCGCAAACACCGTCATACGCCACTCGGCGAATGGCTGGTGCATGCGGCGATACAATTGGGCATCAGCGGTGCAACATTGACTGTCGCCGCTGAGGGTTTCGGGCGTGGCCGCAAGCTGCATTTTGCGCATTTCTTCGACTTGACCGATCAGCCCGTCCAGGTGACGATGGCTGTTAGCGAACAGCAGGCTGAACGTCTATTCGAACTCCTGAAGGTAGAGGGGGTGAAGGTGTTTTACGTCAAAATGCCGATCGAGTTCGGCGTGACCGGAGCATCCTGATGCCGGAGAACGATAGTCAGGCGTCTGATGCAAAAGGCTGGTTTAACCGAACAGTCGCGGGTGCGGGCATTACCAGCGCGCTGGGTGATTTCTGCTACGAGACGACCACAGTAATTTTACCGGGTTTTCTCGCGGTTCTCGGCATTCCGGCGGCGATTCTGGGCTTTATCGAAGGTATCGCCGATGCGATCGCGAGTTTTACCAAAATGGTCTCGGGTTACATCGCCGACAAGCTCGGGCACCGCAAACTGATGGTGTTGATCGGTTACGGATTGACGCCGCTTGGCCAGATATTGATTGCATTATCCTCAGGGTGGCTACTCATCCTGCTCGGACGCATGGTGTCGTGGTTCGGCAAGGGCTTGCGCGGCCCGTTGCGCGACGCCATCGTGATTCAGGCGGTCAGTCCGGCTACGCGCGGACGCGCATTCGGGTTTCATCGTGCAGCGGACACGGTGGGGGCAGTACTCGGCCCTCTCCTGGGTGTAGCGTTGTTGGGACTGACGCAAGGCTGGCACTGGGAAGATGCCGCCGGGCCGTTCCGCTTCGTATTGTGGCTGTCGGTTATTCCTGGCGTGCTGGCGGTGCTGGCTTTTCTCCTGCTGGTGCAAGACCCGCAACATTCACCGAATCCGGCATTGAAGTTTTTCAGCACGCTGCGCGGATTACCGGTACGTTTCAAGCGCTATCTGGGCGCGGTGGGTGTGTTTGGCATCGGCGATTTTTCCCATGCGTTGCTGATCCTGGCGGCCACCACGCTGCTTGCTCCGTCGATGGGTGTGGTGCAGGCGGCGCAGATGGCGGGACTGCTGTATGTATGGCGCAACATCGTGCAGGTTGCCGTTTCCTGGCCGGTGGGGTGGCTGGCCGATCGTGTCGGCCATTTGCCCGTTCTCGTCGCCGGCTATTTTCTGGGTGTCGCCACGGCGGCATCGGCTGCGCTGGCGTTTTGGTTCGCGGTCGATAGCATTATCGTGCTGGCCGGCATTTTCTTTTTCGCCGGGCTATACGTGGCCGTACAGGAGGCGTTGGAATCCACTGTAACCGCGGACATGGTGCAGGCGGAAATGATGACGATGGGCATCGGCGTGCTCGGCGCCGTCAATGGAGTGGCCAAGTTTGTGTCGAGCGCAACCGTCGGTCTGGTCTGGACGGTAGTTTCTCCGGAAGTTGCCTTTACCTTGGCGGCTGGATTCATGCTGGCCGGTACACTCGCGATTCTGCGGGTGCGTGGTTGATGGATCGTCTGACGCTCGAACGGCGGCAGGTCTGGGTTTATCTCGTCGCTATCCTATGCGGATTGGTGTCGGGTGGCGTCTGGCCCGGCATAGCGTCGTATCTGGAAAACTTGTTGTGGCCGGTACTGGCTGTGCTGCTTTATGCCACCTTCGTGCAGGTGCCGCTGCTGCACATTCGCGATGCCTTCCGTGACCGGCGTTTCGTGCTGGCCGCGATGATCGGCAACTTTGTGCTGATTCCCTTGGCGGTCTGGTTGATGCTGCAATGGCTGCCCGATGATCCGGTTTTGCATCTCGGCGTGCTGTTGGTGCTGCTGGTGCCCTGCACCGACTGGTTTATCACTTTCGCGCAGCTCGGGCACGGCAACGCGGCGCGGGCGGTTGCCGTCACGCCGCTGAATCTGATGGCGCAGTTGCTGTTGTTGCCGGTTTATCTGTGGCTGATGCTGCCCGCTGCGGATTTCAGCGCCGCGTTGCGGGCCGAAGACATGCTGCCTGCCGTGCTTCTTCTGATTGGCATACCGCTGCTGGCTTCGGTATTCACGGAATACTGGATCGAGGCCAAAGCCGCACGAACAGTCTGGCGCGATCGCATGAGCTGGTGGCCCGTGCCTTTACTCGCGGTAGTGGTGTTTCTGATCGCCGGGGCGCAAGTTGGCGCGGTGTGTAACGCCGGGCCGGTGTTGCTGACGGTGCTGCCTGTTTTTGCAGGCTTTTTGCTGGCGGCAGCACTGATTGCGCGCCTGCTGACCCGGGTGCTGCGGTTGCCGATGGATTCCGGGCGCACATTGGCTTTCAGTCTCGGTACACGCAATTCCTTTGTCGTACTGCCGTTCGCGTTGGCGCTACCGGACGGCTGGGAGATGGCCGCAGTGATCATCGTATTCCAGTCGCTCGTTGAGCTGTTCGGCATGGTGTTTTACCTCTGGTGGCTGCCGGATCGCTTGTTCAAGGCAACATTCGTCGCTGCTACTGAATCTGAAAATGTATAGTTTGAAAGGAATTTTATGAACACTGTCATTTTTGAATCCACGCTGACCTGTCCGGTATGCGGCCATGCCGGAACGGAAACCATGCCCACGGACGCTTGCCAATGGTTCTACGAATGCGGGCAATGTCACACTATCCTTAAGCCGAAGCCTGGCGACTGTTGTGTCTATTGTTCGTATGGCACGGTGCCGTGTCCGCCCATCCAGATGCGGGGTAAAAACAGCGGCGATGGTTGTTGCGACCAAGAGGCTGTCCGGGAATAGTGATCGTAGATGCTGAAAACCATCGCAGATAAATTTGGAATGCATTCTGTTGCCGTAAAATGCGCCAGACTGGTAAAGTCAAACCTCGGATCTTCACTATCAAGGAGTTTCAAGTGCGAAAAATTCAAATGATCATTGCTTGTTTGCTGATTTCCACGCCGGTAATCGCAGCCGATAAAGACAACCGACAGATACTCGCGCTTTCCGAAGCGCAACGCGGCCACGTGTTGGAGGAAATGCGAGTATTGTTGTCGGGTACGCGAAACATTCTGGCAGCGCTTTCCAATGACGACATGGCATCGGTTTCCAGGTACGCCCGTCTCCTGGGTACGGATATGGGGCATAAAGCCGAGGATCACCTCAAAGGCGTGTTACCCAGGGAGTTCATGCAGCTTGGCATGTCCTTGCACCGGGATTTCGATCAAATCGCCGCGGATGCAGAGTCCCGGAAAGATTCCAAGCTTACGCTGCGTCAACTGAGCGACGCGATGACCAAGTGTGTCGCATGTCATGACGCCTATCAGATCCGCACATCGCCGGTATCCGAACAACCGGCGCAAGCTGAGGAACATCAGCACCGACACCATCATCATTGAGATCAAACAAAGTGAATATCGACCTCAAGATTTTCGTGTAATGCTGCTAGCACCCATTCTCATGAAAATCATGCGCGCTAAGCTGATAGGACTATTTTTCCTGGCTATTCCAGGCATCGCCATACTCAGCGGTTGTTCGAATTTTTTCTATTACCCGGACAAAAAACGTCTTTACTATGATCCGAAAGCGGTGGGATACGCACCGGAAGATATTTTTTTTACCGACGCCGCGCAACGAAAACTGCATGGTTGGTGGTTTCCCGCCAGGAAAGTTCCTGCCAAGGCAACCATTGTTTTTTTTCACGGCAATGCCGAGAATTTGACATCCCATTACCTGCAATTAGTCTGGGTAACCGATGAAGGCTACAATCTTTTCATTTTCGATTTTCCAGGCTACGGCCTTTCCGAAGGCAGGCCTACGCCAAGAAGCTGTGTCGAGTCCGGTCATGCAGCGGTCGATTGGGTGACAAAAAACAAATCATCTGGTGAGCCGATGATCATCTATGGGCAAAGCATGGGTGGAATCGTTGCACTCCGGACGGCAATCGATAAAAAATCCGAGCTCAACCTAAAACTTGTTGTTGCGGACAGCACTTTCGATTCTTTTCAGAAAATCGTCAGGGTAAAGCTCGCGCACACCTGGCTCACATGGCCGCTGCAGCCCCTGAGCTACCTGTTAGTAAGCGATCGCTGGGCGCCGCAGGATTTGGCATCGATTTCACCGATTCCGGTTCTGGTCATTCACGGACAAAAGGATTTCGTGGTGGAACCCGAGCTTGGCGAAATCGTTTTTGAGAGACTGACCGAACCCAAAACCTTGTGGCAAATTCCACAAGGCGCTCATACCGATGTATTCTGGCGTCATGATCGTCAATACCGCGCCAAATTCATTACTTTCCTCGAAAAATTGGAGCGTCCTTAGGTTTTCATTCTGTCGATGTCGGATGCGCTGAAAGAAAATTATTTAGCCGTCCTGGCCGCTTCTTTGATGACCCTCTGAAAACAACCTGTTTTATGTTTGACAACCTACAGAAGTTTCAGTAGATTCTGGCCTGTTCTAACGAACTTGGTATTACCGAAGCGTTCATTTGATTTGGTTTGAGGCAGAAACAACCTTTTAGGTTTAATATGGAGAGAATAATATGAAACGACGTCATTTGATTGCAATCGCGGCTTCTCTGCTTTACTTCCCTGTTTCCAGTTTTGCGGCCGGATATGGCGCGGCAGGTTGTGGGTTGGGTTCAATGGTCATCGGATCAAAGCCAGGGGCGCAACAGATTTTTGCAGCAACCACCAATGGTACCTTTGGGTCGCAAACATTCGGAATCACTTCCGGTACATCAAACTGCGGCGACCACGGTTTACTCAATTTGAGCAAGGAACGAGAAATATTTGCGCAGGAAAATTACACCAGTCTGATCAAGGAAATGGCGCAAGGAAAAGGTGAAAACCTGACTACCCTGGCGAGCTTGTACCGATGCCCTGCAGAAACACATGGTGAATTTGGTGCGATGACCCAGGAAAAATTCGATCATCTGGTGACAAACGATCAAACCACTTCGAACGAATTGCTGGCACAGCTTGAGAGTCAACTGTCTCAGCATCCCAAACTGGCAAAATCCTGCAATATCCATTTATCCGCGCTGAATTAAAACAACGTGCGCACGGATATAGATTAACTTCTATATCCGTGCATCAATTCGTTACCGTCCCTTGCCATTTGCTTTTCTTGTTGTCAGCCTGATTTTCTGGTTCTTTTCGTTTCCCGCTGTTTCCCATTCCCAGGACAATAATGCCGCGCGTTATCTGGCGGAGCTGCAACAGCAAGCGCGTGCGCAAAAACTTAGTGACCAGCGTGTCTGGCACTTGCTCCTGAAATATAACAAAAAGCGTTTCGGCGGCATGGAGAGCGAAGCCGATGGTATGGATTTTTTCAATTCTCCTGTCGGAAAAACCGACCCGGAATCGGAATTGGCGGCCACGCTGGCCAGCTTTTTCGTTCCGCTGGCTGAAATTGCCAGCGATAAGGAGCATCCGCAATGTAACTTCCCCGCGCGTTTTAAATGGCTGAACGAGCAACTCGCGTTCGACCCTGATCGTTTGGAAATCCAGGAATGCGACCGCCTCGGCCGCTGGCTGGAGATTCTCGATCCCGTTGGCGTGACACTGGTATTTGCCTCTTATTTTCTGAACAATCCCGCTTCGATGTTCGGCCATACCCTGATGCGCATCGATAGCCGTAGGACAGGCGGCGACAATAACCTTATCAATTACGGCGTAAACTACGCCGCGATTCCCGATACCGAGAACGCTTTTCTGTATGCACTGAAAGGGGTGGTTGGTTCATTTGAAGGCCGCTTTGCAATTTTTCCCTATTACACCAAAGTGCAGGAATACAACAACTGGGAAAGCCGCGATTTATGGGAGTATGAACTCAAATTCACCGAAGACCAGTTGCACATGATGCTGCTGCACTTGTGGGAACTGGGCGGGACTTACTTCGATTATTATTATTTCCAGGAAAACTGCTCCTATCACGTACTCTCGCTTTTAGAGATCGCCAACCCGGATTTGCGACTGAAAGACGAATTTTTTTTCAGCGTGATACCTGCAGACACGGTGAAAGTGGTCATGGCGCAGGATAATCTGGTTAAACAGATCGTGTATCGCCCGGCTGTTCTCAATCAGATGAACCATCATCGCGCCCGAATGAATAACGAGGAAAGGCAGCTGCTGCATGCCATGATCAAAGGGGAAGCAGGCGTTGAAAGCGGCCGCTTCAGCAATCTCTCCGCACGTGCGCAGGCGCTGTTGCTGGATGCCTATATGGACTACCTTCAATACCAGAGCATGCAACAGGCCAGCGATCAGGAAGTGAAGATTCCCCGTGACATCCTGTCGGCCCGAAGCCGCTTGCGCGTGGACAGCGATCAGGATGAGAAAATCACACTTTTTTCCAGTCCGCCGCACCTCGGTCACGGCACAGACCGCATTCGCCTGGGTTTTGGGCATAACGACCGGGAGTCGTTCATGGAATTGGCATACCGTCCGGCATACCATGACCTGATGGCCAAGGATGTGGGTTATGACAAGCATTCGGAGATTGTTTTTCTGGACTTCAAGCTCCGTTATTACTTTGAAACCGAACGGATCAGGCTGGACCGGGCCAATATTCTCTCGATTACTTCACTCAATCCATATGATCCTTTGTTTGGCAAGTCTTCATGGCGTGGCAGCCTGGAAATCGATACGCTCAGGGACCGGGATTGTCATTATTGCAATGCGTTAAAAGCGTTTTATGGAAGAGGACTTTCCTACCGTCCCGATTTCTTCTCGCCTTTGCTGTTATTTTCATTTATCGATCTCAAAGCTGAATTATCCGGTCATTTGCAGCGGGATTATCGTCTGGGCGGCGACCTGGAAGCGGGCGCGTACTATGATATTTCCGAAAACTTGAGGGTCAGAATTGCCGGAAGCTATCACGTTTTCATACTGGGAGAAAGCAAACGTTTTTTCACGACGCATTTCGAAAGCCGTTACAGCTTATCGCAGAACCTTGATGTCAGACTGGAGCTTAACCGTTTCGATCATAATCACGAAGGTATTTTTTCAGTCAATTATTTCTTCTGATTCGTCACGCATGATACACACTCGCTTGATGCGTTTGATCAAATCCTGGAAATGAAGCAAGGACGTTTGAGGCTTGATCATAGGGGATTATGGCTTAACTGCGCCGCATTTGGCTAATGTCAATAGCCGCTGTAGGCCGACTGGTTCTTCTTTGAGCAAAGGAACAACGGCGTAGCGCTTTGCATGAAGGGTTGATACCGCTTCAATGTCAGCAAGCTCGTTACGGGCGCGTCGGCACAAAAGCGGTGACTGGACGGTTGTGGCGGCGATGCTGTTATTCACGATCCATGCCCACGGTTCAATCCCGGCGCGACGCAGATCGTCTTGCAGGCCGGCGGCTTCCAGTACGGGTGTCGGTTCCGCCAATGTCACCAGCAGTATCCTGGTTTGCCTGGGATTTTGCAGCTGCATCATTGGTGTCGTGTACCGCGTGATGGAATGGCTATCCATTTGTTTGATCACTTCGCGATGATAGGCGCCGGTAGCATCGAGTAGCAATAATGTGTGACCGGTCGGTGCGGTATCCATCACCACGAATTTCTTTCCGGCTTCGCGGATCATGCGCGAGAATGCCTGAAATACCGCAATTTCCTCGGTGCAGGGCGAGCGCAAATCTTCTTCCAGCAACGCTCTGCCTTGCGCATCCAGATGCGCGCCTTTGGTTTGCAAAACGCGCTGGCGATAGCGTTCGGTTTCCACCAGCGGATCAATGCGGTCAACCTGGAGATTATCCATCGCACCGCTGAGCGTTTCGCTCAAATGTGCGGCCGGATCGGAGGTGGTGAGATGCACCGGCAAACCGCGATGTGCCAGATTGACCGCGATTGCCGCTGCCAGTGTGGTTTTACCGACACCGCCTTTGCCCATCAGCATGATTAGGCCGCAGCCATCCTGGGCAATTTCGTCGATCAAGCTGGATAAGCCGGGAAACGGCATGGCTTGATGCGTCATATTGTTATCGCCAGAGGCAGGTAACTCATCCAACAGCAGTTGTCGTAATGCGTTCAATCCAACCAGATTAAACGGTTTCAGCGCGATATGATCGCACGGCAAGGGTTTGAGAATGTTCGGCATGTCCGCCATGGCTTGCTGCTCGCGCTGAAGAATGGCGGATGCCAGATCATCCTGCGCTGCTTCCGAATGCGGCAATAAGCCATTGATGACGAGGAATTGATTGATTAAGCCGATGGCTGTGAGTTCTTCCTGTGTTCGTGCTACTTCGCGTAATGTGGTTTGCTGCGCGCGGGCAACCAGTACGAGCCGGGTGCGTTGCGGATCGGCGAGCGCATCTACCGCCGCTTTGTATTGCGCGCGCTGTTTTTCCAGACCCGCCAGGGGGCCGAGACAGGACGCATCGCCTTTGCCTTCCTCAAGAAAATCACTCCATGCGCCGGGTAGTTGCAGTAATCGAATGGTGTGCCCGGTTGGCGCGGTGTCGAAAATAATGTGGTCGTAATCCGCTGTCAGCGTTGAATCGATCAGCAAAGCGGTAAATTCGTCGAAAGCGGCTATTTCGGTAGTGCATGCGCCGGATAATTGTTCCTCGATGCCTTTGATCACCGTATCCGGCAATACGCCGCGCACCGGATTGACAATGCGATCACGGTAAACTTGCGCCGCTGCCTGCGGATCGATTTCCAGTGCTGCCAGTCTGGGCGCTGCGTTGATGGCGGTAATTCTGTTGCCGATCGTTATGCCGAATACCTGGCCCACGTTGGAAGCTGGATCGGTGCTGACCAGTAACACCCGCTCACCGGCATCGGCCAATACGATTGCCGTGGCACAGGCTAACGAGGTTTTGCCGACACCGCCCTTGCCGGTAAAAAACAAAAAGCGCGGCGGCTTGTCGAGAAATTTGTGCCCGGTCATGTCATGGGATTGAGATTATTTAGGAAATCTCTGAACAACCCGTATGTCATTCCGAACAAAGTGAGGAATCTTTGGCAATCAATACCATAGATTTCTCGCGCCACTCGAAATGACAGTTATTCAGAGCTTTCTTAGCAGCAACCGCCGCAGCAACTGGATTCTTCAGAGGCCTGTTCCAGAGGAATCTCTGCCCAGCGTGCGAGTTCGCCGCGATTCGGATAGCGCCCGGCCAGGGCGACTTCGCCGTCGACCAGAATAAGCGGCAGCGCTTCCGCACCGGAGCGTTCCAGGAATGCTTTTACCGTGGCATTATCCGCAAAAGCCATGGGTTGCTGCGCCAGATTGAAACGCTCAATGGCGATATCGCGTTGTTTCAGCCAGTCGAAATCGGCGGAAAAACTGACCAGTGCACGGTCTATTTCCGTGCCGCAAACACCTGAACTGCAACATAAGGCGGGGTCAAATACGTGAATGGTTGCCATTTTGATTCTCCTGTAACGTTAAAATTAAGTGGTTTGATCATTAGCACTGAAGTACGGCTATTCCAAAATACCGATATAGTCGAGTCTTATCCGGAATGCGGCGGAATTCTTGTGCAAATCCTCTAATGATAACGCAAAAAAGATTTCGATGTCTTTGCGTAAGCTATGGTAAGTCTGCGTGAACGCCGCATTAATCTCTTCTTCAGTTCCTATAGCTTTGGCGGGATCATCGACATCCCAGTGCGTAGGCAGCGCGGGAATCAGATATGACGGACAGATTTCACCGGCTGCACTGCAGCAGACAGTAATCACAATATCCGGGGCTGTCGGCGGACTGTTCCATGATTTACTGGACAGCCTTTGAGCAATTCACAAATATAATGGCCGGGATATGACCGATAAGGTGCGTGCGGAGTGACTCGCCGTGTTTGTTCCGGGTCAGTGCAATCACATGCGAGACAGTTTGGTTTGTTGAGGAAGTTCTCAGAAATCGCTGTATTTTGGGTCATCTTCTTGATGATTATTCAGGTGAAATAATGACTAATGAATCCGACTGGACCAACCCATTGACGCTGACATGGCGTCAATATCTGCTCGACAGTTATGCTCACTGTACCGGAAAAGAACTGATTTCCCGCAGCGATTCATCATTCGAGCAAGCGCAACGTCTGTTTGACAGTCCGTTTGTCGTGGTTTCGTATGCTTTGCAGGATGATCCGGTGCTCAACTACGGTAACCGGACGGCGCTCGACTTGTGGGAAATGGACTGGGATCGTTTTACGCAGACGCCTTCGCGTCTGATAGCCGAGCCGGTGAACCGTGAGGAGCGCGCCCGGATGCTGTCGCAAGCTAGAAAGCAGGGTTATCTGCTGGATTACCGCAGTATCAGAATTTCAAGCACCGGCAAGCGGTTTCTGGTTGAGCGACGATCTGGGCGATACAGCAACCGGATGGGACGTCGTTGGGACAGGGCGCAACGCTTGCCCAATTCAATACCCAGCGCCCCGGTAGCGCTGACCAGTAGATCGTCCGGGTGCAGCGGCCTCAGGTGCAGTAGATCCGCCAGGTGCGGAGTCTGCGCCAACAGCATGCTGATCAGAAGCGTCAGCGCCACGATGACTTGTGACAGGCGCGTGGAAAGTCCACTCAGAATTGCGGTGACCATGGTGCTGGTCAAGGAAAGTATGATCATCGTCATGGCTCGTGCGTGTTCCGCGGCAGCTGAGTGACGCGATGGCCAAGTGTGTCGCAATCATGGTGCCTATCAAATCCGTACAACACCGGTATCCGGTCATTCGGCGCAAACTCATGAACGCAGACCTCAAGGTTTTTCCGTTTCAAACAGAATGGCCTGCATCGGGTAGCGCATCGGATTCGAACCGTATTCCTTTTTGAGCGCATCAGTCAATGCCGTGACAATTTCCTCCGGGTCAACGCCGCCGCGATCTCTGATTTCGAATAGCACGGGTGAATACACCAGTGCGCGCGCAAAAGCCGATACATCGTGAATATCGTATTCATGGCGGTGAACCGAAATCACGATGGGATCGAAACCAATGTTGAGCAATTGCTCTTTGAGCGGATCGATTTGATGGCAGGAAACGGGATCAAAGAGAAATCGAGGCGTATCCGACGGAAAGAATTGCTTTAATACCTCAAAGCTCAGGCTGGCGAATGGATTGTAACGCTCCGAATCCCAGACACGGAATAGATAACGGCCGCCACACTTCATCACGCGGTAGGCCTCGCGGAATGCCGTTTCCTGATCGAAAAACATGATGCCGAACTGACACACGACCGAATCGAATGCTTCGTTATCGAACGGCAGTGCGGTGGCATCGGCATTTTGAAACGTGACTTGCTCGCCGGGAAGAAATTTTGTACGTGCAAGATTCATCATCGAATCGCTGATATCGATCGCGGTCAGGCGCGTGTCTTTGGCCAGCAAGTCACGCAAATGCCGGGTAACAATGCCGGTACCGGCGGCGATCTCAAGTACATCGCGGGGGGATTGTTCCGCAATGCGCCGCGCGGTGTCGTGTCCATAATGTTCAAATAACACTGGACCCAGATCGCGATCATAGGGAATGACAACTTCGTCAACATAGCCTGTCATGGTGTGCGCTCCAAAAATGAAATTGAAAAAGTAAGAAATCATGAGCCGCCGGAATTCCGGCGGGGAGATTGTTTGCCTTGGAAGGCTTTCCGCCATTCACCCGGCGTGACATCAAAGCGCTGCCGGAAGTGCTGGCGCAGCGATGTGGCCGATCGAAAGCCTGCTTGTTCCGCGATGGCGTCTATCGACAGCGCAGTGGATTCGAGTAACTCCTGGCTGCGCTGTATACGCTCCGATAACAGCCATTCGCCAACTGACACACCCGTGGCTTTGTAAAATTGTCGCGTGAAGGTGCGGCGGCTCATTTTGCTGTACCGCGCCAGTTCGTCCAGGCTGTGCGACTGATTCAAATGATTTCGCAAGTAATCCAGCAGTGCGTTGATGCGGGTGTCCTGCGTTGAAACGGGAACAGGCCGTTCGATAAATTGCGCCTGACCGCCGTCCCGGTAAGGCGGAATCACCATGCGCCGAGCCAGTTTGTTGGCAATCGCGCTACCGTAACGTTGCCGCACCAGATACAAACAGCAGTCGATACCGGCGGCGGTTCCAGCGGATGTAACCAATCGGTCATCGTCGACATATAGTGCATTGCTGTCCAGTTTTACATCGGGAAAACGGCGCACGAAATCCTGTTCAAATTCCCAGTGCGTCGAAGCTTTGCGGTTCTTCAGCAACCCGGCGTGCGCCAGCACATACGTGCCGAGGCACAATCCAACGATCTGGCTGCCGCGCGCGTAAGCCGTCGCTAAGGCATCCAGCAATGACTGCTCGGGTTTTTCGGCTGGATCCCGCCATGAGGGTACGATGATGATGTCGGCGTGCGCCAGTTCGTCCCGGGCGAGCGTCGATTCAACCACCAATCCTTCGCTCGAGCGCAGTTTGCCGGATTCATACGCGTAGATCCGCAGATCGAACAATTTCCGGTCATGCAGGAGATCGCCGAAGATAATGCACGGTACGGACAAATGGAAAGGACTGAAATGGTTAAAGGCAACAACCGCAACTAATGGAATAGACATGATGAAATCTCGTTGACTAGGCCGTTTTCATTGTAAAAACTATTAGACAGAATTAAAAAGTGACCGATCTGGCGAGGCTGATGCAGTATTCCGTGAATCAAAAAATATAGAACTCACCGTCTTCAGGGACTAATACCCGTTGCGTCATTCCCTTTTCGTTCAGGAATTCACGCAGTTCTTTTCTGGATAATGTCGCATGGTTCACCGCTTCCATGTGGCTGGCAATGATAGTCGCTTCAGGCGCGGCTTTGTAGACCTCGTAAATATCCTGCTTACCCATAATGATCGATTCGTTGCCGATGACCTGGGCGTCGCAGCTATTAAGGACGACGATGTCAGGATGGAATTGCCTTAGACTGCCTTCAACCGCCTGACACCAGACGGTATCTCCGGCAATATAAAATGATTTTTCATCCGGGTGTTTGAAAATGACGCCACTGACTTCCCCGAGCAGTGCTTTCATGTTTTCCAGCACTTTGGGTTTGCCGTGCTGGCCCGGTGTTTTAATCAGTGTAATACCCTCATAATCATTAATTTCGTTTAGAACGCGAACATTGCTGAATCCCGCTGACCTTATTGTCCGGGCATCTTTCTCGTGTTGCACGAAGAACGGGATGTTCTTGCGAATCGCGTTTCTGGCTGCCTCGTCCCAGTGGTCAGGATGGTCGTGCGTCAGAATGACTGCATCGACATCGACGATTTCGCTGATTGACATCGGCAGCTCAGCTGTCGGATTGCGGATGTGATCGTTGATACAGCCACCGAATCCCGGTATTGCGTCTTTTTCCGCTAGCCACGGATCGATCAGGAATTTCTGGCCTGCATAGTTAATTTTCAAGGTTGCATTACGGATTTGCGTAAATTGCATTTGGCATGTACTCCTTTTCTGTGTTGGATGGAAGATATTATGAGACCTTTGCACGGCGTCATGAGCAGTACGAGAATAAGGCAAAAATTTGCGAAAAAGCGGAGTTTACACGGGGTAAATGAGCATTTTTCGCAAAATTTTAACGCAATTATCATGCCGCGTAGTAGCCGTGCAAAGGTCTCATTATGAGTAACCGGCTGGAAAATGGCAGTGTCCCGCGGGACATTTCTCATGATATTTGGGCCAAAGTCTGTTCAACGCATTAGCGCAGTAGATTAGTCGTATGTCTGACAGGTTCCTGGACCAGCAAGCATGTTAAGAACGCGCTGCAAAAAGCCGGTTCGCGAAACAAACACGATTGTCCTTCCTGTCAGATACTGGCTGTATCGCTATTTTTGCGGTGTTGTTTGCTGAAACGTTGAAAGAAAATATGCTTGGTGAATTCGGATACCATGATATACAGTACAGTGATCCCCAGAATGGCAATCAATACCGGTCCAGGTAAGGGCACAAAACCGAACGCCGCGCCCAGAGGCAGATAAGGCAGGATTACCGTGAGCAACACCATGCCGGTTGTACTCCAAACAAGGAAACGGCCTGGAATACTTTTATAGAAAGGTTGATGCGTGCGAATAACCAGCAAGATGAGCAACTCCGTCATCAGCGATTCCATAAACCATCCGGTACGAAACACTTCGACAGCTTCGCCAGCAAGGTATAACAACACTGCAAAAGTCAGCAGGTCGAAGACCACGCTGACCAAACCGAAGGTAATCATGAAATTGCGAATCAGCTTGATATCCCAGCGGTGCGGCGCACGTTCCCAGTCACGATCTACCTTGTCTCCGGCGATACCCATGGCGGGAATATCGGAGAGTAAATTGTTGAGCAGGATCTGCTTCGCAAGCAGCGGCAGAAAGGGCAAAAACAAGGAAGCCAGCGCCATGCTGATCATATTGCCGAAATTGGCGCTGGTAGTAATAAAAATATACTTGAGTGTATTGGCGAAGGTGCGGCGTCCTTCGTCGATACCTTTGCGCAGGACTTCCAGATCATGCTTCATCAGCACCAGATCCGACGCCTCTTTGGCCACGTCTACTGCCTGATCAACTGAAATACCGATATCGGCCGCATGCAGCGCAGGCGCATCGTTGATGCCATCTCCGAGATAACCCACTACATGTCCGGTCTTCTGTAGTGCGGTGATAATACGCTCCTTCTGGTTTGGGTCGACCTCGGCAAATAGATTGACATGTGGAGCCAGATGCCAGAGGGCCTCATCCCTCATGTTTGTCAGATCTGCACCGGTGATGATGCGCTTTGCCTGAATGCCCACGGCTTCCGCAACATGCCGGGCGACATGTCGGTTGTCGCCGGTGATGATCTTGACCCGCACACCAAGACGATGCAACGCATTCAAGGTTTTGCGCACACCTTCTTCAGGCGGATCAAAGAACAGCAGGAAACCGGAAAACACCATGCCGTGCTCATCATTGCGCGTGTAGACGCTGGATGATTCACAGGTTTTATGCGCAACACCCAGGACGCGGTAACCCTCCGCGCTCCAGGCATTAAAATGTTGCTGGATGATCTGGCGGTATTCATCCGTGAGCAGCATTACATCGGCTCCGGTTTGTATCTTGTCGCAGATTTCCAGGACATTCTGCAGAGCGCCTTTGGTAATCATCTGCGCCGTCGTTTCGTCAGTGCGCGAGACGACAATACTCAAGCGCTTGCGAACGAAGTCATACGGAATTTCATCCCGCTTTTGATAGTCACCCACATCCAGCCCGTTCTGCTTTGCCGCCGCAATCACGGCTTCATCCAGGGAGTTGGCGAGGCCGGTCTCGAAATGAGAATTAAGATACGCCAAACGCAATACCGCCTCGCTGGTTTGGCCGGTGATATCCAGGGCTTTATCCAATTGCACCACGCCCCTGGTCAGGGTGCCGGTCTTGTCGGTGCAGAGTATATCCATGCTGCCAAGGTTCTCAATGGCATTCAGGCGCTTGACAATGACACCGTGCCCGGCCATGGTTCTCGCACCGCGCGACAGAGTAATAGTCAGTATGGCGGGCAGCAATTCCGGCGACAAACCCACCGCCAGGGCCATGGCAAACATCACCGTTTCGATGGTCGGATGATGTAAGGCGATATGAATCGCCAGAATAATGAGCACGATGATCATCATGATCTGCACCAGCAGTGCACCGAAGTGACGCAGGCCGCGCTCAAATTCCGTCTCCGGTGGTCGCAGAGCGAGCGTATCGGCGATCTGACCAAATTGCGTCGCCCGTCCGGTATGCACGATTAAGGCGGTGGCGGTACCGCTGCGCACCGATGTTCCCATAAAAATGCAATTAGTACGTTCAACAAGGCTGGCGTCATCTGATGATGTACCCGGTTGTTTTTCCACCGGATAGGTCTCACCGGTCAGCAATGCCTGATTCACGTGGAAATCCTTCGTCTCGAGCAGAACACCGTCACCGGGAATCAGGTTTCCGGCCGTGAGCAACACGATGTCGCCGGGCACCACTTCTTCGGTGGGAATGGCCAGACTCTGGCCATCGCGTAACACCGTTGCCTTGACCGTAACCCGTTTGCGTAACTGTTCCACCGCTCGAGTGGCGCGGTACTCCTGTATAAAACCGAGCACCACAGTAACGAATACAATGCCAAGCACGATCAAGGCATCCAGCCAGTCGTGCATAAGCATCGCAACGACGGCGGCAAAGATTAGAATCAGTACCAAGGGGTTGCGGAAGCGTTCCAGGAACAGTTGTACGGTCCGGGTAGCGCCATGATCGACCGCCAGTGTATTGTGGCCGTATTGGTGAATCCGCTGTTGCGCTGTTGCACTGTCAAGTCCCTGGTAATTGCTGTTCAGGGCCTGCAACAACGCATCAACGGATTTACTCCAGTAGTTTACTGTTTTATCCATAGACATCGCTAAAAATCCAGATTTTGTCACAACACTTCGTTGCGCACAAAAAATGCTTCCCTACCTATTAATCCTATGTTGCGTCAGCATTTTTTGCTCGCGCCGCGTTTTGCGCATTTTCTGTTTAAAAACTTTGAGTTTTAGAGACGCTCTTGGAGACTGTCCGAAAATAGACTGATCTACTGCGGACAGTTTCCTTGGGTTGCTTTATTGCGGTGCGCTGATAAACTCGCCGGTCAGTGTGTTTCTGATCCAGACTTCACCGGTAAACGCATCAAAAATGGCTGAAGCGTCGGTGGCAAAACAGTCATCCACGATGCCATTTGTTGCGGTGCTTTTCAGATGGTAATTGACCGGTGGTGTGACGGTAATGCCGTCAATCGGCGGGAAGCTTGACATCAGCGTAGTAATATCAAAACAGAGATCGGTGTTCAACACCAGGTCGGCCATGTTTGCCGGCGCGTTGATCGTGCAGTATTTGACATTCGCGGTTGCCGCGAGAATCGATTCGAAGGGATTGTTCATGGTGCTGGTCGTAATGCCGTCTATCGTGGCTGACGTGACGGTGTTGCTGCTCAGTATCGAGATGCCGCTTGCCGCCGTCTGCGGTGGTGTCCGGCAGAGATTCCCGCTGGCCGGATCAGACAGATCGGGTGCTGGAATGCACTGGCCGTTCGTGTTGATGGATACAACATTGCCGCTTTGGCTAAAGGAAACACCGCCCGGACTGCTATCGGTGTTGCAACTGCTGATGCCGCTGTTGCCACCCGAGCCTAGCGTCAGATTGACGACTTCCGGTAATGTGCCGATGAATGTCACGTTGTTGCCCCAAGGCCCGCCGAGGACATAAACGCCATGGTCATCCTGATTGACGCCGGCGTAAATACCGGTTTCCCGGTAGAAGCGAAAGATCCAGGGATTAATGCTTTGTGTTGCCTGATGTGACGGGAATAACGCCGGATAGGTGTTTTCAGCCCAGTTGAGTACGGTTTCCGCATCGCTGGCGGTGTCTGCTTTTACGAGGCCAAAGTAGCCGATCAGCATCAACGCAAAAATGGACAGTAATGGTTTCTGGAAATGTAGTTTCATGATAGATGTATCTCCTGTGTTAAAAAAAGTGCTGATGAAAAGGTTTTTAGGTTTATCTGTCAAAAGTGTTTTCTCCTTGTCACTGAATCATCAAAACAGCGTGACAGCCAGACTCAGCAACTTCGAGCTGAGTCCCAGCTCAGCGTTGAGCGCGGCGCGCTGGTTGATTTCAAAAACGACTCTGCCGGCATCCGACAGGCTCATGTTGATGATGACGCCGCGAGCCGCCGCGCCCGGGCTGTCGGCGATGGTCAGCACCGGTCTGCTGCCGATTTTATCGAGCAGGCTGGACAATACCTCGGTGCTTGACCGCGGAAAGAAAACCACCTGACAGGATTCGAATTGCATGCTATTGCCGATGCGCATGATATTGATTTTGCGGCCATTCGAGATTTTGTCCTGCAAAGCGTTGAATTCACCGCCAAAAGGATCCTGGCCATGAATGCAGAGATTCAATGTTTCGGGTGTTCCTTCCGGCCATTTGGTAAAAGAAATAAAGTTATAAATGAAGGCGACCTTGACCTGGTGCTGCGTTGGATTGTCGGCCAGTGCTGCCGGATGAAAAAACGGATTCAAATACCCGATCCACAGGACACAAAGGCATTTGATCATGACGCTTCGCGTAAAAGCGACGAGTCTCCGGGTTTGTCGGTGGAAATAATGCATTGCCGTGAGCGTGGACTGGTTCAGAATTGCCATCGCGCGCCGGCATAAATCCCCCGCGGTATGAATCCTGGCAATGCGGGAATGGTATCGGAGACAAACTCACGGTGATTCTGGCTGAACAGGTTCTGCCCGACGAGGAACAGTTCAACACCCTTTGAGGGTTTGAATGCAAGTCTGGCATCCATCGTGACGTAGTCGGGGATATCGTAGAAAGCGATATTACTGACGTAGCGCAGCCAGAGATCCAGTTGCAGTCTTTCGGAAAAGTCGTAATTCGAACGAACGGACAAGCGGTGTTGCGGAGCGACTTTATCCGCGCTGCCGGTTGTCGGATCGAACCGCTTGACCAGTTCACTGGCTTTAATATCCAAATTCAGATAGCTGTAACTGGTCTGCAAGCGCCATTGGCTGGTCGGCCGTATGTCAGCGGATACCTCAACCCCATAGGTGAGCGCGGTGGCATTATTATTTGCCGTTATCGGTACCATCAGTTGCCCGGGCAAGCCCACGCCAGTTGACAGCGCACCAAAGCTGAAATCTCTTAAATTGCTGTAATCATTGACAAAGCCAGAAACATCGAGCGATGCCTGTGACGTGAGTTGCGTGCGGTAGCCTAATTCATAGGCAATCAACTTTTCCGAATCAAAGCGATCGGAACCCTGCATGGTGGCCAGAAGAGGGATGGGCAGGACGGGAAATCCGGGTAATTCCTGAATTTGTCTGACGACAGTCGTGACATCCCGCTCGGCGCGTGAAGGGAGGCGCACGGCACGTGAAATCGACAGCCAGATAGTATTAGATGCGTTGGGTGTCAACATGAGGCGCGCGTTGGGCTGTACTTCCAGTCCGGTAAAATGATGATGATCCAGACGTGTGCCTAGCGTAAATAACAACCGTTCGGGGATCAGCGTAATATCATCACGGATAAAACCGCTGATCTGGTGAAGGGTTTGCTCGCTGGGCGTGAATTGAGTGAGCTCGGTATGGAAAACTTTATTATGATAAAGCCGGTAATTTCCGCCCCAGGTTAGATTATGTTTGTCAAACAGCGCGAAGCGGTGTTGAAAATCGATATCAAAGCTTCGGATTCGCGAGTGTCCAAAAAATGAAAAATCATAGAAGCTTTGATCGTAGTACATTTGCAGCATCAGAGCGGACTGATCGGAGTAAACCCGATCCCAGCGCGCGCGAATGTTTCCGCCGCCGTTATCACCGCGCGCGCTGTCTGATGAAATGCTGGAGAGGTTCAGTTGGCTTCTATCCAGCGTATCGCCATTTGAGTTGTAAAAAATATCGCCTTGCAGCGTAAACTGATCGATGCCCCGGGTGTGATCCAATCTGAATCCGCCGCGCGCGGAGTGCCATTGATTGTCAAGATTGGCGCCGGTTAGAGAGGTCGTGTTACCGCGCGTGAATCCTTTGGCGTAAAGACGGAAAGGCGTGGTTTCGTTAATGGCGCTACCGTAGCGTGCGCCGAGGAATCCATGTTCGAAACTGCCGCCCCCGGCGGTAACCAGCGTACCTTGCGTATCAGCCGCCTTTTTGGTGATGATGTTGATGACGCCATTGACAGCGTTGGCGCCCCAGACGGCGGCAGCCGGTCCGCGGATGACTTCGATGCGTTCGATATCTTCGAGCAAAGTGTCGTGTTGTTCCCACTGAACGCCCGCAAATAAGGGATTGTAGATGCTGCGGCCATCCATGAGGACTTGCAGCTTGTTGGCGTACACGCCATTAAAGCCGCGAATGCTGACAGCCCATTTATCCGTGGAAGACCGTTCGACCTGTACGCCGGGCGCCATGCGCAAGGCTTCGGGAATACTGGTTGCGCCAGATCTCCGGATATCTTCGCCAGTGATAACAAATACGGCTGAAGGGACTTGATTGAGTTTTTGCGACTGCCTGGATGCGGTAACCACGGTGATCTGCATCAATTCTTCGATGCTGAGGTTAAGCAAGGGATCATCGGCAACCTTTCCGGTCGAGGCTGCGAGTCCTGGGATACATAAAACAACGATCAGAGTTAAAAATTTAAGCGGTGATAAAATCATCAGGTTGTTAGTGGTGATGTATTTTCTTGTGTAATGCTTTGGCAGAGTGCTCTGCCTGAGTGACTTTGATGCTGTGCCTGAGTGTTCTGGTCAGCGGTTATGCGGGCATATTAGACCTGATGGCCGTTGCTTGAATGCGGAAATAAGCAAAACTAGACAGTCTATTTCGGGCATTCTGAAACCGGAATGACCAGGGTGCTTGATTGGATAATGTGTACGAGGCAGCCGGTTGCCCGGGAAAAACCGGTGACACAAGCAAAACGCGGATAACGGTCAACTGAGGTTTCTCGGATAGTCTTGGGTTCAATACCTTGTCAGAATCGCCATTCAGCGCCGGCGTAAATGCCGCGGGGAACATAAGCGGGGACGAGCGGAATGAAGTCGGACACCGATTCCTGATGACTGTTCTGGAACAGGTTTTGTCCGACCAGATATAACTCGACGTTACGAACAGGCCTGAAGGATAGCTTGCTGTCCATGGTGATATAACCGGGGATGTTGTAAAAATCGACGCTGCTGACATAGCGTAGCCAGAAATTGAATTGCAGCCGTTCCGAAAAATCATGCAGCGAACGTAAAGAGATATGATGATGCGGGTTTGCCCTGGCCGCACTGCCTGAAGTTGAATCAAGCGTGCTGAGCGGCGAAGTTGACCGGATATGCATATTGAGATAGCTGTAACTGAGTTGCAGGCGCCAGGTTTCCAGTGGGCGGGAGTCAGCCGAAATTTCTACGCCATAGGTATAACCCGATGCCTGGTTGGTTAATGCAACCGGTAATATCAGATGTTGTGGAAAGTTGTTCTGAAAGATGGGTACTCCAGCGGATAAGTCGCGTAACTGGCTATAATCATTAAAGAATGCGGCAATATCAATGGAGGCCTGAAACGTGAACTGATGCCGGTAACCCAGTTCATAAGCCAGTAATTTTTCCGCGTTGAAACTGGGCGTGCCTTGTACCTGGCTTAAAACCGGGAACGGTAAGGGATTGACCAGACCCGGTAACGCATTCGTGATTTGAGTATTGAGCCGGATGTCATGTTCCGCCCTGGATGGTGTCCGGACAGCGCGTGAAACAGCAGCCCAGACTGAATTTTTTGCGTCCGGCATCCACATCAGGCGCGCGTTCGGCTGAATTTCCCAGCCGGAAAAATCGTTGTGGTCGAATCGCGAACCGATGGTAAACAACAGCTGGTCCGGAATCAGAGTGATTTCGTCACGAACATAAATACCGCCAAGGTGATTGATTTGACCGCGCGGATTGAAGGCGATGGTTTCGGTATCGTTGATTTTGCTGTGATAGAGCCGGTAATTGGCACCCCAGGTGATGTCGTGGCGTTCGAACAGGGGGAAACGATGCTGGAAATCAATGTCGAAACTTTCCGTCAGCACGTTTGCCCACGTCAATATGCGATAGTCGCTGATGTCGTAATAGGATTGCAGCATGATCGATGATTTTTCCGACAATTTGCGGTCCCAGCGCAGGCGAAGATTACCCCCTTTACTGTCGCCTCTCGCGTTGCCGGCCTGAATGATTGGCGCGGCGAGCAGGGTCTTGTCGAGTCTGTCGCCGTGCGCGTTGTAATAAAAATCACCTTGCAGGGTAAATTGATCGATCCCGCGCGCATGATCCAGGCGGAAACCACCTTTCGCGCTGTGCCAGGCGTCATTGGCGTTGCCGTCCGTGGTTGTCCGGAACGAGTCGCGGGTAAATGCTTTTGCGTACAGGCGGAAAGGCGTGTCATCATTGATTTTCCCACCATGACGCGCACTGATGAAACCCTGCTCAAAACTGCCGCCGCCAGCGCTGAGCAGTGTGCCTTGGGTATCCGCGGCTTTTTTGGTAATAATATTGATTACACCGTTGACTGCATTGACACCCCACATGGCTGCTCCGGGTCCGCGGATGACTTCAATCCGTTCGATATCTTCCATGAGCGTATCCTGCTGATCCCACAGAATGCCCGCAAACAGCGGGTTATAAACGCTGCGGCCATCCATCAATACCTGCAATTTATTGGCAAACCGGCCATTAAATCCACGTATGCTGATCGACCATTTGTCCGCGTTGATGCGGGATACTTCAACACCCGGCGCCATTCTCAGTGCGTCGGGTATGCTGGTTGCGCCAGAGCGCCGGATATCTTCCTGAGTGATCACAAAAACGGCCGATGAAGTCTGCGAGAGCTTTTGCGCCTGCCGCGATGCCGTGGTCACTTCAATATTCATCAACTCTTCAATACTCAGATCCATCAAATTGTGGCTGCTGCTTGCAGGTTGAGGCTGTGCGGAGAAATTACCGGCAATGGAAGTGTTTGCCGTGACAAGGGTAATGAGTGTTGTGATCAGTCTGCTAATATGCAAGGAAAGGCGCATGGGTTGCATTTTATTGATGCACCTGAGTGGCGAGCTGCAGTAATCTGGAACTGATCATCAACTGCGCATCCCGCGCCGATCTGAGATTGATCTCAAATTTGACTCTGTTCTGGTCCAGATGCATGGTGATCATGGCGCCCATACTTGCAGCATTTGCGCTATCCGCTATGGTGAGAACCGGTGCGTTCCGTAAAGATTCCAGCATGGCTGAGAGCTGCATTTGAGCAGATTGCGAGAAAAAGAACGCCTGACAATGTTTGAGTTCATCCAGTCGAGCGATTCGAATGATTCTAATCGGCGCGTCGTTGATTGTTTTTTCTTGTAGCGCATCAATCTCACGGCCAAAATGTTCCGCGCCATAAACACACATATTGAACGCTTGTTCGTTCCAGTCAGGCCACTGTGTAAATGCAAGAAAATTATAGATGAAAGCAGTTTTTACGCGATATTCATCCAATTCGGTTGCCATGGCGGGAGGCGCATACGCCGGGGCGCCGGAAGTCAGCCCAAGGAGCACGAGCAGAACAGCGTAATTCGGCTTTGTGATGTAGCGGAAAAAGGTTCTCATGGCGAGATCGACAAGCTTCATCGGTTACTTTCCAGGATGAAATCGTGTTAGGGTGCACTTATTTTTAATCATAATCCATGCTGTCTGTTCTGCGGAATTCATGGTTTCCAGGGATAGGCTTTGAACAGCTTTCCTTCATTTTCCATTCATCCCATCACTGTTAAATTGTACACAGCTATGCGCATTTTTGCCTTGGCTATATATCACATGAGTGCTAGATTTTGTTTATTTCTTGCGCCATAGACTGGATTTTGATGCGTAATGCGCATATTCTGTCCGCCTGATAACGATTCAGATTGACCAATGAGAGAACAATCCGGCTGGGCAAATCCGTTGTTGTTGACATGGTGCCAATATCTGCTTGACAGCTATACCTACTGGACCGGTCAAGCGCTGATTACCCGCGAGGGTTCACTATTTGATCAGGCGCAGCGTCTATTCGACAGTCCGTTTGCCGTGGTTTCGCACGGCGTGCAGGAAGATCCGGTGCTTAACTACGGCAATCGGGCGGCGCTGGGCTTGTGGGAGATGGATTGGGATCGTTTTACGCAAACACCTTCCCGCCTGACAGCCGAGCCGGTAAACCGTGAGGAGCGCGCCCGGATGTTGTCGCAGGCTAAAAAGCAGGGTTATCTGTCAGGCTACCGTGGAGTCAGAATTTCAAGCACCGGGAAGCGCTTTCTGGTTGAGCAGGCGACGATCTGGGCGATACAGCACCCGAATGGGACGCCGTTGGGTCAGGGCGCAACGTTTTCCCGGTGGCGGCTTATTTAAAGCCCTGAATTTTAAAAGATATCCTTGAATCTAAAAACCTCGGTTGATTGTTGTCCGGAATGGCTAACAGCATGAATAAGTGGAACAACCTGAACAGTTTTTTTACATCGATAAATCATGCGATGGTGTTTACAAGGTAAAAACGATGCCGGTTTCGTATAAACCGGCCAGATTGATGTTTTCGGCATTGAACTGAGAATCTGCCGCGAGCCATGTTAATTCGGCAATGGACAACGCGTTGCCGCCGAGTTGATCCAGATAGGGTTGCGCCTGATCCGCAGTCGGTGCGTTGCCGAACAGGTTATGCCATAACAGGTTGACGATTGCTTCCGGTTCATGCGCCCCGGCTGCGTCAAGGGCGATTGAAACCAGTTGCTCCAGCGCCAGGCCGTCATCGACATAAACAAGACCAGCTTTTATGAGTTCCTCATTGCGCAGTGATTCCGCACCGAAAACTGTTCCAAGCAATTTGGCCAGAATGCCGGCATTGCCGCCGATATCGAGCGCAATGCCGGTATCGTCAAATAGTAAACGTTCGACCTCTATCAGCGTATCTTCTCCAGAATTGCCAGTCTGGTCAGAAACCAGAAAACCATTTTCTGTTTTGCGGAAGGTATAATCGTGCTGTATTCCGCTAAATAGCGCTTTGTCGATGCCTGTTCCGCCGAGCAGAGTATCGTTGCCCGCCATGCCGATGAAGGTGTCGTCGCCCTCGTTACCCGCCAGGATGTTGTCAAAAGCATTGCCGGAGAGTGTGTCATCATGATGACCGCCGCTTGCGTTCTCGATAATCGTGTCAAAGGCGATCCAGATATTGGGTACGGGAATGCTTTCAGTGGCGCTGATTGCGTATACCGTGTCGCCGATATAGGAGCCTTCGCCTGACTGCAACTGGATAAAAGCCGGTAGATCGCCATCGTAACGGATGGTGTCAATCCCGCCACTGTCCCACAGTGTTTCATGGTAGGTCGCGTTGTCGGTATAAAGATAGCTGTCATCGTCCTTGCGATAGTTGCTGTTGGCGCCATAGAGATACTGAATGGCCTGAATATCCAGCGGCATCGGCGTGGTTGGATGATAATCAAAAAAGGAGAGCTGATCTCCCGCTATGGCGGAATAGCTCATAATGGTGCGCGACATGGTGTCTTCGCTGACGGGAAAATCAGGATCTTCAAACGGGTGTTCAAGTCCTAATGCATGGCCTATCTCATGCAGCATGGTCAGAAAGGAAAAATTGCCTGCCGTCCATTCTCTTGTCGCGCTGCGGCTCGAATGGTTTATCCAGATGTCGCCGCCCCATGCGCCTGAAGCGGGTAAATAGGTCCATGCCTCGGCATCATCCAGTTCGCTGATTTCGGTATAAGCGACACGTATATCACCGACGAGATCCTGTGTTTCATCGATTTGAATGAATTGGATATCCGCAACATTCTCCCATTGCCGCAGCGCCGCTCTGAAATCAGTCTGATTAGTCGGGGAAATGGGTGCGTAAGATGGACTCCAGGGTTCCTCGTCCGGCGCATACCCAAGATAGGGGTGGGGTGACCAGGAAGCATCGTAACCCGGGAAGCTGAAGCTGATGAAATTGTCCGCCCAGCGCACTTCGGAAATAATCGAATCAATCAGCCCCAGGCCAGGTTTGTCGAGAAAATCTATTTCACTGGAAATGAACGGTGTCGGCATGGTTGCTCGTCTGGTGATTGCGTGTGTGGCGTGTGTATTTGGATGAAGTGGTCCGGAAAAATTCAGGATGATGCTTGCGCAATTTCTGTTTCATGCCATTAGTCATTGCCGACAGCGTTCAGGTTCAATCTTCGATATGCGGTTGTCCGATAAAAAAGCCCTGCGCGAAATCAACATTCAGGTCTTTTAGAATGCGCAGTGTTTCATAGTCTTCGACACCCTCGCCGACAACTTTCTTTCCAAATGCATGCACCATGGTGGTGATTGCATTGACAAAATCCCGCTCAGCTTTACTGACCGCAATATGTTGAACAAGCGAACGGTCAAGTTTGACATAGGCCACCGGGAGCTGCTTCAAATAATATAGTGAGCTGAATCCCGCGCCGAAATCGTCGACAGCAAATTTGAATCCATGTTGAATGATGATGCTCGCGATGCTCGCTGCTTTTTCCATGTCCGCGATAATAGCCGTCTCGGTGATTTCAAAGATCAACCGGCCCGGATCGAGATGGTAATCACTGACTGCCTTGGTCAGTAACTGAATCCAGTTGTCATTCACAAAAACCGAAGTTGAAAGATTGATTGAAAGCCGTTTTGACGTGTCGGTCACCAGTGTTTTCAATGCCAGTTGTATGACATAGAGGTCAATGTCGTAGGACAGGCCCGAACGTTGTCCGCTGTCCAGAAATTCACAGGGCAAAACAATGCGGCCGTCTTCCATGCGCAGCCGCAATAAGGCTTCGTGGTAGATAACCTTGCCGGTTGGAATGTCGATGACGGGTTGCATATAAAAAAATAAGTGATCATCGTTCAGTGCATGAAGCAAAATATCCTTCCAGTAAATTTTTTGCGATAACTGATGCGCGTGTCCCTGATCATAGGTAAAAAGCTGTACCTGAGAACGGCCCGCGCGTTTTGCCTCGAACATCGCCATATCGGCATTGGCCATGAGTTCATGCACGTCCGTACCGTGATGCGGCAGCAGTGCGACGCCGATACTGACGCCAAGCCTGTACCGCTTTTCGCCGTAGGGAAAAACCATGCTTCTGATGCGTTCGATCAATTCCTGGGCAAATATTTTTGCGCCATTTCCACTGGTATGCGGCATTAATATACCGAATTCATCGCCACCCAGGCGCGCAACGATGTCGGACTTACGCGTCCGTTTCTGTATTTCACTGGTGATCAGCCGCAGCAACGCATCGCCCGCCGCGTGTCCGCTGGTGTCATTAATTTCCTTGAAATGGTCCAGATCAAACAGTAGCAGCGCGGAAGTTTGCAAGTTGCGTTTACTTTCCAGCATGGCGCGGGAGACTTCCTCCTGAAAGCGCCACCGGTTAACCAGACCGGTTAACTGATCGTGATCCGCCAGCCAGCGTATTTTGGATTCCGCTTCAACCCGCTTGGTTACATCCAGGCCGACCGACAAAATCGCCGATCCGTCCGCATGTTCGATCATCAACGGCGCATGAACCCATACAATCTGATGTTCTTCGTTATCACCCGTGATCAGCGTATGTTCGTGCTCAAGCCGTCTTTGTCCGCTCTGGCTCAGGTTTTTAAGTTGCTTGTGGATCGTTTTGCTGACTTTCCGGCCGGGGATCAGGTCGGTGAATTTGGTCCCCTGCAACTGGCTGGCGGAAAATCCGGTTAACTGCAAGGCAAATTCGTTGGCCATGCGGATAACGCCTTCGCGTGTTTGCGTTAAAACCAGTACCTGGGCTGAAGTTAACAGGCCATGAATGAAATCTCTTTCCATCTCGAGTTCCAGGTTTTTCTTGGCGATGGACTGACTGTTTGCATCGAGTCTTTCGGAAAGCGTCAGGGCGCTGTCATACAAAATGTCAATTTCATCATGCAACAGTTTTGATTTGCGGTGTGCGGCGAAATAATCACGCACTTGACGGTAGTTTCCGGCGGCAAGCAGCGGAAGCCGGCGCGCAAGTTCCTTGATGCGCTGGGTCGGTATGCCGACGAGATAAATTAAGCCCAGTTCGGCAATGACAAGAAAAAGGATGGTTATGATCAATCCCTGCTGAACCGCGTTATCGATCTCATTGAGGCGGTCCGTAACATCCGAGACAAAAATAATGGCGCCATCGTCGACATTCAGAAAGCCGGGCAGGGGACTGGAGCGAATATCGTAGCTGGCGCGATGCCATTCGACGATTTGACCGTCCTTGAATGCCAGCGGACTATCGAAGCGCGTTGTCAGGTCATGCAATAGCGGTATGACTTTGTCTGCGTTTGAAATTCCTGCAATGCGGGTGGACCAGCGTTCCAGAGCATTATCCTGGATACCCCGCTGAAGCGGCATGGTCAGTACGAAATTGGTATTGGTTACGACATTGAATTCAATAATAAAGTCGGCAATGGACTGACTGATGGCCATGACGCCCATACTGCGGCCCTGCTCTAGTATTGGGACAAAGGCATAAAGCAGGCAGTCCGGCGCACAAACCAGAAGACTGCTGGGTTTTTCCTCATTCCGCACTTCCGCCACTTTTTGATACAGCCAGGCTTCAACTGCATCTGTGTTGATATTGCCCGATTGCGTCCAGTACCAGGCCAGATTGAGGTCGGCGGTGAAAAAGCCTATTTCATGAATGTCCAGTTCAAAACCAAGCTTGGTGTAATTTGCATGCGGGGAATTGAGTTCGACGGATTTTTCGAGTTCAGGATGATCGAGTGCCGCATCGTCATCAAAAATCGATGCCAGCGCACCGCCCAGTCGCTCCAGACGTTCTGTTGTGCGACTCAGTAAAACTTCCACTTGCCGGTTGAGATACATGACCTCTGTTTGCCGCTGGCGGAGAAACTGTGAAGTCAGATAATGATGGTTTAACAGGTAAAAGGCGGAGCTGAGTCCTATCAGGAGCAGGCTCACCCACAGGAAACCCTTCCAGTGCAGGCCTAAGAATGGATGTTTCCGTTGACTTATAAACATCGCCGCGTGTCGCTTATAGCATGCCGTTTAAATTAAAAAATCCCGGAGACCTTTGCACGGCTACTACGCGGCACGATAATGGCGTTAAAATTTTGCGAAAAATGCTCATTTACTCCGTGTAAACTCCGCTTTTTCGCAAAATTTTGCCTTATTCTCGTACCGCTCATGACGCCGTGCAAAGGTCTTTCCCGGTTTCGCGGGAGAATCCTGCAGAAACACGTGCTAACGATAACCTGAGTTTTCAGGAAACTTACGGGCCATCATTACCGGTGAAATACTTTGCATGAATACACCAATAATTCATTGATTACCCGCGGCAAAAAACCGTAGTGTTTTCCGCTTTGTAGGCATCTGATCCATTGGAAAAAGACTGGAAACACTTTTGCTTGCGGGATGTTATGCTGGCATTCGCCAGACTTGCGTTCGACAGGTGCTCGGGTTTAAAGCAAAACTATATCTGATTTTCGATTGTTCAGCATGAATCTTTTTTATCGATGAATGCGCGGACAGGACAGGGAATTTGCAACGATTATCCAACGGTTGTGAATCAATGCGCGCAGCGGGAAATCATATGTCATTATGGAATTGCAATGCGCTTGGAAACGATTGTTTCCTTTGCTGGCATTCGGTCCAGCTCAATCGCTTTCAAACACAGTGACAGGAGACAGGCTGCGTTGTAACAGCCAGAGAACGGGAAGTCCCGGATCGGCTTGTTCGGTGAGCTGATCCAATAGTCGGCGTTTGCTGGCGCCGGTTGCAACCAGGGCAATCTGTTGGCTCTGGGCGAGTGTTGTCAGTGACAGGCTTATCCGTGGCGGCAGTGTGGGAGCAGGATTTACAGCAATGCAGGGTGCTTCTGTTGCATTATCCGGCCTTTCATGCAACCTCAGGCAGGGAAACAGCGAAGCGATGTGACCATCCTCGCCAAGACCGAGGATGGTGAGCGTAAGCGGTTGCGAGATTGTCGCGAGGCGTTGAGAAATTTCAGAAATTGCCTGTTCGGGTGTGTCATGCCGTGTTTTGAGGCTGACAAAATGGGCTTCTTCCGGCAAGCGATCGAGCAGGTTTTCTTTGACAAGCCGTTCATTTGAGTTTTCCGAAGCGGTATCGACCCAGCGTTCGTCGCTCAAAGTGATCGTGACGCGGCTCCAGGGCAGTGATTGTTTAGCGAGAACGGGGAGGTAAGCACGTGGCGTGCGTCCCCCCGGGACGACAAGGCTTGCAGTCTGCTGCTTTTCGATCGCCTGCGATAAAACGCCTGCCGCGTATTCCGCGAAGTCGTGCGCCAGTTCTGTGCTATTGGCAAAAGCGATTCTTTGAATCCTGTCGCGCATGATTCTCGTCACGCTATCAGTGTGCTGAAATCGGCAACCACCAATGTTCCAGGAGGAAACGGATTGCTATCGCCGGGACGGACGCGGCCAAGGAATGCAGTGTCGTTGGCTTGCGCACCGGCGTAATCCGCCATGGCGTCGCCGATCATCAGGACGTTTTCAGGATTGAGCGCATGATCAGCCAGAATTTCCGCGATTAATGTTTCCTTGAGCTTGGGTGCGCCGCGCACCTGTTGGAAATAGCCAGCCAGGCCGCGGCGTTCAACGATAATCCTGAGTTCTGTTTCAGGTGTGCCGGAAGCCACAAACAGCGGAACTCTGCTGTGCTGCTGACGAATGAGTTCATAGGCACCGGGAACCGCATCAGCCGCGATAACAGCTTCCACGACGAGTTCGGAAAAGCGTTGGTCAAGCATCTGCTCTTCTGCGGGTGTCAGTGGCGATTTGTTCAATAACTGCTGCTGGAAATAGCGGAATTTGTTGTAGCGCGACAAGCCGCCATTTTGTGTATGGTATTTAACGACTTCGGCAACGATTGTTGCGCCATAGGGGCGATAAAGCGCCGCAAAAGCCTGCGTTTTAATATCCCCGGATTCCGCGATAACGCCATCAAAGTCAAAAATGATGGCCTGGAAAGCTGTCAGGTCAAACATGCGTCAGTCTCGATTATGCCCGGTTATCCGAGGAAGTGGGTGTGGCGTCATCGTTCTCGTCCGCGTGTTCCAGGTCTTGATGAATTTCGCGGATACAATCGAGCAGTCCCTGGCCAAGATCAACATGTTCGTTGAGCACCAGTTTGCGGCCGATACGCGGCTGGAAGGCATAGGGCGTGATTTCGTAGTGGTGGACGGCATTCGCTTCGTCAAAATGCAGTGTTATTGGCCACGGCATGATTTCAGAAATCATTGTCATGACGTCGCGGATGCGCAGCTTTTCCTGTCCGGTCAGAATGAGATGCCGGTTGGCGTATTCCGGTGCAAGCACTTGTACGCTCAGGCGCGCGGCGTCCTCGACATGGATATATTCACGCATGGCATTACCGCTGCCTCTGTAGGTGATGGTGTGATGCATGATGGCTTCGTGCAGCATGCGGTAGATGCCGTTGCGCCGGTCACTGCGGCGGCCATACAGCGAGCCGTAGCGCAGAATGTTGTATTCGAGGCCGTAGCGATCATGATAGGTTTCGGTGAAGCGTTCGGCGGCCTGCTTGCTGGCGCGGTAAAAAGAGCCGGATTCCGAATAGACATATACGCTGCTGGCAAAAACAAAGCGTCGCGCATGGGCCAGGCGCGCGGCTTCAAGCACGTGCGTATTGCCGAGAACGTTGATCGCGGCGGTTGCTACCGGTTTGTCATGTGCTTCGTCGATATCGGCGATAGCGGCGAAGTTGTACACAATGTCAGCGCCTTTGACGGCATCGATGACCTGTTGCAGATCCATGATGTCGCCGACAATCATTTCCTGATTCGTTTTTTGAAACGGGGACGGGCTGCGGTCGAATAAGCGTACCTGATAGCCTGCCACCGAGAGCGCATCGGCGACGTGGCTGCCCAGAAAACCACTGGCGCCGAATACGATAACAGTCTGACTGGAAGGTAAAAAATCAGGCGCTGCTTGGTTGTGCGTCATGAATTATGCCTGTGTTGATGAGTCCGTGAAGTAAATTTTCCGCAGCTTCCAGTTCCATGCGCTGACGTGATTCGCGCGCCAGTGATCCAACGTGGGAAGACAGAATTAGATTGCTGCATTGGAGTAATGGACCCTGATAAGGTTCCTGTTCGAAGGCATCCAGTGCTGCCGCACTGAGCTGGCCATTGTCAAGCGCTGCTTTGAGCGCCTCCTCGTCAATCAAACCGCCGCGAGCGGCGTTGATGAGCAAGGCGCCGGGCTTCATCCGGGCTATCGCCTGGGCGTCGATCAGGTGGTGCAGTTCGGGGTTGTACGGCGTGTGCAGGCTGATGATATCAGCAGTCTCAAGCAGCTGTGTCAGCGGTTGCAACGTGACACCTGCCGGCGCCTGATCAATGTGGGGGTCATAGGCAATGACATCGGCTTCAAATGCCTGGCATAGTTTTGCGACACGCTTGCCGATGTGGCCGAGCCCGATCAGTCCGACAGTCTGAGCGGCAAGCAGCCCGCCTTGCGTGCGCGGCCATTCGCCACTGCGGATTTGCCGGTCTGTTTCGCAGAGCCGTCTCAGACTGGCCAGTATCAATCCCAGAGTGAGTTCGGCGACAGCCTGCGCGGGCGCTTCCGGCGTGTTGTAGACAGTGATGCCATGGTTCCGGGCCGCAGCCAGATCGACGCTGTCCATACCTGTGCCGCAGCGTGAAATGACCTTGAGGTTTTTTGCGCATTGAATTACGCGCGCCGTGAGCGGTTCAACACCGGCAATCATGCCGATTACGTCGTCTTTCAACAGTTCTGCGGCTTCGTCTTCGGTCAGCTTGCGGCCATGGGGATTGGTCACCAGCTCCAGGCCTGCCTGAATGAGGCGCTGGATGACCGGGTTATTGGCGGTGTCGAATGATGATGTGGAAATGATAAATTTGCGCATAGCGTTTACAGAAATGTTCGTATTCGTTGCATGTGGCTGCGGCAGATGGAATCCAGAATGCGGATATCCAGACTGTAGCCCAGAAAGTTAAAGCCCGATTGGATACGCTGCTGCAAGGCTTCAAGATCGGGCTCGATGACATGAATGCCGCCGGGCTTGCCGGCGCGTTTTCCAGCCTCGAGTATGCGGTTGATGGCGGTCTGCACATCGGGATGATTCAGATCGCCGGGGCGGCCCATGGAGCCCGAAAGATCATAGGGTCCAATGATATAGGCGTCGATGCCGGGCACAGCAAGAATCGAGTCAATGGCATTGACGGCGTCAATATGCTCGATCATTACGACAATCACGGCATTTTGTTCAAGCCACTGCCGGTAGTCCTGGAAGCTGGCGCCAAACCCCTGTGCGCGGGCGAGTCCGACGCCGCGTTGGCCGCGCGGCGGATAGTATACCGCGTCGACAGCGGACTGGGCGTCTGCCGCGGACTTGATCATGGGCACCATCACGCCTGTTGCGCCGGCGTCCATGACGCGCTTGATCTGATCAGGATGGTTGGACGTCAATCGCGCAATGGCCGGGCACTGCCTGCCGTCCAGCACCTGGATGATTGTTTGAACTTCGTTGAGTTCCAGGACGCTGTGCTCCATGTCGAGCACCAGCCAGTCGAAGCCCGCCGAAGCCATAATTTCGGCAATCGCGGTGTGCCCCAGTGTTATCCAGGAGCCGATGGTAATTTCAGATTGCGCCAGTTTTGTTTTGAGTTGCATGGCTTTCGGATATCAGAATTAATAGCGGGACAACAATAGATCGTTTTTCATGAGTTCGGCAACCCGCGCCAGATCAGCTTCGGTGTCGACGGCCTGTGTATTGAATTCGGTCGGTACCATTCTGACTTTGTAGCCATGTTCAAGCAGCCGCAGCATATCCACAGACTCCAGTTGTTCCAGTGGTGTCGGTGGCAGGTGGGTGTAGCGGAACAGCATGTCGCGGCGAAACGGAATAATGCACACTTGTTTGTATGCTGCGGTTTGCGGGAAACCGGTCTTGGCCAATGTGGGTATCGGTTGGCGTGACATGTAAATGGCGTTATTGGATTGATCCATGACGACTTTGATTGTGTTGGGGTCACGAAAATCCGATTCCTGTTCGATGCGACGTACCAGATTGACGCAGCCGATTTCGTAATTATCCGCAAAAGGTTTGACTGCGGCATCAATCATGTCCGGGTGTGTCATCGGTTCATCGCCCTGCACCATGACAATCAGGTCGGCCTCCAATTGGGCTACGGCTTCGGCCACCCGGTCGCTCGCGCGTTCATGAGTGTCGGCGGTCATGATAACGGGGGCGCCGAAATCCTCGGCAGCCTGACGTATTGCTTCGTCACAGGTTGCGATATAGGTTGCGTCAAGCACTGTGCTCAGTGCGACACGTTTGTAAATATGCTCTATCATGGGACGGCCCAGAAGCGGTGCGAGCGGCTTGCCGGGATAGCGTGTTGATCCCATCCGGGCGGGTATGACAGCGATCGTTTTCATCAGATTGTTATGTCAGTAGGGTGTGGTATAAGGTCTATGGGGTAAGGTTTATTGCCTTTTTGAGATGCTCAGGCGCAGCGCACTATTATCCGATTTATCCGTCAGTCAGGGCAAGTTTATTCGAGTGGATAGCGCAGTAGCGATGAAACTCAAGGAATGAAGTTGCTTGATTGCGACAGTTTCGCGCAGAATTTGGCGCAGCCTCTGTGGCGGCTGGCGTAGTGACGAGTGCGCGTGTAGAATTGGTGGGAATTTTCTTGCGGACATCCATACATACAGATGACTGTTCGTGCGGCGAAAAGCGGTAAAGTTAGCTTTATTTTTAAACCATCAAATTTACGTTCATGTTCAAGGGATGAAAGCCCTTTTTTTTCTTCGTCATTATAATGATATCGATCACATTGCACCGGTGATCTATCAATGGGCAATAACAGGTCATCAATGTGATGTCGTGCTGCTCGGTTCGGCCAGATTCCGTCATGATTACCGTATTCAATATCTCAAGCAGCTTTCCGGCGTGCGTGTCGCGCATATCAGGGAGGCGCTGGGCTGGTGGCATTTCCTGATGTGGCGTTTGCAGACGTACATGCTGACCGGTAATGTCAGGCGCATCCCGGTACTCGGTTTGTTAGCCGCGCGATTGTCGGAGCGGCATGACCAGGCCCGGCGTGAGCAATTGTGGCGAAAGACAACTGATATGTTGCTGACGCGCTGTTTCGGGGATGCCGATGGCGGAGTGATCACGTTTGACTGGGTGGAAAGGAACTCGGTGATCAGCGTGGAATGGATAAAAATATTGATAGCGATGGCGCATGCCAGAAAAATGCGCGTGATTTCATTGCCGCATGGCGATAGTCCGCATATCAATCAGCTGATTCGCCGTGGTGAAAGAAAGGTGGGGCCGGACACCGTGTTTTCCAATGCGGATATTTTTGACCGGCTGGTTGTGCCGAATGAATTGTGCGCAAAACGTTTCCGTCCTTTTCTGGATGAAAAAAAGATTGCCGTCCTGGGTTCGCCGCGTTTTTGCGCGGAATGGCTGGTCAGGTTGAATGAAATTTTACCGCCGTCACCGATCAAGCGTTCGGACAGCCGGTTAAAAATCGTCATGTTTCTGAGAAAAGCGAATTTCACGACGTTCTGGGAGGAAGTTGCCGAAGTCGTTCATTTGATTGCCGAGCTGCCGGGAACGGAAATCATCATTAAACCGCATACCCGCAGTGGATGGAAACAGTCGCTGACCAAAGACAAGTCAATTAAACAGCTGCCGAATGTCAGTATCGCCGATGACAATGCGCACTCCGCACATTTGATGAACTGGGCCGATGTCATTATCGATCTCGCCACTTCGGTGATTTTTGAGGCCGTGAGAACGAAAAAACCGGTGCTGGCTGCGGATTATCTGATTGCGGGGCGCTCGACGGTGGCCTACTATATGCCGGAGACAGAACTCCGCTGCCGCGATGATGTATATGAAAAAATCAATCATTTTCTGAACAATGGTTGCGCTGATTTTTATATCGAGGCGCATCGTCAGCGTTTTTTGCAGGAAATGCTCGATGTACCGGATGAAAACGTTCTGCAACATTACGTAGCACTGTTGGAAGAATCATTCGGGGAAATAAAAACTGCGGAATGAAATAAACAGAGGATATGCTTCGATGGTTAAATTTCTAAACAATTGCATTGCTGCGTTTTATCAGCTGATCGGGGGAGTTACGCGAACTACGGTCAGAGGCATTTCTATACGTGTTGCTGTTGATCACTGGCGAGTATTGAGACGTGTGCAGACCTATTCGATCAAAGAACCGGACACACTGGATTGGCTTGATCAGTTCAAGCCGGATTCCTGCTACTTTGATATTGGAGCGAATATCGGTCAGTATTCGCTGTACCCGGCAAAAAAATATGGCGTGGCTGTGCGAGTATTTGCTTTCGAGCCACAGAGCAACAATTACCATGTGTTGAATAAAAATATTTATATTAACGATCTCGCCGATAATATCGCGGCATATTGTGTCGCAGTTTCGGGTAAAACAGAGTTTTCGAAACTCTATATTCCTAAATATATTCCCGGTGGAAATCGCTCTCAATTCGGTCAGGAAGATATCCGGAATATGCGAGTCCCCACATCGCATACTCAGGGCATGTTTGGCGTCACATTGGATGATCTGTGCGGTCAATGGGGATTTCCTTATCCCAACTACATGAAGATTGATGTGGATGGTATAGAGATTCCAATTCTGAAAGGTGCTGAGAAGGTACTGCGGAATCCACAGCTTGTTTCGGTGATTATCGAGCTGGGAACGGCTGAAGAGCAGCAGGAAGCGGTGCAGTTGATGCAAGCGGCTGGTTTCGAAGTTAAGCATAAAACTACCCGGAACTGGGGTGAAACCTGTTTTATATTCGAGCGTCCATCATTGCAATAATGTGTCCTTTTGATATCCGGCATTTTTATTAATCGAATCGCTTTGTCGGGTTTTATACGGTCAAGCGCACCGCATCGGGAAATTCTGATCAGAGTCGCTCTGATCGCTTTTTGTCTTGGCTTGTGGTTTGGTACATTATATGTATTTCTTGTTGTTCTGCTGGTGATGGCATGGCTGGTGGATGACGGACACAAAAAAATAGGGTCATTGCTGAAAGAACCATTGGTGCGGGCCATTGGTATTTTTTGCTGCCTTTTGTTGTTGGGGCTACTCTGGGCCGAAACATTTCCAGAGGGACGGCATAAGTGGACCAAGTATCTGCTGCTGCTGATTTATATCCCATTCCTGAGTCTGCTCAATCAGCAACGCTTGCCCTGGGCCATAGGCGCCGCAGGTGCGGGATTTGGTCTGGTGCTGTTGAGCGGGTTATATGCCTGGCTGGTTGAGCAGCAGCAGGGCATACCGCTGTTTAATATGTCTTATCTGACATTTTCAGCTTTGCTGGGTATCGCCAGTATTTTTTTATGCTGTTGTGCGTGCATGAGCCGGAATCGAATAGTGCAGATGCTGTTTTTTTTGTTGGCGCTGGCGTTTCTCTATCTGCAATTCCAGCAAAGTGCGCGCAGTTTTCTGTTGGCGACGCTGGCGACCCTGATGATTGTGTTAATGATTTACTTTCGCGTATCGTTACGCACTTTAACCCAGATTGCCGGGTTCGTATTGTTGGTGGTGATTGCTTTTGCCTACACTAGTCCGGTTATTTCGGAAAGATGGCAGCAGGCCAGGCTTGATTTTGAAAATATCCGGCTGGGACAATACAACAACAGTATCGGTTATCGTCTCGCGTTGTGGGATGTGGGACTGCAAGGCATCGCGGAAAAACCTTTGTTAGGGCACGGCACGGGAATGCCGGAGCAGTATTTTGATCAGGTTGTTGTGCATTATAAGAATGGAATTTATGCGAATCTGCCCGTGTTTCAGCAGACATCGCATTATCATAACGACTGGATAGAAATCGGCATGCATTTAGGTATTGTGGGGATGGCGTCATTGATGTATTTGCTATGGGCGTGGTATGGAGCGCTGGCGCAGGCTCGGTTGAGCCTGCCCGCGGTAGCTATGGTCAGCTTTGTATTTTTTTCAGGACTGACAGAAACGTTTCTGCTTTTTGCGCGTATGCCGGTTTTTTTGCTGGTGATTACGGCGCTCGCGGTCAGCTGGCAAAGATTGCGGTTGAATCCTGTTGCATAGATAATGAAATGGAAAGAGTAGTGGAGCAATTTCCAGCGAGGAGAGAAAATGGCTGATTTGAAAAAACCAACATCTGAAAATCCGAATAGCATTATTCCGGTACATCCCGCAATAGAGATTTATATGCGAGGTCTGGTCGGAAAAACCGATGATCCGGTACTGTTGGCAATGGAAGAGCTGGCAAGGCAGAAGAATTTTCCGATTGTTAATAGGCTGGTCGGTATATTTCTTGAAACACAGGCAATCATGGTGGGCGCTAAACGTATTTTCGAGTTTGGCAGCGGTTACGGTTATTCGGCATACTGGTTTGCGCGCGCGGTGGGTAGCGATGGGCAGGTGATCTGCAGTGATGGTAAACAGGAAAATAAAACGCGCGCGGAACAATTGCTGACTTCAACGGAAACCTCGGCGAAACTGTGGGAACGGATTACATTTCATGTGGGCATGGCGCAGGATGTTTTTGCGCAGACCGATGGCGTGTTTGATATCTGCTATAACGATGTCGATAAGGGGGGGTACCCTGAGGTGTGGCGCATGGCCAAAGAGAGAATTCGTCCGGGCGGACTGTATATTGCAGACAATGTACTCTGGCATGGCCGCGTGGCTGCGGAGGTGTATACAGACGTCGAGCTGGGTTGGACAGAAGCTATTGTGGAGCATAACAGGCTTATTTTTGACGACCCCGACTTTGATGCATTCATCAATCCAACACGTGACGGTGTTCTTGTCGCGCGCAGGAAAAAAGATTAAAGTCGGTTTCTTTTGTGGGAACTGCTGTTTAAACAGGCTTTGAAAAATGTGATCGCGGCAGCCGATTGTCTGGCAGAAACAGGTGCCGCAAGCAAAGCGCGGCGAGCAGTCGTAAGGCTGATCCGCAGGGCGAGGTGCTTGCGTCGAATAAAAATCCGGGTTTATGTGTGATCAATGTACATTTTGAACTTGTTTTTAACGCCGCAGTGGTAACGCAGATAATTTTTCAGCAATCTGTTAAAGCTTGCTAAGGATTCATCGAGGCATGCAGTGCGCGACGAAATTGAACAGAAAAGCAGTGCTTACTTGAAATATGGGCATATTTTTGAGTTCAATTTTATCGTGGCAGTACGATGGATTAATTGATATAGTAACCTTCGTTCTATTGATTAAGGCGGCTGGCATTGAGTTGTTGTTCAGACTCTGCCTCCGTTATGATTGAGTTTTGAAATTTAAATTTGAGGATTTAACAACAATGCAAATTCATGTTTATGATACCTATGTAAAAGCCAAAGACGGGCATATTATGCACTTCGATGTGTTTACTGCTGTAAAGGATGATCAGAAGGCTATTGAGTATGCTAAGGCATGGCTTTCTTCTATTAATGAAGGAGAGGCTGCGGTGACCAGCAAGGAATGTAGATTTTGTCATACGGATAGCCGAGGCATGCCACAGGAAATTGTTGATGCAATCAGTCAGAATGGTTATTACATTTATAAAATGGAAGGGTGCGTATAATTCGTTCGATTGAATTCTTTTTTCAGGATTTCAGAAGAGGCGGGCATTTTTTTCAATTACCCGGCGATCTTATTTAATTTCAAGGTTTGCAATATGAAGTATCGACAAGTAAGTAAATTATTGCTGATGGGTGCTGTGGCGATGTTGAGTGGCATTGCCGGCGCAGTTCAGGCTTCAGAGCCAAGATTACTGGGCGAATATGGTGACTGGAAGGCTTATGTGTTCATGGAGAATAATAACAAAGTCTGCTATATGGTAAGTCAGCCCAAGAAGGATGAGGGAAACTATAGTAAACGCGGTGATATTTTTGCATTGATCACGCACCGCCCGGCTGAGAACAGCAGGAATGTTTTTAGTTATATCGCTGGCTATGCTTATCAAGCAGGGAGTGAGGTGACTGTTAAAGTGAATAATCAGACATTTAAACTTTTTACCCAAGACGATTCCGCCTGGGCTCCGGATCAGAGTACGGATAATAAACTGACTGATGCGATAAAACGTGGCAATGCGTTGGTGGTGCAAGGAACTTCCTCGCGTGGCACATTAACAACGGATACTTATGGTTTGAAAGGATCATCGTCAGCACACAAGGCGATTTCTGATGAGTGTGGTGTCAGATAATTAACAGTGATCAGGTTATATTATTCTTTTGCTGGAGTGAAGTGTTTATCCTATGAGTGACAAGATAACCATTTATCAAAAGCCTACTTGCAGTAAGTGCAGGGGAGCATTGGAGATACTCAATGAAAGTGGACGAGAGTATGAGTCGGTTAATTACTATGAAACCCCTTTGACTGCAGATGAGTTGCGTGAATTAATACAGAAACTCGGCTTATCGCCACGCAATGTCCTGCGTGAAGATGAATTGGCCGCGCGCCATCTGAAACTGGATTCTATGTCGGATGATGCGCTGATTCAGGCCATGATCGATAATCCTGATTTAATGCAGCGACCTATTGTCGTACGCGGCAATAGAGCAAAAATATGCCGTCCACCGGAAAATGTTCGAGAGCTGCTCTAGCAGCATTTATTAAAAATCAAAAGATGATCTGAATAATCTTTGATACCGCCTTTGCTATTGTGTTTTGATCAATTTCAGCAAAGGCGGTGCTGTATTCTGTAGGGTGTTGTGACATTTTAATAATGCGCATCTAAATTCAGGCGCGCTAATACTCTAGCTGTTGCAGCCAACTCGTCTTTCTGAGGGAGGTTTTATTCGGTGGCACTCTCCGGCTTTGCTGGATTCTCGGTCAAAGCACTGGTTGCTAACGATTTGTTCGCGCGTGCGGGTAGTTTTTCACGGATTCTTGCAGATTTTCCGGAGCGTGCTCTTAGATAGTATAACTTTGCGCGTCGTACATCGCCGCGGCGTTTTACTTCTATTCCTGCTATTAAAGGCGAGTAAGTTTGAAATGTTCTTTCCACGCCTTCACCACTCGATATTTTTCGAACGGTAAACGCGGAATTCAGACCGCGATTACGTTTTGCAATAACGATACCTTCATAAGCCTGTACGCGTTTGCGGTTACCTTCCACTACATTGACATTTACAACGACTGTATCACCCGGTGCGAAATCAGGTATGTTCTTGTTTAGGCGGCTAATTTCTTCGGCTTCTAATTGATCTATTATGTTCATAGCATTTTCCTATTTAAAGTCTGTATTTTCATGATCCTTGCAGGCTATTTTAAATTCCTCAAGAAGAATTCTTTCTTCTTCGGTCATGCCTTGCACCATTCTCAGTTTCAGCAAGTCCGGGCGTTTCAGCCATGTTCTGCCCAGCGCTTGCTGCAGACGCCAGCGGCGTATATTAGCATGATTCCCTGATAATAGTACTTCAGGAGCCGTGATGCCGTTATATTCCTCTGGGCGCGTGTAATGCGGGTGATCGAGCAGTCCGCTGGCAAATGAATCCTGGGATGCGGATTCGGGATCACCTAATGTGCCTGGAATCAATCTGACTATACTGTCAATCAGCACCATTGCAGCGAGTTCTCCACCCGACAAAACATAATCTCCAATTGAGACCTCAGTATCAACCTGTCGCATAATCAACCGCTCATCTATGCCTTCGTAGCGACCGCAAAGCATAATGATGCCGGAAGATTTGCTAAACCGTGCAGCCAGTTGGTGGTCAAGTCGCTGCCCTTGAGGGGAGAGATAGACCACTTCCGGTTTTTCAATGCCAGTCTGCTGCTGCCTTTTTCTTGCACTTATAATTGCGTCTTCAAGAGGCTGCGCTTTCATTACCATGCCGGGTCCACCACCATAGGGGCAGTCGTCGACTGTACGGTAACGATCCGTAGTAAAATTACGCGGATTCCATGTATTTACGTGAAAAATATTGTTTTCGCAGGCTCTTCCTGTTACACCAAATTGTGTAATGGCGTTGAACATGTCCGGAAACAATGTAATGACATCACATTCGTAAGGTCTGGTATGTTGCTTCAATGCGCAGCTCTAATAATCCTTTTCCCAGTCAACAATAATTCGACCGCAATTTAATTCAACTCTTATTATAAATCTCTGTTCGATAAACGGAATCAACAGTTCCTTGTTTTTTTCACTGTTGACTTGAACGCGCAATACATCATTTGTGCCTGTTTCAAGCAATCCGATGACGGTTCCAAGCGTTTCGTTATTTAAATTGATAACCTCAGATCCGACCAGATCGGACCAGTAATAACCCTCTTCTCCACTATCCGGCAGTTTTGGCAAGCTATCACGTGGAATAGCGACTTGTAAGCCTTTATATAAGAGCGCCTGATTTCGATCATTGCAGTTTTTCAGCTTGGCATCCAGGAAAGCGCCATTGGAACGACCGGCGACTAAATGCAATTGTTGCCAGGGTCTATCCGCGTTTCCGAGCCACCAGATCTTGTAGTTCAACAAGCTGTCGACATTTTCGGTATAGGGATAAATTCTGATCCAGCCGTGAATGCCAAAAGCATTAATTACATGACCCATAATAACCATGGGCCTGTCCTATTCATTATTGCTAGCTATTGATCGATGCTTCCTGGGTTTTTGCGGATTGTTTGATCAGTCTGCTAACGGTTTCCGATAGCTGTGCGCCTTTTGATTGCCAATAACTGACGCGGTCCATGTGGATACGTAATTTAACTTCCCCACCTGTTGCCCGTGGATTATAAAAACCCACGCGTTCAATAAATCTGCCGTCCCTGGCATTGCATGAGTTAGCGACAACCATGTTATAAAAGGGACGTTTTTTTGCGCCACCGCGCGCTAATCTAATAATGACCATATTTATTCGTTTGCCTTTATTTTCAAGTGATGCGAGCCTAAGAAACCTTTAATTATACAGAGTATTTGGGATCAAAGACAAGCGATGGACGATTAATTGCTAAAATTGATATGTGGCGGTATGTATTAATTTTAAAATCAGTCGCTTGTGATTTTTTATGAAAAAATACTGTCAATGACTTGATTATCGTCACAGGTCGTTGTAGCTAGAAAATAATCATTCAGGAAATAGAGTGCTGAGAGAGCAGTGAAGCGAGTAGTCATCGTCAAAAAGTTTGCTACAAAACAGCTTCGTAGTGAATTTCTCGCTGCGATGTTTTTTTAGAGTAGGGGGGTTTGCTATAATAAACGGTTTTTAAATCAATAAGGATAACAATGAGTAATTATCTTTTTACTTCCGAGTCTGTATCTGAAGGGCATCCGGACAAGGTGTCGGATCAGATTTCAGACGCCGTGCTTGATGCAATTCTTACTCAGGACGAAAACGCCAGAGTTGCTTGTGAAACCATGTGCAGTACCGGACTAATCGTATTGTCGGGCGAAATTACAACACATGCAACTGTTGATTACAACCTGATTGCGCGTGAAACGGTTCGCAATATCGGCTACACGAGCTCTGAGATTGGTTTTGATTCAACGACATGTGCGGTCTTGACGGCTTTTAATAAACAATCTCCTGATATCGCCCAGGGTGTAAATCGCTCAAAAGAAGAAGAAATGGAGCAGGGGGCCGGTGATCAGGGGTTGATGTTTGGTTATGCCTGTGATGAAACACCGCAACTGATGCCGATGCCGATTTATTATGCGCACCGGTTGGTTGAACGTCAGGCGTCTCTGAGAAAAAGTGGCAAGTTGGCATGGTTGCGTCCGGATGCGAAATCGCAGGTTTCGGTCAGATATCAGGATGGTAAGCCGGTTCACATTGAAACGGTTGTTATTTCAACGCAACACAACCCTGATATTACGCATAAGGATCTGACCGAAGCCGTCGTTGAGGAAATGATCAAGCCGGTCTTGCCGCAGGCAATGTTGAATGAGCAGACGCGATACTTGGTTAATCCAACAGGTCGTTTTGTAGTGGGTGGTCCAATGGGGGATTGCGGCTTGACTGGGCGCAAGATCATTGTAGATACTTATGGCGGTATGGCGCGACATGGCGGCGGTGCTTTCTCTGGCAAGGATCCTTCGAAAGTTGATCGTTCAGCGGCTTATGCAGGACGCTATGTGGCTAAAAATATAGTCGCGGCAGGTCTTGCCAGTCAGTGTGAAGTCCAGGTTGCCTATGCGATTGGCGTGGCGAAGCCGGTTTCACTAATGGTGAACACATTTGGTACCGGACGGATTTCTGATGAGAAGATTATTCACTTGATTGATAAACATTTTGATTTGCGTCCGCGAGCAATTATCCATTCGCTGAATCTGTTGCAGCCTATCTATACAAAAACAGCTGCATATGGTCATTTTGGCCGCGAGGAACCTGGTTTCACCTGGGAAGCGATAAATAAAGCGGAACAGCTGCGCGCTGATGCGGGTATCTGATGTCGATGAATAAGCTCGAATTCTGATTTAATTTTTTATCGAGATGTAAAGTTTTTTCCACCGTGCTGAGGAGCGCTGCAACGGGATATTCCGTGAGGCTCAGTGGTGTGGAGTTTGTGATTAAAGTAACAACGGCGCTCTTTCCAAGTTAAAGGAGATAGATTAATGAGCGCTGTGCTTAATGCTGATAAAAGAAGTTCCACCGATTATAAAGTTGCGGATATTGCACTGGCTGAATGGGGGCGCAAGGAAATTGCCATAGCCGAAACAGAAATGCCCGGTTTAATGGCAGTGCGAAAAGAATACGCCAATGATAAACCGCTGGCCGGTGCGCGGATTGCCGGCTCGCTGCATATGACAATTCAAACGGCGGTGCTGATCGAAACACTGGTGGCGCTGGGTGCCGAGGTTCGCTGGGCGTCGTGCAATATTTTTTCCACGCAGGATCATGCTGCTGCTGCAATAGCTGCTCGTGGTATTCCGGTTTTTGCGTATAAGGGTGAGTCGCTTGACGATTATTGGGATTACGCACACCGGATTTTCGAGTGGGCTGTCGATGGTGAATCGGGCAATGCCAATATGATCCTCGATGATGGCGGCGATGCAACTTTGTTGTTAATCCTGGGCAGTAAAGCCGAGCAGGATGACAGGATCATCGCCAATCCTACCAATGATGAAGAGCGTGCTCTGTATGCTTCGATTAAAAAGAAGCTTGCCAGCGAACCCGGCTGGTATTCAAAGAAACTTGCGGATATTCATGGTGTAACCGAAGAGACTACTACTGGCGTGCATCGTCTTTACGAGATGCAGAAAAAAGGCGAACTGCCATTTCCGGCCTTTAATGTGAATGACTCGGTGACCAAATCAAAATTTGATAACCTGTATGGATGCCGAGAGTCATTGGTGGACGGCATCAAGCGCGCCACTGACGTGATGATTGCCGGAAAAATCGCGGTGGTTTGTGGTTATGGTGATGTAGGTAAGGGATGTGCGCAATCGCTGCGTGGCCTTGGCGCAACAGTGTGGATAACCGAGATTGATCCAATTTGCGCACTGCAAGCCGCAATGGAAGGTTATCGTGTCGTGACGATGGATGATGCTTGCGATAAAGCCGATATTTTTGTCACGGCGACAGGGAATTTGAGAGTGATTACGCATGATCATATGCTGAAAATGAAAAATCAGGCGATTGTGTGCAATATTGGACATTTTGATTCGGAAATTGATATTGCCGCTGTACAAAAATATCAATGGGAAAATATTAAACCCCAGGTTGATCATATTATTTTTCCGACAGGCCGCAGAATCATTGTATTGGCGCAAGGCAGACTGGTTAACCTGGGGTGTGCAACCGGTCATCCATCGTTTGTCATGTCAAGTTCCTTTACGAATCAAGTTCTGGCGCAAATCGAGCTTTGGCGTAATGGCGATAATTATCAGAAAGCTGTGTATGTGTTACCCAAGCATCTGGATGAGAAAGTTGCCAGACTGCATTTAAGTCAGCTGGGCGTGAAATTGACCGAACTGACTGATGAGCAGGCCAAATATCTTGGGCTGGATAAAAATGGTCCTTATAAACCGGAAATGTATCGCTATTAACAGCAGAAGCAGTTTGTATTAACAGGTTGTTCAAAATGTGATCGAGGCAGTGAATTGCCTGGCAAAAACAGGTGACGCAAGCAGAGCGCAGCGAACAGCCGTGAGGCTGACCCATATTGAATACCGCAGCGGCAATGCAGATAATTTTTCAGCAACCTGTTAAATACGTTTTTACATCACGCCGGACATATACGAAACGGTATATGGCGCATATGTCCGGTGTTTCATAGCAATCATGTAACATGATGAGTACCTGTTGAGGTCAAAGCTGCTGAGGCAGTTAATTTAATTGACTTTGAACTCATCTTGAGCAGTGAGCCATGCTTTTTTAATATGACCGGGTTAAGTTCCATATCTTTCATTGTGGTATATCCGAGAGTTCAGGCAATCATTCACAAAATGAAGTCACAAAAAAAATTCAACCCCACTTTCAGTTTTGAACTATTCCCGCCGCAATCTGAGCAGGGTGTCGAAAAGCTTCGGCAAACGCGTCAACAGTTAGCCAAGCTTCATCCAAAATATTTTTCTGTTACATTTGGTGCGGGCGGTTCAACGCGTGAACGGACGCTCGAAACCGTTCTCGAAATGCAGTCGGAAGGTTACAGCGTTGCTCCGCATCTATCCTGTATTGGGTCAACCCGGGAGAAGATTCACACGTTGCTTGAAAAGTATCAGGAAGTAGGCATTCAACAGATTGTGGCTCTGCGTGGTGATCTGCCTTCTGGAATGGCGCAGGCAGGGGAGTTTCGTTACGCAAGTGAGCTCGTGGCTTTTATACGCACAGCATTTGGGCAGGTCTTTCATATCGAGGTTGCCGCGTATCCGGAATATCATCCGCAGGCGCGATCAGTACAGGCTGATCTGGAGAATTTCAAGCGCAAAATTGATGCTGGGGCAAATTCAGCGATTACACAGTATTTTTATAATGCTGATGCCTATTTTCATTTCGTGGATTCATGTGAAGCAATGGGGCTTTGTCTGCCGATCGTACCTGGTATTATGCCGATCAATAAGTTTTCACAATTGATGCGGTTTTCAGATACCTGTGGCGCCGAAATTCCACGCTGGATCCGGAAAAAACTGGAAGGTTATGGTGATGATACAGCCTCGATACAGGCATTTGGCCTCGATATAGTGACCGATTTATGTGAGCGTCTGCTCAGGGAAGGTGCGCCGGGTTTGCATTTTTACACAATGAACAGCGCGGATCTGACCGCTACGATCTGGAAAAGACTGAATATTCATAGTAAAACCTGCTGAGTTACTTGCTGCAAGTTAGCATGTGGATTTGGAATGATCTTTTTCAAGATTATTCCAGCCGGTATATAATGCTTGGAAAATAAAATTATGGGATGGCGGTGCAATGAGCAATAAAGAGCAGGATTCAGCTATAACAACCGAACAGATATCAACTCAAAAAGAGGCTGTGGAGGCAATCAATGCGGAGAAAGTGTCCGCAGAAAAAATGACCATACCGGATAAGTCGCCTGTAGACGCCTGTGTGGATTACGCGCGCGATATTCTGTCTGAGCAATTGGTGAGCGTGAAAGCGAGAGACTATGATTATGCGCCCGAGTTCAGGGATCTGACGATACAACATTATTTGATTGGCGTTATGTGGAAGTTTGCTGAGAGTCTGGAAGGTGTGAAGGAGCCTCGGGAAACAGCCTTTGCCGCGATTGAAACCATGCTGACGCGTGATGGCATGAATCCAAAGAAAGTGATCAATCGCGTTGAATTCCTGAAAAAAATGTCGAGAATGGAAGATGGCACCAATGCGCTGGCTGTTGCCATCGGCTATGATTCCTGTCCGGGAGACCAGAGTCTGGTGGAAGTTTTTGATCATTACGTGGACGATACCCGTGTATCCGGTGCACTATGGCGGCTCTATGATCGCGGAAAAAAGACCATACTTTATGGTGGACTTTTTATCGCTTTTGTTGTGATATGGTTCATTACCTTATTCATGCCAGGTAATACGACGCTCTCAATACTGGCGGCTGGATTAATTTCAGCTGCTTTGTTTGTTATCCCAGTATTTTTGGTCGGGCTGTTGATTTATTTTCTTAAAATCAAGAAAGCCAAGCAACCTGATTGATTTTTGTCGAGCAACATCAATTTCATTGCCTGAAATGATTGGTACGATTTGAGGCATTGCGTAAAAAAAGAATTTGATTCCCTATGTACTTGATATAGCATGAATGCTCAAATCATAGATGGCAAACTGCTGGCAAGCCATGTACGCGCCGAATGGAAGCAGCGAGCCGCCAGACTGACCGAACAGGGTTTGCGCCCCGGGCTTGCGGTCATTATGGTCGGCGATAATCCTGCATCAGAGATATATGTGCGTAACAAGGTGAAAGCTTGCAGTGAGATCGGTATTCATTCCGAGGTGCATCATTTTTCCGGTAATACGCATCAGGACGAAGTGCTTGATTGCATTAGAGTCCTTAATCAGAATCAGCATGTTCACGGTATTCTGGTGCAACTGCCGCTGCCGTTGCACTATGTAAACAATCAGGTTATTACTTCAATCGCCATTCAAAAGGATGTCGACGGTTTTCATTTGCACAATGTCGGTGCACTGGTTACCGGCAACACCAATTTTGCGCCTTGTACTCCTTTTGGCGTAACGATGATGCTGGAGCAACACCAGATTGCAGTCGAAGGCAGGCATGCGGTGGTTATCGGTCGCAGCAACATCGTCGGCAAACCGATGGCCATGATGCTGCTGGAGCGTGGTGCGACAGTGACAATCTGTTCATCAAAGACAAGGGATTTGCCGTATTTCACCCGTTCTGCGGATATTCTCGTCGTGGCAACAGGCCAGCCTCAAATGGTGACAGCGGAAATGGTAAAACCTGGCGCGGCAGTCATTGATGTAGGTATTAACCGATTGCCGGACGGTCGACTGTGCGGTGATGTGGATTTTGATTCAGTCAAGAATGTTGCGGGTTATATTACGCCTGTTCCCGGAGGTGTGGGGCCGATGACGATCACGATGTTATTGTGTAACACCATACTGGCAGCAGAGCGCTATCAGAAAAACGCTTCACTTTAATTTTTTCGGATTACAGCACTATGGAATCGCAACCGGATAAGGATCCACAGGAAACACAGGAATGGCTGGATGCGCTGGAATCCGTACTCGTCAATGAGGGGCCAGAGCGCGCCCATTTTCTGCTGGAAAAACTTGTCGAAAAAGCGCGACGATCGGGCGCATATCTACCCTATAGCGCAAATACCGCCTATATCAATACGATTCCGACAGGCAGAGAAGCGCGCTCGCCCGGCGATAATGCTATAGAGCATCGCATCCGTTCGTATGTGCGCTGGAACGCCATGGCGATGGTGCTGAAAGCTAACAGAGAAACCAATGTGGGCGGACATATTGCCAGTTTTGCTTCTGCCGCCACGCTTTATGATGTGGGCTACAATCATTTTTGGCATTCGCCGAGCGAACATCATGGGGGTGATCTGGTTTATGTGCAGGGGCATTCATCGCCGGGGATATATGCCTATGCATTCCTGGCAGACGAGCTGACTGAAGCGCAGCTCAACAACTTCCGTCAGGAAGCGGACGGTAACGGTTTGAGTTCATATCCTCATCCTTGGCTGATGCCCTCGTTCTGGCAGTTTCCAACGGTTTCCATGGGGTTGGGGCCTTTAATGGCCATCTATCAGGCGCGCTTTATGAAATATCTCGGCAGCCGCGGACTTGTCAACACCAAAGCCCGCAAGGTATGGGCCTTTATGGGTGATGGAGAAATGGACGAGCCTGAATCGCTCGGTGCTATTACGCTGGCATCACGTGAAATTCTCGATAATCTGATATTTGTAATTAACTGCAATCTGCAGCGCCTGGATGGGCCGGTGAGGGGCAACGGAAAAATTATCCAGGAACTGGAAGCGGCATTTCGCGGCGCCGGATGGAATGTGATCAAGGTGATCTGGGGTTCATACTGGGATCCATTGCTGGCCAGGGATACCAAGGGATTGTTGCAAAGGCGGATGATGGAGTGCGTTGACGGTGAATATCAAAATTTCAAATCCCGTGATGGCGCCTATGTGCGCAAGCATTTTTTCGGCAAGTATCCCGAGCTACTGGAAATGGTCGCCACGATGTCCGATGACGATATCTGGCGTTTGAATCGTGGCGGCCATGATCCCCACAAGGTTTATGCGGCCTATGCGGAGGCAGTCAAGCATCAGGGACAACCGACTGTTATTCTGGCCAAAACGATCAAGGGCTATGGCATGGGTGAAGCGGGTGAAGCGCAGAATATTACGCACCAGCAGAAAAAAATGGGTACAACTTCCCTGAAAGCATTTCGCAATCGCTTTGGACTGGAAATACCGGATGACAGAATCGATGAAGTGCCGTATTTGAAGTTCGCCAAAGACTCGCCGGAATATAACTATATGCGTGAACGCCGCAAGGCGCTGGGTGGATTTTATCACCGCCGGAGAAAGTATGCTGAACCGCTACCGGTGCCGCGGCTGGACGCTTTTGAATCGATATTGAAAGCAAGCGGCGATGGCCGTGAGACATCAACTACGATGGCTTTTGTTCGTATTCTGAATATCCTGGTTAAAGATAAACAGATCGGCAAGCATATTGTACCCATCGTTGCGGATGAATCGCGTACTTTTGGTATGGAAGGTATGTTCCGCCAACTTGGCATCTGGTCATCCATGGGGCAGTTGTATACACCGCAGGATGCGGATCAACTGATGTACTACAAGGAGGACAGGAACGGCCAGATTCTGCAGGAAGGTATCAACGAAGCAGGCGCGCTGTCATCCTGGATTGCCGCAGCGACAGCGTACAGTACGTATAATATCCAAATGCTTCCTTTCTATATTTTTTACTCCATGTTCGGTTTTCAACGTGTCGGCGATTTGATCTGGGCATCCGGGGACATGCGTTGCCGCGGCTTCCTGCTCGGTGGAACTGCTGGACGCACCACATTGAATGGTGAAGGATTGCAGCACGAAGACGGACACAGCCATCTTGCCGCTTCAACCATACCGAACTGTATTGCGTATGATCCGGCTTTTGCTTATGAACTAGCGGTCATTATCCAGGATGGTTTGCGCCGCATGTGCCAGGAGCAAGAGGACGTGTTTTACTACATTACAGTAATGAATGAAAATTACGCCCATCCGGCAATGCCCAAAGGCGCAGAACAGCATATTCTGAAGGGTATGTATTTATTCAGTGAATCGGGTAAGCGTGTGAAGGGACTGCGAGTGCAATTGCTGGGTTCCGGAACCATATTGCGTGAAGTGATTGCTGCTGCCGGAATTCTGAAGGCGGATTTCGGCATCAATGCAGATATCTGGAGCGTGACGAGCTTTACTGAATTAAGGCGTGAAGCTTTGAGTATCCATCGATGGAATATGCTGCATCCCGAGAAAAAAAACAAAATTTCGCATGTGGAAAACTGCCTCAAGGGACGGGATGGTCCCGTAATTGCCGCGACAGACTATATGAAGGTTCACGCGGATCAGATACGCGAGTTCGTGCCGGGAACCTACCGTGTGCTGGGCACGGATGGTTTCGGACGCTCGGATACGCGAGAGAAATTGCGCAGGTTTTTTGAAGTCGATCGCTACTATATTGTGGTTGCTGCGTTAAAAGCGTTATTCGATGAAGGGAAGATTGAAAAACAAAAAGTCACGCAGGCGATCAGGCAATTCAACATTGATCCGGAAAAACCTGATCCGGTGACGTTGTAAGTTAACTGATTCTTCCGTATGGATATGTCATAAGGAAACTATGTGGGTGAGCTGAAAACAGTACTTATTCCTGATATCGGCGATTTTTCCGCTGTGCCTGTAATCGAGGTGTTTGTTCAGAATGGAGATCAGGTCAATGCGGAAGATCCATTGATTGCGCTGGAATCGGATAAAGCAACCATTGATATTCCGGCGCCTTTCACCGGACTGATTCGTGAAATCAGAGTCAAGCCGGGTGATAAAGTTTCAGAAGGCTCACCGATAGCGGTTATTGAAATAGCTGATTCAAGCGGAAACGCTGATACGGAATCCGTTTCCAGAAAGCCTGATAACGAAGCTGACAGTACTGAAAAAAATAAACAGAATGGAGAAGTTGCTTCTGAGAAGGCGCCACGGGTGATTACGCATGCGGCGCAAGCCGAGTCGAACGAAAATGTCATCAAAGCAGAGGTAAAGCAGATATATCCTGCTTCGCCCCTGATTCCACTTGTTCCGGTTGATGTAGCAACAGCCAAGGCACATGCAGGCCCATCGGTGCGCCGTTTTGCCCGTGAACTGGGTGTTAATCTGGATCTGATAACCGGGAGTGGACCTAAACACAGGATACTGAGAGAAGATGTTCAGGCTTTTGTAAAGGCTGGATTGTCGCGGATGCGTGCGAATGGCAAGAGTGTACCTGTAGAGACGGGACTGGATTTGTTGCCCTGGCCGCAGGTGGATTTTGCCAGGCATGGGCCGGTAGAGATCAGATCACTGTCCCGTATCAAGCAGATCGCAGGCGCAAATCTGCATCGAAACTGGGTTATGATTCCTCATGTGACGCAGTTTGATGAGGCGGATATCACCGATCTGGAAGCATTGCGTAAAGAATTCAATACGGCGGAAAAGCAAAATGCTGTCAAACTGACCTTGTTGTCGTTTCTCATGAAAGCACTGATTGCGTCGCTGAAAAAATTCCCTGAGTTTAACGCCTCGCTGGACAAGAATGCTAACGGGGAAACCAATCTGATTATTAAGCGTTATTATCATATCGGTTTTGCTGTTGATACGGTTAATGGTCTCGTCGTGCCGGTGATTCGTGATGTCGATCAAAAGGGTGTCGTGGCGATTGCGCGCGAGTTAAGCGAGTTATCCGCGCTGGCGCGCGAAAACAAACTGAAGCCGGAACAGATGCAAGGCGCCGGCTTTACCATTTCCAGCCTGGGTGGAATTGGCGGTACGGCTTTCACGCCGATCATCAATGCGCCTGAAGTGGCCATTCTTGGTGTTTCTAAAGCGGATTACAAACCTGTCTATCGTGACGGAAAATTTGTACCGCGTTTAGTATTGCCGCTTTCATTATCGTATGATCATCGTGTTATTGACGGCGCTGCTGCGGCACGATTCACTTCCCATCTTGCAGAAGTATTGACCGACATGCGGTTGGCCTTGTTGTGATCATTCCCGTGACTGATCTGCGGATTTTTTATTGATTATTATGACTAGTCCGGCGCTGGTGGGTATTTATGGCGGAACGTTTGATCCAATCCATTTCGGACATCTGCGTGTTGCCGAGGAACTGCTCAGTGATATCGCCTTCAGTCGGTTCTTTTTTGTTCCGGCAGGTACACCACGGTTGCGTGACTTGCCATTTGCATCCAAAACGCAGCGCGCCACAATGGTGAGACTGGCGATACAGGATAATCCTGTTTTTCTCTTGGATACCCGGGAAATTAAGCGCGAAGGCGTCAGCAGGACTGTGGAAACGCTCAGGGAATATCGGTCGGAATATGGGGGAGATGTTGCATTGTGTCTGATTATGGGTGCCGACACTTTTTTAAAGATCCATCAGTGGTGCGATTGGCATGAGATATTCGAGCTTTGCCATGTAGTCATTGTCAACCGTCCGGGTAGCATGTTGATTAAACACAAACAGGATTTGCCCGAAGAAATACAACAGGCATGCGCCTCGCGATGGATAACGTGTTCAGTTAGTTTGACAAGTCAACCGTATGGATTGATTTACATGGCGGCAACCACTTTGCTCGATATTTCCGCCACGCAGATACGCGCCATGGTTGCGGCGAAAAAAAGCATACGCTATTTGTTGCCTGACGCTGTTTCCGACTATATTAAAACTCATCAGCTCTATACAGGAGAATATGAATTCAAAAAAACTGGTCAACATCGCGGTTGATGCACTTGAAGAAATCAAGGCGATGGATATTAAAGTACTGGATGTCGGCAAACTTACATCCCTGTTTGACTATGTCATTATCGCAAGTGCGGGCTCATCACGTCAGACAAAAGCATTGGCTGAGAATGTGCGAGAAAAGGTAAAAAAAGCTGGTGGCGTCATTCTGTGTTTTGAAGGTGAGCAGACCGGTGAATGGCTGCTGGTTGACCTTGGTGAGGTCATCGTGCATATCATGCAGCCGGAAGCGCGGAAATATTACAACCTGGAAGGACTCTGGACAGAATAAAGTGCGGTAATATTTCTGATCGTATTTTCTAATCATTGTTCTGTAAATCTCGTTATAGCAAATATAGTGTTAGCATAACTGGAGCATCTGATGTTAAAGAAAGACAATAAGAAATTGAGCATATGGGTCGATAAATTGACCAAAGTGGAAATTCCTGTGCTTAAACAGACTGCGCGTAAACTGTCAGATTTATCCAGTGATATTGAGCATCAAACACCACGCAGTATCGCCCAAGTGATAAAAAGCGATCCGCTGATGGTTGTTAAACTCACACGGTATTTGCAAGCGCATAAACATAGTACGCAAGAACATGAGATTGTTGAAGTAGAGCAAGCCATCATGATGATCGGGCCCGAGAATGTCTTGAAAAAAGTACCTGTCAATCCGCTGGTGGAAGATGTGCTGGGTCAGGACCACATGAGTGCGCTGGTGTATCTGCTGAAGGTTATCCAACGTGCAAAAGTGGCGGCTAACTATGCGTTTGAATGGGCGGTTCGATTACATGATTTGCACTTTGAAGAAATACGGATTGCCGCTTTGCTGCATGATATCGCAGAAATACTGATGTGGTGCTTTTCTCCAAAGGAAATGCTGATGATAAGAATGTTGCAAGCCAACGATAAAACGTTGCGCAGTCATCAAGCGCAAGAGCAGGTGTTGGGATTTGCATTACATGATTTGCAACTGGCGCTGGCAATCAAATGGAGACTGCCGGAGTTGTTGATTCATCTGATCGATGATGAATATCGCTATCAGCAGCGTGTCCGCAATGTTTTTCTGGCAGTCAATTTGGCGCGGCATTCGGCAAATGGCTGGGATGATGCTGCACTGCCGGATGATTATGCGGAAATAGGCAATTTATTGCATTTAAAGCCTGAAGAAGTGATAGCCATTGTCGGAGCAGATAAAAAAACGTAATTTCAAACTAAGTTATCTACATAGACATCAATCTTTTTTACAAGTGCTAATTGCCCGAACAGGGCATCCAGTTGCAGAGCGATTTCTAATGCTTCCTTCTCGTCTTTTTTATATTTATGATCCGATGTGCAGCTGGTGTTACGCATTTGAGGCGAGTTGGCGAAGATTGCAAAGCAGGTTACCGGAGCGTGTACAGGTAACTTATGTGCTGGGTGGACTTGCACCGGATACGAATGAACCTATGCCTGAAGATTTGCGTGTCATGATACAGCAGACTTGGCGGAAAATTGAGAAAACCGTGCCGGGGGTTTATTTTAATTACGCTTTCTGGACAAGCAATACACCAGTGCGTTCGACCTATCCGGCATGCCGGGCGATTCTCGCCGCGCGGAAACAACGCACTGCCGCCGGGATTGATATGCGGCGAGAAATACAAAAGGCTTATTATCTAAATGCCTTAAATCCATCCAGATCGGAAACATTGATACAATGCGCACGTGAAATCGGACTCGATGTCGCGCTGTTTGCGGCAGATCTTGCCGGTGCGGATATCCAGGCCGCGCTGGAAGACGAACTCAGACTGGCGAGTACATTGAATGCATTTGCATTTCCTTCGTTGCGATTTCAGTATCGGGAAAAGTTGTATTCGATACACGTGGACTATAGTGATGACGAGAAAATGCTGAACGAAATCGCAACAATCATGGCCTGAAAGTGATTGGTCACGCAATACAAAAATAATTGAGGAGTGTTATGAGCAGCAATATCTGGTTTAAGGATTATACGGTTGAATATCTGGAAGGTTTGCGCAATGCCAACATGGGTGAGCATATAGGCATTCACTTTGTTGACGTCGGCCCGGATTTTTTGAAGGCGCGTATGCCGGTGGATAAACGTACCACACAGCCTTTCGGTATTATGCATGGCGGAGCCAGTTGTGTGTTATCCGAAACATTGGGCAGTGTCGCCGGTTGGATGACTATCGATCCTGATCAATATCGCGCTGTCGGACTGGAGCTAAATATCAATCATATCCGCGCCGTGACAGCGGGCCATGTGATCGGTACCTGCACACCGTTACATACCGGACGGCGTACGCAGGTTTGGCAGACCGATATTACCGAAGAAACCACTGGCAAGGTGCCTGGAGAGATAATGTATTTGTTGACGCCTGTGGCGCAGTGTCAAATATGAGGAAGTTTATCTCAATGCTTATGAATCAGCGCCTGAGGCTAAACAATCATTGGCAAAGTATTTCCGCTTTTACAATGAAAACCGGAAACACCAGACCTTGATGACTACGCCAGATCAGGTTTATTATGAGTCGGTCAGGCTGCAAAAAGCAGGTTGATATGTTGGGAAATAACTCCTAAGACAATTGTCCAAAAAATGGGGTCCACTTCTCATTTGAATGGGTGCCGATTGTAAAGCGGGAGTGCGGCGCATGATTTCTACTGCCCTGCCAGTGCCGCAATGCGTTTTCCGGCCTCCAGTGAACCGGTTCGGAACGCTCCAATCATTGCATTGACAGCATGTGTGATAAACCAATCACCTTCCGTGGTTTCATAGAACCGGATGTATTCGCTTAATTCCGGATCAGTAAGCTCACGATATGAATACGCCATCATGATAATCACATTTTGATAAGTGTTATCACTCATATCAGTTTCTTGTGCAGCAATGGGCGCATCCAGTATTTGCGTTGCTTCATTACCCTCGCTTTGCATCCTGCCCGTCAGTAAGGCGCGTTTGGTGCCTAACGCGATTTCGGTTACAAGTTCGGTGGTTCGCGTGACGGCTTCCAGATCCTGCAATAATCTTAAACGATTTGCCGGCAAGGGTGTTCTGATGATGTCTTCGATAAAGGTTTCGAAAGTTACGAGATTGAAGTCACGATTTTCCATTTCAGTGACTCTTTGCATCAGCGGTGAATTGAACGCCTGAATCAGGGTTTTCAATCGATCGCGATCCGGGTTCTGTTTAAATGTGCTGCGCAGTTGTTGATAAAAAAATTCCGGGCGGTAGGTATCCAGGACGATTTTTTCAATTTTCTCGGCGATGACCGGATCGTCAGGTTTCTGAGGAGACTGATGAATATTTTCCAGCATTTTATCGCCGATCTGATCAATCTGTTTCTGCAAACCGGAAAGTATGATTATCTTGTCAATCAATGCATCGGGCGATGTATCAGGCAGAACAAACGGATTAGGATCAATGGCTGCTTCAGCTGTGGATAGGAAAGACAACTGCGGCTCGCGAACCGGATTCTGCCAGACAAACCAAGCGGTGCATAGCAGCATGATCCCGCTGAATTTCAGAATGATTCTTTTATGAAGTTTCATGCATGATTCCTCGTCAGAAGATGTGATATCTGGGTATTGGCTACGTCAATTTTTTAGATCAGTTGCGCCATACAGGGCAGTCCGTTGAAAATAACTGCACTGAATACTTTTGAGCTAACGGCTGACGAACGTCAAGCTGTAGTTTTTATAGAGCGGAAGGCAAGCTTGATGATAAATAGAAATATCCAGAAATCCATTTCTTCAAATGACGCTAATGCTGGACTGGAAAGATAAGGGCGTCCGTTTCAAAACCGAGTTCTCTCGATTTCTGGACAAATCGTTCTTTTACTGATGGACTGACAATCGGTTCTCTTGATAGAAACCATAAAAACGATTTGTTGTAGCCCGTAACATAGGCATATCGATAATCATCCTTATCCAGGTCGAAAATGATGTAAGAACTATAAAATGGGCCGAAAAAAGAAACCTTCAGATGCCCGGTATTGCGTTTCCCGACAAAATAAGCTTTTCCCGAGGCTTCTCTCCACTTGTTTTCCGTATTGGAAAAACCACGATTGGTAACCTCGATGCCGCCATCACTGCGCAAATGATATTCAGCCGTCACATGACTTAATCCGCGTTCAAAGGCGTGGTCCAGCCTGGCGATTTCATACCATTTTCCAAGATATCTGTTTTCATCGAAGCCCGTAACCGGATTGATGTTCTCCGGAATGCTTGTGCAACCGATTAAAACTGTATAGAAAATAAGCAGTAACAACAAACGTGTGATCATCATTTTCAGGTCTTCAAGCACTTAGACTTCCGGATAAAATCTCTGCGGCAAATAGCAATAGTATCGAAAAAAACGTCTTATTCTTTCTTATTTGTTAGCCGGTTTTCGCGTATATTGCTTATTTAAGCGCAAATTCGTTATGGTTCGGCGAATTTCTGATGAATATTACGCAACGATTAACTGATGATCTTAGCCTGTTTCTATACCCTTCGGAGAAATTTTTGCATTCCTGGTTTTGTACTGCTGCTGACACTATCGACCTGTGTATTTTCATACGAAGCGGAAACACTGCATGCAGAGTTCGAGACACAATTAAACAGGATTCTGGCTGAAGGCGGGTTAGAAGTAAATGAAACTATCGCGTTGCGCGCGTTTTATGATCGACGTGGTTATCAACCCGTTTGGATAATATCCGGGCAGCCCGCACCCCATTTCAATACGGCTATGGCGTTTATGGCGAGCGCGGAGGATCATGGTCTGGAGCGTGGTCACTATCAGTTGGATCAATTAGTACAGTTATTTGCAGAATTGACGCCCGAGAATCAATTCATATTGGAGCTGCGAACAACCCGGTCACTGATGAAATTCATGCGTGACCTGTATCGCGGCCGTTTTGATGCCAGAGAAGTCGATCCTGACTGGCACATACCTCAGCCAGACTTTGATGCGATTCAATTTTTACTGAAAAGCCTCAATTCCGGCGATTTTCAGCACTCACTTGAAAGTTTGGTATCGTCCAATCCAAATTATCAGCACCTTAAACATGCGCTGGCTAAATTCCAGGATCTGGTCGCACGCCAGGTGGTGTGGACACAGCTGCCCAATGGATTATTGCTGAGACCAGGCAATTCGCATGCTGCCGTTCCATTGGTAAGAGAGCGCATTGTCCAGGCCTATGAAACGCACGGTTTGCCCGAATATAATCTTGTTTCCGGGCCAGATGGCGGGCAAAACGATTACTACGATAACGCGCTGGAAAGCGCAGTCAGGGCCTTTCAGCGACAACATGGACTCAACGCGGATGGCGTTATCGGTCCGAACACGGTTGAAGCCATGAACAGGACACCGGCGGAAAAGTTGCAGCAACTTCGTGTCAATCTGGAGCGTTTGCGCTGGATGCCCAGAGATTTGGGTAAACGTTATCTGCTTGTGAATATAGCCGGATTCCAGTTGACGGCCATAGAAAATGGTGAGTATATGTTTGATATGCGCATTATTGTCGGACGAGAATACCGCTCCACACCGAGTTTTCACAGTCGCATTACGCACATGATCCTCAATCCTTACTGGAATGTGCCGGCCAGCATCGCACGCAAGGACCTGCTGCCCAAACAACAGGCAAACCCGGCTTATTTCACTTCGCAAAATATTCGAGTCTATGAGGATTATACTTTTCGTACAAGTCCTATCGATCCTGAAACAATAGACTGGAATGCAATCAAAGCCGGGTTTCCATACGCTTTGCGTCAGGAACCGGGCAGGCAGAATGCGCTGGGAACAATAAAATTCATGCTGCCCAATGATTACAGCATCTATTTGCATGATACACCCGCAAAATCTTTATTTAACAGAGACATTAGAACATTCAGTTCAGGATGTATCCGCCTGGAGGCGCCGTTGCAGCTTGCGAACTTTGCCTTGGGTGGACGAGTATCGCCAGAAGAATTAAAAGCACAGATTGATTCAGGTAAAACCAGACAGATTAATTTACCCGAGCCGTTGCCTGTTTATATTGTTTATCTGACAACATGGATAGACAGTGACCAAAATATTCATTACTCGCTGGATACTTATGGTAGGGATGAGCGTGTTTTAGATCGGGCGCGTTAAAAATTTCACCATGTTTGTTGTTCCTAAAGAAAAATCATGATACGGTGCAGGCACTAAGAAAGGAGGGTTCTGAATGGCATTACATTTTCTTACACAAGATCAATCTGCTTTATCCAAAATGAATACGCTGCCTGATCTTAAGCGACGGAATATGTTGAAAGCCGGCGCTGGCGCCTGCGCATTGTTCGCATTTTCCGGGGCGCATGCCGGTATGCTGCATGTGCACGAAAGAAAGTTGTCTTTTTTAAATCTGCACACGAATGAACGTACTCAAGCGACATACTGGGCTGAGGGCGATTATCAGTCCGACGGACTCCAGGCGATTGAGAAGGTTTTGCGTGATCACCGTACCGGTGAAATTTATCCAATTGATTATAATCTGCTCGACCTGCTTCAGTTACTGCAATATAAGATGGGTTCCCAACGGGAGTTTCATGTCATTTCAGGTTATCGCTCACCCAAAACCAATGAGCAATTGAATGCTAAGAGCAGTGGTGTCGCCAAACGCAGTCTGCACATGCTGGGTAAGGCGATTGATATTCGCCTGCCCGGTCATGCACTGACCGATTTGCGTGATGCTGCGCTTTCGCTTCAGGCCGGCGGTGTCGGCTATTATCCAAGTTCGAATTTCATTCACATTGATACAGGACACTTCAGGCAGTGGCATGGCTGATTCAGGCCATAGAACCGACTGGAATTCAAAACTCGATCGGGTCTACATCCAATATCCAGTGTATCTTTGACGACGGCAGTGCACTGAGTTGCCGGTACCAGTTTGTCAGGAAAAACTGAAGATCGTGACGTGAGCCCGATTGTATTAACAGATGCGCTCGTTCCATGCCTTTCAGACGCGCCATGGTGGCAGACACGGGATCAAAAATTTCGACATTTTTATGCTTCAGGTCATTGGCTACAGAACGCGCCAATTTATGCGCAACGTGCAGAAAATCAGTGACCGTGTTAATACGGTTTGCTTCCGCGCGTAAAAGCGCCTGAAAAGCGTAAGGCGGGAAACCGGCAACCTTTCTTTCCGCAAGAATGTTTCGCGCCAGTGCATCATAGTTATGCCGCTGCAAGGCCTGATAGAGGGGATGATCGGGATATTCAGTCTGAATCAGTACACGGCCGGCGATTTCAGCCCGGCCTGCGCGACCGGAAACTTGCATCAGTTGCGCAAAAAGGCGCTCTCCAGCCCTGAAATCTGTGCTGAACAGTGAAAGATCCGAATCCAGAATACCGACCAGTGCAAGATTCGGGAAGTCATGCCCTTTTGCAAGTAACTGTGTGCCGATCAGAATATCAACCTCGCGGCGATGAATGGCTTGCAGTGTTTGCTGCCAGGCATTTTTGCGGCTGATGCTGTCACGATCAATGCGAAGAATTCGTGCTGCTGGAAACAATTCGGATAAAGTTTCTTCAACGCGCTGTGTTCCGCGGCCAAAAGGTTTAATGTCCGGATCGCCGCACTGCGGACATGCATAGGGAAAACCTTCACTGTGGCCACAGTGATGGCAGGATAGTTTTTTATCCTGGAGATGTACGACAAGACGACTGGAACAACGTCGGCAGGTTGCCGTCCACCCACAGGAGCGGCATAACAAAACCGGTGCATAGCCACGCCGATTGATAAAAATGAGCGATTGTTGACGTTGCGACAGACAGTCTTTGACCGCATGAATCAGTTGTCCTGTCAAACCGGTTTTGGGTTTCCCTGAACGTATATCAATGCAGTCGATCTGTGGCAGGGCTGCATTCTTTACCGCACGATGATTCAGGCGCAAATGGTGATAACGCCCGGTCAGCGCCTTATGATAACTTTCTAGTGAAGGTGTTGCTGATCCAAGTACAACGGGTATTTGTACTTGCTTTGCACGGAAAACAGCCAGATCTCTGGCTGAATAACGTAAACCATCTTGCTGCTTGAACGAACTGTCATGCTCTTCATCGACGATGACAAGTCCCAGATCCGGCAGAGGGGTAAATACAGCCAGCCGCGTGCCCAGAATAACGCGGGCGATGCCTTGTTGCGCCTGTAGCCAGCCACGCAGGCGTTCGGTATCGTTCAATCCGCTGTGTAAACTGACTATTGCAGTTTTTGTAAAACGAGCGCGAAATACAGCTTCCAGTTGCGGTGTCAGATTGATTTCCGGAATCAGAATGAGTGTCTGTTTATTTTCTGACAATGCTTTTTCAATCAAGCGCAGATAAACTTCGGTCTTGCCGCTGCCCGTTACGCCGTGTAAAAGCCAGGTATTGAACTGATTAAATTGCGTGACGACTGAGTTTACCGCGACTGATTGTTCCAGCGTCAACTCGGGTAATGGTATTTTTCTTGCTGAATCATTCGTATCGGGCAAGATTTCATACTGTTTTTCTTCTACCCATCCTTCTGCTGTCCATTGCTTTAGAAGCTTTGTTGCACGCACCGAAATTTTCCGGGCCTGTTGAGCGTCAAGTTGTGTATTTCCAGATAAAGCCTCAAGCAGCTTATGCATGACTGTATTGCGCACCGGAATCGACGATCTGTCGATTTGCCGGCCAGATTCCGTCAGCGTATAAATCACATCCTGTATTCCAGATTTAGGGACTACCGGTTTAATACGGCGTAGTTTTACGGGCAAACTATTGATTACAACCATGCCCAGCGGATGATGATAGTACTTGCTGCAAAAAGAGAGCAGTGCCATGAGTTCTGCGGGTAACGGCTGAATGTCGCGGAAAACAGCGGTAGCCGATTTCAATTTGTCGGCAGGTATTGCAGTTTCCGTGCGAACATCCCAAATCACTCCGATCAGCTTTCTCGCGCCAAATGGCACGCAAACGCGCAGACCGATATCCGATGGGCTTGCTTCCGCTGATTTGTAGTCAAATAACGTGTCGATCGGAACATTGAGTGCGACACGCAAAATAGGCATATCCGGGTTGTTTTAAAATTGAAACATTACAGGTGGGCGGGCGAAGCGGGAAGAAAGCGTTTTATTAGACGATAATCACGCACGATTGCGCTTTCGCTCGGCAGAAACCGGGCTGCCGGTTCCCAAAAAACCAGAAAAGTATGGTTTTGAGTGGAACCAGCAATTTCTGCGTATTCAGTTACTGATCGGTTTAGCCGGAAACGCGATAAACCGTTACAGGTTCCTCGCCCTGCTTTTCGAGTCTGGCGGTACTGCCATCCGGATTGATGGTGAAACTATGCGCGCCATCGCTTCCTGAGAATCCGATGCAGCCATCGGTATTATAGGTGAAGCTGGATATTCTTAATTGATTGCTGCCTTTGTTGTAGTCATATGCGGCAAATTCCACACCGGGTTTGGCGCATCTCGCCTGATTTTCTCTTGTGGCTTCGCCGATCGGATCAATGAGCAGTATGCGATTATTCGGGAAGAATACCAGTGTTTTGGTTTTGATCGCATCAGCGTCATAAGCCCAGGCGCCAACGATACCGGTGGGATCGTTATCTATTCTGGTGAAGCGGGTTTCCTTGATTTCTTTCTCGACAACTTCATTTTCATCGCTCAGTTCAATCGGTTTGGCGATATGGAACATTTCGCCAAAAACACTTTTCTGTGCTCTTTCCCGCTGGACTGTAACAATATCTGAATTGATCATGTCAAGACCATCGGTGCGGATGCGCCGGGTTGGGCCCGGATCGGATAAACCCGCTTTTAGATTGGTGTCTATGGTTGTTTCACCCACAATTTTGAAGCCACGAGTATCAAATTCAGTTGCTTTTGCGACACCATGTTCAACACCTGCCTGAATGATAGTACGTCCGCCACAAACGCGATTTTCATCACAGGAATCATCAGGCGTGGCTTGGCCCTGTAAGTATTCGCCACTGTCGTCGTCGGCTACGCGAAGAACATACGCAGTACTGTCATTGTAGTTGACCCACAGTTGTGTGCTGAGTGTTGTTACGCCGGAAATCATGAAATGCGTGCGTGCTTCATCGACAGTTTTGATTGCATGTTCGATACCGGCTGCATCCAGTGTGTTTTGCAATTCCGGAGAACTTGCAAATGCTTCAGGTTCGCTGTTGAGTTTGATTGCATTATTGACTGCTGCCGCAGCGGCTTCGGTAATGGTAATGCCGTTTGATGCATCACCGTCAGCATCGAGTGATTGCAATAAAACAAGCAGATTCAGTAATTTTTTCTCATCATTTTCGGCCAGATCCATCGGTGTCACAACGGGGGCGGCTTTAACTTTCCCGAGCGCCAAGCCGCCGAGTTTGAATTCAACCGTGTCGCCATAATTAAATTCAAAATGTCCTTTTTCATTCGTGACGCCTTTTTTACCGGATGAAGCGCTATATGAAACGCCGGATACCGGGCTGTTCATTAAGACGCCGGTTCCTGCGCCTGTTGGTATGGTGTGTGTGCGCGCAACGGATGCGGATTCATTACCACTCCCGCCTCCACTGTTGATAGTGCCATCATCACACGCAATCAAACCGCCCGCGATGGCTGCGGAAACCATGCAGGTGCGTAGATTTATTCTGATCTTTTGATTTGGTTTCATCAAGAATACTCTCTTTTATAGTTAATTAGTCAATCAATTGGTTGTTCTATTATCGTGCAAATATAAAAATTTTAGTGATTTTAGCCGACAGATGGGTTAATGAAATTTAAATTTAATGGCTAGTTTTTAACTACACGGTTAAACCAGTCAAGTTTGCCTTGCTTTATTTTATTGTTGTAATTCTGGAAATTAATTTTAACCTGAAGATTTATAGCATATATATTATTCTCGGAACAAATTTGACTATGATTCTAGCACTAATGTATATTCAATTCCCCGATAGTTAAATTTCCTCGATAACCTTTCAGAAACGCATGCCTTTATTTTTTCAGCAGCAGATAAAGCCGATTCCAGTGTAGTCAATTTTTCATGACTTAAATGCTACAGTCGACGCCCCCCTCTCCTGATCGTAAAGCGGAGCCTTTTTATCTTGATGGTCCGCATGGAAAATTGTTTGCGATTTATCATCCGCCGCAAAACAATATCCAGGTAAAGGGCTGTTTTCTGTATATCCAGCCACTGGCTGAGGAAATGAATCGGTGTCGGCAAATGGTTGCAATTCAGGCGCGCGAGTTCTCAAAACTGGGCTATGGTTGCCTGTTGCTCGATCTTTACGGTACAGGAGACAGTGAAGGTGAATATCAGGATGGTAACTGGGATATTTATCTGGCTGATTTAAATGCAGGACTTCGATGGATCTCGGCGCAAGGTTATGATCATACCAGGTTGTGGGCGCTCAGGCACGGCGCGTTACTTGCGCTTGATCTGGCGCGTGCAGTGCCGGCGCTGCACAAAGTTTTGCTCTGGCAGCCTGTCTTGAACGGAAAAGCGGCTGTTACTCAAATATTGAGAATCGCTCTTGCCGGGGCTCTGTCGGAACAGGATAAAATCAGCATGTCTCAACTCAGAAGCCGAATTCAGGAAGATGCGGTTGTTGAACTATCCGGATACGAAACGTCAGCTTCGTTACTCTCTGTTCTGGAAACAAAACATATTTCCAATTACTATAAATTGACGGATCTTGAAGTCCAATGGTTTGACGTTCTAGCTTCTCTGGAGCAGAACCGCAGCAAAGAGAGTATTCAGGTTGAGAAGAACTGGAACGAAGCAGGTGTGCAGATTCACTATGAAGCAGTTATCGGACCAGCTTTCTGGCAGGTCTGGGAACGTGTTGTTGCTGATCGTCTTATCGAGCGCACCAGCGCATGGGCGCAAAAAACTTAATAGAGACAAAATGAAATGGAAACCCCTGTTACTTTTGAATGTGAAGGCAGTGTGTTAATGGGGATTCTGAGCATTCCGGATACGCCGCCGAGGCGGGGTGTTGTCTTTGTTGTGGCCGATGGTCCGCAATATCGGGCAGGTGTCCAGCGTCAATTTGTTACCCTAGCGCGTGCCATGGAACAGTCTGGTTATGCGGCCTTACGCTTCGATTACCGTGGAATGGGTGACAGTGAAGGCGTGCACCGTGGATTTGAACATGTGAACGCGGATATCAAGGCTGCAATAGACGCATTATTGGCGCATTGCAGTAGCATTGAAGAAGTCGTGCTCTGGGGTGAGTGTGATTCGTCTGCCGCGGTACTGTTTTATGCTTACAAAGACAAACGCATAAACGGTATCAGCATTGCAAATCCCTGGGTAAGAACGGAAGAGGGGCGTGCAAAAACGATTGTGAAGCATTATTATTTAAGACGCTTGTTCGAGAAAGCGTTCTGGAGCAAGCTGTTTTCAGGACAATTCCGATTCAAAGCGTCACTGAATTCATTATGGCAGAATGTGATGAAGATTTTCCGTGCGAGCGGTCGTTCTGCGTCGGCGCAAAATACGGTTTCTGATGTGCCTGACCAGAGCCATCCTCTTCCTGTTAGATTAGCGCATGGACTGAGAAAGTTTGAAGGTAATGTACTGCTGATCTTGAGCGGAAATGACTGGATTGCGAAAGAATTTAAGGAAACTGCGGATGCATCGCCTGTGTGGCGGAGTCTTTTAGCCGAAGAGCGATTGGAACGTCATGAAATTCCCGATGCGGATCACTCTTTTTCCAAAAAAAGCGTGCGCAGTGAAATGGTGCGTTTAAACCTTGAGTGGTTAAAGTCATGGTAGCCGGTATCAGTTTATAAGGCTTGCTTGTTGGAGTTAATGCCTAATTTTCACCGCCCAGCGCATGGATCAGGTCAGGCAGCAATTGATTGAATTCTCCGGTCATCAAGACGAAATCACTGTCAAAAATATCGTCAGCAGATTCTGAAATGTCGGTGGATTCTTTGACAATATCCAGTGGCGCAATACGTCTGATTTGCAAATTATCCTGTAGAACAAATGAAATTTTGTCAGCCCAGGTTAACGCCAGCCGAATGACTTTTTTACCCGCTCTGATATGGCGGCTGGTTTCTTCGGCTTCCAGTACATGATGCGCATAACGCACTATGGACTTTTCATTACTGGCGCTTTGTAATTCACAATCACGATCAATGGTAAAGGTTGCGGGTGGTTCGTCACCCGATAACCATCGTGTCATAACGGCTGACGGTGAAATTTTGGTTGTAAATGGAGCTATTCTTATTCCGTGAACCGTCTTGATAAGCAATTCTATCAGTTCTTCAGCTTTCTTAAGGTTGGCTGTGTCGATGATCAGCAGTTTTTTTTCTGTATCAATCCAGGCATATGTCGTATGTTGCTGCACGAAAGCGCGTGGCGTTAATTCGATCAATACGGCTTCCTTTATATCCCTGATTTGTTTTTTGCCAGGTTTGTAGCCTTGATGTTGTTCCATAACCATGATGCGGTCTTTGGCATATTGATTAACCACCGTTGTGGGCAGCAGTTTTTTTTTCACACCGAAAGCAATGAGCAGATGTTCATTGTAATTGTGAACAAATCGGCTTTGACTCTCTTTAGGCAGAATCCAGCCACGGCTTTGCAGTTCCATTTGCAGACAATCTCTCAATACATGTTCAGCGAAAGCTGATTCCAGCTCTGAAGTAGTGAGATTGCCGCTTGTAATTCGATAAATCAGTAAATTCTTAAACCACATAAAATTTAGGGTTGCTCTATGACCATGTTAAAAAAATGAACGAGAATGCTGTAAAATTCTTCGCCGAGACTGATTTGCCTAGAATTATGAAAAAACTTTATTCCGCCAATAATCTGATGGAAGCGCATATTGTACTGGATATGCTGGAACATGCGCTTATACCGGCGCAACTCTTTAACCAGCATGCTCAGGGGGGTATGGGCGATATTCCTTTTACACACGCTTATCCTGAGGTATGGGTGATTCGCGATGAAGATTATGAACGCGGTCGAAGAATAGTTCAACACTATGAAACCATGCCGCAGTCCAATCAGGTCATTAGTTGTCCGACATGTGGTGAAGAAAATCCGGTTAATTTTCAATTATGCTGGCAATGCGGAAACGGATTGGAAAAAATCTCTTCACAAACGCCGTAAACAGGCTGACAGTGATAACGGCAGGAATGATGCCAACAGGTCGTGAAAATGAACCACATCAAGCAAGTTTGCCTTAAATGGAAGGGATTGGTACGGCTACAGCCAGCGGCCTTGGTCGGGACGGAAATCCAATAATTTGACTCTTTTCTTCGAGTCGATACGAGCTGTGCGATACTTGCACAGTTATGCGTGATTTAATGCTTGTAGTAACTTAAGTATTGGATTCTTCGAAAAGTTGAAGGGGAAAATATCCAATGGGTATACGCAGGTCGCTGATTGCACTGGTGCTTTTTTTTGTATTTGTAGCGATAGAGCAGGTGGTTGCTGAGACAGGGAGGGGGGCATGGATGCAAGCTGCGCCAGCACCCAGCAAACGCACCGAAGTTGCTGCTGTCGCGTTGAGTGGTAAAGTGTATGTTGTTGGCGGATTCAATCGACCAAGCTTCAGCAATGTATTGGATTTTGCTATTAGCCGGGATGTTGAAGTTTATGATCCCGTAGCAGATGTCTGGTCAGCGGCAGCGCCATTACCTGAAGGACGGCATCATGCCGGCATTGCCGCAATTGATGGTTCTCTGTATGTTATCGGTGGATTTGCCAAATCCGGCTTTTCCGTCTGGCGCCCAGTTAATACGGTTTATCAGTTTAATCCAGCAACACAGATATGGCGTGAGCGCGCACCGATGCCTACTTCGCGTGGAGCGCTCGGAGTTACTGTCTATCAGGGCAGGCTGTATGCGATTGGCGGTTACGATGGAGAGCGGAACACAGGTGTGACTGAAATATATGATCCGGAAACGGATACGTGGACAAGCGCTGCCTCTTTATCAGTACCACGCGATCATTTGGTGGTCGTGACAGCTGGATTAGGAATTTATGCAATAGGCGGCCGCTCCAATTTAAAATACAAACAAAATACGAGTGTGGTGGAATTTTATGATCCCGTTGCGGATCAGTGGCAATATCGGACCAACTTGCCTGCTGCGCGTAGCGGAATCGCGGCCGGTGTGATAGATGGGCATATCTATGTGCTTGGGGGAGAGTCTGGAGAGGGTACATTTGACACCAATGAAAAATATATACCTGAAGAAAATCGGTGGATTGCGATGGCGCCTATGCCCACTGCGCGTCACGGATTAGGCGTGGCGGTTGTCGAAAAACGTTTATATGCTATTGGCGGCGGACCAGTACCCGGTGCGTCGTTTAGTCAGTTGAATGAAGTCTATTTACCTTCGAAATAATGATCGGGTGAGCGATTTGATCGGAATCATATAATTTGTACTTTTTATATTTTTCTCGCGCACTTTGTGCTATAAGTAATATGTGTCTGAAGCGCTTTATTTCGTGTTGGATGCGTACTAAATAAAAGCAGACACGGTTATTGCGGGCTATCCAGATGGACTTGTTTTAAATTATCAAGTAAGGAGGAATGATCATGAAACATGTAAATTCATTTGCAATAGGGATTCTGGCGCTTTTTCTAAGCGGGCAGATATTTGCATCTGACGCGGGGCATACTTCTGAAGCGATGGAGCACGCTGGTCAGGCGCTTGCTCATGGTGAAGACGGTCATGCTGATGTATTGGTAAAACATGCGGAAAAAGCTTTGCATCATGCGCAGGCGGCTGAGAAGGCACATGCCGAAGCTCACGAGCATATGTCGGAAGCCATTAAACATATGGAAGAATCCATCAAACATGGCAAAATGGGGCATGCTGATGAAGGTGCAAAGCATATGCAGGAAGCCATTAAACATATGCGTCATTCAGGGCATTGATTTTAAGTGATTGAGTATAAAAAACCCTCGTAGTAGTTCGAGGGTTTTTTATATGCAGATTCCAGAGAGATGCTGCTATTCCGGTATTGCCCGTTGCGTTTTCTTCAGATTTGCGTCATGATTTTCCGTTAATTTCTTATCAGTGTGGCAGCATTTTTTTGCGTATTTTTTGGATGGCTTTGGCTTCAATTTGACGCACACGTTCGGCGGATATGCCTAACTCATCGGCAAGTTCATGTAATGTTGCCGTGTCCTTCTCACGCAGCCAGCGCGCTTCAATAATATAACGACTGCGATCGTCCAGACTGGCCAGTGAATGCTGGAGGCCTTCAACGTGTGATATCCGGTTTTGCTCAGCTTCAAGTATCTGTGAAGGTTCCGTGCCGTCGGTTAAGTAAGCGATGGGGCTGTAACTCTCATTTTCATCTTCTGACAGCGGTTCCAGCGATATGTCATTGCCACTGAAACGTTTTTCCATTTCAACCACGTCCTCTGGCTTGACATTCAATTGCTTGGCAATGGCGTCAACTTCCTGTGGATTCATGGTATCAAGACTTTGCTTTAAGCTGCGAAGGTTAAAAAATAATTTACGTTGCTGCTTGGTTGTTGCAATTTTGACCAGTCGCCAGTTACGCATGATGAATTCATGAATTTCGGCTTTAATCCAGTGCACGGCAAATGACACCAGCCGGACACCGCGCTCGGGATCAAAGCGTTTTACTGCTTTCATCAAGCCCACATTGCCTTCCTGAATCAGATCCGCCTGAGGCAGGCCATAACCTTTATAGCTGCGTGCAATTGCTATAACAAATCGTAGATGCGATAGAATGAGCTGCTGTGCGGCATTGATATCACCGTGGTCACGCAGGCGTATTGCAAGCTCATTTTCTTTTGTCTGAGACAATAGCGGAAATGAATTGGCTGAGTGAATATAGCTCTCAAGACTACTGCCCATTGCGGGAATCGTTAAAGCATTTGTCATGAAACACACCTCTTTTATTAACTGTGATTAATAAAAATTTTATTTTTCATTTTAGCATTCCTGGAGTGAGAGTGCTAATTCATGTGATGGTTCATTCTTGTGTCAAAACGAATCAACAAGACGCTTTTATTGCTTAATGTGATGAGATGTTGGCATCAGCGAGGCTCAATTTGCCAGAGATGGCTCGCTACTGACGCGCGTGCGCCCAGCCAGCCCAGCCAGGTGGTAAATAGTAAAAGACTTATGGTGTCTTCGTATCCGATGGCGTGTAATTGAAAATTCATGGCATACAATCCGGCAATTACCCTGAGTTCATCATTCAAGATCTGTAAAGCGAAAGTAATGATGAGCCAAGCCGTAACGCCACCAGCAAAACCCTGTAAGGCCCCGAAATATAAAAAAGGTCGCCGAATGAAGGCATCTGTTGCGCCAATCAGCTTCGATACTTCTATTTCTGTTTGCCGGGTGAGAATTTGTAGCCGTATCGTATTGAACATAACAGCGACAATGGCTATGCTAAGTAATGTTAATAACACGAATACAAGGACGCGACCAAAATTTGTAAGCGCTTCCAGACGCTTTGCCCATGCTGAGTCAAATTGTGCATACTCGATTGCGGGCCAGGTTTGCATATCTGTACGCAGTTGATCGATGATATCCGCGCTCACATTCTGTGTATCCACTACAAACGCATCCGGCAGAGGATTGTATGCCAGATTGTGTACGGCCTCGGTTAATCCATTATCCAGCTGCAATTGATATAGCGCCTGGTCCTTGGATACAAATTGATAGCTTGCGACAAGCCTGTCTTCTTCCAGTTTTGTTCTGATGAGATCAATGTCATCCTGAGTTGCGCGCTGTTTGAGAAAAAGACTTATTTGCGGCGAAATGGATATCTGCCCGGAAACGGTCGGTAGATTCCCTGTCAGTGTATAGATACCGGCCGGCAGGCTGATTGCGATACCCATCACCAGTATGCTGAGTAGATTGGTAATCGGAGTTGATAAAAGACGTTTAATTGTCAGGGTGAAAACGTACCAGTGCTGATTAAGCCATGCTCTGATCATTCTGCAGTTTTCCTTGTTGCAAAGCGATAATGCGGTGCTTGTTGTCTTCCAGCAAGTTTGCGTCATGTGTTGCGATTAACACAGTGACTCCAACCTGATGAAACGAAAAAAACATTGCCATAATGTCGCGCGCATAAGCGGAGTCGAGATTACCTGTAGGTTCATCGGCGATCAGAATCGCGGGCCGATGTACAACGGCGCGTGCTATGCAAAGTCGTTGCTGTTCGCCACCTGAAAGTGTTATCGGTAATACATTTTCCTTGCTCAACAGACCCACCTTGTCGAGTGCGGCGCGTATGCGACTGGTTGCTGTGTTCCGGTCAAAGCCGCTGATCTGCAATGGCAACAACACATTCTCAAAAACAGTGCGATCGAATAACAGTTTATGATCCTGAAAAACAAAACCGATTTTCCGGCGCAGGAATGGCAGCGCGGCGGGTTTTATCTGTGCGATATTATGACCGTTGATGGTAATGCTGCCCGATGTCGGACGTTCTATAGTGGCAATTAATTTCAGCAATGTACTTTTACCAGCACCGGAATGGCCTGTTACAAACACCATTTCACCGGTATCGATAGTAAGATCAACATTGCTCAACGCCATATAACCATCAGGAAAGCGTTTGCTGACATGTCGGAGTTGGATCATGGCTGAAATTCAGTGCATGCGTTGTTGATAAACGGCTAATCAAATAAGGCGTTAACAAAGTCGTTAGCATTGAATGGCCGCAAATCGTCCAGTCCTTCTCCAACGCCGATAAACCGAAGCGCTGGAGGGTTCTGCGGATACTGCCCACATATCGCGGCAACAACGCCGCCTTTTGCTGTGCCGTCGAGTTTGGTCAGAATCAGTCCGGTAACATCAAGTGCTTCGTCAAAAGCTTTTACCTGTGTTACGGCATTCTGGCCGGTATTCGCGTCAAGCACCAGCATGACTTCGTGTGGTGCATCCGGAATTGCTTTGCCGATAACGCGCTTCACTTTTTTAATTTCTTCCATCAAGTGCATTTGCGTGGTCAAACGCCCGGCGGTATCCGCCAATACGATATCAATTCCACGTGCCTTGGCTGCATTAATGGCATCAAAGATTACTGCTGCCGGATCGTTCTTTTTATCACCCCCGGTATCCGGTGCAATGACGGTTACATTGTTGCGCTCACCCCAGGCGATCAGCTGTTCACGCGCAGCCGCCCGGAAAGTGTCTCCTGCAGCCAACAGCACGGATTTGCCTTGAGATTGAAAATATTTTGCCAGTTTACCGATTGATGTTGTCTTGCCAACACCGTTTACACCGGTAATCATAATCACAAAAGGACTGTTTGCCGTTGTGTCCAGCGGTCGCTCCAGCGGTTTGAGCATTTCCACCAGTGATTCCTTCAACGCTGTTTTTAAGTCCGCGGCATCGGTCAATCCCTTTTTTTTGACTTGTTGACGCAAATCTTCAAGTAACTGTGTTGTTGCGTTGACGCCGGTATCTGCGGTTAATAAGATAGTTTCCAGTTCTTCGTAAAGTTCTTCGTCAATCTTGCCGCCACCAAACAGACCGGAAAGCTGCTTGCTGAGATTTTGCCTCGTGCGCGCCAGTCCAACCCGCAGTTTGCCAGCAAAACTCGTCGGTCTGGTTTCTTCGGTTTCTTCCTGAATCACTTCACTTTTCGCTGTTACTGGCTCAGATTCGGCAGGTAGGGATGTTTTAACAGCATCTTGCGGTATTTCCTCTTTTGACTGAGGACTCAGGGCTGCATCCTTTGCTGTTTCTTCTTTCTCGACTGCCTTTTCTTCTTCGGGGCGACTTTTTTTAGATTTAAAAAAATTAAACATTCTGGTAGGCTCTATCTTCGTTGCAGTAACATATCATAATCGCCAATTTTATTCTGTTTAGTCATGCTTAGGTTAGCAAAAATGAAGTCAATTCGCTGTGCAACTTGTCTGGTTGTTTTTTTCGCATTAATCATCGTTTCCGGATTGGCGGCTACTGCATTCGCCAATCCGCACGAATACAGGTTAGAGAACGGTCTGAAGCTGATTGTCAAGGAAGATAATCGATCCCCGGTTATAGTTTCCCTGCTGATGTATCAGGCGGGCAGTATTGATGAATTGAATGGCGTGACGGGTGTTGCCCATGTACTGGAACATATGATGTTTAAAGGCACTAGTAATGTACCTGGTGGTGAGTTTTCCAAGCGTATCGCTGCTGCCGGCGGACGCGAGAATGCATTTACCAGTCGTGATTACACTGGGTATTTTCAGCAATTGCATAAGGATCATCTTGCATTGGCGATAGCGCTTGAGTCGGATCGCATGCAAAATTTGCTGCTGACTGAAGAAGAGTTTGCCAAAGAAATCAATGTGGTCATGGAGGAGCGCCGTTTGCGTACCGACGATCAGGCGCGTTCACTACTGTTTGAAAAAATGATGGCGGCTGCCTATCAGTCACATCCTTACAGACGGCCAGTTATTGGTTGGATGAACGATCTCGAGCACATGACAGTCAAGGATGCGCAACAGTGGTATGAGCGGTGGTATGCACCCAATAACGCCATTCTGGTCATTGCTGGTGATGCCAATCCTGAAGAAGTCAGGTCACTGGTTCAGAAGCATTACGGCAGTATATCTCATCGTCCGTTGTTGACAATTGATCAGCGCAAGCCGCAAATCGAACCTCCACAACTGGGTATTAAGCGGATCACCGTTAAGGCGCCTGCAGAGATGCCTTATCTTGTAATGGGGTATCATGCCCCGGTTATAAAAAATATGCAGAATGACTGGGAGCCTTTTGCACTGAAGGTGTTGGAAAGCATCATGGATGGACATGCTTCGGCTCGATTGAACAAATCACTCGTGCGCGAATTGCAGATCGCTAATTCAGCCGGTGCAGGTTACAGTGCAACCAGTCGGGGGCCAGGAATGTTTTTTTTGAGTGGAACACCGAGTCCAGGCAAGACGGTCGACGAGCTGGAGCAGGCGATACGTGCGGAAATCAAGAAACTGACCGAGGAGCTGGTTACCGAAGAGGAATTGAATCGTGTTAAGGCGCAAGCTGTTGCCAGTCAGGTTTTTCAGTTAGATTCTATTTTCGCACAGGCGATGCAGATCGGCCGACTGGAAAGCGTAGGTCTATCCCATCGGGATATTGATACGATGCTGGAAAGGTTGCAAGCTATTACCGCCGAACAAATTCGTGCTGTCGCAGCAAAATACTTTAATGATGATCAGTTGACAGTAGCAGTGCTTGATCCGCAGCCGCTCGACCAGAAAACGAGAGCTGTCGAGCCTGCCGGATTGCGGCACTGATAGCGTCAGCACAATTCGAATACTGCTAAAAATACTTTTAGTGACTTTTATTCAGCGACTTATCGCAATCCGGTAGAGGCGTCTCACTGCTGCCTGTTTTTTTGTCACATCACTTTTTAGTGGTGATCGTGATCATGCTCTTTATCTTTATCATGACTGTGTTGATGCGCATGTTCACCTTCACCGTCATGGGCGTGTTCGTGTTCATCGTCATGCATATGTTTGTGCATATCTTCCATCATGTAGTGAACTTCATCCGCATCCAGAAAACGGTCGTTATTCAGATCATACTTATCGAACTTGTCGCCGTGGAATTTCATGAATTCTCTTCTGCTGATCTTGCCGTCGCCATCGCCGTCCATTTTTGCAATTTTTTCTTCGCAGTGCTCGCATTTCTCATGATCGTCATCATGGCCTGGCCCATGTGCGATAACGGATGATGTACTCAGTGCGAAAATAAATAAAACACTGACAGCAATAACTGAAATCGATTTGTTTTGTTGGTGCATGTTTTGTCTCCTTTTGGATAAATGATGTGTATGCATAAAAAACTGAAGCCGGTGCAAGTGTGTGACAGAGGTTTTGAGGCACACCTGATGATTTATGCTCAATTAAGTAATGAATCGTTCATTATTTTATGACTGCGTGATTCACGCTGGGATTGTGACATCATTCCAATCAACCCGCTATAAAATATTCACGATAATATTTAAGTTCATTGATGGAATCATAAATATCTGCCAGCGCTTCATGTTTGCCTTCTTTTTTCAGTCCGGCGGCAATACCGGGCTTCCAGCGTTTGACAAGTTCCTTGAAGGTGCTGACATCCAGATTGCGATAATGAAAATAGGCCTCCAGTTGCGGCATCCAGCGTGCCATAAAACGCCGATCCTGGCAAATCGAATTGCCACACATCGGTGAAGTTCTTGAGGGGACGTGGTGCTGCAGAAAAGCAAGCATCTGCGCTTCAGCTTCAGCCTCCGATAGCTTGGAAGCTTTTACTTTTTCAATCAATCCGGATTTTCCATGGGTAGATTGATTCCACTTATCCATCCCATCAAGGATTTCATTCGACTGAAAAACCACCATCACGGGACTTTCGGCGATGGTATTCAGTTGACCGTCGGTGATTACGGCAGCAACTTCAATAATGCGGTCTTTATCGGGATCAAGCCCGGTCATTTCCATGTCAATCCAGATAAGGTTATGGTTGTTATTTTCTTGTGCCATAATTATTAATAAATTTCAGAGTGTCGGTTTCGATTGAATATAATGTATTTTATTTTGTCATATTGATGGTACATCGTCACTTCTCATTTATGGATAATTTAAAAAGTAATTATTATGCAATCATTTACGTTGATTTTTATTACTACCTTATTAATTACGACTGCGATTCAGATATGGTTGTCAATGCGCCATATCCGCCACGTGCGCGCGCATCAGAACAAAGTACCTGAGGATTTTGCCAGCCAAATCAGTCTGGCGGATCATAGTAAAGCAGCCGACTATACGTGTGCAAAAACGCGCGCCGGTTATTTCAGCATTTTTATGCATGCCGCATTGCTGCTTATCTTTACATTGGGGGGGGGGCTGAATGCGCTGAGTCTGTTCTGGCATGGGTGGCTCAGTGATCCGATTACACACGGTATGGCTCTGATTCTGAGTACCTTTCTGATTATGGGGTTGTTCGAAATACCACTGAGCTACTATCGCATCTTTGTTATCGAGGAACAATTCGGTTTTAACAAAATGACACCCGGTATGTTTTTCACCGATCTGATCAAACAAACCATGTTGATGGCGCTGCTGGGCGCGCCACTATTGTTCTGTATTTTATGGCTGATGGAGAAAATGGGCGGCGACTGGTGGCTATACGCATGGATTGCATGGATTGCCTTTAATTTATTCCTGCTGGCTATTTTTCCTGCCTGGATCGCGCCGCTGTTCAACAAGTTTTCACCGCTGGAAGATGCCGCGTTGAAGGTGAGAATTGAGCAGTTGCTGAAAAAATGCGGTTTTACATCGAACGGTTTGTTTGTCATGGATGGTTCTCGCCGCAGCAATCATGGTAATGCTTATTTCACAGGTTTTGGCAAAACCAAACGCATTGTTTTTTTTGATACTCTGCTTTCACGTCTGGAGCCGGCTGAAATAGAAGCTGTGCTCGCGCATGAACTGGGCCATTTCAAACATCGCCATGTCATCAAACGTGTAATGGCTTCATTTATCATGAGTCTGCTGTTTTTCTGGTTGTTGGGTTATCTCATGAATCAAACATGGTTTTATGAGAGTCTGGGGGTGTCCGTTGAAATGGCGCCTTCAGCAGCCATGGCATTGTTACTCTTCTTTCTGGTGCTACCGGTATTCACTTTTCTGTTTCACCCAATCTCAAGCATTTATTCACGTAAACATGAGTTTGAGGCGGATGCCTATGCCGCACAGAATGCATCAGCTGAAGATTTAATCCATGCGTTGGTCAAACTTTACCAGGATAATGCCGCTACGTTGACGCCAGATCCATTACACTCTACTTTTTACGACTCGCATCCACCCGCTGCAACCAGGGTTGCCCATTTGCAGCGCCAGATTCACCATGCGTCTTGAATCCAACAGGAAAAAACATGAACGAGCTTGCTGCACAAAAATGTAAACCTTGCGAAGGCGGCATCGAACCGCTGACCGCAGAAAAAGCCGCAGTTTTTCTAAAACAATTGGAAGGATGGCGGTTAAAGGATAAACAGATCAGTAAAACTTATACTTTCAAGAACTATTACCAAACCATGGCTTTTGTCAATGCGGTGGCTTGGGTCTCGCACCGGGAAGATCATCATCCTGATATCACGGTGGGTTACAATCGATGTGACGTTGTCTATATGACACATGCCATTGATGGTCTGTCAGAAAATGATTTTATCTGCGCTGCAAAAATAGACAAGTTGTTTTCTGTTTGAGTACGTTTCGTTCCGACAAGGCAACAACAAAAACCGCTCTGACTGGTGTGGCAAGTGCTGTTTTTGGCAGGCATTTCATGGTTGAGACACGAGACGGAGAGTGGTTTTTATGTGTAATGCGCGGAAAAAAAGGGGGGGTGGCTTGTGGCGATAGGGTTGAATTCAGGATTACTGCTCCCGAACAGGGTGTGATAGAAAAAATTCTGCCACGGGAAACACTGCTGTATCGCAGTGATGCTTTCAAGGAAAAAATCATTGCGGCGAATGTGACGCAGATCATAGTCGTTGTCGCCGCTGTCCCCAGTTTCAGCGAAGAACTGATTAATCGATGCCTTGTCGCCGCTGAAAGCCAGAATATTCCGGTTATTATCGTACTCAATAAGGCCGATCTGATTGAGCCGACGAAGGCGGCGATCAGAACACTGGAGCTGTATGCGGCACTCGGTTATCCGGTGCTGAAGCTGAGTGCGATCAATGACATCTCGGTATTAAGACCGTATCTGGAAGATCAGGTCAGTGTTCTTGCCGGTCAATCAGGAATGGGAAAATCGACTATTCTGAATGCGCTTGTTCCTGAAGCGCAGCGCATGACAGCCGAAATTTCAACGGCGCTGGATTCAGGTTGCCATACGACAACGCATTCGCGTCTTTATCATATCAACGCCACCAGCGCTGTTATTGATTCTCCAGGTATCCAGGCATTCGGGTTGAATCATATTAAAGCTGAAAATCTGGCATGGGGATTTACTGAATTTCACCCTTATATCGGGCAATGCAAATTCCACAATTGCCGGCATTTGAACGAACCCGGCTGTGCTCTGATTTACGCTGCGGAGAATGGGAAAATCAGCACCAGACGGCTTGCTTTTTATCATAAATTGCTGGGAAACTGACGGGAGTCACCTCATGAATCATCAAAACTATAAGAGACGGATGGTAAGGAAACGTATAAAGAATTGTCTGTTGGTTGGCGCAACCTGGATTTTCTCGTCCACAATCGGATTGGCAGCCGATGTGGGACTTTCGCTCAGAATCGGACAGCCTGGATTTTACGGTGAAATTCATCTGGGCGATTTTTTCCCCGCGCCCGAGTTGATTTATCCGAATCCGGTTATTATTTATACGCCGCCCAATGTTATACAGCAGCCCCTATATCTGCATGTTCCGCACAAGCATGTTAAAAACTGGCGGCGTTTCTGTATCCAGTACCGCGCCTGTGACCGCCCGGTCTATTTTGTCCGCGAACAGTGGTATAACGATGTTTATATTCCGAATTACAGTCAGCACCGACACAATATACAGCCGCGTCATTACGATTACCATCCTGCACAGGGCCATGATTTGCACAGGTATTACGATGATAAACATGATCACCACGATCAGCGCCACGATAAGGTTAAAGATTTCAAGGATAAGGATTTTCGCCGTGACTATGACAAGCATGACCGGCATGACTCTCATGACCGGGGGCGCGGTAAAAAGCACGATGACTAGATTCGCGCATTGAATGTGCGTCAGAATCAGATGATTGTGACGGCTGCGCTATAATCAAACTTTGAATCGTACCTGTATATCGCTGACATAAGGCAGCACGCGCGCCGCCTGTTTGAGCTCGTTGACCAACTGTCTGGCTTCATTTGTGTTGCGCAAAATCTCAATGGGCAAGTCCAGTTCGATATAAATCTCTCCGGACAGATAATGCAGCGTAACGTCTTCAAGCAATGAGGCAGGCAATTGCGGCCAGCAGCGTTTGAGTGCTTCGATGACCTTTTCCCGGTAAGGCAGATTGTCACCGGGAGAATCCGATTCGTCATTTTCCGGGTCAATGTGCACCGTTACGTCGGATACGATGTCAACAGAATCCAGCAGGCGCCGCCGTACGGCTTCGCCGATCTGGTGCCCTTCCGATACACTGAGTCTGGGATCAACCTGAACATGCACATCAATAAAAGCATCACCCGCGCTTTTGCGTGAACGCAACATGTGTAACGACCGGACGCCTTTAACATTAAAAATATGCTCACGAATGGTGCGTAACTCATTTTTATCCAATGCCCGGTCGATCAATTCTTGTGAACTAGAGCGCACCATGTTGGCGCCGATTTTTGCGATCATTACCGCGACAACAATGGCTGCAATCGCATCCAGATACGGGTAACCATGCATGGCGCCGGCAATGCCGATAACGACTACAAGGGATGAAATAGCGTCTGACCGGCTGTGCCAGGCATTGGCCAGCAGCATGTCCGAGCGCAACCGACGTGCTGCGGCTACGGTATAGCGATAAATCCATTCCTTGGAAATAATTGACAGTACTGCAATCATTAACGCCAGTCCGCCGGGTTCAAGCAGTATCTCCGGTTTATTGATGCGGCGCGCTGAATCATAAGCAATTCCGCAGGCAATGGTGATCAGGATAATTCCCAGACCGACGGTTGCCAATGTTTCAATGCGGCCATGGCCGTAAGGATGTTCTTCGTCGGCGGCTTTGTGCGAATGTTTGGCGGCATATAGCACAAGAAAATCTGTCAACAGATCCGAAAACGAATGAACGCCGTCTGCAATCAAGGCTTGAGAATTAGCGAACCACCCCGCGATAATCTTGACGACACCGAGGATAAAATCAATAGCCGAACCGATAAGCGTAACCTTGCGTACTTCTCTGTAGCGCTGCTGAGTATTTACATTCGGAGCTACATTCATGTTATTGCAAAGATAAAAGGACGGTGCATCGTCTGCGAGGTAAAGACGGTTTTTATCGTTTGGTGTACTGATTCAGCATCTTGTTGACTTCGTCAATATCAAAATGCTCGGCATCGAAGTCGCCACCCACCCACTCACGCATCTCTTCATGCTCCGGATGCGATGGATCGTTAATCGCTTCAAGAAACATTGCATATCCCGGAATACCACCGATATCCTCGGGCGGACAAGCCCGTTTTCCTTTGATACATAACGGTAATGTCATGTCGTGCTCGAATGGCAGAATTTTTTCAAGCAATACTTCATGCTCCCAGCCATCCCCATAATCATAGTTATAGAGCAATTTTTCTTTCTCAAGCCGTAACAGTTGGCTTAGCCGGAATTTGGATTCATCTTTCATGGCGTCAAAAAATTCTTCATTCGGTTCGCCATATTGCACATTGCCCATTATAAAATCGTGCAGATGCGAGTTTGTCCAGCCCATTACGATCTGTAGCGTCGTATGCAGTTCACTGAGGTTTGCGGTGCTGGCAATTAGAAATCTGCGCCATATCGGAGGACGGAGATATTTAAGAGTGACTTTAAGTTGATAGACTGAACGCAGCGGTCGTGCTGTCATATGATTAATTTTCCCGTAGAATGGTGTGAAAAAAAGATTGCAATTGTAAATATCACTGTTATGCGTTCGATCAATTCAGTTGTTTCCGGCAGGATGAGCGCTATTGCTCTGGGTTATTATACTTTAACCCTGCATGATTAAGCGTTTCCGTTTTATTGATACCATTGTGATTCAGATTTTTCTGCGGCATGGTTTTCGTGCTCAGCATCAATTACCGTTAACTTTATTATTCGTTATAATTTACGCTTTTGTTCCATCTTAATACAACAATGTCCGCGCAAAAATCCACTGACTCTGCTTCAAAATCCATTGTTTTCAGCTGGCGCAGGTTTTTACTGCATGTCTCAATTCTAGGAATCGGATTATTGTTGGGCTGGATGACGTGGTATTTCTCAAAACCGCAAAGTGTCCGGTTTCACGAAACCAAAGCAGATGAATATCTGACTGTTGCAGTGACGCCGCATATTGAAATTGCTTTGGATGCCGGCAGTTCCGTCGCGATTACAGACCATCAGCCGCTACTCATGGAGTTATTCAAGGGAAATGTCTACTTCAATATCAGCAAAAACGCCATGGAAAAAATCAGAATAAAAGTTGGCGAAGCGTTGATTGAGGATGTTGGTACGCGTTTCAGTATTCGCATGAATAAGGACGGCAGCAGGATAGTCTCCGTTGCGGAAGGACAGCTCAGAATTAATGTTGCATCCGGTGCATACCAGATCAGTGCTTTGGAACAGGCGGATTTTGATAATGTTAAAATCAGCAGGCACCGCCTGATCAGTGAACGGGAAGTTGCGCCGTGGACCACGGGTTGGAATAGTGGTTTCTAAGTCGCTTTCTGCCATGTGCTTTTTTAGGGATATATCATGACGCATAATCTGCATAATCTGTTTAACAGCAAGCAAGACCTGAAAATTACCGGTGAAAAGACGGTGTCGTTTTATTCGTTACCGGCGCTGGAAAAAAATGGCGTTGGAAAGATTTCGCGCTTGCCTGTTTCTATTCGAATCATTCTTGAATCCGTTTTGAGAAATTTCGACGGCAAGAAAATAACGGAAATGCATGTCAGGCAACTAGCGAACTGGATGCCGAATACCGCGAGAATTCATGAAATTCCTTTTATTGTTTCGCGTATTGTCTTGCAGGATTTTACCGGTGTGCCGCTGCTGGTCGATTTGGCCGCAATGCGCAGCGCCGCGAAAAGACTGGACAAAAATCCTGAACGCATCGAGCCGCTTGTACCTGTCGATCTGGTTGTCGATCATTCGATACAGGTTGATCACTATGGTAATCCAGATGCACTAAAACTGAATATGGAAATCGAGTTTGAACGTAATCGCGAACGTTATCAGTTTATCAAATGGGGCATGCAGGCATTTGATACATTCAAGGTCATCCCGCCGGGAATCGGTATTGTACATCAGGTTAATCTCGAGCATCTTGCGCGCGGTGTACACCAGAATAACGGAGTCGTTTATCCGGATACATTGGTTGGTACCGATTCCCACACCACCATGATCAATGGCATAGGGGTTGTCGGGTGGGGGGTGGGTGGTATCGAAGCGGAAGCCGGCATGCTTGGGCAGCCGGTTTATTTCCTGACGCCCGATGTGGTTGGCGTGAATTTAACCGGACATTTGCGCGAAGGTGTAACGGCAACGGATCTGGTGCTCACGATTACTGAAATGCTGCGCGGCGCCAATGTGGTCGGTAAGTTTGTGGAATTTTTTGGTGACGGTGTGGCATCCTTGACGCTGCCGGACCGCGCAACCATTGCCAATATGGCGCCGGAATACGGCGCAACCATGGGATTTTTCCCGGTGGATGCTGTTACCATTGAATACTTCAAAGGCACCGGGCGAAGTGAGGAGGAAATCGCAGCGTTCCAGCGTTATTTTCAAGCACAGGAAATGTACGGTATTCCGCACAAAGGTGATATTGATTATAGTGATGTTCTGGAGCTTGACTTAAGTACGGTTTCACCATCACTGGCCGGCCCGAAGCGACCGCAGGATCGCATAGATCTGGCGGAAATCAAAAATCGCTTCAGCACGCTTTTCTGTAAACCGGTTACTGAAAATGGTTACGGCAAGTCGCGGGATGACATCGATCGACGCTATCCGACTCGTCACGCGCTAAATGAAGACAGAGATGTTTGCACACGTATCAATGCGGATAGTCCTGGCGAGCATGGCCAATCCGTCGAGAAAGAGCGGCATATCACTGAGATGATCAGTAATCATCCTACGCCTGATGCATTTGATATACCGGTCAATAAGTTTGACAGGGTAGTCGATCTTGGTCATGGCGATGTTCTTATTGCAGCGATCACGTCCTGTACCAATACATCAAATCCAAGTGTTCTGATTGCGGCAGGTTTGCTGGCCAAAAAAGCTGTTGAAAAGGGGCTTGCGGTCAAACGTCACATCAAAACATCGCTTGCACCGGGATCACGGGTCGTAACCGAGTATCTTATCCATACAGGATTATTACCTTATCTGGAGAAACTCGGTTTTAGCGTTGCGGGTTATGGCTGTACGACCTGTATCGGTAACGCGGGTCCGCTGGCCGAACCTATTGAAGAGGCTGTCGTAAAGAATGATCTGATATGCGCTGCGGTGTTGTCCGGGAATCGCAATTTCGAGGCTCGCATTCATATCAATATTCGCGCCAATTTCCTGGCCTCGCCGCCGCTTGTCGTGGCTTATGCGATTGCCGGTACCGTTCTGAAAGACTTCACAAGTGAGCCCGTAGGTACCGGGAGCGATGGCCATCCTGTCTGGCTCAAGGATATCTGGCCAACCAGTGATGAGATTCAGGCGCTGATGAAATTTGCCACCAACGCAGAAACATTTCGCAGACTCTACAGTGACATGACCAAGGATCATCCACTATGGAACAGCATTACTGCTGCGACGGGCCGGACTTACGACTGGCCAGCATCGACCTATATCGCTGAGCCGCCGTTTTTTGATGATTTCTCGCTGCAACCCGATAAAGCAGAGCGCAAGGGTGAGATCAGAAATGCTTACGCGCTGGGCATATTTGGCGATTCGGTAACGACAGACCATATCAGTCCGGCAGGCGCTATCAAGAATTCCTCTCCGGCTGGTCAATACCTGCTGGCTAATCATGTTCAACAGGCGGACTTTAACAGCTACGGCGCCCGTCGTGGTAATCACGAAGTCATGATGCGCGGGACTTTTGCCAATGTACGCATCAAAAATCTGATGGTGCCGGGCAGCGAAGGCGGCGTTACGTTCTATCAGGCTGGAGAACAACCAGGGGAGCAGATGAGTATTTATGACGCTGCGATGCGTTACCAGCAGCAAGGTATTCCTACCATCGTTTTTGCCGGTAAGGAATATGGCACCGGTTCCAGTCGGGATTGGGCGGCGAAAGGAACGCAATTGCTTGGTGTCAAAGCGGTTGTCGCTATCAGTTATGAGCGTATTCACCGCAGCAACCTGATCGGCATGGGCGTACTGCCGTTGCAGTTCAAGAATGCTGATAGCGCGCAATCACTTGACATTCGGGGCGATGAAACATTTGATATTCTGGCGCTGGATGATCTTAAACCGCAGCAGGATGTAACGCTTGTCATACACAAAAAAGATGGCACACAAAAAACAGTTCAGTTGTTATGCCGTATTGATACCATGATTGAAATTGACTATTACCGGCACGGCGGTATTCTGCCTTATGTGCTCAGGTCGCTGATCAATCAAGGGGACTAATCCGCACCGATTTCGCTTGTTTCTGATTTTACTTACTGTATTGAAAATCAGCTATCCATAGCTTGTCCCGCGGGGATAAAGCTTGGTATAGACAGTAGCGTTACGTTTCATACATGAAATCTTCACGTCTGGAATGACATGAATATTTTCTGATAGGGTAGATAGCATTATGAAAAAAACAGTATTTGCAGTTTTTTTATTGGGTTTTTGTGACATCGCTTCAGCAGAGTGGGTGTTGGTAAGTTCGGATGGTGTCAAAAAGGTTGAACATTATTTTGATCCCGATACTGTGCGTAACAGCGGACAGAACTATAAAAAAGTATGGCTGTTATCGAGTTATCATGAGAAACAGCGCGGTGGATATCAGTCGTTAAAAACTTTTTATGAATTCGATTGCGGAGATGACCGGGCGCGCTCCTATACGATGCTGCTCTATTCCGGCGCCATGGCGAAAGGTAATACCATCGGTGCGCACCACGATGAATTGAAAGAGTGGTTTGATTTTCCGGAAACTTCTTTTTTCAAGCGAATTTCGGCGTCAATTTGTGAGCGATAAATGCAAAAAACTGTGCAATCATTCGGAATTGATGACAAAGGAATGCCATGAAAAATAAGCATCTGTTTGGTTTGTCTGTTTTGTTTGCTGTGCTGCCGTTTTTAACGGGTTGTTGGATGGCGGTAGCAGCGGGCGCCGGTGCTTATGGCGGCTATAAAATGAAGGAAAAAGGTTACACGGTGCAAAGCCCGATAACCAAGAAAAAAAATTCAGAAAAAGAATCTGATTAATGCCACTTCCTTTTTAGACAAGCTATTCGGTTTTTTCTTTTTGCTCGATGGTTTGTTCGGCATCTTTTTTTTCTGTGCTGCTGAAGCTTTCAACGATGAGCAGGGCTGCACCGATGAAAATCGCTGAATCGGCGATATTGAAAGCTGGCCAGTGATAATCGCCAACATAGAAATCCAGAAAATCAACAACATGTCCTAGTGTGATTCGATCCCATAGATTTCCGAGCGCGCCACCGAGAATCAAGCTGAGTGAAAGACAGAATAACGTTTCTGCCCGGTATTTATGCAGCAGATAAATGATGACGATTGAAGCGGTAGCTGCGATAGCGCTTAAAAACCAGCGCTGCCAGCCCGATGCTTCGCTTAAGAAACTGAATGCTGCGCCAGTATTGTAAGTAAGCACGAGATTGAAAAATCCGGTGATCGGAATATGCTGTCCGTAGCTTAATATCGATTCAATCCAGTACTTGGTCGCCAGATCAACGATCAGTACGGTCAAGGCAATACCCAGCGAATAGTGTAATTTCATGAATGCGTATCCCGATGTATATTTTTACAAGGTTGATTTCAAGCAGTTGATTTTGTCATTACCGCGACTTTCTGGCGTCAGGCAAACTTGCGCTGTTCGCCGCTGCCATATAGATTGTCAATGCAACGATTACAGAGCGTCGGGTGTTCTGTATTGCTGCCGACATCAATCCGGTAATGCCAGCAACGCTCGCATTTCTGATGTCTGCTTGGCGTGACAAACACTTCAATCCCCGACAGGTTGTCAGTTTGCAGCAACCGGGTTTCAGACGTGATCAATACGAATTTCAGATCGTCACCGAGTGAATTCAGCAATGAGAAGTCAGCTTCTCCGGCCTGTATTTCAACGGCTGCGGCCAGCGATGAGCCGATTTCTCCTTTTATCCGGGATGCTTCCAGTTTCTTGAGTACTTGCGCGCGCAATGCGCGAATCTTAGTCCAGTGTTCGAGTAACGGCTGAGATTCGGACTGTTCCGGGAAGTGGTGCCAGGTATGCAGCAACACGCTGTCCTCTGGTTGCCGGGTGAGATGTTCCCAGGCTTCATCTGCCGTGAAGCTGAGTATTGGCGCAAACAGGCGCACCAGACTATGCGTGATATGATGGAGCGCACTCTGGGCGGCGCGGCGCGGCTGACCTTGGGCGGCGGCAGTGTATAGGCGGTCTTTGAGGATATCCAGATAAAAACCGCCCAGATCTTCCGAGCAGAAATTATGCAGTTTATGAACAGCCTGATGAAACTCGTACTGCGCAAGGATTTGCGTCAGATCCTGCTGGAAAGCGGCCGTGAAGGCCAGCATATAGCGGTCGATTTCCAGCCAGTTTTCGACCGGCAGCATATCTTTCTCGGCGTCAAAATCGGTCAGGTTGGCGAGCAGAAAACGTAATGTATTTCGAATACGCCGGTAACTTTCAACCACACGTTTGAGTATTTCATCGGAGATTGAGAGTTCGCCTGAATAATCGGTCGAAGCAACCCATAACCGGAGAATGTCGGCGCCGTAGGTATCCATGACTTTCTGCGGTGCGATGACATTGCCTTTCGATTTGCTCATTTTATGGCCATTACCATCGACAACAAAACCGTGTGTCAGTAATGCGTGATAAGGCGCGCAGCCATTAATGGCGCAACCGGTGAGCAATGAGGACTGAAACCATCCGCGATGCTGATCGGAGCCTTCCAGATAAAGATCGGCCGGATGATTCAGTGAATCATTGAATTTGACCACAGTATCGTGTGTTGTGCCTGAATCGAACCAGACATCCAGAGTATCGGTGAGCTTCTGATAGTTCTTCGCGTCATCGCCCAGTAATTCTGCGGCGTCAAGTGAAAACCAGGCTTCAATGCCTTGTTGTTCCACGCGTTGTGCGACCTGTTCGAAAAGCTCCAGTGTGCGCGGATGCGGTTTCTGTGTATCTTTGTGTACAAAAATTGCCATGGGTACACCCCAGTTGCGCTGGCGCGATACACACCAGTCAGGTCGGTTTTTAATCATGGCCTCCAGACGCGCGCGCCCCCATGCCGGAAAGAACCGGGTAGCATCGACTGCCTGCATGGCAAGATCACGCAAGGTTCCTGGCGATTCTGATCTGTCTGGATTTTGCTGAAGATTCATACCGATAAACCATTGTGGTGTTGATCGGAAAATAATCGGTGTTTTATGTCGCCAGCAGTGCGGATAGCTGTGCTCGATATTTTTGTGGCAGAGCAGGTGGTGATTGTTTTTCAGCGTTTCGATCACGACATCATTGGCTTTCCAGACAGACAGATTGCCGACCAGTGGTTTGTCGGCAATAAACTTGCCGTTGCCATCGACAGGGCTCTCGCTGGGCAGATCATACTGTTGACCAACAAAGTAGTCGTCCAGGCCATGAGCGGGTGCAGTATGCACCAGACCTGTACCTGCTTCCAGCGTGACGTGTTTGCCACAAATGATTTTGATAACACGATCCTCAAAAGGGTGTCTCAGCGACAGGTGTTCCAGAGCAATTCCCTTGCAGCGTCCCAGCATTTTTCCCTGCAATCCGTACCGTTCGAGACAGGTCTGCGCCAATTCTGCTGCAAGAATGAGCAGGCTTTTTTCAGTCCGGACAAGCACATAATCAAAATCAGGGTGCACACAGACAGCCTGATTGGCGGGTAATGTCCATGGTGTTGTTGTCCAGATAACTGCCATAACAGGGGTATCAGCAGGAATTTCAGCGATATTTGCACCAAACGCTGCAAGTTGGTTTGTGTCTGCAACTTCAAAACCGACATCAATCGCGGGAGAGATTTTGTCTTCGTATTCCACTTCCGCTTCCGCAAGCGCCGAGCCACAATCGGTGCACCAGTTGACCGGCTTCTGACCCTGGTACAAATAGCCATTGCGATAGATTTTGCCCAACGCACGAATAATCCCTGCTTCGGTATTGAAATTCATCGTCAGGTAAGCATGCTCCCAATCGCCAAGTACACCAAGACGAATGAAGTCGGCTTTCTGTCTTGCGACTTGTTCGTTTGCAAACAGGCGACATAGTTCACGCACTTTATCGGCTGGTAACTGTTTGCCGTGTTTTTTCTCAATCTGGTGCTCAATTGGCAGTCCATGACAGTCCCACCCGGGTATATACGGCGCATCAAACCCCGCCAGTGTCTTGCTTTTGATAATAATATCTTTCAGGATTTTATTAACAGCGTGTCCGATATGAATGTCGCCGTTAGCATACGGCGGGCCATCGTGCAGAGTGAATTTCGGACGACCTTTACTGATTGCGCGTATTTTCCGGTAAAGCTGTTTATGCTGCCAGGATTCCAGCATGCCGGGTTCGCGCTGCGCAAGATTACCGCGCATGGGAAAAGGTGTATCAAGTAAATTGAGTGTTTTTTTATAATCTGTCATGAAAAGTGTTTGAAAGCATTTAAAACCGATTTCTATCCGTTGCTGTTTGACAAGTAAGTGACTTATAAGCAAGACTCGTAATGATATACGAATTTTTCACGGGTGCTAAATGGCGTTTGGACTTACGTGTCATTTCAGATACAGCAGATTTGTGATTGTAGGAATTTTCGCGCCGCAAAGACATCCTTTCTGATTTGCGCTACGAGTGTACTGAGGTCTGGATATTTTTCTTCATCGCGCAATTTGTGAATAAAGTCAACCTGAAGGTGAGCGCCATAGATAGTCTGGTCAAAATCAAACAAATGGACTTCCAGTGTCGGTTGGCCATTGTCGTGTGTTGTAGGCCGCGCGCCCAGACTGGCGACGCCGTCAATGACCTCAAGCGGCGATGTCTTAATCGCGCCGCGCACTCTGACTGCAAAGATACCCGACAGTGGCGGGCGATTGAGCCGGATTTGAATGTTGGCCGTTGGGAAGCCCAGTTTTGCGCCGAGTTTGTCGCCATGTATCACGCGGCCGCTCATGCTGTAAGGCCTGCCTAAGAGACGCTGTGCGGCTGGTAAATTACCCGCTTCCAGTGCTTCCCGGATGCGTGTGCTGGATACGCGTTCGCCGTCAATTCGTATGCTCGGCATTTTTTCAACTTCAAAATTCAATTTTCTGGATAATTCCTGCAATAAAGTAAAGTCGCCCGCACGCCGTGCGCCAAACCGGAAATCATCGCCAATGAGTAACCATCGCACGGCGTGGTCTTCTTGAAGTATTTGGGAAATAAAAAATTCCGGGCTGATTTTTGCGAAATCATAGTTGAAGCGGTATACTCTGACGTAATCAACGCCTGATGCGGCCAATTGTATGAGTTTTTCACGTAAACTGGTCAGTCGCGTTGGTGCTTGGTCTGGCGCAAAAAATTCGCGCGGATGCGGTTCAAATGTCATTACGCATGTGGCGATCCCGAGATGGTCTGAAGCAGACTTTAGTCGGGCAAGTATAGCTTGGTGACCTAAATGTACGCCGTCGAAATTGCCTATTGTGAGCGCAATGGGTGTCTTATGATGTGGTGAAGATCGACTTCGCCAGATTTGCATGGGGATAAAGCTACCTGAAATTGTCAATTCTAGCTTGTTTTGGTTGAACAGGTCTATATCGTCGCCAGGTCATGCGGTATTGTTTTTGATTCTGGATTTTTTCCGGTGTCTAGTGTGTTGTTTTGATCGCGATCATTGCAGCAATTTTTTAAACCACACGAATACTCACGGAGAATCATATGGTTCATACATCTAAAAAAGCAAGACAGGATTATGGGAGTGATCCTGTATCAGTACGAAAAACAGATCAGTATCGTGCAGAATATGTGCATGCCTTTGTGCAAAAATGGGATTCATTAATCGACTGGAATGCGCGTATAAAATCTGAAGGTTCATTTTTTATTGATAAGCTTAAAGAGCGTGGATGCAGGCAGGTGCTTGATGTCGCAACGGGTACCGGTTTTCATTCTGTGCGCTTGCTTGAAGCAGGGTTTGAAGTGGTCAGCGCCGATGGCAGTGCGGAAATGTTGTCCAAGGCATTTGCCAATGCTCGCGCCCGTGGGCACATTTTGCGAACAGTCCAGGCAGATTGGCGTTGGCTGAACCGCGATGTGCATCAGAAATTTGATGCCATTATTTGCCTTGGTAATTCATTCACGCATTTGTTCAATGAGAACGACCGCCGCAAAGCACTGGCCGAGTTTTATGCCGCTTTGCGCCATAACGGCGTATTAATATTGGATCAGCGTAATTACGATGCTTTGCTGGACAATGGTTTTTCCAGCAATCATGCATATTATTATTGTGGTACAGATGTTTCTGTTAAACCGGTGCATGTTGATACAGGTTTGGCAAGATTTGAATACCGTTTTTTAGACGGCGAATCTTTTTTCCTGAATATGTATCCATTGAGAAAGAGCTATACAACACGCCTGATGCGTGAGGTTGGTTTTCAGCATATAGAGACTTTTGGTGATTTTCAGCAGACCTACCGGGATAGTGAGCCTGACTTCTTTATTCATATTGCTGAAAAAGCCTATCAGCCCTCGGAAAAAGACAGGCGCGCGGAAACCAGACGGCCGACTGCTGTTGAAACAGCGCGGGAATACTACAATAGTGAAGATGCGGATTATTTTTACAGTACGATATGGGGCGGCGAGGATATTCACATCGGTTTGTACCGGAGCAGTAGCGAGTCGATAACGACGGCGAGTCAGAGGACGATACGAGCAATGGCCGAATGTCTGCCCAAGCTTGATGCTGCATCAACCCTATTGGATCTCGGTTCGGGTTATTGTGGTTCTGCGCGCTATCTGGTAGAAAATTACAATGTGTTTGTCAGCGCGATAAATCTGAGCGAAGTTGAAAATCAACGTGCGCGCGCCTTGAATGCCGTTGCCGGGCTGTCTGAAAAAATTCAGGTTATTGACGGCAGTTTTGAGAACTTGCCTTTTGAAACAGCCGGGCATAATGGTGGCTTTGACGTTGTCTGGTCGCAGGATGCTATCTTGCATAGTGACAGACGTGAGCATGTGCTAGCGGAAGCATTTCGTGTACTGAAACCTGGCGGATATTTTGTTTTTACCGATCCAATGCAGGCAAATGATTGTCCCCAGGGCGTATTGCAACCGATTTATGATCGTATTCATTTAAGTTCATTGGGGTCACCGGATTTTTACCGTCAGGCGGCCGTGCAGATTGGTTTCGATGTGGTGCAATTTGATGACCTGACGTATCAATTGGTCAATCATTATCAGCGTGTACTTGAAGAAACCGAGAAGAAGGCCGGTGAGCTCACTGAGAATGTGGATCCGGCTTATATTGATCGTATGAAGAAGGGGCTAAAGTATTGGATAGATGGCGGAAAAAAAGAATATCTGGTATGGGGAATCTTCTTGCTGCAAAAGCCACGCGGAACTGATTAATGGTGTAAGAGAAACCGGTAGTGTATATCATGAATCGTAAAAAGTTTATTCGATCGATCGGCATATTGGACATGTCGGATCCTGATACAGTCGAGTCGTGCGCCAGTTCATGGTCAGACCATTTAAAGACTGTAGCCTACCGTTGAGCGTTTCGCCAAGGTTAAGCAGTATTTTCAGTGTTTCGGCAGCTTGCATGCTTCCAATAATGCCAACCAGGGGTGCAAAAACACCCATCACTGAACAGGGCGTCTCAACGGATTCTCCGGTTTCCGGATAAAGACAATGATAACAGGGACTATCGGAATGCCTTAAATCAAAAACAGATATTTGTGCTTCAAAGCGAATGGCGGCGCCTGAAATCAGCGGCTTGTGGTGCTGCACACAGGCTTTGTTAACTTGATATCGCGTGATGAAATTATCGCTGCCGTCAACAACCGCATCGGCTTCGTAAACCAGTTGCTGGAGTTCAGTTTCGCCAACAAATTCGGGAATGGGGATGATACTGATTTCCGGATTGATTGTGGTCAATGTGTGTTTTGCCGACAGTGCCTTGGATAAGCCAACGGCTGTTGTTGGATGTAGAATCTGTCGTTGAAGATTTGTCAGATCGACTTTGTCGCCGTCACAGATAGTCAGTTTCCCGATGCCACTTGCCGCCAGATAAAGTGCTGCCGAAGATCCCAGTCCGCCTGCACCGATAATTAGTACATGTGATTGAAGCAGTGTCTTCTGGCCTGATATATCGATTTCAGGCAGTAGTATATGCCTGCTATACCGAAGCAGTTGCTGATCGCTCAGGTTGCAACCGCTGCGGATACTGGCAGTGTTATCGGTATCGATGGTATTTTGATTCAACTAAATCCATTGCCATTAGCTTTCGGATTGATCGCCCTTCTTTTCGGATGATGAAGAGATGCCCTTGAAATAATTCATTGCCTGGGTCAGCAATTGATCGTCTTCGGAGCCAAATTCAATCGGTGCAGCGTTCTTCTTGTTCTTTTCCTGTGCGTTATCGTCATTGGTTGTTGATTCCTGTTTCTTTTTCTCGCGCGCACTTTGCTTTTGATCTTTTTGACCATTGGTTATATGGCGATTCAGATCGGATTCACGCAGTCGTTGTTCATCGCTGGCGGATTCGTCGAGAACATCGGGGGTAATGCCCGTGGCCTGTATGGAGTGACCATTTGGCGTGTAGTATAAGGCTGTAGTCAGCTTGATTGCGGTTTCGTTGCCTAATGGCAGAACAGTTTGCACGGAACCTTTGCCAAAGGTCTGTGTGCCCATGACAATAGATCGTTTGTGATCCTGCAAGGCGCCTGCCACAATCTCTGAAGCGGAAGCCGATCCGCCATTCACTAATGTAATCATAGGCACTGTTTTAACACCCGATGGTAAATCCTGCATATAATCTCTGCCATGTCCACGCAGGTAATATTCAGGATTGGCGTGCAATCTCATCTTGGCATCGACGGCGCGTCCTTCGGTATACACAACCAGTGCATTTTCAGGTAGAAAAGCAGCCGAGACAGCAACTGCACCGTTGAGTAAGCCACCAGGATCGTTGCGTAAATCCAGTATCAGGCCTTTCATTGGTTCTGTGCTTTCCGCAAAAAGCGTTCTAATGGCTTTTGCCAGATTTTCTCCGGTGTGTTCCTGGAATTGAGTAATACGGATATAAGCATATCCAGGCTCGATCAACTTGGATTTGACACTCTGGATTTTGATGATGTCGCGCATTAGTGTGAACACCAGTGGCTCGGTTTCGCCTTCTCTGATAATGGTAATCGAGATCGGTGTCTTAGGTTTTCCGCGCATAAGTTTTATTGCTTCATTCAAAGACATGCCTTTAACCGCGGTATCATCGAGCTTGATGATCAGATCGCCAGTTTGAATGCCAGCGCGGAATGCCGGCGTATCCTCAATCGGAGAAATAACTTTGACCAGTCCGTCTTCCATGGTCACCTGTATGCCTAAGCCGCCGAATTCGCCATGTGTGCCGATCTGGAGCTCCTTATATTCATCCTTGTCGAGGTATGAAGAGTGCGGATCTAGGCCAACAAGCATGCCATTGATAGCTTCCGTGATGAGTTTTTTGTCTTCTACCGACTCGACATAATCGCTTTTTATGCGTCCGAATACTTGGGCAAATGTGCGGAGTTCTTCAATTGGAAGTGGGTGAATGGCTTCTACGGCGTCTCTTTTTGCAATGGCGGAAAAATTCAGGCTGAGCATCACGCCCGCGATTGCGCCAACTAAAATGAAACCTGCTTTCTTGATTATGTTACTCATGATGCTGTCTCCGCACTAACTAACTTTTAAATTTTGAATATTCTAAAATCATCCAGATTTGATTCAAGCAAGTATGATCTGGCCAAACATTAATGTATAACATGAATCTCGTCGATCATACATTAAAAAAAAACCGGAAGTCCCGCTAATTGATTCTGAATGCATTCTGATAAACAGTCAGTAAGACATGTTGAAGTGATTTAAGTTTTTTATTCTATTGTTATCCAGCTCAATGGATCAAATGCTTTGCCTTGGTATCTCAGTTCGAAGTAGAGACCCGTATCCGGATTGCCGCCACTATTGCCAACCGTTGCGATCGTATCGCCACTATGCACCATGTCGCCCACTCCTTTGAGTAATGCTTCATTATTGCCATATAAACTCATATAACCTTGAGTATGCTCAATAATCATTAAATTGCCGAATCCACGCAGCCAGTCAGCAAATACCACTCGCCCATGTGCAATGGATTTGACATTACTGCCACTGGATGCACTGATGAATAGTCCCCGCCATGTCAGTTTTCCGGAACGCTGGCCGCCGAAACGGTTTACTAGTTTACCGCGCACCGGCAAACTAAGCTTACCTTTAAGCGACTTGAAATTGATTTGATGATCGGTCGGAGCAGGAAGTCGATTATTGTAAACTGCATTGGAACTTTCTTGTGTGAGCAGCTTGTTGATTTCTGAAACGAGACGGGATATGCGTTTCTCATCTTGTGTCAATTTGTTAACTTCATGGTGTTGACGCGTGATTTCCCGAGAAGCTTGATCGAAAATCGTTTTGTGTCTAGATCTTTCTTGCGTTAGCTTATTACTTTGGTTTGTATATTCAGTTTTTAGAGCTTCAATCGTCTTTCTTTTTTCGAGTATATCCTGAGTTAATGCGTTCAACTGGCTCAGTGTACTTTGTAATAAATTTATGCTGGTAGAACGTGCCAGTGATAATTGTCGGTAATAATACATTTTCCGCATTGCTTGCTCTGGATCTTGTTGATTCAGAAGCGCGCGCAAGTAGTTTTGCTCTTTACCGATATATTGTTGATAAAACAATGCATTTAATTGATGCTGCTGCAATTCAAGATCGGCTTTTAATTGATTGTATTGTATCGTGAGCTGATTTAATTCCTGGTCGAGTTTTTGTTGATTTGATTTCAGCTCCGTAAGCTTCCGATTAATGGCGCTAATTGATTGTTCCGTATTTTGCAGGGCGTCGGCGGCAGTTTTCTTGATTTTTTCCTGTACAGCTATTTGTGTTTGTATAATTGATATTTGTTGACGCAACGCTTCCAGCTTTTTCTGGTTCTCGGCGGCTGTGGCTGGCGCACTGAGGAATAGCAATATGCAACCAAGCAGCATGCAAACCCGGGGACGGTGGTGATGTAATTGGCTTGTTACGTTTTGAATGGATCTCAATCAGGATGATGCTGAAATTAATTTAAATAAAATCAAATGTTTTTTTGAATAATTCTGCCGGTAAGCAACAGGTCTTTTCTAAAAGTGTTGGAGTTTATGATTTAATCATGGAACTACCCGCTCGATTTGCCTTGGCCAGCGACTCTTTTCATGGCATCTTGGATTTCCGTCTGGTTACCAAGATAATAGTTTTGGATTGGGCTAAGCTTGTCATCCAATTCATAAACCAGCGGCACCCCAGTAGGGATGTTGCAATTGAGAATATCAGTATCAGAAATATTGTCAAGGTATTTAACTAGCGCGCGCAGTGAGTTGCCATGTGCTGCGATAATGATATTCTTGTCTGCAAGTACATGAGGTGCTATAACTTCTTTCCAGTATGGAAGAAATCGCATTACTGTATCTTGCAGGCATTCAGTAAGCGGTAATTCCGAGCTTTTAAGATTTTTATAGCGTATGTCGGCGCCCGGGTAGCGTTCATCATCGACAGATAGTGCGGGCGGTCGGGTATTATAGCTTCGCCGCCAAGTGAGAACTTGATCGTCACCATATTGTGCGGCAGTTTCGGCTTTATTCAAGCCTTGTAGCGCGCCATAGTGTCGTTCGTTAAGGCGCCATGTGTTGTTTATCGGCAACCACATGAGATCCATTTCATCGAGCGCTATCCATAATGTCCTGATTGCGCGTTTTAGAACAGAAGTAAATGCTATGTCAAAGCTAAAGCCATTTTCTCGCAACAATTTTCCTGCGTTTCGGGCTTCTTCGATTCCTTTGGGTGTTAGGTCAACGTCTGTCCATCCGGTAAATCGATTCTCTTTGTTCCAGATGCTTTCTCCATGTCGAAGAAGGACAATTTTTTTCATATTTTTGTTTAAATGGCGTTCTTTTTGATGAAAAACTAATATTGCATTTTAATATATCCGGTTCATTTTCGCAGCATATCTGTTTGTTTTTTAAACTGCTGTAGTGAGCTTGATAGAGTGACTGTGTGTTTTAAGAGACACATATTTGTGATGATTGAGCATGCTATGTAAGCGTTCTGTTAGAATTCAAATTCAAGGAATAATATTAAATGTTAACGGGTCAATAGCGTTTTATGGAAGAAACATCTATATTTCAACAATATTTTTTATTAAGAATCGAAAATATTTTTTTTGTACTGGCTGCAATCATCAGTGCGGCGATGCTCATCTGGCCGGCAATCAGTCGAAGTGGTGCTAAGGAGATAGATACTAGCAAGGCAATTGAGTTAATCAATTATCAGGATGCGCTGATACTTGACGTCAGAGATGATAGTGAATACGAGTCAGGTCATTTGCCCAATTCAAAACATATGCCATCTGAAAAAATGGAAGAGCGTTGGGTGGAAATTACAAAATACAAAGATAAACCGATCGTAGTCATCTATAAAAGTGGCATAAGATCGAGTCATGCGAGTAATATTCTGCAGAAAAATGGTTTTAAGCAGGTGCATAATTTGATAGGAGGTATCGATGCATGGAAGCGTGCAAGCCTTCCTATCGTTAAGAGATAAAAAATGACCAGAATTATTATGTACACGACTGGGTTTTGTCCTTACTGCAAAATGGCTGAAAATCTGCTGCGTTCAAAAGGTGTGACGGATATAGAGATGATACGTGTTGATCTTGATCCGGAGCAACGTGCAGATATGATGAGCAAAACAGGGCGGCGAACGGTGCCGCAAATCTATATCGGTGATAGGCATATCGGTGGCTATGATGACTTGGCGCGACTTGATCATCAGGGCGAGCTGGCGTCTTTGCTGGTATCATGAAGACGAGTATGACAGATTTGAGATACTTACTATAAGTGTATAGTGGCAATTTAAAGGTGAAAAATGAGTGAACAGCAGCCGCAACCGGCATTTAATATAGAAAAGATTTATGTCAGAGATTTGTCCTTGGAGATTCCACATGCGCCCGGAATTTTTCTGGAAAGAGATGCACCTCAGGTTAATCTACAGCTCAATACCCGTAGCGACACCATTGATAAGGAGCTTTATGAAGTACAGGTTGTGGTTACTGTAACGGCCAAGATTAAGGAGAAGGTGATGTTCCTTGTGGAGGCCCATCAGGCTGGTATTTTTCGTATTCAAAATGTAGCAGATAGCGATATTGGCCCTGTTCTGGGCATCGGTTGTCCAAATATTTTGTTTCCCTATCTCAGGGAGACGATATCCGATATAGTTACTCGTGCTGGTTTTCCGCCTGTTATTCTGAATCCTGTTAATTTTGAGGCTATTTATAATCAAAGTCAGCAACGGACACAGTCGGGAGCGACGGAGACCAAACAATAAAATCCAGAAAAAAAGTTCTCTTATAACAACAGTTGGCGGCAAGCATGTTAAGTGGATTTGGTCAGCTAAAATACTATAAGCGCGTGTGTTGTTCAAAGCAATTTGGCTTGCTTAGTATCTGTGTCATTTTCTTGATCTTTTCGTGTCATGTGAGTGCCGGTATCGATTATTACTCAATTGCCGACAATGCAGTCATTATGTATGACGCGCCGTCAACAAAATCAGGCAAGCTTTTCGTTACCAGTGCTAATTTACCGGTCGAAGCAATTGTTAACGTCGAGGGTTGGTCAAAAGTACGAGACAGCAGTGGTAGTCTGGCGTGGGTCGAGCAGAGCGCATTAAGTAGACAACGTTTTGTTGTTGTGATTGTCCCGTTGGCGGATATTTATCAATCAGCTAATGAGAGCTCGGAAATTGTGTTTCAGGCCCAGGAAAATGTTGTGATGGAATGGATTGATTCGGATAAACCCGGATGGGTGCGAGTACGGCATCGGGATGGACAAGCAGGATATGTAAGATCAAATCAGGTCTGGGGCGCATGAAAATAGCCATACTCGGCGCTGGCGCATGGGGTACAGCGCTGGCGATCAATCTGTCTGCGCGGCACTGTGTTACTTTGTGGACGAAATTTCCAGAACATTTGTCCGAGATGATCACTCACCGCGTTAATGTCAGTTTTTTTCCTGATTTCCACCTTCCTGAATCGTTACTGCTCACGGCATCTTTGGCTGGTGCATTGGAAACAGCAGATCTGGTCGTCCTTGTAGTGCCTGTGGCAGGTTTGCGGGAAACCCTGCAAAGCATAGCTAAAGCAAACATCAAGGTGCCCATTATCTGGGGATGTAAAGGATTCGAATCGCAAGCTGCGAAGCTGCCGCATCAGGTCGTGGCGGAAGAGCTGACTGGCGATATACCGTGCGGTGTAATATCGGGACCAAGTTTTGCGCAGGAAGTGGCACGGGGGTTACCAACCGCATTAACATTGGCTTCAAATGATGTGGCTTTTGCGCAGGAAATGGCTGGTCAGCTGCACAGCACTAAATTACGCATTTACACCAGTCACGATGTTATTGGCGTTGAAACGGGCGGTGCTGTAAAAAATGTCATAACAATTGCTGCGGGAATATCCGACGGTTTGGGGTTTGGTCATAATGCGCGAGCAGCGCTGATAACGCGTGGTTTATTGGAAATGACCCGTCTGGGTCTGGGGTTGGGCGGAAAGGCTGAAACGTTCATGGGCCTGGCCGGAGTCGGTGATCTGATATTAACTTGTACCGGAGATCTGTCAAGAAACCGCCGTGTCGGGTTGATGCTGGCGGCAGGTAGGGCGTTACCGGAAATTTTAAATGAGTTAGGACATGTTGCCGAGGGGGTTCATACAGCGCGGGCTGTTTTGCATTTGAGTAGAAAATTAAATGTAAGTATGCCTCTTACAGAGTCGGTGTGTAATATTCTGCATGCCGGCATGCCAGCAAGAGAGGCCGTGGAGCAGCTGTTAAATCGCGAACCAAAAGCGGAAATCTACTGACGCTTGAAACTCAAGAAAAATCTGAACGGTATTAAGTAATTTCAGCGGCTTTGTGCATCATCGCAGTGTTTATTTTCAGGTATGTCGCACTGTGAAAATTTCCCGCCAATATCCGTGCATAATAAAAGTTTATTTTGATTAAGGAATGGTGTAACCTCTTGACCTAGTACGGATGGCTTGATATAAGTGCGTTTGTGCAGTGTTGCTTGTGATTTGATTACCAACAATTTAAAGGGGAATTTTATGAACAAATCCGAACTTATAGATGCAATTGCGAAGTCTGCAAATATTTCAAAAGCCGCGGCGGGTAGCGCGCTGGATGGGACAATTTCTGCTATAACGGCTGCGCTTAAAAAGAACGATACTGTAACGCTGGTCGGATTTGGAACATTTAAAGTTGGTAAAAGAGCTGCGCGCACGGGCCGTAACCCACGAACAGGCGAGGAAATCAAAATTAAAGCAGCAAAAGTTCCTAAATTTAGTGCTGGTAAAGCACTTAAAAATGCAGTAAACTAGCGGGCTTTAGAAAACTGGGTGCTTAGCTCAGCTGGTAGAGCGTCGCCCTTACAAGGCGAATGTCGGCGGTTCGATCCCGTCAGCACCCACCAGCAAAGCAACAAACAAGTTAATCGCTAGCAAGGAGTGGTAGTTCAGTTGGTTAGAATACCGGCCTGTCACGCCGGGGGTCGCGGGTTCGAGTCCCGTCCACTCCGCCAACATTTCGTAGCATCTTTTGCTTCAGTGAGATTAGTTTGTTACTAAACTTCCATAGTGATCCTCCTAAGAAGAAAAGATGTCATGCAACGAAGATGATCGGAATCACGTTGCTTAGCGTTATCGTTGTTTGTGTCTAAGATTTATCCTTTCCCGCTTTATTCTGTTCCTTTTTCTAATTGTTAACTTCGGATTATTAGACTGTGTTTGATTTTGTCAATCGTAAAAAGCGAATCGTTCAGATTGTTCTGTTTTTGGCTGTTTTGCCATTTATGTTCTGGGGAGTACAGTCTTACCGCAGTGATGGCAGCGAGGGTTATGTTGCCATTGTTGATGGCGATGAGATTAAGCGTCGAGAGTTTGAGCAAGCGCTGCGTGATCATCAATCAAGGATTCGTGCCATGTTTGGTGGTAATTTTGACAGTGCGATGCTTGACAGTTATGAAATTAAGGACTCCGTGCTTGAACGATTGATTCAGCAGCGCTTGCTGTTTAGAGAGGCAGTCAGTAACGGCTTTACCGTTCTTGATTCGCATTTGATCAATGAAATAAAACAGATATCAGACTTTCAGGTCGATAACAATTTTTCCAAAAAACAGTATGAAACACTTTTGCGGAATAATGGACTGAATCCGTTAGATTTTGAAGCAGGCAAACGCCAGGAGTTGTTATTGGAGCAACTACTCGATGGCTACAGTGAAAACAATTTTGTTTCAAGTAGTGCGGTGGGCAAATTTCTGTATTTAAGCGAAGTGCAGCGGGAAATCAGTCAAAAGAAAATCCAGTCAGAAGATTTTCTGGCTGAAATAGAGCCGACTGAGGATCAGATCGTGGCCTACTATAATGATCATCAAGCAGATTTTTATCTACCAGAGCGCGTTCGTGTTGAATATATTGTTCTGTCTTTTGATGCGCTTGCTGACAATGAAGTCCTCAGTGAGGAAGCTGTGCTGAATTATTATCAAACGCATCAGCAGGAATTCGGCCAGGCTGAAGAACGCAAGGCAAGTCATATTCTGATTTCTGTTTCAGCTGCGGCTGCAGAAGAAGAAAAAAAGCAGGCGCTTGAAAAAGCGGAAGATATGCTGGAGCAGGTGCGGCAGGAGCCGGAACGTTTTGCTGCGCTGGCGGAAGAATATTCGGATGATCCGGGTTCGGCAAGCCAGGGCGGGGATATGGGTTTCTTTGGCCGTGGTGGTATTAGGGATAAAGCTTTCGAAGAAGCCATTTTTGATATGCAGCCGGGAGAAATTCGCGGTCCTGTTGAAACTGACTTCGGCTATCACATCATTCAGTTAACTGAAATTAAAGAAGCCACGACTGCGGATCTCGACAAGGTTCGGAATCAAATTGAGAAAAATTTGAAAATGGAAATGGTCGGCAGTATTTTTGGTGAAGCTGTCGAAGATTTCGGTAATACCGTGTACGAACAAAATGATAGCTTGCAACCAGCGGCAGATAAATTTGAATTGACAGTGCAGCAAAGCGAATGGATAACGAGAAATTCGGCTGAACCTGCCATTCTTCAGAATCCGGAGCTATTGGCGGCGATTTTTTCTGACGATGCAATTTTGAAGAAGCATAACACTAATAGCATTGAAGTGGCGCCGAATACGTTTATTTCTGCGCGGATTCTTGAGCATCGACCAGAGACATCGCAATCATTGTCGATTGTCAGCGGTGAAATTGTCGAGCGACTTAAGAAACAACTGGCGGTGGAAAAGGCGCTTAAGCGTGGTGAGGAGATACTTGCCGAGCTAGTATCAGGCGAGGCTGATACGATTGAGTGGGGTGAATCTAAACGGGTATCTTACATGCAATCACAAGATCTCAATCCGGGGACAATACGCGAGATTTTCAAGACCGATGTCAGTACCCTGCCTGCGTATGTCGGTATTGCAGATCCCCAGGGCGGGTATAGTTTGATTCGAATCAGCAAGATCGTTGAGCCTGAAGCTGTTGCTGAAGATAATCGCACGAATTTCAACAGACAACTGCAGCAAATGATGGCGCAGGAAGAAACCGCAGCGTACTTGAACGGTCTGCGGCAGCGTTATGAAGTGGTCGTTAAACGGGATAGTTATTAATGAGTATGTTATCAGGTATCCTGCGATTTATTTTTAGTCCCGTTGTTTGATACCTGATAGTTTTTGTATACGATTCGTGTTAGTCGGGCAGACTGAACGCTACCGTATTAAAACCGGCGTCAACATAGGTGATTTCACCCGTAATTCCACTGGCCAGATCACTGCATAAAAAGGCGGCCGCGTTGCCGACTTCATCGATAGTGACATTACGTCGGAGTGGTGAAACGTGTTCAGTGTATCCCAGCAGTTTTCCAAAATTTCCAATGCCTGCCGCGGCAAGCGTTTTGATCGGTCCGGCCGATATGGCATTGACGCGTATCCCTTTCGGGCCAAGGCTGGAGGCCATGAAACGTACATTGGCTTCCAAGCTCGCTTTTGCCAGACCCATGACATTGTAATTCGGCATCACGCGCACAGCGCCAAGATAGCTGAGTGTCAATAATGCGGCATTTCTATTTTCCATGAGCGGTAATCCTGCTTTTGCGAGTGCGGCAAAACTGTATGCGCTGATATCATGGGCGATGCGGAAAGCATCCCGGTTGACACTTTCCAAATAGTCGCCTGTCAATGCTTCGCGTGGCGCGAAAGCGATGGAATGAATGATGCAATCCAGACCGTCCCAATGCTTTTGTAAAGTTTCAAAGCACTGCGTAATTTCGTTGTCGCTGGCGACATTACAGGGAAATAATAATTCACTCTCAAATTCAGTGGCCAGCTTCTCAATTCTGCCGCGTAGCTCTGCATCCTGATAAGTAAATGCAAGCGATGCGCCTTCACGTTTCATTGCTTTGGCAATGCCGTAAGCAATGGAGCGATTACTGAGTAGTCCGGTAATGAGGACGCGTTTGTTATCAAGAAATCCCATAAAATGTCCTTGTAAAATTTTTTGTAATCATGAATTATAGCCGAAGCGAATAGACAGTTGAACGCGGTTGGTTTAAAACAGTTTGTCGGTGAATAGCTTATTCTGATCTCGCCGGTAATTCGGATTGCGACCAATGTCTTTTTTTGAGCCGTGTGTGGCGAAATATCCTGTATGTAAATGTATGTAAACGATCACAAGTTTCGCAGAAAGGGCAGGGAAATAATAACTTGTTAAATCTTGTTGCAAGAATGATAAAAAGAATCGGTGCTGTCTTGTTGATCTACGCTGTGATCCCTATTCTCACGGGATGCGGAGATCCAACTGTCTGGAATAATCCTCACCCCGCATCGGAATCAGGTCAAAACATTCTCTACAGCGTTTTTACAGAGCGTCCCAAGCATCTGGATCCGGTGCAGTCGTATAGCAGCAACGAAATACAATTTACCGCGCAGATATATCAGCCGCCATTGCAATACCACTACTTGAAACGGCCTTTTACTTTAATTCCAGGCACAGCTGTTGACCTGCCGAAAGTTACTTATTATGACTTGAACGATCAACCGGTGTCTGATGGTGCTGCAACTGATGGCATTGCCTATACACAATATGAAGTCTCAATTAAACCGGGTATCTTTTATCAGCCTCATCCGGCCTTTGCAAAGAGTGCGCAAGGAGACTGGCTGTATCATCAATTAAATGACCAAGATCTCGCCGTGGTTTATAAATTGTCGGATTTTGCCATAATGGATACGCGCGAACTGACCGCGTATGACTACGTTTATCAAATCAAGCGTCTCGCACATCCCAAGTTGCATTCCCCGATTTACGGATTGATGGCGGATTACATTGTCGGTCTGCGCGATTATGCAGCAGAACTCAGAAATGCGCAGCGTTCACCCGAAGGGCAAGCATTTCTGGATTTGCGTGAATATTTTTTGAGTGGGGTCGGGGTCATTGATGACTATACTTATTACATAAGAATTCGTGGTAAATACCCGCAGTTTATCTATTGGTTGGCAATGCCATTTTTCTCGCCCATACCATGGGAAGCTGATTTGTTTTATTCTCAAAAAGGGCTGATTGAAAAGAATATTACGTTGGACTGGTATCCTGTGGGCACCGGTCCTTATATGCTGACAGAGAATAATCCGAATTTGCGCATGGTGCTGGAAAGAAATCCGAATTTTTATGGTGAATTCTATCCGGAAGAAGGTATGCCGGGCGATCTGGAAAGTGGATTGTTAAATGATGCCGGAAAAGCTATACCTTTCATAGACAAAATAGTCTTTGCACGTGAAAGAGAGGGCATTCCACGTTGGAATAAATTTTTGCAAGGCTACTATGATGCGTCTGGTATTGGTTCGGATAGTTTTGATCAGGCCGTGCAGTTGGTCGGACAAGGTGAAGCAACTGTAACAGACGAAATGGCAGAGCAAGGTATTAGACTCGAAACCACCGTGGCAGTGTCAACATTTTATATCGGATTCAACATGCTTGATCCTGTTGTGGGTGGAACCGGGGAGAAGGGTCGGGAATCTGCGCGCAAGCTCAGGCAGGCTATATCTGTCGCTGTGGATTATGAGGAATATATTTCCATTTTTGCTAATGGAAGAGGGTTGTCTGCACATGGTCCGATTGCGCCTGGAGTTCCCGGGTATCGATCGGGTAAAGCGGGTATGAATCCGGTGGTCTATGAGTGGGTGGATGGCGAAGCAAAGCGTAAATCTCTACAGGTTGCCCGAAAATTGATGGCTGAGGCAGGTTATCCCAATGGTATTGATCGTAAAACAGGATCTCCGTTGACATTATATTTTGATGTCGTCGCTCGCAGTACGGAGGACAGGTCGATGTTGGACTGGATGCGCAAGCAGTTTCAAAAATTAAATATACAACTGGTGGTCAGGAGTACAGACTATAATCGCTTTCAGGATAAAATCCGCAAAGGTAATGCGCAGATATTTGAATGGGGTTGGCATGCCGACTACCCGGATCCGGAGAATTTTCTTTTTTTGCTGTATGGACCGCAACGAAAAGCGAATAATAGCAGTGGGAGTTCTGCCAATAATGCGGCCAATTATGAAAATGCTGAATACGATCGTCTGTTTGAACAGATGAAAGACATGGACAACGGTATTCTAAGGCAGCAAATTATCGATCGAATGGTGAATATACTGCGTCATGATTCACCTTGGTTATGGGGATATCACCCGAAGGATTATGGGCTTTACCACACGTGGTTCAACAATGTAAAACCCAACAGAATATCGAATAATAATATGAAATATTACCGTATCGATTCATTGCTGAGAGAGCAAAAACGACGCGAATGGAATGCGCCTGTTTTGTGGCCAATTACGCTGTTGTTTCTCTCGCTGATGGGCGGCTTATGGCCTGCCGTACATGCTTTCCGCAGACATGAAAAGAGTGCTGCGATCAAGAGTGATGCGTCATCGCTGATTTGAGACAAAATGTAACGCAATCATGCTGACATATATTGTTCGGCGCATTTTATATGCGATCCCAATTCTGATCGGTGTAAATCTCATCACATTCATGTTGTTTTTTGTTGTGAATACGCCGGATGATATGGCGCGTATGCAACTCGGCGCAAAGTATGTCACGCCAGAAGCCATCGAAAATTGGAAAATCGAACGTGGGTACGACAAGCCGCTGGTATTAAATGAAAATAAGGATGGATGGAAAAAATTTACTGAAACTATTTTTTTTGAGAAATCGATTGCAATGTTTGTTTTCGATTTTGGACAATCAGACGATGGACGCGATATAGGATTTGAAATCAGATCGCGCATGTTGCCAAGTCTGGCCATTGCCTTGCCAGTGTTTGTATTAGGATTGGCGGTTTACATTACATGTGCCTTGACCATGGTTTTTTTTCGGACCACATATATCGATTTCTGGGGATTGGTTCTGTGCGTGGCATTAATGTCAATATCCGGTTTGTTTTATATTATTGCCGGTCAGTTTTTGATGGGCAAGTTATGGCATTTAGTGCCCATTTCAGGATTTGGAACCGGACTGGATGTAATCAAGTTTCTGGTTTTGCCTGTTATCATCGGTGTTGTCAGTAGTGCGGGCGCCAATACGCGCTGGTATAGAACGATATTTTTAGAAGAAATGGGCAAGGAGTATGTACGTACGGCCAGAGCAAAAGGATTGAGTGAGCATCTTGTACTTTTTCGGCATGTGCTCAAAAATGCGTTGATACCGATACTTACGGGAGCAGTTGTTGTTGTGCCGTTATTATTTCTTGGCAGTTTGATCGTGGAATCTTTTTTTGGTATTCCTGGTCTTGGTAGTTACACCATTGACGCAATAAATTCGCAGGATTTTGCTGTTGTCAGAGCAATGGTGTTCCTGGGATCTGTGTTATATATCGTTGGACTGATACTAACTGATGTATCATATACCTTTGTTGATCCAAGAATACGTTTGCGCTGAAATTCTGGAATGATTTGCAGTTGCAGTGTTCGTCATTAATTATTATTGGCATGCAGGTGATAGTAATTCATAAATAAGTAATTGACTTATTGTTGCGATATATTCATAATCACCGGTTTCGTTTGGAGGGGTTCCCGAGCGGTCAAAGGGATCAGACTGTAAATCTGACGGCATAGCCTTCGAAGGTTCGAATCCTTCCCCCTCCACCAATATTGAGATCGGTAGCAGAGAGAGAGTTTTTGAACAGATTGGAAGGTCGTTTCGCGTAAATGATTATGTGATGGGGCTGACTTCTTTTTGAATATGTGCGGGTGTAGCTCAATGGTAGAGCAGAAGCCTTCCAAGCTTACGATGAGGGTTCGATTCCCTTCACCCGCTCCAATCGGAGTTGTGGGTAAAAAGTTATAAGTTTCTGAGGTATGAATGCCCATGTAGCTCAGTGGTAGAGCACTCCCTTGGTAAGGGAGAGGTCGCCAGTTCAATTCTGGTCATGGGCTCCAAGAACGAAAAGTGAATAAGTAACTGTCAAGAAGTATAGAAAAGTGTTTTAACAGGGAGCAGGTCATGGCAAAGAGCAAATTTGAGCGATCAAAACCGCATGTAAACGTAGGTACGATTGGGCATGTGGATCATGGGAAGACTACATTGACGGCGGCGATCACGACGATATTGACACAAAAATTTGGTGGTGAAGCTAAGAGTTATGCGCAGATTGATTCGGCGCCAGAGGAGCGCGCGCGGGGCATTACCATCAATACGGCGCACGTGGAATATGAAACCGATAAACGTCATTATGCTCATGTCGATTGTCCTGGTCACGCTGATTACGTAAAAAACATGATTACCGGTGCTGCGCAGATGGATGGCGCAATTCTGGTAGTTTCGGCTGCGGATGGTCCCATGCCGCAAACGCGTGAACATATATTGCTGGCCCGTCAGGTTGGTGTGCCTTATATCATAGTATATATGAACAAGGCGGATATGGTGGACGACGCCGAATTGCTGGAGCTGGTCGAGATGGAGATACGTGAATTGCTGTCCAAGTACGATTTCCCGGGTGACGATACGCCGATTATTGTGGGCTCTGCATTGAAGGCGCTGGAGGGTGATCAAAGTGAAATAGGCGCGCCCTCGATTTTCAAACTGGCTGAGGCGCTGGATAGTTATATACCAGAACCGGAAAGGGCTATTGATGGAGCGTTTATTATGCCGGTTGAGGATGTGTTCTCGATATCGGGGCGTGGTACGGTCGTCACGGGGCGTGTTGAGAGAGGCATTGTTAAAGTAGGCGATGAAATAGAGATAGTTGGGCTCAAGCCGACGATCAAGACGGTTTGTACGGGCGTAGAGATGTTCCGGAAGCTTCTGGATCAGGGGCAGGCCGGTGATAACGTTGGTGTATTGCTGCGCGGTACAAAGCGTGAAGAGGTTGAGCGCGGTCAGGTATTAGCAAAGCCGGGCAGCATAGCGCCGCATACCAAATTCACCGCTGAAATTTATGTGTTAAGTAAAGATGAAGGCGGGCGTCATACGCCATTTTTCCCGGGATACCGTCCACAATTCTATTTTAGGACAACTGATGTAACTGGAGCCATTGAGCTTCCTGCCGGAGTTGAGATGGTGATGCCGGGAGATAATGTTTCGGTGACTGTGAATTTGATAGCGCCGATTGCAATGGAAGACGGTCTGCGATTTGCGATACGTGAAGGTGGTAGAACCGTTGGAGCGGGTGTCGTTGCTAAAGTAATTGAATAGTTAAAAGACAAACAGTTTTCCAAGTGATTCGTTGTTGGGAAAAGCTTAAAATCAGATTCAAAATTTCGTGTTCATCACAAGTCATATACTTTTTTTCGTGTTAAAAAGGCCAGTAGCTCAATTGGCAGAGCGTCGGTCTCCAAAACCGAAGGTTGGGGGTTCGATGCCCTCCTGGCCTGCCATCTTTGACCGAGATATAGTTTGTGATATCTCTGTTGAATCAAAACCAAAAAGCGTTAAGGATTTCAAAGCGTGAATAAACTAAAGCTTGGGCTTGTATACATATTCATTTTGACCGGTGTAGTTGGCTTCACGTATTTGAGTGACAGTCCAATGGTAGTGCGCGTATTATCTGTGCTGCTGGGTCTTTCATTGGCCGCGTTTGTGGCGCGATACACCACGCAAGGGCAAGATTTTTATGCGTTTTGCAGGGAATCCTCTCAGGAAACAAGAAAGGTGGTGTGGCCAACACGTAAAGAAACGTTGCAGACTTCCGGGCTTGTGTTTGCTTTTGTTGTTGTTATGGCTTTGTTTTTGTGGCTTATTGATGCTGCGTTGATGTCTATCGTGAAGCTGACGATAGGTCAAGGCGGTTGATTCGGCATTTTGAAAAAAATGACTAAAAAATGGTATGTGGTTCATGCATATTCTGGTTTTGAGAAAAGTGTACAGCGCGCACTGAATGACCGCATAAACAGAGCAGGGATGCAAGACAAGTTTGGGCAAATACTTGTTCCTGTTGAAGAAGTTGTTGAAATGAAAGGCGGTCAAAAAAATATCAGCGAGCGAAAATTCTTTCCAGGCTATGTGCTGGTTGAGATGGAGATGTCTGACGAGACTTGGCATCTAGTAAAGAATACAGATAAGGTGACGGGGTTTGTTGGTGGGACGGTGATGAAGCCCACACCGATCAGTCAAAAAGAAGTTGAGGCAATCTTGCATCAAATTCAAGAAGGTATCGAAAAACCGAAACCAAAAATTCTTTTTGAGATAGGTGAGGCGGTCCGCGTAAAGGATGGTCCTTTTACAGATTTTCACGGTAGTGTGGAAGATGTTAACTATGAAAAGAACAAGCTTCGAGTTTCGGTTTCTATTTTTGGAAGACCAACACCCGTTGAGCTGGATTTTAATCAAGTAGAAAAGTCGTAAATATTCTGGGGAGAGCTACGGCTCGCTAACACCCAAAAGGAGACAGTCAAGTGGCAAAAAAAATCATCGGTTATATCAAGCTGCAGGTGCCGGCGGGGAAAGCGAATCCCAGCCCGCCAATCGGGCCAGCGCTAGGTCAGCGTCAACTAAATATCATGGAGTTTTGCAAGGCTTTTAACGCTGCAACTCAAAAAATTGAACCGGGATTGCCTGTTCCTGTAGTCATTACAGCGTATGCAGATAAAAGCTTTACGTTTGTGATGAAAACGACACCAGCATCTGTGCTCATTAAAAAAGCTGCAGGTGTGGGTAAGGGAAGTGCAAAACCACATGTCGATAAGGTTGGCAAGTTGAGTCGAAGTCAGGCGGAGGAAATAGCAAAGACAAAAATGCCTGATCTGACAGCAGCTGACATGGATGCTGCGGTGCGTACCATAGCAGGCAGTGCAAGAAGCATGGGCATAGAAGTTGAGGGCTTATAAGAAATGGCGCGTTCATCTAATCGTTATAAAACAATCGCAAGCCAGATAGACCGTAGCAAGATCTATCTGGTGGAAGAAGCATTAAGTGTTGTCAAATCAACTGCTAACGCTAAATTTGATGAGTCAATAGATGTTGCGATCAATCTTGGGATTGATGCAAAAAAATCGGATCAGGCTGTGCGTGGATCTGTGGTTCTTCCGTCGGGAACAGGAAAAACAGTCCGAGTGGCTGTGTTTGCACAAGGCGATAAAGCCAAGGAGGCGCAAGAAGCGGGCGCGGATGTTGTCGGCTATGAAGACTTGGCGGCTGAAGTTAAGGCAGGCAATATTAATTTTGATGTTGCTATTGCAAGTCCGGATGCAATGCGCGTTGTGGGACAGCTTGGACAAATTCTGGGACCAAGGAGTTTAATGCCAAATCCAAAGGTAGGTACCGTAACAACCGACATAGCCGCTGCAGTCAGAAATGCTAAGGCCGGGCAAGTGCAATTTCGCGCGGATAAAACAGGAATTATTCATTGCACGATAGGACGCGCTTCATTTGAGATTGATGCATTGAAGAAAAACTTAATAGCCTTGGTTGAAGCCCTCAACAAAGCAAAGCCAGCGACTTCGAAAGGTGTATATCTCAGACGTGTTTCCGTGTCGAGTACCATGGGGATCGGCGTGCGCGTTGATCAAACAAACATATTGCAGCAATAAAGAACTTTGTTGGGCCATTGTGGTTGTATTCTTTAGCTGAAAAATGATCACAATGGATTATCAAAGACCGCTGGGGCGACTGTTAAACAGTCTTCTTAAATTTGAAGCGATAAAATACTATCAACAACGAGTTTTTTTATACGATTTCAGGCCCAGCGCAGATGGTGTTCCCAAACAGGAAATGTTTTCCTGGTTTAGGTCGCCAATTGTGCGGTACTACGAAAAAAGCCTGTTGGAAATGATGACAGGTTTTCAAGTAAGGCCGCGTTTACAGATGGAGAATGAACCTTGAGTCTTAATCTTGACGAAAAAAAAGCGATTGTGGCTGAAGTAAGTGCACATGTTGCAAGTGCGCAAGCCATTATCATGGCAGAATATCGAGGTATGGAAGTGGGTCAGATGACTCAATTGCGCGCTAAGGCACGTGAAGCTGGTATTTACTTTCGTGTCGTTAAGAATTCGCTGGTAAGACGTGCAGTAAAAGACACGCCCTATGCTGCGCTTGCTGATCATATGGTCGGTCCGCTGGCTTATGGCATCAGTTCAGACCCGGTTGCGGCGGCGAAAGTATTGCATGAATTCTCAAGAGATAATGAGAAACTTGTGATAAAAGTTGGCGCGATGAGTGGGAAGATCATGTTTCTTGAAGATGTCAGAGCATTGGCTACGCTGCCTAGTCGCGAGGAATTGTTATCTAAGTTACTCGGAACAATGCAGGCGCCGATAGCCACATTTGTGCGGACATTAAACGAAGTGCCAAGCAAGTTTGTGCGTGGTCTTGCGGCAGTGCGTGACAGCAAGAATTAATTGATTAACATAAGAACTGCTTCTAAAAACTCGAAGTGTATCAGAATATAACCAGGAGAAACCTATGGCAATTTCCAAAGCAGAAATATTAGATGCTATTGCAAATATGACAGTACTAGAACTGTCAGAATTGATCAAAGAAATGGAAGACAAATTTGGCGTGTCGGCTGCAGCCGCGGCAGTGGCAGTGGCAGCGCCAAGTGGTGGCGGTGGCGGTGGCAGTGCCGCTGAGGCAGAACAAACCGAATTTACTGTTGTGTTGGCATCAGCTGGTTCAAGCAAGGTTAATGTCATCAAAGTTGTCAGAGCAGTAACCGGACTTGGACTGAAAGAAGCCAAGGATTTGGTAGATGGCGCACCTAAACCAGTCAAAGAGGGTGTATCTAAAGAGGATGCAGAGTCAATTCAGAAGCAATTGACTGAAGCAGGCGCTACTTGCGAAATTAAATAAACTTTCATTTGAATATCAGAGGCTGACAGACAAGATTAGCTGTCAGCCTTTGGTATTTGAGTATCTGGTTATTTATTATATGTCTGAAATAATAAAACCAGAAAGCCATAACTCCCTAGTTCTTCTATCTTCATTCTTTTCTCCCGGAGAAAATTAATGGGCTATTCGTTTACCGAGAAAAAACGTATTCGTAAAAGTTTTGCAAAAAGAGACAGTGTTTTACCTATCCCATTTCTTCTCGCTACTCAGCTCGAATCTTATGCTTCGTTTTTACAGGCTGATACTCCGCCGAACAAGCGCACAGATCTTGGCTTGCAAGCCGCTTTTAATTCCATTTTTCCAATCGAAAGCCATACCAAGAACGCAAAACTGGATTTTATCAGTTATGAATTGAACGAACCAGTATTCGATGTAAAAGAGTGTCAGCAACGCGGATTAACCTATGCATCGTCTTTACGAGCAAAGGTCAGGTTGACGATTCTGGATAAGGAAATATCCAAACCGACAATTAAAGAAATTAAAGAACAAGAAGTCTATATGGGTGAGATTCCATTGATGACTGATACCGGATCATTCGTAATCAATGGTACCGAACGCGTTATAGTGTCGCAGTTGCATCGCTCACCCGGAGTATTCTTTGAACATGATCGTGGTAAAACACATTCTTCTGGTAAATTGTTGTTTTCCGCTAGAATTATTCCCTACCGTGGTTCATGGCTCGATTTTGAATTTGATCCTAAAGACTGCTTGTTTTTTAGAATAGATCGCCGTCGCAAAATGCCTGTGACAACGCTACTGAAAGCGATCGGTTATACGGTTGAGGAGATTCTGGAGGAATTTTTTATTTTTGATAGTTTTTCAATCAAAGCGGACAAAGTTTTATTCGATCTTGTTCCGGAGCGATTGCGTGGTGAGGTTGCTAGTTTTGATATTAAATCGAGCGACGGAAAAACTATTGTACAAAAAGACAAAAGAATAACGGCCAAACATATTCGCGAGCTTCAAGAAGCAAAAATAAATCAGTTGCAAGTGCCAGAAGAGTTTTTGCTGGGCAGAATACTGGCGCGAAGTGTGATTGATAAAGAAACGGGTGAGATTCTTGCGCCGGTTAATGAAGAGATTTCAGAAGAAGTTCTGGCGAAGCTCAAAACTGCGGGTATTACCAATATTAATACTTTGTATATCAACGATCTTAATTACGGCCCATATATTTCCCAAACTTTAAAAATCGATGAAACACTGGATGAGACAACAGCACAAGTAGCAATTTACCGTATGATGCGCCCCGGGGAACCGCCAACCGAGGAAGCAGTAAAGGCACTATTCAGCGGGTTGTTTTATTCTGCAGAACGTTATGATTTATCAGTCGTTGGGAGAATGAAATTTAATCGACGCGTAGGTCGAGAAGAATTGACAGGACCACAGACGCTGTCCAATGAAGATATAGTTGCAGTAATAAAGATTCTGGTTGAATTGCGTAATGGCCGTGGAGAAATCGACGATATCGATCATCTTGGGAATCGTCGTGTCCGTTCGGTCGGAGAGTTGGCTGAAAATCAATTCAGATCGGGATTGGTTCGCGTCGAGCGCGCTGTTAAAGAACGTCTGAGTCAGGCTGAATCCGAGAATTTGATGCCGCATGATCTGATTAATGCCAAGCCGGTATCAGCAGCAGCGCGTGAATTTTTTGGTTCCAGTCAGTTATCGCAGTTCATGGATCAGACAAATCCTCTATCTGAAATAACGCATAAACGGCGTATTTCAGCATTAGGTCCGGGCGGTTTGACACGTGAACGCGCGGGCTTTGAGGTTCGAGACGTGCATCCAACGCATTACGGACGTGTGTGTCCGATCGAAACACCGGAAGGGCCGAATATCGGTTTAATAAATTCATTGGCGTTATATGCGAGAACCAATGAATACGGTTTTATAGAAACGCCTTACAGAAAGGTGCGCGAAGGTCGTGTGACGAATGACATAGAATATCTGTCCGCAATAGAAGAAAGTAATTATGTTATTGCGCAGGCCAATGCCGAGCTCGATACAAATGGGAAATTCATCAGTGAAATTGTATCTTGCCGGCATAAAAATGAATTTACGCTATCAGCGCCTGACCGTATTGAATACGTAGATGTTGCGCCTGCGCAGATAGTTTCGGTTGCTGCTTCATTGATTCCTTTTTTAGAGCATGACGATGCAAATCGCGCTTTAATGGGATCCAATATGCAACGACAAGCTGTGCCTTGCCTGCGCGCTGAGAAGTCGTTGGTTGGGACTGGTATTGAACGGGTTGTCGCTGTGCATTCCGGAACTACAGTACGTGCTGAACGCGGGGGTGTAGTAGATTATGTTGACGCTGGCCGTATAGTTGTACGCGTTCGTGATGAAGAAACGAATGTGGGCGAAGTTGGCGTCGATATTTATAATCTCATTAAATATACACGCTCTAATCAAAATACCAATATTAATCAAAGACCTTTAGTTAACATTGGCGACCAGATTGAAAAAAATGATGTGATCGCCGATGGCGCGTCCACAGACAAGGGGGAACTTGCGCTGGGACAGAATATGCTGGTGGCTTTTATGCCCTGGAATGGCTATAACTTCGAAGATTCAATACTGATATCTGAGCGTGTTGTCGCGGAAGATCGCTTTACTTCGATTCATATTGAAGAATTGTCGGTTGTCAGTCGGGACACCAAATTGGGAACAGAAGAAATTACGGCTGATATACCTAATTTATCCGAACATCAACTCAGCCGTCTTGATGAATCCGGTATTGTGTATATTGGCGCAGAAGTCGAAGCAGGGGATGTTTTGGTCGGCAAAGTGACGCCCAAAGGCGAAACGCAGCTTACTCCGGAAGAGAAATTGCTTCGAGCAATTTTCGGTGAAAAGGCATCGGATGTTAAAGACACTTCATTGCGTGTTCCATCGGGAATTTCAGGCACAGTTATTGATGTTCAGGTATTTACGCGTGAAGGCATCGAACGCGACAAACGTGCTCAGCAAATTATCGATGACGAATTGGATCGGTATAAAAAGGACTTGGCCGATCAAATGCGCATTGTAGAAGAAGATGTATTTTCACGTCTGGAGCGCTTGTTAACTGATAAAGTTGCGACAGGTGGGCCGAGAAAAATTGCGAAAGGTACAAAGATTACCGCTGAATACTTGAAAGAGATAGATCCGCATTTCTGGTTTGATATTCGCCTGACTGATGAAGAAGCCAGTATGCAACTCGAGCAAATGCGTGAGAGCATGACGCAAAAACGCAAAGCATTTGATGCTGCATTTGAAGAGAAAAAGAAAAAGCTTACGCAGGGCGACGAATTGCCGCCAGGCGTACAGAAAATGGTCAAGATTTATATCGCGGTTAAAAGGCGTTTGCAACCTGGTGATAAAATGGCCGGACGTCATGGAAACAAAGGTGTCATTTCAAAAATCGTTCCTTTGGAAGATATGCCGTATATGGCCGATGGTACGCCGGTTGATATTGTTTTAAATCCGTTGGGGGTGCCGTCGCGGATGAATGTCGGCCAGATTCTGGAAGTGCATTTAGGCTGGGCAGCAAAAGGTCTCGGAAAGAAAATCGAAAATATGCTGCAAGAACAGAAAAAGGCCGAAGAAATGAGAGCTTTTCTGGACAGAATTTATAATCAGAGTGGGAAAAAAGAGGATATCGCATCGCTGACCGATGATGAAATAATGAATCTGGCGGACAATTTAAGGGATGGCGTCCCTTTTGCAACACCTGTCTTCGATGGTGCGACCGAACATGAAATAAAGGATATGCTGCAACTGGCAGGCTTGCCGCCATCCGGACAAGTGACATTATATGACGGACGCACAGGTGAAGCCTTTGATCGCCCTGTTACAGTGGGGTACATGCATGTACTGAAGCTTCATCATTTGGTTGATGACAAGATGCACGCGCGCTCTACCGGTCCATACAGTCTGGTAACTCAACAGCCTTTGGGTGGTAAGGCGCAATTTGGTGGTCAACGTTTTGGAGAGATGGAGGTCTGGGCGCTTGAAGCTTACGGTGCTGCTTATACATTGCAAGAGATGCTGACAGTTAAATCGGATGATGTGACCGGCAGAACGAAAGTTTACGAAAGCATTGTGAGGGGCGATCATAAAATTGATGCGGGTATGCCTGAGTCATTCAATGTGCTGGTAAAAGAAATCCGTTCGCTGGGTATGGATATTGATTTGGAGCAAAATTAACAGCTTCCGGGCAAGTGCGGCAACGCTGTTACATCAGAAGTTATGTAACAGTGGTAGGTGTATTCACTTTTCTGATAATTTAAATTGCCCCTGATGCGCAGGAGTAAGATATGAAAGCATTACTAGATTTATTTAAACAGGTTAGCCATAAAGAAGAATTTGATGCGATCAAGATTGGACTTGCATCACCAGAAAAAATACGCTCATGGTCTTACGGCGAGGTGAAAAAACCCGAAACGATCAATTACCGCACATTCAAGCCTGAAAGAGACGGCTTGTTCTGCGCTAAAATCTTTGGGCCGGTAAAAGACTACGAATGCTTATGCGGGAAATATAAGCGTCTAAAGCATCGCGGCGTAATTTGCGAAAAATGTGGTGTTGAAGTAACGCTTTCGAAAGTGCGCAGAGAAAGAATGGGGCATATAGAGCTCGCATCACCTGTTGCGCACATCTGGTTCTTGAAATCATTGCCGTCGCGACTGGGTATGGTTCTTGATATGACGTTGCGTGACATAGAGCGGATTTTGTATTTTGAGGCCTATGTTGTAACTGATCCGGGAATGACAACACTAAACCGGGGGCAGTTGTTGACCGAAGATGATTATCTGTTAAAGACCGAAGAATACGGCGATGATTTCAGTGCCAGCATGGGGGCAGAGGCCGTGCGCGATTTGCTTGCTAATCTGGAGATTACCGAGGAAATTGAGAACCTTCGCCGTGAGATGGAAAGCACCGGTTCAGAAACCAAAATCAAGAAAATTTCCAAACGTTTAAAGGTTTTAGAAGCATTCAATAAATCAGGAATAAAACCAGAGTGGATGATTTTATCGGTATTGCCGGTGTTGCCGCCTGATTTGCGTCCTTTGGTTCCGCTTGATGGTGGACGTTTCGCAACCTCCGATCTGAATGATTTGTATCGTCGTGTTATAAACCGCAATAACCGGTTAAAGCGTTTATTGGAATTAAAAGCACCGGATATTATTGTACGCAATGAAAAACGTATGCTACAGGAAGCGGTTGATTCATTACTGGATAACGGTCGACGCGGAAAAGCGATGACGGGTGCGAATAAGCGCCCGCTAAAATCATTGGCTGACATGATTAAAGGCAAGGGAGGACGTTTTCGTCAAAATCTACTCGGTAAGCGCGTGGATTATTCGGGACGATCGGTTATTGTTGTTGGCCCTCAGCTCAGGTTGCACCAATGCGGTTTACCAAAAAAAATGGCGCTTGAATTATTTAAGCCCTTTATTTTTAATCGACTTGAGATCATGGGCATTGCCAGTACGATCAAGGCAGCTAAGCGTGAAGTAGAGAGCGAGACACCTGTAGTCTGGGATATTCTGGAAGAAGTTATTCGGGAACATCCGGTAATGTTGAATCGTGCACCGACTTTGCATCGACTGGGTATTCAGGCATTCGAGCCAGTGCTGATTGAGGGTAAAGCGATACAATTACATCCACTAGTATGTGCAGCATTTAATGCGGATTTTGATGGTGACCAGATGGCGGTACATGTTCCATTGTCACTGGAAGCGCAGATGGAGTGCCGCACATTGATGATGTCTACCAATAATATTCTGTCACCGGCGAATGGTGAGCCGATCATTGTGCCCTCTCAAGATATCGTACTCGGATTGTATTACACAACGCGTGAGAAAAAAGGTGCGAAAGGCGAAGGAATGATATTCGCTGATGTAAGTGAAGTTTCACGCGCATATGAAAGTCGGCAAGTCGAATTGAACGCCAAGATTAGCGTGAGAATTAAAGAGATCGGCAAGGATGCGGAGGGAGAGCAATGTGAAAAAATTACGCGATATGAAACAACAGTTGGTCGTACGCTCTTATTTGAAAATTTCCCACCTGGATTACCTTTTTCATTGCTCAATAAAGCGCTAAAGAAAAAAGAAATCTCTAAGCTGATTAATGCCGGTTTCCGTCTTTGTGGATTGCGGGAGACTGTGATATTTGCAGATAAACTGATGTATGCAGGATTCAGTTATGCAACGAAAGCGGGTATTTCGATCTGTGCTGACGATATGCTTATTCCTAAACAAAAAAGTGCGCTGATAGCTGCGGCAGAAAAAGAAGTTAAAGAAATAGAGGGGCAATATACATCAGGTTTAGTGACACAAGGCGAGCGTTATAACAAGGTTGTTGACATCTGGGGGCGCGCGGGTGATCAAGTAGCTAAGGCGATGATGGAACAGCTGGGTGTGGAGCCGGTGCGTAATCAGCAAGCTGATGAAGTGATATTGGATGATTCTGGTAGTGTAATGCTTCAGGAATCGTTTAATTCGATCTACATGATGGCTGATTCGGGCGCGCGCGGTTCAGCAGCACAAATTCGGCAATTATCCGGAATGCGCGGTCTGATGGCAAAGCCTGATGGGTCGATTATTGAGACACCAATCACTGCAAACTTCCGTGAAGGACTGAATGTTTTACAATACTTCATTTCTACTCATGGTGCACGTAAAGGTCTTGCTGATACGGCACTAAAAACGGCAAATTCCGGTTATTTGACGCGCCGGCTAGTTGATGTGACGCAAGATCTGGTAGTGACAGAAGTTGATTGTAATACCATTGAGGGTGTTAACATGAAGGCGCTGGTTGAAGGTGGCGAAATTATAGAAGCGCTGAGGGAACGTATTCTTGGCAGGGTTATCGTTAATGACGTCGTCAATCCGGATAATCAGGAAATACTTTATTATGCAGGTACCTTGCTAGATGAGGTGGCCGTGGACATGATTGAATCATGTGGCATAGATGAGGTAAAAGTACGTACACCACTGACTTGTGAAACACGATATGGCTTGTGTGCCAAATGCTATGGTAGAGATTTAGGTCGTGGTTCGCTCGTCAACGTTGGTGAAGCGGTGGGTGTAATCGCAGCACAGTCAATCGGCGAGCCTGGTACTCAATTGACCATGCGGACTTTCCACATTGGCGGCGCCGCATCAAGAACTGCTGTGGCAAGTCAGGTGGAAGGTAAATCGAGTGGTATCGTGCAATATTCTTCAACCATGCGTTATGTTACCAACGCGCGGAATGAACTCATTGCTATTTCCCGAAGCGGAGAGGTCATTATAACCGATGACAGTGGTCGAGAGCGAGAGCGCCATAAGGCGCCATACGGCGCAACGCTATTGGTGCGCGACGGTGAAAATGTAAAAGCCGGGCAAGTGTTGGCGACATGGGATCCGCATACACGCCCTATTATTACAGAATATACGGGTAAGGTTCGTTTTGAAAATGTAGAGGAAGGTGTTACTGTTGCCAAACAGATTGATGAAGTAACCGGATTGTCAACGCTTGTCGTCATTGATCCGAAGCGGCGTGGTGTTATGCAATCTAAAGGCTTGCGGCCATTAGTGAAATTTATGGACGATGATGGTCAGGAAATTAAAATCGCGGGCAGCAATCAATCGGTAAGCATTACTTTCCAGATTGGTAGCATTATTACAGTGCGTGATGGACAACAAGTAAGTGTCGGTGAAGTTCTGGCGAGAATTCCACAGGAGACCTCAAAAACAAGAGATATTACAGGTGGTTTGCCACGTGTAGCTGAGTTGTTTGAGGCGCGAGCTCCCAAAGATGCCGGAATGTTGGCTGAGGTGACTGGAATTGTCTCTTTTGGTAAGGACACAAAAGGTAAGCAACGCTTGGTCATAACTGATCTGGAAGGCTTGTCGCACGAATATCTGATTCCTAAAGATAAACATGTCATGGCGCATGACGGACAAGTTGTCAATAAGGGCGAGATCATAGTTGACGGGCCAGCGGATCCGCGTGACATATTACGGTTGCAAGGTGTCGAAGCGCTAGTACGTTATATAACTGACGAAGTTCAGGATGTTTATCGTCTACAGGGCGTTAAAATCAACGATAAGCATATCGAAGTAATTGTGAGGCAGATGTTGCGCAGAGTGCAAATCGTTGATGCGGGTGATTCTTACTTTATACCTGGAGAGCAAGTCGAGCGCGCTGATTTGCTTAATGAAAACGAGCGATTGATAGCTGAAAATAAAATGCCCGCAACCTATGAATACATGCTGTTGGGAATTACAAAGGCATCGCTATCGACAGATTCATTTATATCGGCCGCGTCATTCCAGGAAACAACGCGTGTTCTAACAGAAGCTGCTATTATGGGCAAGAAAGACGAATTGCGAGGACTTAAAGAGAACGTTATCGTTGGACGGTTGGTGCCTGCAGGCACCGGTCTATCGTTTCATAATTCGCGCAAGAAGCAAGATAATGTGTCTGATTTTATGTCGCTTATGGAAGAAAAAAGCGAAAGCGATGAGCAAATTATCTAAGTGCATTATGGACAATCGCATATTGACGGACTTGACAGAGAAAAGTTGAGGCAGTAGTCTGGGTATTCGAAGAAGAAGTGCTGTGAGGTGCTGTTCTGAGGAGTGAGGCTATGATTTGATGGTTGGCGCGCGGGATGTTATGCGGAAGCCATTGAAGGTAGAGAGGGCGGCGAAGGCACGGAGAAGAGGGTTAAGAAGGACCAATTGGGAATAAACAGGAAAACATAAAGGAGAGAGAGATGATTTCCAAGCTATGGCATAAATTGGCCATGTTTGCGGGCGCAATGGCGCTGGCTGGAGCTGCGCATGCGGCAGTACCGAGCGTGCCGGATGTAACGTATGAAGCACTGGGTTTGGACAGGAGCGCGACGCCGAAGCAATTGCACGAAGCGCTGGTGAAGCGTTACAAGGATCCTGAGCAAGGGTACGGGAAAGGCACGATGGGAGATTACTGGGAGCCGATCCAGCTGAGTACATACATGGATCCGGCGACCTTTTACGAGCCGCCGACATCGATGAGAGACAAAGCGGAACGTAAGGAATGCGTAGAGTGTCACACGGATGAATCGCCGGTATGGGTTAATGCATGGAAGAAGAGCACGCATGCGAATCTGGATAAAGTGCGCGCATTGAAGCCGGAAGATCCGACATATTACAAAAAAGCGAAACTTGAGGACGTAGAGAAGAATCTGCGTTCATTGGGTTACTTGAAAGAAGGCGAACCGCTGAAGGAAGTTGGCTGTATTGATTGTCACGCGGGGATTAATCAGCAGGGCAAGATTGACCACAGCAAAGACCTGATCATGCCGACGGCGGACGTATGTGGCAAATGCCACCTGCAGGAATTTGCCGAGCGTGAATCCGAGCGCGACACCATGATATGGCCGAACGGACAATGGCCGGATGGACGTCCTTCACACTCGCTGGACTACAAAGCCAACGTAGAGACCACGGTATGGGCGGCGATGCCGCAACGTGAAGTGGCCGAAGGCTGCACGATGTGTCACTACAACCAGAACAAATGCGACGGCTGCCATACCCGGCACGAATTCTCAGCGGCGGAATCCCGTAAACCGGAAGCCTGCGCGACCTGCCACAGTGGTGTAGATCACAACAACTGGGAAGCGTACTCCATGTCCAAGCACGGCAAGATTGTTGCGATGCTGGGCGACAAATGGAACTGGGAAGTTGAGCTCAAAGACGCCTACAGCAAAGGTGGACAGACAGCGCCGACCTGCGCGGGTTGCCATATGGAATTTGAAGGCGAGTATGCGCACAACATGGTCAGGAAAATCCGCTGGGCGAACTATCCGTTTGTACCCGGCATAGCCGAGAACATCAACAGCGAATGGTCGGAAGAAAGACTGGATGCATGGGTAATTACCTGCACCCAATGTCACTCAGAGCGTTTCGCACGTTCCTATCTTGATCTGATGGACAAAGGCACGCTGCAGGGACTGGCGAAATACCAGGACGCGCACGCGGTCGTATCGAAACTGTACGAAGAAGGACTGCTGTCAGGACAGAAGACCAACCGTCCGAATCCACCGGCGCCAGAGAAGCCTGGATTCATGATCTTCACACAGCTGTTCTGGTCGCAGGACAACAACCCGGCGTCAATGGAGCTCAAAGTACTTGAAATGGGCGAAAACGATCTGGCCAAAATGCACGTAGGTTTTGCGCACGTCAACCCGGGCGGCTGGACATACACCGAAGGTTGGGGGCCGATGAACCGTGCATACGTTGAAGTACAGGACGAAAACACACGGATACGTGAAATGGTTGCATTAAAAGAACGCGTGGCCAAACTCGAAGGCAAACGCACAAGCTTACTCGACCTTGACAGCACGGCAGAGAAGATTTCGCTGGGCGGTTTAGGTGGCGGCATGCTGCTGGCTGGTACATTAGCACTGGCGGGCTGGCGCAAACGTAAGCAAAGCGAAGCTTGATACCCGCAGAGACAACCGATCGCGACGCGCAAGCGAAGCGGTCGGGAAATAAACTACTCCCGTCATTAGGACTGCTCCTGGTGACGGGAGGTTTGGTTTTATTGGGATGGGTTGCGTATACCACGTGGATCAAACCGGTAGACGCGCCCTATCATTATCAGCACGTATCGACTGGAAATCCGCAGCAATATCCCGATCTCGAACTGGACGACTGGCCAGAGCTCACCATCAATCGGTATGATGTCATCGTGCCAGACATAGCCAAGCCCATAGCACAAGCCACCGTAGCACAACGTGAAAACAGTGCGCCGGTATTGATCAAATGGCAAAACAACAGTAAAGAAATACTGCATACACTGGACTGGAAATCAAGCGAACTCAGTGCGTTGGCCAAAGCGATCAAGCAATACGCGCCCAGAGATGCATTACTGCTGGCGTGGTGGGATCTATCACAGCAATTGAACCTGCTGACCGAATACGAAACCCTGTTCACCAATCACCTGAAAGAACCGCAAATCATACCGCAGCACTGGCTGAAATACAGCCGGGCGATAGACGCTTATGAGAATGCGTTCTGGCAAAACAAAGCACAGCGGAAAGAAATCGAAAACTTCGGGCAATTCAGCCTTGCACTGGCATCGAAACCGGAAGAAGGCGTGCCGATGCTGCGCAAACTGATCGGATCCGACCGTGAAGCCTATCTGATAGTGCATGTCACCGACCTGTACAAACTGGGGCTCATGTACCCGGAAAGAATAGGCGTCGCATACCAGAACTTTCCGTTAAGCGGGAACATACACGGCATGATCAATCACATGAAAGTGCAGCTCAAAGAAAACGACTTTGACACCTACACCCTGCAATCGATCACGGACTCAGAGATCAGAGTATATTTTCTAAGCGATGAAGAAAGCAGTCAGTCCCTGCTTGCGCAAATGCTGCCTTTCACCGACAAACCCGCGCCAATGGAACTGGAAGCACTCGAGCTACTCTATCAGAGAGGAGGCTACTGGTTATACAAAATACCTGGAGAACGGGGATAGAGAAAAGCGTCACAGTCATATAGAATAGCGCGCTGGCGAAAGAACAAAATCGGAACCAGAACTAAAGCGCGCGAACCGATCCCGGATGACCTTTACAGCGACGGGGGATAGCGTAAAATAAGCGGCATACCAACATGAAATAAAAAAGCACAAGGAGGAAGGATGAAACACCCAATAACTTACATACTGGCGCTCATAGCGCTATTTGCGTTTTTTCCGGGCACAGTAGCGGCGGATTTTGAAGGGCGTAAGAAATGCAGCTCCTGCCACAAATCCCAGGCCAAAGCGTGGGGAGAAACGGCGCATGCCAACGCGATGGAATCACTCAAGGCAGGCGAGCGCAAGGAAGCAAAAGTCAAAGCTGGACTGGATCCTGACAAAGATTATACGCAGGACAAAGACTGCGTCGGTTGTCACGTGGATGGCTGGGGAGAAAAAGGCGGTTACACGATAGAGAAACCTAAAAAAATGCTGGCGGCAGTTGGCTGTGAATCGTGTCACGGGCCAGGCAAGAAATATCGTGGCGATCATCGCAAAGGCGGTCAGGCATTCGAGAAATCAGGAAAGACCACCCAACGGTCCGTACTGTCGAAAAAAGGACAGGACTTTCACTTTGAAGAATCCTGTGCTTCGTGTCACCTGAACTATGAAGGATCGGGCTGGAAAGGAGCGAAAGCGCCCTATACGCCATTTACCCCGGAAGTTGACGAGAAATACCGGTTTGACTTTGACAAAATGGTAAAGAATGACAAAGCGATGCATGCGCACTACAAACTGGATGGTGCATTTGTAGGCGAACCGAAATTCAAATATCACGACGAATTCCAGGCCAACGCACAGGAAGGCGAGAAAGGCGGGGATGACGACGAAGATGATGGCGATGACGACTAAAGGGAGACCCGAATGACCGTATTACAGAAAGGCGCGATCGGAACGTTACTGACCGGGGCGCTGCTTGGGATCGTACTGATTGGGGTAGTGTTTGGAGGAGAAGCGGCGCTGTCGACGGAAGAATTCTGCACGAGCTGCCATTCGATGACGTACACACAGGACGAATTGAAGGAATCGACGCATTATGGCGCACTGGGCGTCAATCCTGGCTGCAAGGACTGTCATATACCGCAGGGATTCAGGAATTTCCATCTGGCGGTATATACGCACGTTGTGGATGGAGCGCGGGAATTGTGGCTGGAGCTGGTGAATGATTATTCGACGCTGGAGAAATTCAATGAGCGTCGCTTGATCATGGCGCACGATGCGCGGATGAATCTGAAGAAATGGGACAGTGTGACCTGTCGGGATTGTCATAAGAACCCTGATCCGCCGGGAGAAGATGCGCAGGCGGCGCACAAGCGGATGGAAACGCATGGAGCGACGTGTATAGATTGTCATCAGAATCTGGTGCATGAAGAAGCGCCGATGACGGATCTGGATGCGAGCCGGGAGCAGAAGAAGCTGGTATTGAAGGCTGACGGCTGGGATGACTGGGATGGGGCAGACGAGGACGATGAAGACGACGATGAAGAAGATGAAGACGATGATTAAGCCTTTTTATTCTCACTGCTAAAGTAGTTTCCGATGAAATTAATGAGAATCATAATTTAGCTGTATAGTTTGCAACCCGCATAGACTTAGTTTGTGCGGGTTGTTTTATTTTGATCAACACATTTTTTTGTAAAAATTCATGCTGAAAGACCTTTGCAGAATCCTGTTTTATGAAGTTATAGAATAATAAAAACAATGGATTATGAATTACAAAAAGGGCTTCTGCAAAAACCCCAATGAGAAAAGTCTCAATGAAGGTATTTAATTCATTGCTTTTATTATTCCGAGGTTTTATAAAATAGAGTTTTGTGAAGGTGTTTTTAAAATATTTACAGACTTATTTCTACAAAAAAGAAAAGTCTAGGAGTTCTATAGATGTTATTTGAACAGCTCGGATTATCTGCCGAGCTTTTAAAAGCGGTTTCAGATTCGGGGTATAAACAACCCACACTCATACAAAGTAAGGCGATCCCTGTTATTCTGGAAGGCAAGGATGTGATGGGTGCAGCTCAAACCGGCACTGGAAAAACAGCTGGCTTTACTCTTCCATTGCTTCGTCGACTCGAAGTTTATGCGAATAATAGTATGTCGCCCGCAAGACATCCGTTGCGCGCATTAATTCTTGTGCCTACGCGAGAATTGGCTATGCAGGTTTACGAGAGTGTCAAAAATTACAGCAAATATACAGCATTGAAATCATCGCTTGTATTCGGGGGCGTCAATATGGAGTCTCAGACTGTTATCTTGCGCAATGGTGTTGAAATATTGGTCGCTACACCGGGGCGACTGTTGGATCATATTCAACAGAAAAATGTGATGCTATCCAGTGTTGAAATTTTTGTGCTGGATGAGGCTGATCGCATGTTGGATATGGGGTTCTTACCGGATATAATTAAAATCCTTAATTTATTGCCGATTAATCGTCAAAATCTTATGTTCTCTGCTACTTTTTCTGATGACATTAAAAAGCTGGCAAAGCAATTCCTGAAGAATCCAACTTTAATAGAAGCTGCTAAGCAAAATGCGGTTAGTGATTTAATAACACATTCAGTTTATACCGTTGAAGCAGCACAAAAAACAAAAGCATTGATTCATTTGATTAAACATCAAAAATTAGACCAGGTATTAATTTTTACAAAAAAGAAATCCGACTCTGATCGATTAACAAATCAATTGCTCAAGGCTGATATTACGGCCTCTTCGATACACGGCGATAAGAATCAACAGCAGCGATGCCAAGCTTTAAATGATTTTAAGCAAGGAACTATCCGGGCGCTTGTGGCTACTGATGTGGCTGCAAGAGGTCTCGACATTGCTGAATTATCTTGTGTTATCAATTATGAATTACCGAATAATTCAGAGGATTATGTTCACCGGATCGGACGTACAGGCCGGGCTGGAATTAAAGGATATGCATTATCGTTAGTCAGTTCGGAAGAAAAAAATCGCTTGAAAGATATCGAAAAACTGATCCAGAAAAAAATCGAGATCAAATCATTACTTCTTAATGATACTTCGTTACCGCGGGTTAATAGTCCTCAAGAGAAAAAAATCACTACTAAGTTGGACAAAAACGATAGCTCACCGAAAGAGCGCAAGTGTGCTTTGATAGCCCAGCCTTCAAGTGCGGAAGTGATATTTTTTAACGGAGAATATTCTACCCGCAAAAATACTCAAGCCATTGCCGATCATGATCCATTGTTCACACAACCCTATGTATCCAGCAAAACGGAAGTTAGACCCACATTAAAATCAAGAAATGCATCTTTAGAATGTAAAGAGAAGAAATTTCCTTTTAAAGCCTTACCCGCCTTATTTTTTCCGTTCGTTAAACGTAGTGAATGTGTGAATAAATCATAGATCTTGAATTGATCTATGGAAGTAAGATTGCAAATTAGTTGAAAAAAACGCATTCCGGAAATCTGACTAAAGGTGTATCACCGCGCGAAGTATGGTCATGGGCGATGTTTGATTTCGCCAACTCAGGTTATACCACCGTTGTTATTACCGCAATCTTTAATGCATATTTTGTTTCGGTTGTCGCCAATAATGAAAGTTGGGCGACATTTGCATGGACAGCATCTCTGGCAGCTTCGTATGCACTCATTATATTGACAGCCCCTCTAGTTGGCGCTTATGCCGATGCGTATGCTGTTAAAAAACCACTGCTCGCAATCAGTACTTTGGGTTGCGTCGTATTTACCGCATTACTTTATTTCGTTGGAAAGGGTGATATAGGGTTGGCGGTAATACTTATTATCGCTACGAATTATTTTTTTGGCAGTGGAGAGAATTTGATCGCTGCATTCCTGCCAGAACTCGCAAAAAACCAGGCGCTTGGAAAAGTTTCAGGGTGGGGCTGGGGGTTAGGTTATTTAGGAGGCATTTTTAGTCTGGGAAGTTGCCTCGCCTATATTACATGGGCAAAAACGCTGAATCATGAACCTGATCAATATGTGCCCGTGACTATGGTGATCACTGCGGTGATTTTTGCTGTCGCCAGCTTGCCCACATTTATTTATCTCAAAGAACGCGCGATCCCGCAACCCCATTTTTATGGTGATAAAGTAATCCAGGAATCTTTTCTTCGACTAAGAAGCACCCTTGCGAATGTGCGGCAGTATCAGGATTTAGTGCGTTTCCTGATTTGTCTGGTATTTTATCAGGCTGGCATCCAGACAGTGATCGCATTAGCTGCAATCTATGCGCAGCAGGTGATGGGGTTTGATACGCAGGAAACAATTTTAATGATATTTCTGGTAAATTTCACGGCAGCGCTGGGTGCTTTTGCTTTTGGCCATATACAAGATAAACTGGGCCATCTTGTCACTATTGCAATAACACTGGCAGGATGGATTGTCATGGTAATAATAGCCTGGCTTGCGGAAGATCGAACGACATTCTGGATAGCCGCTAATCTTGCGGGTTTATGCCTTGGTGCTTCTCAATCTGCTGGCCGCGCGCTGATAGGGTTATTCAGTCCAGTTTCTCGTCGTGCTGAATTCTTTGGTTTATGGGGGCTGGCTGTGAAACTTTCTTCCATTCTTGGTCCGCTTACCTATGGTTCAGTGAGCTGGATTACGGACGGGGATCATCGTCTGGCAATGCTGATAACGGGCAGTTATTTTATAATTGGCTTGCTGATATTGAAACAGATTAAAGTAGATCGAGGGCAACAGGCGGCATTGCGTAATTGACGATACGTTTAATTCATTTTTCCTGTAAGAGTTTTAATAGCGAAGGAAATAGAGCTTTTGATTACTGGGGGCTTATCTGTATGTCAACATCTTTAACGCCATCAACCATCCAGGAAAGCATGTTTAGGCGCGTAATCTGATTGTGATTCGCAGCCGTTCCGGTTAATAGGACTTTACCTTGATCAACCTTGATTTCGATATTGGCGCCTTGTAATTCGGAGTCTGTATTAATCGCATACGCAATTCTTGCGTGAATTGTCGAATCATCATAGGCTACGCCTGATGGCGCTTCAATCCAGGATTCATGGGTCCTTTCAGCATAATTCTCGCACCCATTCAGGACTAACAGGGCGATGAATGCAATGATTGTTATCGTGTATTGGTTGAGCATAATATTTTCCTCTGGTTTTTTGTTTACGCTTGAAGTGTTTATTATTGTGTACCTTTTGGGCCTATCATAAACCGGGATTTTTCTGGGTTGTGATTTGATGGTATTGTTGGGAGGGTCTCTGGCGTAGCTATATTTCTATGTTGCGGTAAGATCATGGATTGTGCGATACGCGATCTTGCCGAAATCTCAGTTCATCTATATTTTACGTATCTTGTTTTTGGTCGATTGGTAGGGTTTCTTGTTGTATCCTGATCTTAGCATTGGATGATTAATAAAGAAATCTCTATTAAACATCCAATGCCTGTAAAAATTACTGCTAAATAAAAAAGGTTACCGTTTATTCGGTATCTCTTGGGCTTGTATCAAAATCGTCCCGGTCGTATGCAGACGGCGTTGGTTTATCCATCAAATGTCCATCCGGGGTCCGCCGAGGTTCGCCACAAGCGCTTAAGGCAAAGACGGTAAAAAAAAGTATTAGCAAAGAATATTTCATACTATATCTCCTCTTAAAAAATACACAATTTAAAAAATCATAAGAAACCTATTCAAAAGAACAGGTTTCCAGAAAACTACATATCGCAAGTTGACATTGATCAAAAGTGACCGGCATTTTTTGTATTTTTACTTTACTTCAGTGATTTGATCGAATGTAATCGGACACAAATCTGATTTGCGAGATCATTCGCTAAACAGTCAAATTCAATGACTTCATGTTTTCGTATTATACTGCGTAACCAGGTTAATTGTCGCTTGGCAAGTTGCCGGGTTGCGGCAATGCCCATGTCGTGTAGATCTTTCAACGCAATTCTCTGGTTGAGATATAGGCATGCCTGCCGATAGCCGACACAACGCATGGAAGGCGAGTCAAAAGTAACGGGAAATTGTTCAAGAATCGATGCGACTTCATCAATCAGCCCTTGATCCAGCATAGCTTCAAAGCGGTCGGCAATGCGCAGATGGAGTTGACTGCGATCCGAAGGTTGCAAAGTCAGCAGATTAATTTGATAGGGAAGGTGGGAGTTTCTCGATGTTGCCTGTAATTTGGACATAGGCTGGTTTGTTAAAAGACACACTTCAAGGGCGCGCTGAATACGTTGAGAATCGGTCTGCTTAATGCGTTGTGCAATTTCGGGATCCAGTTTACGGAGTTTTTCATGCAGAGTGGGCCATCCCAGAGTTTGTGCTTCGTTCTCAATTGACTGGCGTAATTGGGTATCAGCCGGGGGTAAATCCGAAAGTCCTTCCAGGAGCGCCTGAAAATAAAGCATGGTGCCGCCTGCCAGCAACGGAATATTGCCCCGCTGGGAAATTGCCTGCATGATCGAAAGTGCATCTTCCCGAAATTGTGCCGCCGAATAGCTTTCTGTGGGATCAATGATACTAATCAGATGATGCGGGACGTCATTTAGTGCTTCCGGATCAGGCTTGGCCGTGCCAATGTTCATATGGCGATATACCTGAGCGGAATCTACACTGATGATTTCAACTGGGAATTGTTTGGCGATCTCGAGGGCTATATGACTTTTTCCGCTCGCGGTAGGCCCCATCAGGAATATGACGGGAGGCAGTTGATTTTTTACGTTGTTACTCACACTGTGTATTTTCTTGCCTGAAACGTTCTTTGCTCATGTATTGCGATGATAGAATGAACTCTTAATGGGTAAATTTAAGTCAAATTGTTTTTTTCGATCTGTTTATGAAGCAACGCATGGTTAACTGTCCGCAGTGTGGAAAATCTGTTGTATGGAATTCGAGTAACACATCTCGCCCTTTTTGTTCTGAACGCTGTAAAACTATGGATCTTGCGCAGTGGGCACAGGAATCTTATCGTATACGACCACCGGAAAACAAAACCGAAAATTAGGCGTGATCATTGCGTGCTGATTATAGCGCAGTAATGCTCCGCATTATTGCTATACCATGCGCACCCATTTCCTGGGCCGTTTTCAGATCGTTGCAAGACATTCCACCCAGCGCATAAACCGGTAGCGGATAATTACGGATCAGTGCGGCAAATTTTTGCCAGCCTAACGGTTTTGTGTCTGTATGGCTTAATGTCGGATAAACCGGACCGAGAACAACAAAATCGAGCCCTAACGCTTCTGCCCTATAGAGTTCTTCGGCATTGTGACAGGAAGCGCTGCGCCAGCCACAGTCCGTTCCGGACTGTGGCTGGCGCAGCGCCATGAGTTGTGCGGAAGAGAGATGAATGCCATCGGCATTCGCCGTATTCACCTTATGCCGGAAAGCTGTATCCGTGTTAATCAGCACTTGTGCGCCAGCATTGCGCGCAAGCGCAATAGCCTGCTCGCTGAAACTCAGGAAAAGCGATTCATCCATGGTTTTCTCGCGTATCTGTAGTAATCGCAGGCCATGCTCGAATGCTTGTTTTATTTGCAGTAGAGATGTATCAATTCCGATTTCCGATGCATGTGTAATGGCATAAACGGGTGGCAGCATCAATGCGCGCAATACAGCGGCATTGGCGGGCAGCATGGGCTTAACTTCAACGTTGTGGAGCTGTTGCCAGGAAAGCAGTTGGTTTTCACGTCCATAAGGAATGCCGTACCATTCCGTGATTCGATAAAAATGCAAGCGGACTGTGGCATGAGGATAAGTGAATGTGCGCGTAATCCAGGGTTCGGCTCTGGTAAGCTGGATGCCCAGTTCTTCTTGCAGTTCCCGGTCAAGTGCGTGCAACGGTGCTTCACCAGTTTCAATCTTACCACCTGGGAATTCCCAGTAACCTGCATAGGGTTTTCCTTCCGGGCGGCAAGTCAGCAAAAAATTTCCATCCGGCCTGACAATAACAGCGGCGGCTACCTCTACGATGGATAATGCTTTCATGGATTCTTAAGGTGATTTAACCATCGCCTGTTTTTCGTCGGCCTGCGAAATCTCTGGCGAATTGCGAGGCAACGCGGCCGCTGCGTGAGCCGCGTTCCAGCGCCCATTGCAGGGATTCTTGTTTTATTTCGGGCGTAATTTCAGCAATACCGAAGAACGCCAGCCAGTACTGTACGATGATTAAGTACTGTTCTTGATCAAAGGAATAAAATGAAACCCACAAGCCAAAACGTTCCGAGAGCGAGATTTTTTCTTCGATTGCTTCGCCGGGGTGTACTTCCTCGCCTGAATGAAGTGTTGCGAGATTATCAAGCATATATTCCGGTATCATGTGCCTGCGGTTAGAGGTCGCATAAATCAGTACGTTTTCGGAAATTGCAGCAAGAGAGCCATCTAGGACAACTTTGAGCGCCTTGTAACCTGGGTCATCCGATTCAAAAGACAGATCGTCACAAAACAGAATAAAGCGTTCCGGGCGCTGATAAATAATTTCGACGATGTCATGCAAATCGGTCAGGTGGTGTTTTTCCACTTCAATAAGGCGTAATCCCGACTGAGCGTATTTATTCAGCAATGCTTTAATCAGCGATGATTTGCCTGTGCCGCGTGCGCCGGTCAGCAGGACGTTATTCGCAGAAAATCCATGCACGAACTGGCGTGTATTTTGCTCAATACGTGCTATTTGTGCTTCGATGCAGCATAATGCATCCAATGGAATCCGATCGGGATGCCTGATTGATTCAATCCAGCCATGATCAGCTTTCTTCCGCCAGCGGAATGCGACGCTATGCCAGTCCGGTTCCGGGTGATCAACCCGTAAAAGCCGTTCCAGATGCTCCAGCAATTTCTCCGCCCGGTCACATAACTGTTCCAGTTTGTCCATGCAAGTATGACTGAATTAACTTCGGTAATCGGCGTTAATTTTTACGTAGTCATAGGATAGATCGCAAGTCCACAGACACGTCGAAGCGCTACCGCGATTCAGTAATACGCGCACGGTGATTTCGGACTCGTTCATGACCTGTTGGCCCTGTTCTTCACGATATCCCGGCGCCCGGCCACCATTTTCGGCAACCAGTACATCGCCCAGATAAAGCTGGATTTGATTAACATCCAGATCTTTCAGTCCGGCATAACCAATGGCGGCCAGTATTCTTCCCAGGTTGGGATCGGAAGCAAAAAAAGCTGTTTTGATTAGCGGAGAGTGCGCAATAGCGTATGCCACCTGTTTACATTCAGTAACATTTTTGCCTGACTCTATCTGGACAGTAATGAATTTCGTCGCGCCTTCGCCATCGCGAACGATCTTTTGTGCTAATTCTGTAGCAACCTCAATAATTGTTTCTTGCAATTGAGTGAATTCCGGACTCTCGACATTGCAGATTTCGCGATGTCCAGCCCGTCCGGTAGCCATCAGGATGAGCGCATCGTTGGTTGAAGTATCACCATCAACAGTAATGCGATTAAAGGACTGATCCGCCACATCGTGAATCATCTTTTGCAACAGGGATTGATCAATCGACGCATCGGTAGCTATAAACCCCAACATGGTTGCCATGTCCGGATGGATCATGCCGGAGCCTTTGGCAATGCCGGTGACAGTGACTGTTCTATCCAGTAATTTTATTTGACGAGATGCGCCTTTGGGAACAATATCAGTTGTCATGATTGCGTGTGCTGCATCGTACCAGTTGTTTTCGTCAAGGTTGGCGACCGCAAGCGGCAAGCCCTGAATAACGGTATCAATCGGCAATGGCTCCATGATGACGCCGGTAGAGAATGGTAATACCTGTTGTGGTTCACAGCCAAGTAACTCGGCGAGCGCTGTGCAAGTTGCGTGCGCATGCTGAATACCGATGCTGCCTGTGCCGGCGTTGGCATTGCCTGTATTTATCACAAGCCCGCGTATTGAAGATTTGGCCAGATTCTCTTTTGAGACAGCGACAGGCGCGGCGCAGAAACGGTTTTGCGTGAAAACGCCGGCAACATGCGTGTCCTTATCCAGTGCGATAATCAATAAATCTTTTCGATTGCGTTTTTTTATGCCAGCTTCGGCAATGCCAAGTTTAACACCGGGTACACGTGATAAATGTTCTGGAAACAATGTTGGAATATTGACGGGCATAATGCTTAAAACAATTTTATAAGTTATATAATGAGCAGTTGGCTTTCATGAATATATACAAGCATTACAGCTAAGTAAAATTTATTTAGATCATCTCCAACTTTTTAAAGTTTTAAACCAAAACAAGGCGCAAGCAAAACTTGATTGAATTATTCTATGCAATGCGTTTTTAATAAAGGCAAATATTGTGTCTCCAGACGTTGATAAGCAAAACGAACAACCGGGGAATTGTGGAGAGGACGTAAAGAAACGTCTGCTGCTGGGGATTACCGGTGGTGTGGCAGCGTATAAGGCTGCGGAACTCGCGCGTTTGCTGACTCAGACTGGAATTGTGGTGCAAACCGTAATGACTGCGTCAGCATGCCGATTCGTCGGGCCTGTTACGTTTCAGTCACTGACCGGTCAGTCGGTATATACGGAGTTATGGGAAACGAATGCAACCAGTAATATGGCGCATATTCAGCTTACACGTGATGCGGATCTGATTCTGATTGCACCGGCGAGCGCCAATTTTATTGCGAAACTTGCCGGTGGCATGGCGGATGATTTGCTAAGCACACTTTGTCTGGCGCGCGACTGCCCATTGATGGTAGCGCCGGCGATGAACAGACAAATGTGGGCGAATCCTGCTACGCAGCGTAATATTCAGCGTTTGCTGGATGATGGCATCAGGATTGTCGGGCCGACCAGTGGAGCACAGGCCTGCGGCGAAGTCGGCATGGGACGCATGTTTGAAGCAAATGCACTATTGGAAGCCGTGCAAGAGGCATTAAACGGCGGGTCAGCAGTTATTCCGCAGTTACGGCAAAAGCATGTACTGATTACGGCCGGTCCGACCTACGAAGCGATTGATCCCGTGCGCGGTATTACTAACAGGAGTTCCGGAAAAATGGGATATGCCATTGCACAGGCTGCATTGAATGCCGGTGCGAGCGTTACACTGATTTCCGGTCCGGTCTGTTTGCGTCCACCGGCAGCAGCACAAACAATCCATGTGTTGAGTGCGCAGGACATGTTCAATGCGGTTGACGCCGAAATTGCCGGTACGGATATTTTTATCAGTGTTGCCGCGGTGGCGGATTATCGCGTCGCTGCCGCCAGCACGCAAAAAATAAAAAAATCCGATCAGAAAATGCAGCTGGAGTTAATACCGAATCCAGATATCCTGCGACATGTGGCTGGTAGAGACAATCCGCCCTTTTGTGTGGGATTTGCGGCTGAAACAGATCATCTCGAGCAGCATGCAGCGCGTAAACGTAAACAAAAAAAATTAGCGCTGCTGGTTGCCAATCAAGCGCAGGAAACATTGGGGGCGGATGAGGCGGCGCTGGTTTTATTTGACGATGCAGGCAAGCATTATTTTGCCAAGGCAGCCAAGTCAGTGCAGGCGCGCAAGCTGATCGAACATATTGCGGCACGCTATGCGCAACAACATCAACAATAGACTGAACATCGCATGACAACCATTGATATTAAAATACTGGATAACCGTTTGCGTGAACAAATGCCGTCATATGCCACGCCGGGGGCGGCTGGTCTTGATTTGCGCGCCTGCATCGATAAGGTGGAAACAATTGATGGCGGACAGACGCTGCTGATTCCTTCCGGCATAGCCGTGCATATTGCCGATCCCGGGCTGGCGGCAATAATCCTGCCGCGATCCGGATTGGGCCATAAACACGGCATTGTATTAGGTAATCTTGTCGGACTGATAGATTCGGATTATCAGGGACAGATTTTTGTTTCCTGCTGGAATCGAAGTGAGACCCCGTTTGAATTGCAACCTTTGGAGCGCATTGCGCAGCTGGTTGTGGTGCCGGTGGTGCAGATTGGTTTTAATATTGTTGAAGATTTTGACGTAAGCCACCGCGGGGAAAATGGCTTTGGCAGTACGGGTAAGCAGTGATGCGTCGTGCGGGCATTCATGTTTCGGTCTTTCTGGTGATAGGCATGAGTGCTGTCGCACAGGCGGAAATATCTGCGTTGCCGAGCATTCCACTGACAATCGCAACTCACGAACTGCTTGCAGAAGTAGCACACACGCAGCAAGCCCGCGCGCAAGGCTTGATGTTCAGACCAATGCTGCCCGAAAATGTCGGCATGTTATTTGTTTTTCCGCACAGCACTTACTATGGCATGTGGATGAAAAATACCATGATTCCGCTGAGTGTGGCGTTTATCGACGAGAAAGGGATTATTCTGAATATTGCGAATATGGAGCCCTATACACTTACCGCGCATTATTCCGCCGGACCGGTTAAATATGCGCTGGAAGTGAATCGTGGTTGGTTTGCGCATAAAAAAATTCAGCCAGGAGCGTATGTCTCCGGCCTTGAATATGCGCCTGCTGCTGAATAATATCTGACAGTGAACTATCAATGTAGCCGCGGAAGCATGCCCTTCAGGCCGCGCATCATTTTCGCAATACCACCCTTGTTCATCATTTTCATCATTTTTTTTGCCTGTTCAAACTGTGCGAGCAACCGGTTGACTTCCTGAACCGAAACACCGGCGCCTGCGGCAATACGTCGTTTTCTTGATGCTTTCAGTATGTCGGGTTTGGTGCGTTCCTGTGCGGTCATGGAGTTGATAATTGCTTCGGATCGATTGATGACTTTTTCATCAATATTGACATTCTGCGCGGCTTGACTCAGTTGTGCGGGCAGTTTGTCGAGCATGGCGCTCATGCCACCCATTTTTTTCATCTGCTGGAACTGTGCTTTAAAATCGTTCAAATCAAATCCTTTGCCTGATTTGACTTTTTGCAGAAGTCGTTTTGCTTCCTGTTCATCGGTGCTACGCTGGGCTTCTTCAATCAAACCAAGAACATCACCCATGCCCAGAATTCGTGAGGCCATACGATCCGGATGGAATGCTTCCAGTCCGGTCAGTTTCTCCGCGACCCCGGTAAATTTAATGGGCTTCCCGGTTACATGCTTGACAGACAATGCGGCGCCACCGCGTGAATCGCCATCGAGCTTGGTGAGCACTACCCCTGTTAAGGGTAAAGCTTCCGAGAAGGCTTTTGCTGTATTAACCGCGTCCTGTCCCTGCATCGCATCCACAACGAACAAGGTCTCTATTGGCTTGAGTGAGGCTTCAAGTTCGCTGATTTCCTGCATCATAGCTTCATCAATACCCAAACGGCCTGCGGTGTCGACAATTAAAACATCATGATGATGCTTACGTGCATAATCGAGTGCGGCAAGGCCGATTTCTCTGGGCTTCTGGCCATCTCGAACCGGGAAAAAATCAGCGCCGGTCTGCTGCGCCAATAATTCCAGTTGATGAATGGCTGCAGGACGGTAAATATCGCAGGATACCAGCAGAACCTTTTTCTTTTTCTGATCCATGAGCCATTTGGCCAGTTTGCCGCTGCTTGTGGTTTTACCGGCGCCTTGTAAGCCAGCCATCAAAATAACGGCGGGAGGCGTTGTTGCAAGATTGAGATCTTCTTTTTCTCCACCCATGATGGCGATTAATTCCTGATGCACGACACCAATCAGAGCTTGCCCGGGTGTCAGACTGCCTAGAACATCGTGACCGACGGCTCTTTCTTTGACACGCGCAACAAATTCCTTCACAACCGGCAACGCAACATCTGCTTCAAGCAAAGCCAGACGCACTTCCCTCAATGCTTGCTGTATATTGCTTTCACTCAGTCTGGCCTCACCCTTGAGTGTTTTGATGATCCCTGAAAGACGACCTGTAAGATTTTCGAACATACCTTGAACCTCGGAAAAATAGATAAAGTGTACTGCCGTATAACAAAATTGGTGAAATATGGGGAAGGATACTTTGAATTTGTCAAAGCGCCATGTAGACTAAACAGCTTGTCGATATTTTTAATGAATAATTATTTCAATGATTGGCATTTTAACTTATCTTTCCGCTTTTTTGCTTTATATACTGGCTGGCTGGATCGTTTGGCGTAATATTTCGGAGCGATCCCTTTCATTAAGAGCAAAAGTGAATGAAAATGCCATTTTCACGAATGATCGTGTGCAAATGGCCATGCTGGCGCCATTGTTGTTTCATGCGGTTACGCTTTATCAGTCGATTCTGGCAGGAGCCGGGCTGAGTCTCGGTGTCGGTAGTGCGGTTTCGTTGATTATATGGTTGACTGCAATGATTTATTGGTTTTCCGGCTTTTTCAGTCGCTATCAGGGATTGCAGACGTTACTGGCGCCAATCGCTGTCGCTGCTGCAATTGCGGTAGTATTACCACTTATATTTCCGTCATTAAGGCCATTAGCGAATACTGAATTACCCGCATTCAAAGCGCATCTTATCGTTGCGATGTCAGCGTACAGTTTTTTGACTATTGCCGCGTTGCACGCCATTTTAATGACGGTCGCTGAATATCAGCTGCATCATCCGGCCGCACATTCCCTCCTGACAAATCTGCCACCCTTGTTGGCCATGGAAAGACTGTTGTTCAGGATTATCTGGATCGGATTTGTCTTGCTGACATTAACATTACTCAGCGGGGTGGTTTTTTCGAAAGAGGTTTTTGGTCAACCTGTTACGTTTTCCCATAAAACGCTGTTTGGTTTTATTTCCTGGGGTATATTTGCGGCTCTTTTAGTTGGTCGCCAATTTTACGGCTGGCGAGGCAGGATAGCGATTCGCTGGACGTTAACAGGATTTACGATGCTGTTGCTGGCCTATATTGGTAGTAAGTTTGTGCTTGAAATTATTTTGAGCCGTTAAGAGATCTATCAAACTTAAGATCGAGTGGTTTGTTATGGTGTAGCGGAACATTTTTTTTGGATTGACCTCAATTTCATGTTCGTTATCTCGTTAATATTGTCCGAGAATTAAAAAAATATTACGTGGTTATTAGCTTGAATCGTTGCGGTTACCTCGGCATATTTGTTGTTATTGATAATACAATGATTGCTAACTACTGATATTTTTTTGTCCGCAGTGATGTGTTTTTCTTGCCTTGCTTTTTCTTATACTTTTGCTGATAAATCTTTATAGATTATGAATCTTCTAAAACCGCAAATACACCTTAGGGTGCATCAGAAGAAATATTGCAATAACTACTTGCGCTTGGCATTGTTCGGATTGTTCGCTGCTGTGAACATGGTTCATCTATCCGGGTGCGCGACAATTGAAGCGCCTGTTGAGGAGTTCTCCGTCAATAACGATGCGGAATTATTATTACGCATCGAAGATCAGCAGCGTGTAATAGAAGTGCAGCAACAAAATATAAAAGAGCTTGAATTGCAGTTAGCGAGAAAAAACAGTGAAATCAACCAGAAAAATATACGCGAAAAAGAACAGGATCAGGTCATAGAGGCGACAAGCCATGAAATTGCACGAACTCAGATCAAGTTGCATCGTCTGGCGACAAAGTCCAGCTCTGCTTCCTTGATCGCTGAAGCGGAAGTAGCCATGGATGTATTGAATCGACAATCCGAGGGTCAATCCGATGGGCAGCTAAAAACACAGGCGCAACAATTGTTAAATGCTGCGGGATTATATTTTTCTCAGGATGATTATGCTGCTGCGACACATTATGCATCGCAGTCAATCGAATTCATCAATATGATCGCTGCTTCCAGTCGAGAAATGGTTAATCGGCCCACAGTGGTTTTTAACTTGCCGATCAGGTTGCAAACAACAGCAGATGTTAATTTACGTCAGACTCCAGGAACACAGGCTATTATCAGAACATTATTGAAAAAAGGAACTCTTCTGACCGCAACTGCTTACCAGGGAGGGTGGCTGAGAATCCAAACGGATAGCGGCTTGCAGGGATGGGTGTCCAATACATTCATAAGAGTGTTAACTTCGGATAACGAATTTTAAATGTTTAAATATCTAAGCCAACAACCCTTGCCTGATTGCGACCGGCTTTTTTGGCTTCATACAGTGCGTTGTCAGCACGTGTTATCAGATCGGTCGGCGATGTATCTTTAAGCTCTGATTGCGCAATACCAATACTCAATGTGACATTGATTGGTTTGTTTACGACACTGCAAGATATTTCTGATACTTGAGCGCGAATCCGTTCCGCAGTAATCGTGGCTTCTTTTGCAGTCGTTTCGGTTAAAACGATAATAAATTCATCACCACCATAACGTGCGGCAAAATCTATTGATCGAATGGACTGTGTTAACGTTCTGGAAACTGTTGCCAGTATTTCATCGCCGGCAATATGACCCAGACTGTCGTTGAGTTCCTTGAAGTAATCAATATCAATCATGAGAATAGTAAAAGGTCGTTTGTTACGATGCGATCTGGAGATTTCATCGCTGATTATTTGATTCAGTTTGCTACGATTGTAGAGTCCGGTAAGACTGTCGGTTACGCATAATTCTTCAAGTAACTGATTCTTAATCCTTAGTTCTTCGTTCGCGGTGAGAATCTCGGCCTGACTCTGGCGCAATTTTTCCGTCATATGATTGAACATTTGCGCAAGCCTGCCTAGCTCATCTTTGCGGACCACTGATGTTAAAGGTATATCCAGATTTCCTTTAACGATCTGATTCGTTGCGTCGATCAGGCTCTGCAAGGGTGTTACAATTGATCGCCCCAGATAAATTGCAATAGCTGCCACGATGAAAATAGACGTGCAAACCAGGATTACAAAAGAATCACGTTGCTCTATTCTTGCGGCATAAACTTCTTCATAATTTCTTCCAGCAATAATGATAACCGGCAGTACATTGATTTTCTGCGCAAGGCCAATAACTTGTTTCTGTGAGAAGTCCTGAAAATAATGTAATTCGCCCGGATTATCCACCAAGGATTGATAAGCATCGGGACTTAATTGTGCTGTCGGATCACTGGGGCCATGACTGGTTAATAAAAGTTGACCGTGGGTATTCACCATAAGAATTTCTCCACGTGATGATTTGATCGGATCTTCCATCTTTGGTCTAATCGATTGCAAATCATAAGTTACAACCAGTTGTCCTAAAATGTAATTCTCATAAGACAGGATGGGTAAAGCGATGCTGACAGTCACCGTATCAAACTGTTCATTTGTCACTGGCGGCAGAATGAAGCTTTGTTGCGAGGAGTCAAGGCTGATCAGATCATTCAGTAATGATTTATTCAGAAATGATTGATCTGAACTGCTTGCAATAATCTCCTGCTGCGTGTCTATCACCGTTAGTTCCAGAAACTTATCAAGCCTTGCCTGAACCAGACGCAAATAGTTGTTAAGCATATTGTGTGCCTGGGATTTTTCGTCATTTTGCAGATTGGCGGGATTAGACAGAACTTCAATCATGATTCTGGAAGTTGTCAGCGGGGTTGCGTCTTGAATATTCCGATTAATCCAGGAAATCAGCTCACTGCTGGCGTGATTGGCAAGGGTACGTAATTCCCGTGTGAGATTTTCCCTGATCGAGCTGTCATTCTGATGAAATGAGAGCAATCCAAGTATGACTGAAGGTATCAATGTTGCTAATAAAGCAAACACGAAAATTTTACTTTTGATACTTTTCAATGAAATTACCTTGCTCGAGAAAGAGAACGAATCAATTTATAGCTTAACCTGGTAATTCCAATGCAGGGAAAACGAGGATAAATACCCTTTTGTTTACCTAATTGGCTTGGCAGCGATTAAGCAGTTTGCAATGCTTCCGGATGCCGATCCGGATAGTTACCCATTTGATAGCCTTGCCAGAGCCTGTTTGCAATAAATGTGGCGATTGCATTAGCATGTTGCTCCAAGGCCAAATTCCCCAATTCGCGGGTGGTCTGTTTGAAAAGCGTCAACCAACGGAGGAACAGTTCGGCGGACAAGTCCGGTAATGCGATATGCTTGGGCATTGGAGCGCCGCGGAAACGACTCGTGCCACGCAGTTGCGCAGACCAGAAATTAGTCATTTGAATGAAATGGGCATCCCAATCGATGACATGCGCTTCGAAGATAGGACCAAGTCCAGGGTCTTTTCTGGCTTTGGCATAAAATTCATGCACTAATTTCGAGATTTCGTCTTCAGTGTACAAGTCCGGATCAGGTGTAGGAGAGAATGATTGATTCATGATATTTTAAATAAAAAAACGAATAAAAATATGCTACTTACATTTGGGACCTATGTTTCGGTCATAGCTGAGATTGATTATACGCGTAATAAGTTTCCAAATCGGTATACACTGAAAAAATAAATGTTTTGTGATTCACATTGCCAACGTGCTCATCATACACCTATGAAGCTGCGACAAGTTTTAGAAATCATATCATTATCAATAATCTATTTTATAGTCTGCGGCCGATCCGGGCACCTTGATTCATGTTTGTCAATTAAGCCAGTTAACCGAGGAGCGGGTTTATGAAAAATCTTTATGGCAAAGCTTTGCTGGACGATCCGTCTTGTACGAAATCAACCGCATTTACTCGTGAGGAACGGCAGAAATATGGTCTGCGCGGGCTATTGCCTTATGATGTGGCCAATATCAGTAAACAAAAAGAGCGCGCGCTAGAGAATATGCGCTGCAAGACGAATGATATTGAGAAGTATATTTTTTTGAACGCTTTGCTGGAGCGCAATCAGCGGCTTTTCTACCGCATCATGATCGACCATATGGAAGAGGTTATGCCGTTGGTTTATACCCCTACAGTTGGAGAAGCGTGCAAGGCGTTTGCGCATATTTTCAGAAGACCGCAGGGTTTCTATATTACGCCGGAAGATCGGGGGGATATCGCGGCTATTCTGGACAACTGGCCGGAAAAAGATATTCGCGTCATTGTAGTGACTGACGGCGAACGCATACTGGGACTGGGTGATCTGGGAGCCAACGGGATGGGTATATCGATTGGCAAAACAGCATTATATGTCGCTTGTGCTGGTATTCGTCCCGAATATTGCATGCCTGTCATGCTTGATGTCGGTACGAATAACTTAGCGTTGCGGGAAGATCCGCTTTATCTGGGTTATCCTCATGCCCGTCTGGAAGGCGAGGCTTATCATGCGCTGGTGGATGAGTTTATTCAGGCTGTCCGTGTGCGTTTTCCTCGAGCGCTGATTCAATTTGAAGATTTCCTGACACCTAATGCATTCAGGTTTCTGGATCAATATGGCCCGAGTGTGCGTTGTTTTAACGATGATATACAGGGTACCGCCGCAGTGACCCTGGCAGGTGTCTATACTGCATCGCGCATCACAAAAAAGAAATTTTCAGATATGCGAATTATGTTCCTTGGCACAGGATCTGCTGCGAGCGGTACTGCCGAGCTGATGGTTATGGCGTATCGTGACGCAGGATTAAGCGCGTCGCAGGCGCGGGAGCGTATCTGGTTTGTTGACCGGAAAGGTCTGGTTGTGTCGACAAATGAAGTAATCAAACCGCGTGTCAAGCCTTTCGCGCATGTTCATCCACCTTGTGGTTTCGTGGATGCTATCGAGGCGGTAAGGCCAGATGTGCTGATTGGTGCGACGGGGGTAGCAAACACATTTACCGAAGCGGTGATACGCAAAATGGCCGACGTGAATGAACGCCCGGTCATCATTGCGCTATCGAATCCGACATCACATACCGAATGCACAGCGGAAGAAGCTTATGCCTGGAGTGATGGGCGGGCTATTTATGCGAGTGGTAGTCCTTTTGATCCCGTGCGTTATAAAACACAATATTTTCAGCCGGCGCAAGGGAATAATGCTTATATTTTTCCGGGAATTGGACTTGGTGTTTATGCCAGTTCCGCGCGGCTGATTACGCAAAGTATGTTTTTGTCAGCAGCACGAGTGTTGTCGGATCTGGTAACCGACACTGAAATCAGCAAAGGGAGTGTTTATCCATCCTTGCGACGTGTCAGAACAGTCTCAAAAGTCATTGCAGTATCGGTCTGTGAAGTTGCCGCGCGGGAAGGCCTGATTGAAGAGAAATTGCCGGATCAATTGGAAGATTACATTGAGTCGCTAATGTATAACCCAATTTACTGAAATATTCTTTGCAGCGCCTCAATTCGCTACCGAGTCCCTATCTTGTTATGCCGGGATGGTCAGGGTCGTATAAATGAATTCAAAATCTATGCGCCGAATAAATTGGCAACGCCATCCAAACCGACATGCGTGATGGCGTAGGTGGCTTTTTCCTGTACGATGGGTTTAGCGTGAAATGCAATGCTGATGCCGGCTATCGCCATCATGTCCAGATCATTGGCGCCGTCGCCTATGGCAATGACTTGATCGTGCTGAATATTGAGCGCTTCGCATACTGTTTTGATTGCTTCGGCTTTGCTTTCCCGGCCAAGAATCTTCCCCGCCAGCTTTCCGGTGAGCTTGTTGTCTTTTATTTCGAGTGTGTTAGCAACAGCATAGTCGAGATTCAATTTCGTCTTGATGCGATCAGTAAAAAAAGAGAAGCCCCCTGAAATAACCATTGTTTTTATACCGGCGTTACGTGCTTTCCCAAGTAGAATTTCAGCGCCAGGACTAAGTCGGACGCGTTCATCATAGACTTTCTGCAGTGCGTCAGCATGCAAACCTGCCAGAAGGGCGGTGCGCCGCGTAATGCTTTCTTCAAAACTGATCTCGCCGCGCATGGTTTGCAAGGTTATTTCCGAGACCTGCGGCTTAATCTGATGTATATCCGCTATTTCATCAATGGTCTCAATCGCAAGCAGTGTTGAATCCATATCCATGGCAATCAGTTTGAAATCAGAAAAGCGTTTGTGAGCATCCACAAAAGCGTAATCCAGATTCGCTTCGGCGCAATATTCAGCAACCCCCGTCTGCTGTTGAATATTTTTAAGTCTGAAAGCTTCTCCAGTAATTCTTTCAATTTGATCAGCAGCAGCCAGTTTTGCAAGTGCGCGCAAATCGCTGTTTTCGATTTCAGTACCTTGAATAATGAGATGCATCAATGCGTTTTCTTATGGATTTAAAAAAATTAAGGCTGATTTTATCAGTTTAATGAACTAAGTTCAGAGGTGATTCCATTCAACGATACAATTGCGGCCCGTTTTTTTTGCCTTGAGGAGCGCTGAGTCGGCGGCTTTGATTAAATCAATGGGGTTTTCAAAGCAGGGTTCGTCATTTAAGCAGGATGCGAAACCGAATGAAGCCGTAACACTGACTTCGGCGCCGTCATCAGTTTTGAGTGAGTGCGCTGTGATGGCCTGCTTCAGACGGTGTGTAATGCTTCTGGCGGCATCGGGTGGTGTTCCAGGCAGAATCAAGGCGAATTCTTCACCGCCGTATCGGCAAAAAATGTCATCCTCCCGAATCTGCTTAACGATAATGCCGGAAAATAAAGTCAGAATTTCGTCTCCGGCGACATGGCCGTATGTATCATTGATTTGTTTAAAGTGATCGATATCGATCATGACAATCGTGAGCGGGAAATGATGTTGTAGGGAAAGATGGAATTCGCGTTGTATCGCCTCGTCGAAAAATTTTCTATTCTTGGCGCCGGTTAATCCATCACATCGCGTTTTTTCTTCGAGTTCCCTGACTTTTGTTACTGTCTGTAACGCCAGTAGCTCTTTTGCTTCGTCGAGAATTCCGGCAATTTCAACCGGTGTGTAAAAAGTGATTTCAAACAGATCTCCGATAGAATCAAGCGTCTCGATCATGGCGTTAAAAACTTCGAATAGTGTATCTGAATCAATATCGAGCCAGACGCGAGCTGATCGAATCAAATTGGTTAAATTCTCGGGCCTGTCCGGTGTTAAAAAGTATTCCGCCAGATAACGTGAGACAGCCGCACAGGAATACAGATTGGGCGTCGAAGCCATTTGAGGCTCCGGCTGACAGTGACTGGCTATGCAGGCTAGGGCGATGTGATCCGGTATATGCCATTGTTTCAAAAGCGCATAACCCACTTCATCATGACCTGAGTTCAATATCTGGCGCTCATTTATTAATAAAGTATCATGATCATTCGCGGATGTATAAACGGCTTCGTATTCATCCGGGATGATCGCCATGTAGGCAAGAATGCCGATATCCTGCAATAACCCTGCCAGAAATAAATCATCAAGAAACCGCAAGCCCAGTTTCTCACCCAGTGTGCGACAAGCGAGTGCTGATGCGATTGCGCGTCGCCAGAACTGCGTGTTGTCGATTACGCCACTGCCTTTTATCGGATTGTTTATGAATGTGTTTGTCAATGAGAACGACAATGCGATGACAATAATGGTATGCGTGCCCAGAATGCTGATGGCCTGCCGGATATTGGAAGCCGAACGGCGGCTTTTGTAGAGCGGTGAATTGGCCATTTTCAGTATTTTTGCGGAAAGCGCCGGATCAAGCATGATGTATTTGCACAAATCGTCAAGATTGATATCCGGGTTGTTGGCCAGTTCTATAACTTTAATGGCAATCGCGGGTAACGTTGGAAGGGCTTTGCAGTGACGCAGTTGATTGGCAATAGGGTCATTCATAAGTCGACTCGATTTTTAAATAAACCGGATTTTTATATCTGGTGTTTTTTCTATTCGCACAATGATTGCCGATTTAGTTGACAATAATTTTGTAAGCATAATCTTACAGCATTATTGTCATTATTAAATGGTCATTTTTTTCGCATACAATGCTATAGTAGACAACCGGGTGCAAAGCACGCCACTGGGTTGTTTGGATGCGAATTGAATGATGATTGTTTTCAAAAAATCGAAGCTTTAAGCGAAAAATGAGCGAGAAATGAGCAAAACGCAGCGTTGGCAAAGAATGTCGATGCAGCATGGGATTGCGCGGCAGGGGATTGATATGTGAGGAAACATTTTTCGCGAGTAACAAAGTGTTGTGGCGAAACCTGGATTTTTAGAGATGTTTTAATAGCTGTTGGCAAGAATAAAGGAGCGAGTTGTGGAATTTGGAATTAAAGTGACATCCCCGGATAAACAGCGTGGGTCATGTATCGTGGTCGGCGTTTTTGAGCCAAAGAAAATGACCGCTGCCGCGAAAGAACTGGATAATCTTTCCGGGGGGTATATCAAGGACATTGTCAGTCAGGGTGATCTTGAAGGTAGAGCCAACACCACTTTGCTATTGCACAAGGTTCCGAATGTTCAAAGCAAACGCGTATTGCTCATCGGTCTGGGAAAAGAGGAAGAATTTAAAGACAGTGTTTTTGTTAGCACTGTACAAACGGTGTTTCGTACACTGCACAGTACAGGTATAGCCGATTGTGCATTATTTCTGGCTGATCTTCCGTTGGAAAACCGGGATATCGCCTGGAAAGTGACGCAAATCGCGAAACTGGCTGTGGAAAGCAATTATCGCTTCGATCAACTTAAAAGCAAGCCGGAAGACAATAAAAAATCCTTGCGAAAAATAACAATCGGCATCAGCAATTCTCAGGATTTGACGACGGGAGAGACAGCGCTGAGCCAAGGCGCGGCCATTGCGCATGGCATGAGTCTGACCAAAGATCTCGGTAATCTCGCGCCGAATATCTGTACGCCGAGCTATCTGGCTGAAGAGGCCAAGGAACTTGCCAAGACTTATAAACTTAAAGCGACCATACTCGACAAGAAAGAGATGGAAAAACAGAAAATGGGTGCATTGCTGGCTGTTGCGCGCGGCAGTCATCAGCCGCCTAAATTGATTGCCCTGGAATATCAGGGGGCTGGCAAGAAGGACAAGCCGGTGGTATTGGTCGGCAAGGGCGTGACTTTTGACACGGGTGGCATCTCACTAAAGCCTGCCGCTGAGATGGACGAGATGAAATTCGATATGAGTGGCGCAGCAAGCGTGTTGGGAACGATAAAAGCCATCGCGGAAATGAATCTTCCGGTCAATGTAGTAGGGATCATACCGGCAACGGAAAACATGCCCGGCGGCAGCGCAACCAAGCCCGGAGATGTAGTTACCAGCATGTCCGGACAGACGATCGAGGTACTCAATACCGATGCGGAAGGCCGTTTGATACTGTGTGATGCGCTGACTTACGCTGAGCGCTATGATCCGGAGATAGTTATTGATATTGCCACGCTGACGGGCGCCTGTGTCATTGCACTGGGTAATATCGCAACGGGCTTAATGAGTAACGATGACGCGCTGGCGCAGGAAGTCATCAAGGCCGGCGAGCAGGCGGCGGATCGTGTCTGGCAACTACCGCTGTGGGATGACTATCAGGAGTTGTTGAAAAGCAATTTCGCGGATATGGCGAATATCGGCGGTCGCGCGGGTGGTACGATTACAGCAGCTTGCTTTCTGTCGCGGTTTACCAAAAAATTCCGGTGGGCGCATCTTGATATTGCCGGAACAGCGTGGAAGTCCGGTAAGGAAAAAGGTTCAACCGGCAGACCCGTGCCGTTACTGACACAGTTTTTAATCAACCGGGCCGCGGCTGCCAAAGCGTGATGCAGGCGACCTGAAGCCTGAACTGGCCGGTTGAAAAATGCTGCTGTTGATGAAGTGTGATGACCGAGATCGTTTTTTATTCAGGCGCTGCGGACAAATTGCATGTGGCATGCCGGCTTTGCGCCAAGGCGCTGACCCAGAATGCGCGAGTAATGATTTATGCGGCCGATACGGCGATACTCGAGAAAATTGACAGACAGCTCTGGGCCTACCAGCAAACCAGTTTCCTTCCGCATTGTGCTATTGATGACGATGAGCAACTGGTCAAGTCGACACCGATTATTCTGAGCAATCGGATAGCGTCGGCGCAGGGCTGTAACATACTGATCAATCTGGATGCGCAATGCCCGCAGATGATTGAACAATTTGATCGGGTAATTGAAATTGCGGGCGCATCGTCAGAGGACAAGCTGGCCGCCCGCGATCGTTATCGCTTCTATAAACAGACGGGATATGCGCTGCATCATCATGATTTAACAACGCACTGATCTTTTATGCACAGTACTGGCAATTCCGAACTGGAGCTCGAGAATGACAGGATTCTCGAGAAATTTAATTTCCTGATCGAAAAGTATCATCAGCCTGATAACGTCGTGAACGAGATGCAGGGACTGATCGATGCGGATAATATCCCCGTGCTGACTGAAGTCGTCAGATTGCGATCAAAAGAATTGCAGCCGGAATTTGGTGAATTGTCGCCGCTGCGTCTGTTGCTCGATGCCGCATTGCATGATGCCCATGTCGACCTGAATTACGCAGACCGCCAGGCCTTGGTGCGGGCGCTGGAAAACCGTATCCTGGTGCAGGAAAAAGATACCCCGGGAGAAAACACGACAGCTTAGCCCGTGCGTCAAATACCTTCAAATCATAAAGCATGCTTTGCAATCCGCGTCATCCCTTATAATGGCAAACTTTTGCCCTATATCCTTACAATCAAATAACTCATCTTTTACATGGAACTCGCGAAAAGCTTTGATCCGAAGCAAATAGAGAATCGCTGGTATCCGGTCTGGGAAACAGCCGGTTATTTCAAACCTGAAAATGCCAAAGCGGCTGAGAATGCAAAAGCTTATTGCATTATGCTGCCGCCACCGAATGTCACCGGCACGCTGCATATGGGGCATGCTTTTCAGCATACATTGATGGATGCGTTGACGCGCTATCATCGCATGCAGGGCGACAATACGCTGTGGCAGCCGGGTACCGATCATGCCGGCATTGCAACACAGATCGTCGTCGAGCGTCAGCTTGATCAGCAGCATATCGACCGTCGTGAGCTCGGGCGTGAAGCGTTTCTTGAACGCGTGTGGCAATGGAAGGAAGAATCGGGATCAACCATTACCCGCCAGATGCGGCGCCTGGGCACATCCTGTGACTGGACGCGCGAGCGTTTCACGATGGATGCGGAATTGTCGCGCGCAGTGACGGAAGTGTTTGTGCGGCTTTATCGCGACGGACTGATTTATCGCGGCAAGCGGCTGGTGAACTGGGATCCTGTATTGCAGACTGCGGTTTCCGATCTGGAAGTGATTGCCACCGAGGAAAACGGTTCGTTATGGCATATCCGTTATCCGCTGGAACTTGACGATGGCGGAATTGCCGCGGACGAAGCGCTGATCGTCGCCACGACGCGCCCGGAAACCATGCTCGGCGATGTCGCTGTTGCTGTGCATCCGGAGGACGAACGCTATCAACATCTGATCGGACGCCATGTACGCCTGCCGTTGTGCGAACGCAGTATTCCGGTGATTGCGGACAGTTACGTGGACCCGGAATTCGGCACGGGGTGCGTTAAAATTACGCCGGCGCATGATTTCAATGATTATCAGATGGGACAGCGCCACCAGCTGGTGCCCATCAATATTTTCACGCTGGATGGCAAAATCAACGACCTTGCACCGGCAGAATACCAGGGCATGGATCGCTTTGACGCGCGGAAAAAAATAGTCGCCGATCTTGAAGCGCAAGGCTATCTGGTTGCAACAAAGCCCCATAAACTGATGGCGCCGCGCGGTGATCGCACCAATACCATTATCGAACCGATGCTGACCGACCAGTGGTATGTGTCCATGGGCGACATGGCGAAACGCGGCCTTGAAGTGGTGGCCAGTGGTCAGGTCAAATTCACCCCGGAAAACTGGACGCATGTTTACAATCAGTGGCTGGAAAATATTCAGGACTGGTGTATTTCGCGGCAATTGTGGTGGGGGCACCGCATTCCGGCCTGGTACGATGAAGATGGCAATATTACGGTTGCGCATAGTCTTGAGGAAGCGCAGCAGCTTTCAGGAAGAACCGGTCTGCGTCAGGATGAGGATGTGCTCGATACCTGGTTTTCTTCAGCGTTGTGGCCTTTCTCGACACTGGGCTGGCCGGATGAGACAGCCGAGCTGAAAACGTTTCTGCCGACGTCGGTGTTGATTACCGGTTTCGATATTATTTTCTTCTGGGTCGCGCGCATGGTGATGATGTCGCTGCATTTCACCGGCAAGGTGCCATTCCGCGAAGTGTATATCACCGGCCTGATCCGCGACGCGGAAGGCCAGAAAATGAGCAAATCCAAAGGTAATGTGCTCGATCCGCTGGATTTGATCGACGGCATTACGCTGGATGAACTGATCGCCAAACGCACCACAGGACTCATGAATCCAAAACAGGCCGAGTCTATCGAAAAAACAACCCGCAAACATTTCCCGAATGGCATACCGGCTTTTGGTACGGATGCGCTGCGCTTTACTTTCGCCAGCCTGGCGTCGCACGGGCGTGATATCAAGTTTGATATGCAGCGCTGTGAAGGTTACCGCAATTTCTGTAACAAATTATGGAATGCGACGCGCTATGTGCTGATGAATTGCGAAGGACAGGATACCGGATTGAATGACAGTTTGCCGTGCACTTACTCGGAGACCGATCAATGGATGATCAGCCGGTTGCAGCAGGCGGAAGGCGCCGTTGCGCAGGCGTTTGCCAATTATCGCTTTGATCTGGTTGCGCGGGAAATTTATGAACTGGTCTGGGACGAATATTGCGACTGGTACGTTGAACTGGCCAAGGTGCAGCTCAGCAGCCCGGATGAATCCGTCCAGCGCGCGACACGCCGAACGCTCGTCCGTGTGCTTGAAGCGATGCTGCGGCTGGCGCACCCGGTCATTCCGTTCATAACCGAAGAACTCTGGCACAAAGTTGCGCCCCTGGCCGGAAAGTCCGGCGACAGTATCATGCGTCAGGCGTATCCGGTCGCGGATGCGGCAAAAATAAATCCACAGGCGATAGCGCATATCCGCTTGCTCAAGGAAATGGTGAATGCCTGCCGGACGCTGCGCGGCGAAATGAATTTGTCGCCCGCGCAGAAAGTGCCGCTGCTGGCCGCAGGCGATCCACGCATACTGACCGGCTTTTCGCCTTACTTGCAGTCGCTGGTCAAGCTCTCCGGAATTGAAATTTTCGCGGATGGACTGCCTGATGCGGATGCGCCGGTAGCCATCGTCGATGACTTCAGACTGATGCTGCGTGTCGAAATCGATGTCGCGGCGGAACGGGATCGGTTAAACAAGGAAATTGCGCGTGTTACGGCGGAAATAACCAAGGCGGAAAGTAAATTGTCGAATCCGGGCTTTGTTGAACGTGCGCCGGAAAGCGTGGTTGAACAGGAAAAAGAACGCCTGGCAGGTTTCAGCTCACGTTTGAGCAGCCTGAATGAGCAGCTGAAAAAACTGGGATAGAGTGGTGGTGTCGCCCATCACGTCAGGCGCGCCGCTTTTCTCGAGCCGCCGGAATGATGGGATGCGGCATTACAGATTGCAGAAGATCAGTCATGATGGTTGCGTATAAGCATGACTATTTAGTGGCTGGACAAATAGTAGTGCAACGCTTATATTTAAAGGCATCTCTAAAAATCCAGATTTCGTCACAACACTTTGTTGCTTGCAAAAAATATTTCCTTACATATTAATAATATGCTGCGTCAACATTTTTTGCTCGCGCCTCGTTTTGTTTAAAACTTTGAATTTTTAGAGGCGCCCTTAAGTTGATTGAATTTAATTGATGATGATTAACATGAATACGCGTGTTGTGACCGCACACATTCCCAGTGAACTAGCCGAACAAATTGACCAGCTTGCAAAACGCATGGATCGCTCCCAAGGCTGGATAGTTAAACAGGCCTTGATGTCTTGGGTCGAACTCGAAGCTAAGCGGAGCCAATTAACGCTGGAAGGTTTGGCCGATGTCGATGCTGGCCGTCTTGTTGATCACGCCGCGGTTGATGCCTGGGCTAAAAATCTTGACAAATGAAACTCCGATGGACCGCAAGCGCTGAGCGGGATCTGGTTCGGCTTCATGCTTTTTTGGTTACGATCAATGCGCATGCGGCTGCACAAGTCGTTCGACAGCTTGTTGCGGGTGCGGAACAGCTCATGCAGTACCCGCAGCTTGGTGTAAGACTTGAAGAATTCTTGCCGCGTGATGTTCGCCGCATCATCATGGGTGATTATGAAATGCGGTATGAATTGACCGATGAAATTATCTATATTTTGCGGCTCTGGCATGGCCGGGAGGATCGGTAATAGCCATCTTGGTGCTCTATTCCTGACGCGAGAATATAAACAGCCTGTTAAACCTAAAAACCTCAGTTGATCGTTATCCGAATGACTAACGATATGAATACATGAAACATTTAGGTTAAATCCTCCGGTTTGATCCAGAGATTTTCGCTCTGCGACATTAAAAAAATCCGTCTTGGATGACTTGAAAAAGCGTTACAGGTTGCAGAACGTCAGTTCGAAAGCGACATCCTTTTCGTAAACTTTTATCCGCTGCCCGGATTGTGACGGGATAAAGCGGATATTCAGCGCATATTTGTTCGCACTGATTTCTGGAACGCAGGGAAAATCCTCGTTTACGCTGACACGCAGCATATGCGCCATATAGTCTGAGCTCGGTTGTTGAAAGATGCCATGCTGAGCGATGCATTGCATTGTTTTTCCGCTGCTTCTGAGCAGATAAAGCACAATGCCGAACGCATTGCGTATCGGCAACAACGGGGCCAGCCACTCATTGAAGTCTTTGCGGCGCAAAGCCGGATCGAGACTCAGCCAGTAATGATACGAAGGCAGATCAAATTCACAGACGCCGCCGGGAATACTGCTGCGCTGCTTGATGGTCATCAGCCACTCGTTATCGCGCAGATGTTCGCCGACTTTACCCGAAATTTCCAGCATGGAACGAAATGTAGACTGTATGTTTTCAAGTACATTTTCCAATGCCGTTTCAGAAATATTCGGATTCTTGCGCATGCCTTCGAGAAACTGTTTCTGACGTTCCAGCTCCTGAAGCAGATCGGATTTGATATCCGCGCGCGTAGTGATTTCCAGTGCTTCAAAAAGCGTCATCAAAGAAGCATGATGTTGCATCGGGGAATCTTTGGCGGAGAAAAAATCGATTCTTTTGAACAGGTCTTCGAGTCTCAGCAGCGTGCGGATACGTTCATTGAGGGGGTGTTCATAACAGATCACGGCGAAATCTTTTCTCAGTGTAAAAAGTCCGAATCTTGCCTTATGCCGGCAAAATATACAAATGAAAATTTCTGTATTCCCGTCGGCATCAAGCGCATCCTGCTCATCGAGGGTTTCCGGTATGAGAGGGTTGTCGATTATAGGATTGCCGCAAATGGCACTGCATGCTACTGATTCGTTCAATAAGCCATTAGGTAAGGCTGTCATTGATTTTTACTTATCATTCGGAAGAAAAAAATGATGTAATATCATCGCAATGTTATGTACAAAGAAGTGTTAAATTCCAGTTCACCATGCAATTGAGTTCAGTTTTGTGAAATCGAATAACAATCAATAACAAGGTAAATCAAATGAGCCGGTTTAAATTTTTTCTGTTGATATTTATATTATTAGTCATACCAAATATTGCTTTACCAAAATCAATAGAGTTTCCCCCTTTTTTTCCTCCGGCGCCTGCACCTTCAGATACCCCGTTTTATTCAGAATTAACCAGTAGAAATAATAGCGCTTGTTCATTATTACCTCTAGGGGGATTTGGCATTGATTCTGATAATATCACGCACGTATTAGTAAATTCGTGTTTCGACGGAGCAGAACTAGAACCATTTCTATCTAGGAAATGGACAGGAAATGGGAATTGTATACCGTCAGATACTACGCAATTTACTAGAGAGGATTTGTGTAATGGTTCAGCAGCAGTAATTTTAATAAAGCCTCCTGAGTGTCCTGTTGGTTATGTTCGTGGGGCTTCGGACATGTGTATGCAAAATGGAAGAATCGTTCCGGATAAGAATCGAGAGCCCGACAATTGTGTTGGCAACCCTGTAAATGCTGGGACAGGAATAAAATTTCATTTTGAAACAGATGTGAATGCTACGCCTCAAACAGAACTACAAATTAAACGTACATACAGTAGTCTCAAAATTGACCATGATATTAATAAAGCTAGTAACAAACATTGGCAGTTTAATTATGAACGAAAAATATTTGTAAAGAAGTGGCAAGAAGAAATTACAACAGCTGTTGCTCTCCGACCCAGTGGGAAAAGTACTTACTTCACATTAATTGGTGATTTGTGGGTTGCAGATAGTGATATTAACGATCACTTATCAAAGATTAAAGAAAATGATGTCTCAATTGGTTGGCGTTATTATGATGCCGCAAACGATTCAATAGAAATTTATGATACCTCAGGCAGACTTCAATCCATCACCAATCGCGATGGCCGCACACAAGCGCTGACGTACGATACCAGCAACAATCTTGTTGCTGTGACTGATGACATTGGCCGAGTATTGCACTTTTCTTACGATAGTTCAAATCGTATCGATACGGTAACCGATCCGGCGGGACATCTGTATCGGTATGCTTATGATGATCGCGACAACCTGACTTCAGTCACCTATCCCGATGGCAAGGTACGCACGTATTACTATAACGAACCGGCTTATACCAGCGGTGCTGATCTGCCGCATGCCTTGACCGGCATCACCGACGAGAACGGTGTACGCTATGCGACTTATACGTATGATGCGCAAGGCCGTGCGATTGTCACGGAACATGCCGGCGGTGCAGA
>JACKLU010000005.1 GCA_024235735.1 Burkholderiales bacterium
TGGGCAGATAGGCGGGCGGCCATTTCCGGATTCCCGGAATCTGCGCGCCTTCTTCGGGTTGCACGCCGATAATTTTTACCGGTTTACGCTGTTCCCTGAAGAACCGCGCACATCCCATGATGGTTCCCGTTGTGCCCATGCTGCTGACGAAGTGGGTGATCCTGCCGTCCGTGTCGCGCCAGATTTCCGGTGCGGTGCCTTCATAATGCGCGCGCGGATTGTCCGGATTGGCAAACTGATCGAGAATGACGCCCTTGCCTTCGTCGCGCATTTTTTCCGCCAGATCCCTGGCATGTTCCATGCTGCCTTCCCTCGGGGTCAGGATGATTTCGGCGCCATACGCGGCCATGGACTGGCGGCGCTCTATGCTCAGGTTCTCCGGCATGATGAGCACCATGCGATAACCCATAATGGCCGCCGCCATGGCCAGCGCGATGCCTGTATTTCCGCTGGTGGCCTCGATCAGCGTATCGCCGGGCCGGATATCGCCGCGCGCTTGCGCGTGTTTGATCATCGACAGCGCGGGGCGGTCTTTCACCGAACCGGCGGGATTATTGCCTTCAAGCTTCGCCAGAATGATATTGCTGGTCTTGCCGGGTATGCGTTGTAGCTGTACGAGCGGCGTATTGCCGACAAAATGTTCGATCAATTTAAACATAGGAGCATCCGAGATTGATGGACGTAGATTACCACATAGTACCAGCCCCGTTACAGCGCAGGCCGACGTGCTTGACAGGCTGTTAGGCTGTTAGTTCACCTGCGCCAGTGGCCAGCCGATCAGCAATACTGAAATCGTCACGGCGGCGGTGACCAGATTCATCGGCAGCCCCGCTTTCAGAAAATCCGTAAAGCGATAGCCGCCCGGCCCGTACACCATCAGATTGGTCTGATAGCCTATCGGCGTTGCAAAGCTGGCTGATGCCGCCATCATGATCGCCAGGATGAAAGGAACATTGTTGAGATCCGCTTTTTCGGTGATCTCCAGCACAATCGGCAACATCAGCAGTGCAGCGGCGTTGTTGGTAATGACCTCGGTCAATAACGAAACGGTCAGATAGGTCAGAATCAGCAGCAGCCAGGGTGTGCCATTGCTGAAATCGACGATATTTTCCGCGATATATTCCGCAACGCCGGTTTTCTGCAGCGCCATGCCCAATGCAAATGACGCGGCGATGGTGATGATGACGGTCAAATCCAGGCTTTTTTCCGCCTGACTGGCCGAACAGCATCCCGTGATGATCATCAGCCCCGCGCCGATCAGTGCGGCATTCAGCATGCTGATAATCTCAAATGCGGCCAAGGCGATGATGCCGACCAGTATGCCCCACGCGAGATAGGCGCGCTCGTGGCGCGGTGCTTCCGTATTCAGATCGTTGATCAGCAGAAAATCCTTGTTGTAGCGTTGCCGGCTGACGAATGCCGGCCGGGCTTCCAGTAACAGCGTATCGCCGGCCTGAAGGATAATCGTACCGAGATTGCCCTTGATACGTTCGCCATTACGCGCCACCGCCAATACCACAGCGCCATACTGGTCGCGAAAGCGCGCATCACGGATCGCATGTCCGATGGCGGCGCAATGCGGCGAAACCACCGCTTCCACCAGACGCCGCTCGGCGCGCTGTGTTTGCAGTGTCTGCGTATGCTCGCCATCGGTTGACGGCATGATGCCGTTGATGCGCAGCAAATCCGAAATGGCGTCGGTATCCCCGGCAAAAACCAGCCGGTCTTCACCCTGCAACATTTCTTCCGAAGAAACTGCGGTAATAACCGTACCCTTGCGTTCGATCTCGACCAGATAAACGCGCTGCAAATGCCTTAATCCGGCTTCCTGAATCGTTTTCCCGACCAGCGGGCCATTGGGCGCGACGGAAACTTCCAGCGTAAACTCGCGCAAATTTGAGAAAGCCTTGTTTTGCGACCGGTCCGGCAGCAGCCGGGGGAAAAACAGCCACATGAAAATGAAACCGCAGATGGCCACCGGCAGTCCGACAACAGTGATCGCGAACAATGAGAAACCGGTTTCCCCCGTCAACGTCTGGTATTGACCGTTGACGATCAAATTGGTGCTGGTGCCGATCAGCGTCAGTGTGCCGCCGAGTATGGCGGTATAGCTCAATGGAATCATGAGTTTGGAAGGGGAAATGCCAATTTTCCGGGACCAGGTATAGATGGCTGGAATCATGGTTGCAACAACCGGCGTATTATTGAGAAAACCGCTCAACAGAACCACCGGAAAAAACATCCGGCTCAAGGCCGCCCGCACTGAACTAGGTCTGCCGAGCACATGATTGACCAGCAAATCTATCGCACCGGAGGCATGCATACCCGCAGCGACAACAAACATCCCCGCCACGGTAATCAGTCCGGAATTACTGAAACCCTGCAACGCTTCGTCAGCGGTCAGAATGCCGGAAACGCTCAGCACAGTCAGCGCCGCAATCATCACAAGATGCGGCCCGATCCGCGTGAATGTCAGTGTCAACAGCGCGGCAACGCACAAAAACAGGGTGAACCAGCCAGACCAATCCATTATTTCGCCATTCCCAATGAAAATTCCGCGCGTACTATACCGCACTCATTTATATAATACGAAATAATAAATAATGATTATCATATAGCCAATAGTTATACCCACGATCTGACTGATTTACCCCAGGCAATGAATCCATGCCCATTGCATGGCATAAAAAAAATGCTAAAATGCTAACCTTGTGTTTTGTTTAAGAAAACGCATAAGAAACACATTAAGCAGAAACAGTCCTTTTTACGGTAGCAATCACTTGCCTCACATCCATGAAAAATATTTTTGTTAGCCTGTGTCTTTACGGATTGGCGATCGCGCTTTACAGCAATCTCATTAATACATATGACCACGAAGCCGGTTCGAGCAGCACACCCGCCGCAAGCTGGAATTACAAGGAAAAACTGGCCAGCTATACGGACCGCGAGCGCCCGCATCGTTCATTTTTATTCAACGAAGATCATGCCGGTTATCGCTGATTGAGCCTTTTATCCTGATCTATGCCGCGTGGCTGAGCACAATGCGATAACGCGCTTTTCCACTTTCCAGGCGTGCAACAGCCTGATTGGCCTGTTCAAAAGAAAAAAACTCAACCACCGGCTTGATATTATGCCGAACAGCGAACTCCAGCATCGTGCGCATCGTATTCGGACTGCCCACCGGTGATCCTGAAATACTGTACTGTCCGAGTATCATCGGAAAAACCGCAATATCGAGCGCATCCAGTACAGCGCCAACAAAATGCAGGCGCCCTTTTGGACGCAGCGTCGAAAGATACCTATTCCAGTCCAGCGCTTGATTGACCGTGGATAAAATCAGGTCAAATTGCCCAGCCGCCGATTGCAGCGCATCCGGATCGTTAGTATTCATCGTCTGATGCGCACCGAATTGCAAGGCCTCGGCCTTCTTGCTTTCGCTGGTTGTGAATGCGGTGACATGGCACCCCCACGCCCGAAGAAACTGCACCGCCAGATGACCCAGGCCGCCGATACCGATTACAGCCACTCGGGCTGTCGGCGAAATGTCAAACTGCACCAGCGGATTGAAAACGGTGACGCCACCGCAAAACAATGGCCCCGCACTTTGCGGATCGAGCGCTTCCGGCAATACAACCACGCTTTCAGCACGGGCGCGGACTTTATCGGCAAATCCGCCATGACGCCCAATCAGCGTCCCCTGTGCTTGCGAACACAGATTGTGATCACCGCTCATGCAACTCCGGCAATCCATGCAATACCCCGCGTGCCAGCCCAAGCCGACGCGCTGACCCGGTTGAAGATTGCTGACTTGCGCCCCTGAAGCCACGATAGTACCGATAACCTCATGCCCTGGAACAAATGGATACTCGGTAATTCCCCACGCATTCTGCAGCATGCTCAAATCGCTGTGGCAGATACCGCAGGATTCCACGGCAATCTCAACTTCGCGCGGTCCAATAGGGCCGGGATCATATTCAAATGGCTCAAGCTTGCCGCCCGGCTTGAATGCTGCGTATGCTTTAATCATTGTGGCTCTCCTTTTGGGATACTCGACGATACGAATATTGTTAACGAACAATCACCGTTTCACGCATTGATGATGAAAGAATCAACGCTTGGAGCCTCGTTCGATACTCACGCCAACCTTTTTGATGCCGCGTATAATGCCCAGCTTGGCGACACTGACTTTCACCCAGGGTGCATTAAACTCGCGCATGATCGTCAGCGCAATATGCTCTGCCAACGCTTCCAGTAGTGAAAAGTGCTTCCGGTTCAGAATGTCGTGAATAGCCTGCACAACGCGTGCGTAGTCTATCGCGTCATCGATATCATCGGTTTCACTCGCGCGCTGGCCAGGCAGGCCAATTTCGAGATCAAGTTGTATGGTTTGCGCAACTCTGCGCTCCCAGGGGTAAACACCGATCAGGGTTTTTACTCTAAAGTCGTGCAGAAAAATAATATCCATGCTGGCGGAAATACGCTAAGTGAATGATGATGACGGCATACCGCACAGACACAAGTATTGCTGTACGGGTGATTGATCGCGGTTATTTTCTTTAAAATACACAAAAATTCTAATCTAATTTCCTGAACAACGCTAATCCCGATAATTTCTCCATGACTCTACTGGCCTTCATACTCGTTGCTTATCTGATTGGTTCGATACCCTTTGCACTCATAGCAAGCTGGATTTTCCGGCTGCCAGATCCGCGGACATACGGTTCAAAAAATCCGGGCGCAACCAACGTTCTGCGCAGTGGTAAAAAATCAGCAGCCGTATTGACGCTGATCGGCGATGCCGGAAAAGGATGGCTGGCCATTGCTCTGGCGCAGTCACAAGCCGCTGTCTGGCATTTGGGTGATGAAGCCGTTGCCGTCGCTGCGCTTGCGGTATTTATAGGACATATTTTTCCCGTATTCCTGCGTTTTCAGGGCGGCAAGGGCGTTGCAACCGCAGTGGGTGTGCTGCTGGGATTGAAAGTCCTGCTTGGTCTGCTAGCGATAGCAACCTGGATCGCCGTGGCCGTCATCTCACGGTATTCGTCCTTATCCGCCTTAATCGCGGCGCTACTCTCGCCCGTCTATGCTTACCTGATTTTCAACGCTTCACTGCATACGCTGACGGTTTCCCTGATGGCATTATTGCTGATCTGGCGTCATCAATCGAACATCGTCAATCTGCTGACCGGTAAAGAAAGCCGCATCGGCCAGAAAAAAACACTGTCATAACTGCTGCCGGCAACGCGAACCAGGATCAAAATCCATCGGTAAAATACTCGACATATATCAATACTATCGTCGATATCACAAAAACAACAAATAATAAGGTCTTGTCACTCATTTCTTTTCCATATTTATAAAATACTTTCCGCCAGTCCAGGCCGGTTTTCGTACCGCGTTGAAGCGCGCGAATAAAATCGCCACCAGTTTTTTGCGTTCCGCGCAACAATCAGGATTCTTATAACCGCGATATTAACAGCTGCCTGATTTCCGCATCGGTCAAAACAACAGGATTGGTCTTCATGCTGCTGCCGCGTGAATGCGCCACAACGTTATCCAGCCCTGCTTCCAACACACCAAAACGCGATAAACGCGGCAATTCCAGCACTTGCGTCCATTCTTCCAGCAACTGTATCAATGCTGCATGTGCTACCTTTTCATCATGAAACTGCTGCTGGCAAAGTATCTCTGCCGCATAGGCATATTTTGCCAGTGCTTTATTGCCGGGCTCCCTGTCACGCATGCTTTCGATATTGACCTGCGTCGCCGATGCCACCAATGTGCCACAAACAACCCCATGCGATATGGGGTAAAAAGCACCCAGGGGCGATGCCAATCCGTGCACAGCGCCCAGTCCAACCTGCGCGAGTGTTATGCCTGACAGCAGGGCACCATAAGCCATTTTCTCGCAATACGTCTTTACTGCCGCGTCATTTTGCCGGTCATGCTGCTGGTACAGCGGGATAAGCGCATCCCGCACAGCCTGCAAACCGCTGATCGCGAGCGCATCGGTAAACGCATTGGATTTGATCGATACATAGGATTCCAGCAACTGCGTCAGCGCATCCATTCCATTAGCCGCGATCACTTCCGGCGGGCAGCCGGTCAATAATTCGGGATCAACAACAGCATATTCCGCCACCAATTTTTCATGCCGGAAGGATTTTTTAAACCCTTTTTCGCCTTGAACGCTGAGAACAGCATTTTTGGTCGCTTCACTACCAGTACCTGCGGTTGTCGGCACCGCAATAAAGGGCACAGCCGGCCCCGCATAAGGCAGCTCGGGACCAACACCTTCCAGATAATCCATAACGCTGCGCCGCACCTTCAATAACCCCGCAATCGCTTTCGCCGCATCCAGCGCACTACCGCCGCCTATGCCGACAACAACATCGAAAGCGCGATCTGACAATGATCTGACCGTATCATCGATCAAGCCGGGAGAAGGTTCGTGGGGGACCGTACAGTGTTTCCAATGAATACCCTGCCGATTGAGTTGTTCAATAAACGGCCGCCAGCCTGGCAGATTTTTGTACGAACATACACCCGTCACCAGCAGCGTGCGCGCGCCATATCCGGCAATGATCGCCGGTAATTTGTTAAAAACGCCCGAACCGAACTCTATACGCGGCAGTCTTGCGATGGAAAATTCAAACATCAGCTACTGACCACCGGAAACAGTCCCTGATAGGCAACGCCTTGGCGCGGTTCTACCATCCAGTCCGCCACCGTGTCCCGCCAGGCCAGATAATGCGCGGTTTCTTTATGCGCGGCAGCATCCTGCTGCGTTTTATAGGCTTCGTAGAATACAAATTTCGCCGGTTCGTCTGCGGATTGCAGAATATCAAAACGCACATTTCCCGGTTCTCTGACCGAGCCCTCGTGGTTTAACCGGCAAGCTTCCTTGAAAGCCTCGACTTTTTCCGGCTTAACCGAAACATACACTATGGTTACAACCATTTTGTTCTCTCTCTCCTTGCTCTGGGCCTGATGTCACTTGTTTTGTCAAAGCAGCCATCCGCTGAAGTCACTGTACACCGCAGTTGTTGGATGCTTCAGAATGTAGTAAAAGATGACTGGCGTTGTCATGAATATTATCATGATGGGACATACTACCAAGCTTCTCGCGTAACATGGCTATCATTCGTATTAAAAACCTATTGCTGAGAACCTATATTGGCTTTAATGATGAAGAGATCAACAAGCTGCAGGATGTCGTCATTAACATGGCCATTGAGGTCGATCTGACGAGCGCCATTCAGCAGGATGCAGTCGATGGCTCTTATAATTACAAGATTATTACCAAAAATGTCATCACACTGGTGCAGGAACAAAAATTCATGATGCTGGAAAAATTAGCGCAGTCCATTCTGGATGAAATCATGAAAAATAAGAATGTCCGTTCCGCAACAGTGGAGGTCGACAAGCCGCACGCGCTGCGATTTGCCGAATCGGTATCGGTCGAACTCAGCGCCACACGCGATAGGCAGTAATACTCATAGCAGGGAACCGGAATTTTCAATGACCGCGGCCACCCCAATCAATGAATGCATTATTGGCATTGGTTCGAATATCGATCCTGAATGCAGCATACAGGCGGCGCTGATGATTCTGCAGCAGGAAACCGATGTCAAGGGCGTTTCAGAATGGGTTAAAACCGCGCCTATCGGCATTCGCAATCAGAATGATTTTATCAATGGCGCGATCAAAATACACACGACGTTGTCACAGGAATCATTCAGACGCTACCTGAAAAATCTTGAAGACAAACTGGGACGCGACCGCTCTCTTCCCAGATTCGGGCCCAGGATCATCGATCTGGACATCGTTGTCTGGAACGGCGACATCGTTGACGATGACTATTACACGCGGGATTTTGTCAGAAATGCTATCGATCAATTAAATTCCCCGATTAGCGCAACGAGAATCTCCAACCCTCGTCCTTGACTGAACAACTTTAATTCCTTCGATTCCGTCACAACAAAAAAGTTATTGCACTTTTTTTTACATTTTAGCGTATACTCCGCAGTGTCGTATGGATTCAAGTAGTAGAACAGTACCTCAATGGGTCTTTTTTTCCTTGATATTCGCTGACAGATTGCACTTGTTTTATTTAAAACAGCGCGTAACACTTTGTAAATTTTTAATTTTTTAAGGAAAAATTCATGGCCACAGGTATTGTAAAATGGTTCAATGATTCAAAAGGTTTCGGTTTTATCACGCCAGATGACGGTGGTGAGGATTTGTTTGCGCATTTCTCCGCCATTCAGAGTTCAGGTTTTAAAACCCTGAAAGAAGCCCAGCGCGTGATATTCGACATCACCAGCGGCCCCAAAGGCAAACAGGCTGCCAACATCAGACCTCAGTAAAACCCGTCTGATAGTAATCCATCAAATTTGATGTTCAACCAAAAACCCCGGAGAACCGGGGTTTTTGGTTTGCGATCCACAGTTCTGAACACATAAAAGCGCAAGCGGTTATCGAATCACTGCACACTGCGCAACTGGATGAGTGCACGGCAGTTTTTTGAACTACTCAAACAGTCTGTAGTACAACATCTCCTGTTGCCCATTTCGACTGAGTAAAATTCGCTTTTTACTTGTACTCAATAAGTTACACTTATGTAATCTTCACCTTGAGAAAGAAAAAAGCAGAATCCCTATGTTCATCATTTACAGATCCATCCTGCCGCTTGCTCTGTTGGCAATACTTATGGCCGCATCTGGCTGCTCTGTCTACATGGCTGCAAAGCAACCTAATGCCAAAAAGACAAGCCTTTTTCAGCCCGGAACCCCCCGAAACCTGCTTTTAGGCGAATTCGGCTCGCCCATCGTCAGCGAAGATCGCGAAGGCAGAAAAATCGAAATATTCAGATTCATTCAGGGATACAGCACGGGCGTCAAAACCGGAAGAGTTATTTTTCACAGCGTCGCCGATGTCTTCACGCTAGGATTGTGGGAAGTCGTTGGCATGCCGACCGAGACGGTTTTCAGTGGCAGTGAAATGGCTTTTCAAGTAAGCTACGACGATGATGATCAGGTAGATGAGGTTATTGTTCTTAAGAAGAAATAGCTTCGAGAAGGCTGGTTGATTCATATTTTGTTCCATTTTTTTCAAGGAGAATTTCATGAAAAAACACATTTACGCAACATTGACTGCGGCAAGTGCGGTCTGTTTGATAGCATTGACAGGATGCGCGACAAATGGCGGCGGTGGCAACGTTCTGGGCGCGGTCGACAGCGGTCTGGCTTCCGTGGAACAATCAGCCCAGATTGGCAGGCAGGCGATCTCTTCCGGCACCATGGCCGCATCCGGAATGACCACGGCACCAGGACAGATTGGACTGGTCGACATTCTCGTCCAGCAGCTTGGCATCTCTCCACAACAGGCACTGGGCGGCAGCGGCGCAATTTTCCAGCTGGCGCAAGCCAGCATGACACCACAAGCTTTCTCCACACTATCGCAATCGGTACCCGGAATGACGGATATGCTCGGCGCCGCGCCTGCTGTATCCAGTCCGCTGGGCATGGGCGGCATGTCCGGATTATTGGGGAATACGGGCGCAGGTGCTGCGATTAACAATGCAGCCGCGCTAGCATCCTCATTTCAACAGCTCAATCTGTCTCCCGACATGATCGGTCAGTTTGTCCCCATTGTGACAGATTATGTCCGCTCCACCAGCGGCCAGTTAACGGCCGATCTGCTGAATTCTGCGTTGAACGTACGCTGATTGATATTTGACAGGTGCGGGAAATTCATCACGCACCGCATGGTTTATGGCCGCGCATAAAGCAAAGCATTAACGCTTGCGCGGCCTCTTTGCAGTTTACTTTAAAGTAAACTGCGCCCGGCTGCCTTTGTCATTCGCCGCATTGTCATTTTGCAATGCGCCGGTTACAAAAACCCGGTCTCCCGCAACACCCCCTTTTTCCAGCAACCAGCTCTGCGCCGCCAACGCTCTGTTTTGCGCAAGTTCATTCATTTCATCAGCACTTACTGTTGCATGCTGAAGCAATAACTGCTCCATTTCCTGATCCGGTAATTTTTTTGTCAAACCTAGAAAATTAGTCGGTTTCTCAAAATCGGCTGCTTTATATTCCACCTCAAGATATTCACTGTACTCATCCGGTGTCAGCTCAACTTCGGCAAACGCTCCCCCGGTTTCACCCTTTTTGGCGTCAGCCGCGCGTTTATGCGTAACAATCTGCTGCCGCAGTTTTACCTGTTTTATGCCTTCATAATCGACCGCCGGATCGATATGACCGGCGATTTCCAGGCGCAATGCGGGACGGTCGCTGAGTATTTGCGATAAAGCCTGTAAACGATTCTCCGCTTCAGCTTCAATCACGGCGGAACCTGGAGAAAATGCAATCTCGGATAATTCCACATTCTCTCCCAGCATTGAACCCAGCAAAGTAAAAGGCGCGGTTACCGCGCGCGTGATAAGATTAATGAATGCTTCAAGCATAATGTCGCCCAGACTGAACTTGGGATCATCCAGCGAACCTTTAATCGGCAGATGAATATCGATCTCACCCTGCCGGTTTTTCAGCAGTGCAATCGCCAGCTCCAGCGGCAGCGACAATGCGTCCTTGCTTTCCACGCGCGAACCCAGTGTCAGTTGATCGAGAAAAACATTATTTTTAGCGGTTAATGCGCCTTCCTCAACACGATAATGCACGTCAACCGACAGCTTTCCTTTCTCAATGCCGTAACCGATATATTTACCTGAATACGGACTGAATGACGGCAGATCGATCGCTTTTGCCTTTGCGGCAATATCCAGCGCAAGCCTGGAATCAAATGGCCGAATACTGCCCTGAATTTCCAGCGGTGCTGATTTGTCGATAGCGCCTTTGATATCGATTGCCCCCGCTCGCCCGGCCTGAATCGGGCCGATCTGACCGTGCAGTCCTGTCAGCCGGGCATGGTAATTCGGTCGGATGAAGCGATCGTGGAAATCGACATCACCTTGTTGCAATACGATTTTACCAATCTGCAGCGGCAACGGTTTTTCTCCTTTCGCTTTGCCAGCATCCGCTCCGGCCTGACTGCTTTCACCGGTCGCTGCTTGCTCTTGCCGCACAATGTGATGCAGATTCAATTCACCGTCAGGCTGTAGTATGACATGCGCATAAAAACCATCCAGTCTCACCGCATCCATGTTTATTTTCAGCGGATCGCCGGTAAAATCCAGACCGCTAATGTCGACACTTTTCCAGCGCGCCACGTCTCTGGAAATTCCAGGATCAAGAATGCTGAAGTTTCCCAGCCGGGCCTGTCCGTTGACGGCCGTATTCATCGGACTCCCGCTGGCTTTAATGCTGCCGCTGAAAGAAACATCGCCGCTCGTCAGCAGCACGTTCAGCGCATCACCCGCCCAGCCCTGCAAGGACACCAGATCAACTGTTTTTAAATCGAGATTCATATCCGCAACAAAAGGCGACCAGGCCAGCAAACCGCGGATTTCAATGCTGCCGCGATTGTTAACTACCGCGGTCATCGCCAGATCAAGCGGTTTTTCACCGCTGATGTCGATATTTTTCGCAACCAGATCCAGCGGATCAATCGTCATTGGCACGCTATTCGCCATTGTCTGGTCGGTATAATGGATTGCAGCGGCGTTTAACCGCAACTGATTAATGTTTACGATCCACGGCCGCGTTTTATCTTCGGTTTGTGGCGTTTCTGCCTGCGCAGCTTCAGCTTGTGCAACATGCGCAATCCGTGCTTCAGGCGATGGCTTTCTGCCGGGTATCGGAATCGTTGCCGAAGCAGCCTGAGTATTCGAAGCCACCGCCGCCGTTGCATCCTCCGCTGAACCGAAAAAACGCATCAACTCAATGCTGCCATCCGGGTTACGGTTAATCACACTACTCAATCTGTCCAGCGTAATCGCATCCAGAACGATCCGTTTATCCGCAAAATCGAGTTTGACGTCATCGGCCGAAAGCTTCTTCAGTGACAAAATGCCCGCCTTGTTTTCCGCCAGACTGGATAGTGACGTCAACGTAAAATCATCCAGCCTGAACACCAGACTGGAAGGCGATTGACCTGTCAGATCAAACTGATCCAGGCTGACATGAAAGCTGCCGAGATCAACCTGATAAGGTATTTGCGCGGACTGGTTACGGATGGCGGTTCGTTTTATCGCCGACTTGCCCGAGAGCGTGATCGCGGCGGTATTTTCACCGGATTGACTGAATGTAACTGTCAGATCACTGTCAAAATAACCCGACACCAGACTGATTCCCGCCGGTAGCGGCAGATAGCCCGCGATATCCGCCAAATCGGCGTCAGTCAGTTTAAGCGACAGCGTAGCCTCGCGTTTGTCCGTAAAAGGCCGCAGCTTGCCATCCAGTAAAAAAGGCGCGCCATTGATTCTGGCGCTGAAATGCGGCCTCACCCAGTCAGCCTTAACTTTATCCAGATTGGCGATAAACGGTATGGCAAAATTGATTTCAGATATTGATTGATGACTCGACTTAAGACGATCAACCCACTCGATACGTCCGTTCTTGAGTTCGATATTACTGACCGAAAATAAGGCTGGCGCCTTATCTTCGGCAGGTTGTGAGAATTTTTCGTGTAAATCCGAAAAATTGAACACCGCCGCATCATTACGCGCCAGACGGATAGAGGGCGCATCCAGAGTGATCATGCTGATCACCGGCGCACGATGCGTTATAGACGCGGCAGGGTCGATATCGACATACAAATGATCCAGTGTAAAAAATGTTTCCGCTGCATCCACGCCGCCTGGTTTTTCGCCGACACGAAAACCGCGCACCGACAGCTCCAACGTGTAAGGCTTAATCTCGATTGCCTGCACCGTCACCGGGCGTTCCAGCAAAACCGACAATCGCATTTCCAGCTGGGATTTGACAAAACCCGGCAGCCAGTAATAGCCGAGCAGCCCGAACAAGGCAATGAGGGCCAGTACGCCGGCCAAACCGGCAATCAGGCGCTTGCGTGTTATAACACGGGATTTCACAGCGCGGGGGGATTGTGCTTGTATCGTGGTTTGCGTCATAGCTACATCCTCTTTGCTACGAAGTAGCGCTAATCCTGCAATGGATTGAGTGAAAAAATTCAGAAAGACAGCTTACACACTGCAGATGAATCTGATTTGTAATCTGCATCGCATCCCAAAGCTGAGCTGAGATGCGATGGATGGCGTGATGCGTTAAATTGACCTCATTATCAAACGGTTAAAAATGATCAAAACACTATCCGGCTTATTACATCATGGCTTTGGACAACAAGCCGGTTATCCATTGCGCAATCGGATTAATAATGCGGATTTTTTTCCTGTATGCCAACAAGCTCAACATCAAAAATCAGCGTTGAATTCGGCGGAATCATTTTACCCACGCCACGCGCGCCATAAGCCATGGCCGGCGGAATGATCAATGTGCGTTCGCCACCGACTTTCATACCCCGTACACCGTGATCCCAACCTTTGATTACTTTACCTGTACCGAGCATAAATGAAAAATGCGCATTACGGTCATGCGAACTGTCAAATTTTCTGCCTTTGTTGTCCGGTGCGGTTTCATCATATAACCAGCCCGTGTAATGCACGCTAACAGTTTTACCAACGTCGGCTTCTTCACCCTCACCGACTTTACGGTCAATTTTTTCAAACTGCCGACCCGCTTCTGCGGCATTTTCCTGCGCGGCATGGGCAGGCTGCGACAGTAGAAACAGCGCAATCACAGCAATTGATAAAATAAAAAAACCTGAATCGATATAAAATTTGGCACTGAACATCATTTTCCTCAAAAATTAACAAAAACTTTATTTTAATTGCCCACTCTTAAATAGTATAACCCAATATGGATTTATCCTTACAGACGAACCCTATTTATCCAGACCATGCATTCATCCGAAAAATCCGAAAATACCGCATTAAACATGAATGAACAGGAAATGCCGACATCCCAGGGCGCAGAGCTTCTACGTCTGCATCATTCGCCTCTGGTTCGCAGCCTCTACCTCGGGGCGGGTTGTGCTGCTCTCATGCTGGGTGCTCTGGGCGTTCTTCTGCCGATTTTGCCGACCACGCCTTTTGTGTTGCTGGCAGCCGCCTGTTTTGCAAGAGGCTCTGAACGATTCCATACCCGGCTGATGACCAATCGCTATACAGGGCCGGTCATTCTGGAATGGCGCCTGCATCGCAGCGTGACGCACAAAACGAAACGCATGGCCTACATCATGACGGCTTTGTCATTCAGTGTTTCAATTCTGATTGTTCCTGAAATGTGGCAAAAGATCATGCTCGCGGCGATTGCCTGCATTCTGGCTTTTTATCTTTCGCGCCTGCCTGTCAGGCCCGCTGACAATCGTTCCGGCGCGCCCTCGGTCTAGTCTGACTTATCACTTGTCTTGATGCCTCAAGTCAATGTTGATTCTGCCTTGGGGCCGTCTCGCATACGCTTGATTGTTAAAAAATCCATGTTCATAGCCGTCTGAGAATAACATCATCATGAATACCCTGCTGTCAAAGCACTGGCATCACCAGCCGCATGACGAGGTGATCGCTCTACTCGACTCGGATATTGTCCAGGGACTTGAACCATCAGAAATCATCCGCCGCCAGAAAAACTTCGGCCCCAACAAACTCACGCCTAAAAAAGGCAAAAGCCCGCTGGTTTTGTTTCTGCTTCAGTTTCATCAACCACTGGTTTATATCCTGCTGGCCGCAGCGGCTATTACATTTGCATTACAGGAATGGGTGGATAGCGGTGTTATTTTCGGTGTCGTTCTGGCAAACGCGATTCTCGGTTATACCCAGGAATCGAAGGCAATCAAGGCAATCGAAGCACTCACCTGTACCATGGATGGCGCAACAACCGTGATTCGCGCCGGAATAAAACAAAAAATCGCGGCTTCCGAACTGGTTCCCGGAGACCTCGTTGTATTGCAATCCGGGGACAGAGTACCCGCGGATTTAAGATTATTGCAGATCCGCGCACTGCAAATCGACGAATCCGCATTGACTGGCGAATCCGTCCCGGTGCACAAGCAAACCGGACAACTGCCGCTGGAAAGCGTACTCGCTGACCGCAGCAACATGGCTTATTCGTCGACACTGGTGACCTACGGCACGGCAACCGGTATTGTTGTCGCGATCGGGGATGATACTGAAATCGGCCACATCAACACGCTGATTGCCAGCGCCGACGTGCTGACCACACCACTCACCCGCAAAATAAACCATTTCAGCAAAACTCTGCTGTGGATCATTCTCGGACTCGCAGGCCTGACTTTCCTGGCGGGCAGACTGCACGGCGAATCACTGCTCGATTCGTTCATGGCGTCGGTAGCGCTGGCTGTCGGCGCGATACCTGAAGGCCTGCCGGCGGCGATGACTATCATGCTGGCCATCGGCGTCAATAAAATGGCGCACCGGCACGCGATTATCCGCAAAATGCCTGCCGTTGAAACACTGGGCAGCACGACCATCATCTGTTCCGATAAGACAGGAACGATCACCCGGAATCAGATGACTGTTCAGCGTATTTATGCCGGTGGCAAGCATTATGTCATTTCAGGAACAGGCTACGCGCCTGCCGGAGAAATAACTCTGGATGCATCAAAAATCGATCCCGGTACACAGCCTGCTTTACTGGAATGCCTGAAAGCAGGCTTATTATGCAATGACTCGCGGCTAATCCAGACTAATGACCATTGGTTAATCCAGGGCGACCCCACAGAAGGCGCGCTGATTGTCGCCGCCGCCAAGGCGGGATTGCAGCGCGATGTTCTGGAACAGGATTTTCCGCGTGTCGACGCGTTACCGTTCGAATCCCAGCATCAATACATGGCGACCCTGCATGCGCTGAACGCGGAGACTGCGGTGATTTATGTGAAAGGCTCCGTTGAAAGCATTCTAGCGCGTTGCGAAACGGCCAGTGACGATGATTTTCAGTCGCAACCGCTGAATAAAGAACGCATTCATCGCGAAACGGAAGCCATGGCGGCGCATGGTTTGCGTATTCTCGCCTTTGCCCGCAAACTGCAACCAGCGTCCACTCAGACCGTCAATCACGACAGCGTAGCGGAAGGCCTCAGTTTTCTGGGTTTACAGGCAATGATGGATCCGCCCAGGGAGGAGGCCATCGCTGCCATCAGCGCCTGCCAGATGGCCGGCATTCAAGTGAAAATGATCACCGGCGATCATGCCGCTACAGCTGCAGCAATTGCCCGTCAGATCGGACTTGCCGGAACGGCTGACACAGCGCCGCGCCATTTTGCAGTCAGCGGGCATACACTTGCCGCGCTGCCGGATAAGGAATTGATGGATATCGCGCAACAGGCCGCCGTATTTGCACGCGTCGCACCCGAACAAAAATTGCGACTGGTTGAAGCGCTTCAGGCCACAGGCCATGTCGTGGCAATGACCGGTGACGGCGTCAACGACGCACCGGCGCTTAGACAAGCCAATATCGGCATAGCGATGGGCATGAACGGTACGGAAGTAGCGAAAGAAGCTGCAGATATGGTGCTGACGAACGACAACTTCGCCACGATAGAAGCCGCGGTCGAAGAAGGCCGCGCCGTTTACGACAACCTGGTCAAGTTCATCACCTGGACATTGCCGACCAACATCGGCGAAGGCTTGCTGGTACTCGTCGCCGTGTTTTTTGGACTGACGCTGCCGATCACACCGGTCCAGATTCTCTGGATCAACATGACAACAGCGGTACTGCTGGGTCTGATGCTGGCATTCGAACGCAAGGAACCGGGTATCATGGCGCGCCAGCCACGGCAGCCGGAAACGCCGATACTTACCCGCGAACTCGGCTTCCGCATCGGATTGATGGGTCTGATGCTGCTTGCCGGTGCTTTTGTTTTTTTTGAATGGGCGTTATCGCAGGGAAAAAGTATCGAAACAGCGCGCACACTGGCAGTCAATATGTTTGTCTTCGGTGAATTGTTTTATCTGTTCAACTGCCGTTCGCTGCGCTACTCGATGTTCGAACTCGGCGCCTTCACCAATCGCTGGCTGTTGCTGGGGGTAACCGCAACAATCCTGTTGCAGGTTTTTTTCACCTATTCCCCGGTAATGAACACACTGTTTGGCAGTGCGCCGCTGGCGATGATCGAATGGGTATTTATTCTGTGCGGCGGTCTACTGGTTTATGGCGTGGTAGGTGTCGAAAAATCACTGCGACGCCGCGCTGAAAACAAGAGAGACTATTAGTGGAAATGCTTCCGGATATTTTCGCTGAAGTGGCGCTGCTGCTGCTGCTCGCGATCGGCGTGGGCGCGCTGGGCGTGCGTCTGCGTCAGCCCCTCATCGTCGCATTTATTGCGGCAGGTATTCTGGCCGGACCTTCAGTGCTGGGCTGGATGCAAGCCAATGATCAGGTCGACTTGCTGGCCAAGCTCGGCATTACTTTGTTGTTATTCGTCGTTGGGCTTAAGCTTGATCTGCATATTATCCGCACCATGGGACCAGTAGCACTGGCGACGGGTCTCGGCCAGGTTGCATTTACCAGTATTGTTGGCTATCTGATCGCGCTGGCGCTGGGCATGCCGCCGATTGCCGCATTATATGTGGCGGTTGCACTGACGTTCTCCAGCACGATTATTATCGTCAAACTGCTGTCCGACAAGCGCGAGGTGGACACACTGCACGGCCGCATCGCACTCGGCTTTTTAATCGTCCAGGATCTGGTTGTCGTGCTGGCGATGATTGGTCTCAATGCTCTGGCCGGAGCAAATACGGACGAAGGCTCAATGAGTCTTGAAGTTTTGAGCGTACTGCTTAAAGGCATCGCTTTTCTCGCTGTCGTTGGACTGGCAATACGGTATGTTTTGCCCAAACTGTTGCACCTGCTGTCTCATTCACAAGAACTGCTGGTGCTGTTTGGCATCTCCTGGGCTGTGGCGTTGGCCGCTCTGGGCGACACGCTGGGTTTCAGCAAGGAAGTCGGCGCTTTCGTGGCCGGCGTTTCCCTGGCCTCAACTCCCTACCGGGATGCCCTGGGTGCGCGACTGGTCAGTCTGCGCGATTTTCTGTTGCTATTCTTCTTTCTTGACCTGGGCGCACGCCTGGAGTTTGGATTGCTCGGCGAACAACTGATTGAAGCCGCAGTATTTTCATTGTTCGTCCTGATCGGTAATCCTTTAATTGTAATGGTAATCATGGGCGTGCTGGGTTACCGCAAACGCACCGGATTTCTGGCTGGTCTTACGGTCGCGCAGATCAGCGAGTTTTCATTGATTCTGGGCGCGCTCGGCTTGAGCGTGGGCCACATTGACGCCGCGACCATGGGACTGATTACGCTGGTCGGCATTATCACCATCAGCACTTCAACGTATATGATTCTATACTCTCATCCATTATATGAATGGCTGGCGCCCTGGTTAAAAGTATTCGAGCGCCGCCAGCCCTACAGGGAAAATGCGCAAAATGAAATTTCAGATGATCCGATGCAGCAAATGATTCTGTTCGGCCTCGGCCGCTATGGCACGGGAATCGCACAAGCACTGCGCGAACGCGGTTGTCAGGTAGTCAGTGTCGACTTTAATCCGGAGCTGGTTCGCGCGGGCGATCCCGCCGGATATCCGGTACTCTATGGCGACGCCGAAGATCCCGAATTTATCGCATCGCTGCCGCTTGCGCGCACGCAATGGGTCATCAGTACCGCGCGTGAACAGCATGTCAGCCGGATATTGATTCATACCCTGAGAAATCTGGGCTATGCAGGCCGGATTGCGGTTACCGCGCATCATCAAAATGAAATAGCCGGACTGGAACAGGCTGGCGCCGATCTTGTATTGATACCGTTTGCGGATGCGGCACGGGAAGCAACCGACCGGTTATTTGAAGAAGCAGATCTGGATCCGGAAAAATGAAAACAAACCCTCAAAAAATACACAACAATTTATCGGATATCGCGTTGCGGGTATTGCTTTTTACCTTGCTCTGGGTGATTTTCAGCGGCGGGGGTCCGTCGTCCTGGACAATCGTCGCGCCCGCGACACTGCTTGCATTCATCGCCAGCATCGCACCGATTCCGCCGGGATTGCCGCGGGTGTTCATGGCCAACACGGTCAGCCTATTGCCGGGTACGTTAAGCGTTGAATTAACCACTGAACTCAATCGGGATTTTCTGACAGTGCATGTACTGGACAGAAAGAAAGCTGTTACAACCGAACTTGAAACGGTCGAACAATGTGTGGCGCGGCTGTTTGGCGTACCTCCGCCAGTCGCCAGTCAACGACAGGAGTAACTGAAATGAAAAGTATCCGTAACATTCTCTGTGTAACTTTTCCCTGGAAAAATTGCCAGCCCGTTGTGGAGCGCGCCGTCGCGCTGGCGGAAAACAATCAGGCCAGCCTGACTGTCGTCAGCCTGATTGAACGTTTTGCAGCAGCAACTGAAATGCTGGAAAGTGAAGCAACGCCGGCTGATCTGCAGGCCTTGGTCGTGCAGGGACATGAACAGCATCTGGCCGCGCTGATCGAGCCTTATCAAGATAGAAAGCCAATCCAGACCCAGGTGCTCACAGGCATTCCGTTTCTGGAAATTGTGCGCAAAGTGCTGCGCAGCGAATACGATCTGGTCATCAAACCAATCGAAGCGCATGACTGGCTGGATCGCCTGTTCAGCAGTGATGACATGCACCTGTTGCGCAAGTGCCCGTGTCCTGTCTGGCTAATCAAACCGGAAGCGCATAAAACCTGCCGGCGCATTCTGGCTGCGGTAGATGCGGGCGACGATTATCCTCAGGCGGAATTGCGGATCCGTTATGCCTTGAATCAGCAGGCTCTCGAAATGGCCGGCTCTCTCGCGCTGTCGGAATTTGCCGAGCTGCATATCGTGCACGTTTGGGATGCTGTGGGCGAGAGTCTCATGCGTACGCGCGCGCCTTTCATGAGCGGCGCGGATGACACAATCACTCAGTATGTTGAACAGGTGCGCAAGCGCCATCAACACAATCTGGATACATTGATACTCGAGATGACCCGTCGTCTGGGGCAGGATGCCATCGATTATCTCAAGCCGCGAATACACCTGATTAAAGGTTCGGCACGCAAGGAGGTTCCCGCGCTATCCAGGCAGCTTGAAGCGGATCTGATCGTCATGGGCACGGTAGCCCGCACAGGCATACCCGGATTCATCATAGGCAATACCGCCGAGGCGATCCTCAATCAGATCGACTGTTCGGTACTGGCGATCAAGCCGCCCGGGTTTGTTACGCCTGTTACACTCGAGGTATAAATAGCAGTGCAGATGCTTTATTTTGCACTGGCGCTGTTTCTGCTGCTCAATTTCTGCGCGGGAATATGGCGTGTATTGATCAGCATAGGTTTCATCGGGATAAATACGCACTGACGGAAATATCGCATCATGCAAAAAACATTTGCCTGCACCATCATCATCGCTGTATTGCTGCTGAGCAGCTGCAGCATGGTGCAACTGGGATACGACCGCGGGCCGCAACTTGCCTGGTGGTGGCTAGATAGCTATATCGATTTCAGTCGCGAGCAGAAACCACATGCAAAACAAGCCATTCGCCAGTGGTTTGACTGGCATCGCGGCACACAACTGCCGGAATACGCCGATTGGCTTGCTGCGGTGCGTAGCTTGATCAATGCCCCGGTGACGCCGGAACAGATTTGCCGCTGGTCTGATGAACTGCAAGACATCCTCGCACCTGCCTTCGATCACGCCGTGCATCTCGGCGCGCCGGTTGTTCTGAGTCTCGATGAATCGCAACGACGCCACCTTGAACAACGCTATACCAAAAGCAATGACAAGCTGCGCCGCGATTATCTGCAACCGGATCCCAAAGACCGCCTGAATGCTGCGATAAAACGCTCGGTAAAACGCATCGAAAATCTTTACGGCAAAATCGACCAACAGCAGCGTGACCTGATTATCGCCAGCATCACGGTTTCACCTTTCAGTCCCGAGGCTTGGCTGGCAGAGCGTCAACGCCGTCAACAGGTTACACTGACAACCCTGCAACAGCTCGCCGACGCCTCCCTTCCGTCCGAACAGGTTGCTACCGTGCTGCGTGGACTGATAGAGCACACTCACCGCTCCGACAGTCCGGATTATCGCGCGTATCAAATCAAGCTGACCGAATATACCTGCGGCTTTATTGCCCGCATGCATAACACCACCACACCGACCCAGCGCCGGCACGCACACGACAAACTGAAAAGCTGGGAAAACGATTTGCGCGTGCTTACGGGAGAAGACCGCGTTTATACGATATTGCAATAAATCGGGTCAGGCCTTCTCCACCGGCCATGGCGACGGAATCCGTTCGATAGGGAATTCCTGGTTAAACCTAAAAACCTCAATTGACTGTTACCCGGAATGGCTAACAGCATGAATAAGTCGAATAATCTGAACAATACCCGCTCACCCAATTGGTGAGTCACACTATAGTATTTATAGCGCGCTGCTTTTTAATTCCAGCTGCGTTGCAATTCGTTGTAATAACGCGTTATTACGCCTCATCGCGCCTTGCCGGAAATAAAAATCAACGCGCTATAAATCCCATTCAACTGAGGTTTTTAGGTTAAACCATTACACGATCACTCCGTTAATGTTCAGAGCCACATCATGATTTTTAATTTCAAAGGTAATGAACAATGAGCACAATAGCGACAGATCAGGTATTTATGGGCAGGCAAGTAACCGAAGAAGCACAACCAGACGAAATCCGGCGCCACTTAACAACGCACCGGATAGCCTATGATGGCCAGACTGGTCAGGTCTATAAAATCTGGTTACTCAATATCGTCATGAATATCTTTACGCTGGGTATTTACAGTTTCTGGGGAAAGACGCGATTGCGTCAATATGTGGCGGGTGCATTCAAACTCAATAAAGACCGGTTTGAATACACCGGAACAGGAAAAGAGCTTTTCGTCGGATTTCTGAAAGGCATGCTTGTCTTTTTCGTGCTTTATCTGCCATTTATGGTGGCATCATTTATCGCGCCCGACGCAGTCTGGCCGCTGGTATTTTTAATACCCTTCTTCTATGTACTTCCTGTCGCACTCTATTCCGCATGGCGCTACCGCATAAGCCGCATACAATGGCGGGGTGTCCGTTTCGAACTGGATGGTTCAGTCATGAAATATGCCGGTATTTTTCTCTGGAGATGGCTGATCAACATTATATCACTTGGTATATTAATCCCTTATTCCGATATCCGGATATATCAGTATATTGCGGATAACGCTTATTATGGAGATATCGCATTCCGCTTCGAAGGGCGCGGCAAGAATCTGATGGCCATACATCTGGCCACCTATTCAATCATCATCGGTTTGTTCATTTTCGTTTTTTATGGTTTACAGCTGATGGCAGCATCCTTTGTTACCGCGCAAATGGCAATTGGACAACAAGACCTGTCATTTGATGAAGCTTTGGTGATTTTTTTCAGTAATGCATCGTTTTTCGCTGCCCTGACCTGCATTATCGTTCCATTTATTCTACTGCCCATGATTCGATTGATTTACAAAACGGCGCTTATTCATGAAATAACCAATCACTTGTATGCCGGTGAAATCGGCTTCAAAAGCACCATTACAACTTTTGCGCTGATAAAGCTCAAACTGGGCAATTTTTTAATTCTCATCCTGACGTTAGGTCTGGGTTTACCTGTTATCATGCAGCGTAACCTGCGCTTTTTTGCGCAGCATACGCAAGTCAAAGGTAATCTGGAAACTTCCAGCATCAAACAAACCGCCAGCCGCAAACCTGCTGACGCTGAGGGCTTGCATGCTGTCATGGGGCTCGATTCAGGTTTTATTTAATCCTAAAAGCCTCAGTTGAATGGCATTGACTGCTTTCGAAGCCAGGTTTTTTGACGGTAAAACGGCAAGGCCGCATCAGGTCAGTGTCGAACTGCATGCCAGCCGTTTGCGCATCTCGATGTCTGGAGAATCGTGTTCAAGCGACTGGCTGTATAAAGAAATCGTAGTTTTGCAACAACCCATACCACCGCAGCCAGCCATGCTGACTTCCCGTAGAAACATGGCTATGCGGCTATATATCGAACCGGAAAACTGGTTTTCATTCAAAACAAAACTCCCTAAAACGGCGTTTCCGGCAATAACGCTTTCTACGCGATGGAGATCCCTGGCGGGCTATGCCGGATTATCCGTAATTTTTGTGTTAGCGGCAGTTGCTGCAGGGCCCAGGCTGTTTGAACGCGCAAGCGAGCTCATTCCTCCCAGTACTGAAATACAGATTGGCAAAATGGCGCTTGATTCGTCAATCAACCATCCGGTATGTGCAGCGCCACAAGGAAAAGCGGCGCTGGATAAATTAGTGCTTATGCTGAAACAGGGGATAACGCGCGACATTCCCTTTAATGTGCGCGTTGTTTCTGCTGACGAAACACTTAACGCGCTGGCCGCACCAGGCGGGCACCTGATCATTTTCAGCGGCATTCTTAAAAAAGCTGATTCGGCAGAAGAAGTAGCTGGCGTACTGGCGCATGAAATGGCGCATCTCGAGATGAATCACCCGATGAAATCATTGATGCGCAATCTGGGCGTTACTTTAACGTTACACATGATGTTCGGCGATGCCGGTGTCCTGAGTAACACCGCCCATTTTGCCGGAATGATTCATCAACTGCACTATAGCCGTGAAGACGAACTGGAAGCGGATAAAATTGGTTATGCGTTGCTTGAAAAAGCCAATATCGACCCATCGGGGCTAACGCTTTTTTTCGAGCGTATTCAACAGGAAGAAACAAAAAGCACGGGTCATTCCTACTCCAATCGGTCTGATCTGGATGAATATTTTTCAACGCATCCGCACACGGAACAGCGTATCAACACGCTAAAAAGCAATGCCACCACCTTAAAAAACTATCGACAAGCACTGGATGATTCCGAATGGCAAGCGCTTAAAGATATCTGCTCAGAACAGGCAGATTAATACGAATTCACCCGGCAATTTTTTTAGATTGCCATCCACAATCAGGCAGACACAGACAAAAACGATAGCACTTTATTGAGACAAAAAACTTGCATTTTAATATGCAATAACTATAATAAGAATCATTCTTATCTATATTTTAGGAAATTGGCTATGCAACAGTCAGCTCAACTATCTACGTCTACGGTTCATTGCCTGGAGAACCGTCCGTCACTGGTATCTGATCAAAACGTTGTGCTGAGTAGTGATGCATTATTTACGCATCATGAAGTGGTGTTCATTATGCACCACGGCGAACGTTATTCACTGCGCCGTACGCGAAATGACAAATTGATTTTAACCAAGTAAATTACTATTGATTTCCATGCCGTCGGTTTTACTCTCTTTTATCCGCGGCACGATTGCCAGCCAGCCTGTTCCTCCCCAGGCAAGCCAGCTGTTTTTTTCAGAACCCTTTTGCGCAATATAAGCCGAATCATATCGGCAATAGAATCGATTATTCTGCTGTCAAACCCAATCAGCAGTACTTGCCACTGCCGTTTCCGGCAGCCGAGATCCTCTCTCAAATCCGCTGTTACTCCAGAAATCCAAAGTACCGGAGCTCTATCAGCTTCCGACAGATTCTAGCCTATATTATCCTTAAGCCTAAAAACCTCTGTTGATCGTTATCCGTAATGACTAACGGTATGAATAAATAGAAACAACCCGAAAAATACCATTCAACTGAGGTTTTTAGACTAAAAAATCACCGAATATGGCAGTATAGTGATTTTTCATCGGCGGTGATGGCGTCAGATGCGTTTTTTGAATTTCATGATTTTTAGCGTGAAATCAAACGGCAGTCTTTAATCTTTGCAAGCAGAAGAGAATAATATGAGCATTCCCAATCTGGAGTTATTTATGGAACATCTCAACCAAGCCTGGATCATGTTAAAACTGGGGGGGATCATTATCATCCCGCTATCGCTGCTCGGCATCATTGCACTGGCAATCATGCTTGAGAAAGCATTTGTTTATTGGCGATTCGCCCGTCTTTCACGGGATTTGTCCAATCTGATCGAGACCTATGGATTCAAATGGGAGGATTTGGAGAAAATACTATCCGGTTTGGATAGACGTCATTATTACAAGCGTTTTTTTGAAGTGGTGATCGCCAACCGGAGCCAACCATTCTGGTGGACCGAATCACGCGCAGCGGATGAAGCTCAATTAATTGAAGAATCGCTGGCGCGTAGACTCTGGGCGCTGGAAACCATCGTTACCGCTGCTCCGCTGCTGGGGCTGGTGGGCACCGTTATCGGTATGATGCGCGCCTTTCAGGTGATCGGCAGCGAGGGCATCGTTAATCCAACCGCTGTAACCGGCGGCGTGGCTGAAGCACTCATTGCTACGGTAATCGGATTAATTATCGCACTGATCGCCCTGTTTGGATTCAACTATTTTTCCCGCCTACAATCGCAAACCATGGATGAAATGGAACGCTTGGGAACACGCCTGATTGATCACATCCGACTGGATCAAAAGGAAGAAATTCATGAAACTGCGTAAATCCAGAGCGCCACGTAAAGGATATATCCAGATCATACCGATGATTGATGTTATGTTTTTCCTGCTCGCGACCTTCATGCTGGCGTCTTTATCCATGCAGAAACTGGATTCGCTGCAAGTCAATCTGCCTGAAGGTCAGGCTGAAAAACTCAGTACTAAGCAACCAGTCACACTCACGCTGACCAAGGACAGCGAAATTTTCATCAACAAGGAACGTGTCACGCTTGATACGCTGGCTGTTACGCTCAAGCCATTGTTGCAAGATACGCAGCAAAAGCTGATTGTTTCCGCTGACAGTGAAGCACCACAAGGTATTGTCGTCCAGGCGATGTTGCGTGCGCGAAATGCCGGAGTACAGCAGTTTCTGATCGCGGTAAAGCATAAGTAGACATCAACCAGGGTTCTTGCAATCATTCATGGAAATAGTCCGCTCAAGACCTGTCGAAGTTCGCCTCTGGTGGCCGTTGCCTTTGGCGGCGTTGCTTTGGTTGTTGATGATCTGGGCATTTGGTTTTTTTATGTCCGAACCTGAAGTTGAAGTTGCCGTTTCGATTCCGGATGCCATTGAAGCCGAATTTCTCGAGCTGCCCGAACCTGCGCAACCGCAGGAACCTGTCCCGCCACCCCGCAAAGGCGTGGAGACACCACTTCAGGAAGAAACGCAACAAACTAAAGTAGCGCCAGAAATAAAAATTCCGCCACCGCGTGCCCGCCCACTGAAACCCTCTTCGCCGCCACCTGTAAAACGGGATGCGATTGAAACGGCAAAAATTTCACCACCCAGGGAAAAAGCTGCAACCGAAGCGCCTCTAAAAACCGACACCCCCGCCCCAGCCGACTTATCGGAATATATTAATCAGAGAAGGCCGCAACAAAACCGTCCGAGAGGTATTTTTGACGGTACTGAAAACACAACGAATATCAATAAAGAGCCGCAGCCTTCAGCAGAAGAAATCCGGCTGGCGCGGGTTAAACGCAATCTGCAAATGCCCGGAACGAGCGGTATTTTTCAGATCACTAAAATAGGACCTCGCTATGCCCAGTTTTCATTTCGCGCATGGACAACCGGCATCAGTAATCCACGGCGCGAATTAATTGAAGTGAAAGCCGGACCAGACGAAGATATCGAGCGCGCAATTATTCGAAGAATGATTCAACTTATCCGCCAGTATCATCAGGAGGATTTTAACTGGGAGTCCCATCGCCTGAACCGTGTTATTGTTCTGTCCGCCCGCCCCGGAGATACCGAAGGACTCGAAAATTTCCTGATACGCGAGTTCTTTGGCGAACCGCTGCCGCCTTACCTGCGCTGATTGTACGATCCGTGTAACCGAAAAGGGGCCATTTATCCCGCGCCGAGACCTTTGCACGGTGTCATGAGCGGTACGAGAATAACACGCAGCGATTATATGATTTCGATATCGGGAAAAAACTCCTGATGGGGCGCCGGCTTGCCGACATGATAGCCTTGCGCATAATCGATATTCATTTTTCTGAGTTGATTCATGATTCTTTCACTCTCAACAAATTCGGCGGTTATTCTTTTCCCAAAACCGGAAGCGACACTGCATAACGCGCTGACCAGAATCTGGTCATCCGGATTCTCGCCGAGATTGCGGATAAAGGAACCGTCGATTTTAACAGCGTCCACCGGAAGTTCTCTCAGGTAATAGAATGAAGAGAAACCCACGCCAAAGTCATCCAGTACAAAACCGCAACCCAATTCTTTTATTTCCTTCATCAATGTACGCGCGCCCGGCAGATTTTCAAGCGCGGCAGTTTCAGTAATCTCAAACATCAGCAGCGCCGGATTGATTTCATACTTGTTCAGTTCATGAAACAATATGGACAGCAATTCAGGATCGTTGAAAGCGTGCGCGGACAGATTAATGGATAGGCTGATGAAATCCTGTGTTTTGTTGCGATTAATGGCGGCAGCCAACGCAATGGATTTTCGCAGTACAAGGTGGTCGATAATGTGTATTAAACCGCTTTGTTCAGCTGCTTTAATAAAACCGGCAGGCGAAAGAATCAATCCATCACCGTTGCGCATGCGCAGTAATACCTCATAATGCATGACCCGGCGGTTCCGAATGTGCATAATCGGCTGTAAAAAAAGAATAAAATTATCATTTGCCTGCGCGTATTCAATTTTCTCCTTCCAGTAGACCAGCGATTGTACCCGTTCGCGGCTTTGATCTTCCTTGGAAAACAAATGCCAGGCATTTCTTCCGGTGTCTTTGGCCTGATACATGGCAAGATCAGCCGCTGCCAGTAAGTCATGTACATTATCACCATGTTCGGGAAAAAGAGCGATACCGATACTGGCCGAGACTTTATGATTGCGGTCGGCATAAGTCAGGCTCAGACTACTGATGTTATTGAGTATTTTTTTAGCCACTTCAATAGCGCCATCGGCGTTTATTTCAGGAAGAATAACCGCGAATTCATCGCCTCCCAGACGCGCGGTAATGTCGCCGGAACGGATTGTTTGCGACAACATTTTAGCGACCAGCTTCAGAAACGCGTCACCTGCATGATGCCCACTGGTATCGTTAATATATTTGAAACGATCCAGGTCAAAAAATAATAACGCGCCCGGATGATGATATCGATCCGATCGACTGAGCATTTGCTCGAGCTCTTCACTAAATCGGCGCCGGTTATGTAAATCGGTCAGGGGATCATGCGTTGCCAACCAAGTTAAACGCTCCTGCGCCAACTTATATTCAGTAACATCGAGACCAACCGACAAAATAGATGGATCATTTCTGGAATTTCTGGAAAGGCGTGAGTGGAGCCAGGCAATATCGCGGGTGGAGCCGTCCTTGCAGCGGATTGTGGATTCATGCCGGAATTGATCACGCTTGTTGTTATTGAGCTCATCCAGGCATGTGGCCAGATATTGATGTTCATAATTGGATGCCAGCAGCTGAAGAAAAGATGAGCCCTGTAGTTCTTTTTCAGAAAAGTGCGTCAACATTTCGCCATGCGCGTTCAAGGAATTGATTCTACCCAGTGTGTTTTGCGTAAGCACGATGACTTGCGCGGTATCCAGCAGATTGGCAATAAAGTCCCGTTCCTTGCTCAATTCATCCTTCTGCTCGATAAGCTGTTTTGCCCGGGTCGTTGCTTTTTGTTCGAGATCTTCAAGCTGCATGGATAACTGGACTGCCGCCACATTCAGCATATCAATTTCATCACTGTACTTCTGCACATGCTTTGATGCGACCAACGATTGGCGGAAGTTTTCAAACTGACCGCTCGCCAGCAAGGGTAATGTAAAGGCAATATCCTTCAGGCGAATGAGCAGCCGCGTAAAAATGCCGAACATCAGAATTCCGGAAAGCACAAGACCCAGCAACCCGATTGCTGCAATTTTCCAGATAGAATCGTGGATATTATTCATCGCGGTGGTCACATCGGTTATAACGACCAGACCTGCTTTGTTACCGCCAACAGCATTAATTGGATACAGTTTTATCTGGTAGTGATTATCCGATAAATCAATTTGTACGCCTTTTCGTAAGCTGTCTATTGACGAGAATTTTTCCGCGGCTGCTTTTAAAATTTGTTGATTCTGATCTTTTTTCGTCAGTGCGGCGATATGCGCATTCCAGTGCGCTATATAGGTGGCACTGTCAGCTGAATGCGCACCAATGCCGCCATGATGTATCAGTAAACCGATATCCGCGCCTGAAACACGATTGAACGCAAGCAGCGCATCCGTTAATGTGATGCCCATAATGACTGTTCCGCCAGCCTTACCGTCAATTAATAATGGCGCCACGGTATGCTGTATACAGCTTTTTTCGCAAAGCAAGGGATGAATCGGTTTTTCCCGATGATTAACGCTTTCAACCCACTCAAGCATTGGGTTGGGGTCACCTTGATGATTGCCGAGACTGTTCCAGTCCGCAATCAATTGATTGGATGTATTGTATAACCGTACAGTTTCAATGCCACTATTGAAATGTATCAGCGGCCAATGCCGGTTAAAAACCTGTCTGATTTTGTTTATATCGTTAGATAGTAATGCTTCGGGCATGCCATCCAGAAAAGGAATGGTTTCTGCTTGCTGACGCAGCCCGGACGACAGCCGTTCAATCAGACTGTCTATTTCCCTGCCGTAACGCTCAAATTCAGTTTCGCGCTGACTGTCAAAATTGGTAACCAGACCCCAATAGCTGACAATGCAGAATAATAAAACGACTGCAAACAGTATGAGGCTGCTTAATGATGTAATTTTCCATCTGAAGCTAAGAAATTTACGCGCTTGTGTTTCATTTATTGGCGTTTTAACAACCTGTGACATAAGAAGGTATGTTTGCGCTTAGAAGCGGAAGGACAATTGTGCCGCAAAAAGATCCCATTCTTTAACAGTTGGCACAGTAATCGGATTGTCCAGTCCTGAAAGCCAGCCTGTTCCATTGATGTAATGATACTCGAAACGCGCCATAATTTGCGGCGTAATATTCCATCGCAGACCAACGGTCAAATCTTTGGCATATCGTGAATGGGCCGGGCGCGGACTAAATCCATTATCTTGCCGCCACTGAGCAAATTCTTTTCCGTTACGATCGTTCCTGTCCGCAAAAAACACATCATAACGCAACAACGCTTCCCACTTCGGATGAAAACGGTAGACACCCTGCACATAAAAGCTTTCTCCGGTCGTGTTATCGGCTTGTTCATCCAAAGGAAGAACACCAAAATTTTTGAAGTCCAGACGACGCAAGGCATACTCCGCAGTCAGACTCCACTTTTCCGCGTTATATTGAGCTGATAAAAAAAGTGGAGAAAACGAAAAAGAACCCCGTGTCAAGCGATCATCAATACCCGGATTATAATGTGTATTCAGCCAGATACCGCTGATTGCAAAACGGAATCGCGCATCGTGGGTTTCATAAATCCCCCGGCCTATGAACGATGCTTCCGGGGATAATTCACCTTTTTGCGAGCCACCGAAAATGGCAAATTCAGTCTCCCGATCCTTTACCAAAGAACGCATCACGCCAAACTGCACTGAAAAATTGCCAATTGTCGGATGCGATGTCTCGCCATAGAGCTGCACCGAATCCGACGATAAGCCCAAGTTGCGCGTACGGTCAAAATAAATTGATTGCGGCAAGAGTATACTGGGACGCGTGAAAGCGACATCGCGTGTGTCATTGTAAAATCCAAATGGATTTTTCAACCGGCCGACCCTGATGCCGAACTGATGTGTCTCATGCGAATACAGCAAATAATCGACAAAACCGAAATCCAGTCGAGGCTCCCCAGCATTACCCCCCTCGCCGGCGCGACGGGACAGCATTTGTGCTGATAACTGCAACCGGGGCAGCGGGCGAAACAGCGCGTTAAGTCCAACTTCGGTAAAACCAAAACCGCCGCCCTGATCCGTTTTGCCGAATACATTATTGTCCGATGTTGCAATAAATGCCTGACTTGCGAAGCCCTGAAATTTGAGATTATCCAGAATGCTTGTTTCGGAAAACCATTTTGAGAATGCATTTGTATTGGTTAATGTCGCTGTCTGATCGATTTTTGTCTGCTCGGATGCGTATGCCGTGCAGACACCGAACAGAAGCAAAAACATGACGAACCTGCACAGCAAACAGCAGGTTTCATGACATAAACTGTTACTTGATCTGTAATACATGAACGTCATCACTGATAAAAGAGGATTTCAAATAACCGATTGAACCTGGCGTGCTTGCTATTCTTCGCAACATTTCTTCGTAAGAAGCGACTGTAGTCGGCGCCTGACCTGTGCCGGAAAATACCAGACGGTCCCAGTTGGCGCGTAACTGGTAAGGAAAAACATTCAATGTTTCTTTTGAGAAAATCTGATGCAGCTCATGATCATCGGGCAGCACATAAACTTTAATTAACCTGCCATTCGGCCAGGTTTTCATACGCATACTGAAAACCGCGCGCAATACGTTGGCAGTGACGGATTCCTGCTCTACATCGGGATGAACGATGACTTTATAATGTTCCGACGCTTGTGTTTTACCGGTCACCAGCAAAAGAAGCATAAGGCATAAAACTGTTTTGATTTTGAACATGATGTTATGCGATAGTCTTCATTTCTGAAAAAATGAATCCGGATGCTTGTTTTGGCAGTTAAAAATCAGAGATACACTTTAGCAGGCAAAAATTTTCCCTGATCGGTCAAGATCTCCCAGACATCCTGATATTCGTTATAGGTTTTGTTCAAGATATCTGTCATTTTGGCAAAATAGGGTCGGCGGATGCCATGACATTCAACGAGCGGTCCAATCGGCGTAAACTCCATACCTGAATGACTGAGTAACCGATTCAATGCCGGATTTATGAAAGAAAGCCAATTTTCCGCGTTACTTTTTACGCTCATCTGCACAACAGCCGCCATGAGAATCAATGAAATATTAGCCGTGACGCGCCTATCTTTTTGCTTAGAGGAATTTTTGTTTTCATCACTGCTTTCGCCTTCGTTGGTTTCCTGATAAAGCATATCCCCTTTCCGCCTTTGAAATTCCTTGATAACCAGCGCTCTCGATATCTCGGCTGTTTCCAGGCGGGAAACATTCTGATTTTTAAGGTATTCCGTATCAAGATGCGTATACGACTCGACCGGAAAAGGCTTGTCCGGTGCGCTGGGATCAGGCAGCACTATTCGTATGGTACCAATGTAATTACCGGACGATCGATGTTTAAGCAGTGCATGCATGGCACGATCATCAAAATCATCTTTTTCCAGTTTTTCCGGGTAACTGGATTGATCGAATCCGGGTATTCGCTGCTCCTGACACAGGACATGGTAGCGTATCTGATAGGCAATCTCCTGCAATTCCGGCGTTTCAGCCAGAACAATTTCAAAATATTTCTGATAGGCATCATACAATTCACTCATCATTTAAACGCTCCTGTTATTTTATTATTCCTATACGCGCTATCCGGATCTGGATTTATACCAGCATTCCAGCATCATCAAAATCCAAATCATGGTGCCATGATAACTGGCATGTTCCTTTAAATGCTGATCGAGCAATGTATCGATGTAATCCGTACGAATGAAGTGACGCGATTTTAAATCGTTCAAACTGTCAGCAGCCAAGGCTTTAAGTTGCGCGTGTTCCTGCAACCATACGCCGAATGGTAAACCAAAGCCGTGTTTCTGTTTAGTAATTATTTCATTGGGCAGGAAATCCCTGAGGGCTTCTTTAAAGAAATAACGCAACTTGGTGCCCTTGACTTTGTCATTTGGTTTTAGTTGTAATGAAAACTCGACGAGTTCATCACTGATTAATGGGAATGCAACATCGATCTGAGCCAGCTCGCAGGCTTTTACCACTTTGGGCAAATCATTGTCGGCAAGTGTAATTTTCCAGTCATACGCCAACATGCGATTGATCAGGCTCTTTGCATGTGTACGGCGATAGGTTTGCTCCAAAAACAGTGCGGGATATTTTGTGTCCACAGTTTCCAGAAATTCAGCAGTAAAAACGGAATCCGGCCCGTGTTGCAACAGCAAATTATAGGTTTCCATGCGGGCCGGCATCGGAGTGGACGCTTGCTCGATATAACGATACATTTTACGAATTAAAGGCTGTTGTGTTTTTCCTGAAACACTTTCCGCCCAGGGTTCTAGAATTTTTTTTCGAAAAATGGCAGGTAAATATTCATAAAGGGAAAACACATGCTGTTTGGCATACCGCTCATTACCGCCAAACAACTCGTCACCGCCATCACCACCCAGGATTCTATCCAGACCGTCATTCTTCGCCATGCGCGCACAGTAATAGGCTGGTATCGCCGAGGCATTGCCAAACGGCTGATCAAAAATTTCAGCGATTTGTGGAATGGCTGCAACGACATCATCTGGGGTTACATAGTATTCATGATGATTGGTAGAGAAATGGCGCGCCGCAATTCGTGCATATTCCATTTCATCATAACCTTGCGCTGCAAAACCGATCGAATAGGTTTGCGCCGGTTTTCCAGTGACTTCACCGAGTATGCCTGCAATGGTTGAACTGTCTGTACCGCCGCTGAGAAAAGCACCGACAGATGCACTACCGACAGCATCACGCACGCTTGATTGAAGCAACTGCCGCAGTTCAGACTTGAGTTCCCCAAACGAACGCCCCGAGGTTTCGATGAATACAGGATTCCAGTAGGGCCGTTTTTGTATTTCACGATTCCGGAAAGTCAGACACTCGCCTGGCAACAACCGATACTGGTCTTTATAGATCGTATCCGGGCTGGGTATCATATGAAAGTAGATATAATCATAGATACTCTGTGAATGAATTTGTCCCGTCGCCAATGGATGCCTGACAAGCGCATCTTGTGACGTAGAAAAAATCACCCCCTCACCAACCGCCTGATAAGCTAAAGAGCGAGTACCCAGTCGATCAATGGCAAGCATGCACTGATTCTGGTTAGCATCCGAGATGCAGGCGATAAATTCACCAGTTATATTCGACAGCGCCTGATCGCTGTTAATCAACCAGTGGTCAAGGAAAAATTTAGCGGGATTTTGAATTGCATCTGGTTGGTCATGCCGGGCATTTTTAAATCGCACATCCCCCCATAATAAAACGGTAATGCCGTTACCTTGGAAAGTATATACGTGTTTAGGATGACCTATGATGGCAAGGGCTGATTTATCGTTTACCAAAATGTTTGCTGGACGATAATCATGCCGCGCAATTGGCTGAATCATATATTCAAGCACTTTACGACTTTCATTTACTGGCATTTTGTAACCTATCCAGCCACAAATTCCCCCCATATATGCTCTCCAGAAAAATAACAGCTTGATGGACCTGTCTTGCTGTCAAGTTATGTTTTAATGATTAATATGGCGGGAGTGATTTTTACTGCTCCCAAACCCTATTTAAAATATTTCTAAACCAATACTTCGAACAGTATTGAAAGACAGAAGGTAAAAGCGGGGCTGACTGCTCCAACCCAAATTCCTTCTCTCAAAATTCTGAGTTACAGAACACTGAATGGCATAAACCTCGACTTTGGCGACGAAAAGTGACTAACTCCGGTGTCAACTAGACCGGCGTGCTTAACCAGAAGAATGAGTGAAATGCCTCCTATAATCAAACATGCGTCACAAATCGGAAATTGATTCAGCGCTGAAAGATATAGTGATTCGCTGATCATACGGAATTTTCCATGAATATATGCTGCATTTCTTGTAAAAGCATTTTCCTATCAATTTTGCCATTCGGACTTCTCGGCAAATTACCCGGACGTATATCGATGCGACTGGGCAGCATGAAAGCAGGCAAGTGACGTTTACAGGCCATTAACAAATCTTCTGTTTCAAGTTTTTCATTCTTGCGTGGTGTGGCAATCACCAATATCGCCTGCCCGAGCACTGGATGAGGAACACCTATTGCAGCCGCTTCACCAACCATTCCACTGGCATAAACCACTTCTTCGATTTCAGTCGGACTGACCCGGTAGCCTGAGGTTTTGATCATTTCATCGCGTCTGCCAATAAAATAAAGAAAACCTTCATTATCCATACGCACGGTGTCACCAGACCATACGGCAAGTTCGGGTATTGTCAGACCATGTTGCTTTGAAATAATTGGTCTGAAACATGCGGCTGTTTTTTGAGGATCATTCCAGTATCCCATTGAAACCAGTGCGCCGCGATGTACAAGCTCTCCGGGCTCGTCAGGTACGCATTGGGAACCATCTTCACGCAAAACCAGAATTTCAGCATTTGGAATTGCCTTTCCAATGGAATCCGGGCGTTTGTCGATTTCACCAGGCGGCAGATAAGTCGAACGAAATGCTTCTGTCAATCCATACATTAAGAATATCTGTGTATCAGGCAAAGCGCCGCGGAGCTGATCAAGTGTAGTACGTGGCATTGCGCCGCCAGAGTTTGTAATATATCTCAACGTTTTGACACCGCTCCAACTCAACTGAGCCAATTGGATCCACAGCGGTGGAACCGCTGCAAGCCCAGAGATATTTTCCATTTCGACAATACGAATAATGTCTCTGGGCAATAGATAATTCATCAAGACATTGGTTGCGCCAACATGAAACGCTGTGGTTAGTTGACTTAAACCATAATCAAAACTGAGCGGCAGCACTGAAAGAATACGGTCTTCAGACTGATTGCGCAGGTATTCCGACACGCTTTTTGCACCTGCAACAAGGTTGCGATGAGAGAGCACAACACCTTTGGGTTTACCCGTACTGCCGGATGTATACAGTATTGCGGCCATATCGCCATCAATAACACGAAAAGGTTTCTGATCGGACTTAACAGAAAAACAATCACCCCAGGAAAGCAGATTAAGTCCTGGAATTTGAGGTAGATTTTCGGTACTGTCGACTATAATGACCGAATGCAGGTCATGACAGGCAGGCAGCGCATCGCTGAGCAGTTTAAATCGCTCTGCCGAAGTGACCAAAATCCTGACATTACAGTCAGCCATGATGTATCTGACCTGATCCGGCTTCAATAACGGGTTTATGGGCACAAAAACACCACCAGCCGCATTTGCAGAAAACAAAGCCACTACGGTTTCAATACGCTTCTCAAGATAGACTGCGACACGTTCATGATGCGATAGTCCTGCTGCCAAAAAATACTGAGCGCATCGTTCGATTGCATAAGCAATTTCTTCGTAGCTTTTTATTTGACCTTGATAGGAAAGTGCTTCTGCATGAGGTGATCGATTTGCAGAATGATAAATCAAGTCATGTACTAAATTAACCACTCGTTAACCACCTATTTAGTCTATTTTTAAAAAAATTCTGATAAATCCGCATCCTAACGTTTTAATGGTTAAGTGTCCATGGCATGACACACTCATTTCAATCCACACCGATTCATTAAATCATAAAGCGTGGGACGACTGACACCAAGCAGTTTTGCCGCATGTGCCACATTGCCATCAACCCTTGCCAATGCCTTAATCACAGCCTTGCATTCTTCCTGTTCGCGCAAGGCTTTTAAATTAAGTAATTCCATATCATTATTCTCGGCCTGCAAACCCAGATCCTGTGGTGTGATGACCGAATCTTCGGCCATTATAACGGCGCGCTTGATGCAATTTTCAATTTCACGCACATTACCAGCCCACTGATTTTTTTCAATAGCTGCTAATGCTTCCTGGCTGAAATTTAACGTTCCCTTTCCTTCTTTTGCACAGAATTTATTTTTAAAGTAATGTGCCAATAGGATTGAATCACCGACTCGTTTCCTGAGTGGCGGGATTGAGATGACAATCTCACTGAGTCGATAATAAAGGTCTTCACGGAATTGTCCTTGCTTCATCAGCTCATCGAGATTTTGATGTGTCGCGCAGACAATGCGCACATCGACCGGAATTTCTTCACGACCACCAACACGTTCAATTACTCTTTCCTGTAAAAATCGAAGCAATTTCGCTTGTAACTGAAAAGGCAAATCTCCCACTTCGTCAAGAAAAAAAGTGCCGCCGTCTGCCAGCTCTATTTTTCCAAGGGTTTGTTTTGCAGCTCCTGTAAAAGCACCTTTTTCATATCCGAATAACTCACTTTCCAAAAGCGTTTCGGGGATAGCGGCACAATTAATTGCGACAAATCGTCTGTTTTTGCGATTGCTTAGATTATGCAATGCTCTTGCCAACACTTCTTTTCCCGTTCCGCTTTCGCCCAAAAGTAACACTGTGACATCAGATGGCGCAACTTTCTCTATGATACGACAGGCTTTCAGCAATTCAGTATCTTTTGTGATCAAACCGTCAATCGGCGAACTGCTTTGCGTCAGATTCAGTCGTTTGTTTTCCTGCTGGATGGCGTGCAGATAAAATGCACGTTGGACGACAAGCTTGAGCATTTCGGGATCAAAGGGTTTTTGTTGAAAATCATAGGCGCCTATCTCAATGGCTTTCAACGCATTGGCATGATCCTGATTCCCGGTCAATACGATGATTTTTGTATCAGGGGCTAATGCAAGAATCTGTTTTAATGTCGCAAGTCCTTCCGTTGCACCATCCTGGTCGGGAGGTAATCCAAGATCCATAGTAATAACCGCAGGCTCATGACGTCTTACCATAGCCAAGGCGGTCTCGCGGTCTGATGCCACCGAAACGGTATACTGATCAAAAGTCCAGCGCAATTGCTTTTGCAGACCTAAATCGTCTTCAATAATCAGTAATCTTTTTTTATCCCGATTTTCCGTCATGGATTAAACCTATATGTTTACCTGAATCGACATACAACATGTCTTGGTATTATATACATACGTTAATCTTGTCAAAAAACAATGTAATCTATTAATGATCTTTATTTCTTGAATTTGACTCTTTAAAGATCAACAAACGGATCAATCATCAAAACATGTAGAAATTCGTGCTTATACAGGCGATACAATAGTGTTCGGGGTACTTGCAACGTGTTGTTTCAAATAGATATAAAAAGTTGTTCCGATCGATTCCTGAGTAACTACTTCCAATTTGCCGCCAAGCTCATGGATATACTCTCTGCTTTCAAAAACACCGATACCCATACCTGCCGATTTTGTAGACTCAAAAGGTTTGAAAAGCCTTTTCTGGACAAACTCTTCGCTCATACCATGTCCGGTATCCCTCACCTCGATCACTGCTTGAAAATGTTCGGCATATAAGCGAACTCTGACCAAACCATCTTTGGGCGTCGCTTCAATGGCGTTCTGAATAATGTGACTTATTACACGACTGAGTCGTGTTTTTTCTGCAGAAACAATGAGTTCATCATGACAACTTTCAAAAACAGGTCTGGGCTCGAAAATGGATTTACTTTCGACAATATGCTCTAGAAGTTCATTCAGGGAAATGAGTTCAGTTTTATCCGGTGCGTTGCCTTTGCTCAGTTTTTCCAGCAAACGCTTCATTTTCCCAACCGAAAGATTCACCGTTTGAATCATATCTTCCTGAAACTCGGGATTGTATTTATGTTTATCAGCATTAGACAATAACAGAGAAAGCTGAAAAATCAGATTTTTTAAATCATGAACGACAAAGGTAGACATTCGATTAAACGATTCAAATTGTCTAGCAATCATTAGCGCGCGCGATGCTTCTTCCTGCGCCAGATAACTCACGGCTTGCTTACCGGCGATTTTCAGCAGATCACGTATCTCCCAGTTAAGCTTTATGGCGCTTCTAGGTTTTATCAAAAGCACAAAACCGAATAATTCACCATGTAGTAGCAAAGGCACGACGAATCGGACTTCCGGCAAATTTTGCAGCCAGTCTGGAATAATTAAAGGCGCATAAAGCCCAGGGGTTTTCTGATATTCACTTAAATCAATAACCCACTCTTTTTCTTCCAGAAAATTACAAAGTGAACTATCAACCTCTACTAATTCCGTAATAGCGGACATGTTTAGGTGATGTACAAGACCATAATGACCCGCTTCATGTTTCATCCACAAACTGCCCCCCGGACTTTCGACCAATTGTGCGAGCGATTGAATGACGCGTTCTTTTAATTCACCCTTCTGCTCCGCCAGTGTAGCCGTGAAACGTAACCATTCTTCGCGGTAATCATAGTTGTAGCTGTAGAAATGCTTACTGATCGAGACTTTCAGCCAGGAGCGAATGGTGCCTGAAAATATAATCCCGATAAGCAACAAAATGGCGCCGAATAAAAAACTCATTTGCAATACGATGCCCCAGCTTTCACCGGAAAAACGCAGGTAGTAACCGACTCCAGCCATAAGAAGCAGATATGCGGCGGTGCCAAATAAAGCCGCGCTGTAGAAGATAATCTGCCGTGAAACCGAAATACCTACAGCCCACTGCGGATTACGCGCTGCAGAAATGGCTATAAATGGAACAACCAGCGCATTTATAATGCCCCTGGCATTCCAGAGATCAAGATTGATGCTTCTAAATAGCAATGCATCGCTGTACAGATAAAAATCGTAAATAAATATCGCACCGATACCTAAACAAATAAACTTGATTCCCCAGCGTTTTTCAATAGGAGAATTTCGGTAGAATTGCTCCACGAGCGTGATGCCAATAATTGCAATGACGACATTGCCAATAATACTGGCTAGTGTTGTTAGCGGTAAATCTGGAAATATTGAGTCGCTGCGATAAACAAAAAGTGTGTAACAAATCAGTACTAAATAAACGGCCGCGATTGCAATAACCGAGATTCTGATTTTTGGAATCCGTGCAGCGTTTCGCTTTTGCTGAAATGGACCGATAAGTGCTATAAGAAATGCCGACCATCCCGCACTGCGCAGGATTTCAAGCAGATTGGCTACAGCGGTGAATGAAAGATTCCAGTTGATGTTAATGACTGTCGTGAAAGCCCATGCAGCCGAAAGCAGACACGCAACAGATAATATCATCCCATACAAACGGCCGCGCCAACTGGTAATCAAAAGAACAAACAGAAAAAAGAAAGCTAGAGCAGCCGTTGAATAACTTATCGTCGCTATATCGGTCCACATTATTGTTTTCCGTGTTTCTGATCAACAGTTATCGGCTGCCTTTTCTTAGCAATACCACCTCAACCGTCAGGATGAGAATGACCAAATCGAGGAATAAACTGTGATTTTTAACGTAATATAAGTCATATTGTAATTTTTCAATCGCATCTTCAATAGAGGATCCATAAGGATAGCGTACCTGCGCCCATCCGGTTATACCCGGTTTAATGCTATGCCTGACGTTGTAATAAGGCACTTGCGCGGTAAGCATGTCAACAAAATAAGGACGCTCCGGACGTGGGCCGACAAAACTCATCTCATTTTTTAAAACATTGACAATTTGAGGTAATTCATCAATGCGTAATTTACGTATGACATTGCCGATTTTTGTAATGCGGGGATCATCAGAAGCCGCCCACTGGGGTTTTTTGTCTTTTTCGGCATTCTTCAGCATGCTCCGGAATTTCAGAACCATAAATGTTTCTCCATTTTTTCCAACCCGTTCCTGCCGGTAAAAAATGGGAAAACCGTCTTCCAATATGATCAGCAGAGCAGTAATCAACATCACCGGCAGCGTTGCCAATAATAAGATAGTACTTGCCAGCACATCGAAAACGCGTTTCATCAATGATCTAGAAAAACTTTGATCAAACCCGCCACCAAAAACCAGCCAGCTGGGATAAAGTGAGTCCATGCGGATATAACCGCATTCTCTTTCAAAAAATGTGGCAATATCGATAACGCGAATACCGTGCATTTTGCATTCCAATAGTTCCTGAATTGGAAAATAGCCGCCTCTTCGTTCCTGAGGCGCAATGATTATTTCATCAACTTTATACTTTTGTGCAAGGGTATAGAGGGATTGCTTTTCGGGTATAACCAAAGCGGCGGGAACATGGCATTCTTCACCGGGATTTTGAATAAAACCCACAATTCTGGGCTGCTGGTGCTCCAGATAGTTATCATCCCGGTAAAAAAGCTCATTGGCGTTTTTACCCGTTCCCAACACCAAAGTGCGCGGCTTCAGAATCGAGGAATTAAACCACTTATACAGGATTATTCTGAAAATCAGTATTTCAAAAAACGCCAAAGTCATGGCAGTGAGCAGCGTTCCGCGGCCAATATATATTTGTGGGAAGATATAGAAAATCAGTATCAGCAACCCAAAGCATAATGCCAAAGACGGCATAAGACGGAATAACGTCGTATTGATCGTTCGGTTCAGATTGGAGTGATACATACCCATCACTGCCATGCTGAACATCATGATCAGTGCAAAAATCAAAGCCTCAATCAATAGATTTTTCAAGAAAACATCTGATAGTGCCGGTGAATCCGCAAATCGCAGTTGTAGGCCAATGTAAAATGCGGCCAATAGTAATAAAAAGTCTGCGCTGACAATCAAAAGGGAAAACTTCGAAATATAATGACTATGAATCTTGAACAATTTTCCACTCCAGCTTTTTATAGTAAATTTGAGGGATATTCTAAACCGAGATAATCCATTTTACATCACCGATTGATCGGCTTGTATGGTGTCAGTATGCTGACTTTAGCGTTCAAATGTAATTGCAGTTTTTACTGTTCTTGAAGTTAAAGGCGACTCGTGCTTGCTCAACAGCAAATCATCGTATATTAACGCGTATCGGTATTTGAATTCAGGCGGGACAGTTTTTATTAAGAAACAGAAATCACTGAGCAGTAATAGCACATCATGAATCAAACTGTTGCATAAATGCTTATTCTACCGAAGAATTCATTTGTTTTCCAGACAGCTATTATCTTTGAATTAGTTCTATATGCATCAAGTTGGCTTCCACGAATTTTATAGGCCATGTTCTGATTTGAAAATCACTGCAACCATTTTACGGATGATTTGCCATAAAAAAGCACAATATAAAATGAAAATCTCAAACATATAAACGGAAACCGGGATCATCTTCAATTTTTGATCTTAAATACTGAATTGATTATGCTCGCTGTGATAGAACGACAAGAAGATTCTTTCATAAAATTTTTTGATATCAGTAAATGCTTGAGTTGCGTCATATCCATAAGTCTTACGCCGAAAGATATCCGGTGCTTTCCGATATATCTTATTTTCTTAAGCCTGGAGAATATGTCGCCATCATGGGTGATTCCGGTGTGGGCAAATCAACTTTGCTGAATCTTATCGCAGGATTGGACAGTCCTGATTCGGGTGAAGTATTCGTCAATAATACAAAGATTTCAGCATTGAATGACCAGGATGCAACGTTGCTGCGTAGAAAAGAATTCGGCTTTATTTTTCAATCATTCCATATCCTGCCCCACCTGACGCTACATCAGAATGTTGCATTGCCATTGCTGTTAAATGATTTGCCCGTTGATCGCGCTGATGTTCTCCTGACTGAAGTCGGTTTACGGGGACGTGAAAATGATTTTCCTCGACAACTGTCGGGAGGGGAATTACAGCGTGTGGCCATCGCACGCGCGCTGGTACATCGACCAAAGCTTGTATTGGCTGATGAACCCACCGGCAATCTGGATCCGGACACTGCCTACGGAATTCTGCAGTTGATACGCCGTGAAATCAAGAAAAATGGCGCATCTGGTATTTTAGTGACGCATTCCAGGGTGGCAGCAGCAACTGCGGATCATGTGCTGATATTGACCAAACACGGTCTGCTACCGGCGGCGACAAATACCGGCTTATGAAATTACTGCGATTATCCTGCTGGCTGTTGCAAAGCGAATGGCGCGCTCGGTTTATACAGATCATTGTTGCCGTGGTTGCGATTGCGATGGGTGTGGCGCTGGGATTTTCGATTCATTTGATCAATTCAGCAGCACTGAATGAATTTTCAGCAGCGAATAAAAGCCTCTCAGGTCAATCCGACATGCAGGTTTATGGCAAGCACGGATTTTTTGATGAAACCGTTTATCCAAAACTGGCGCGGTACGAAGGTGTAAAACTGGCAAATCCAGTACTGGAATTCACCGCAACAGTATCGGCAACGCTTGAAAACCAGAATGATCACCAGCTGAAAATTCTGGGTATTGATGTCTTGCGCGCGGCGGGCATATCACCCGATTTGCTGGGTATTCCTGCTGAAGGCAGACCAATGGACAACTTTGCAGACGATGCGATTTTTCTGTCTCCTGCCGCAATGGAATGGTTGAATCTTGAGCAGGGCGATGTATTGCATCTTAACGTTGGTCTTGAGTCCATCGCACTGCGTGTAGCGGGGGGACTGACGCGGGCGCGCGCTGGCCGGCGTATTGCAGTCATGGATATCGGTGCAGCACAATGGCGCTTTCATTATCTTGGCGTGCTGTCCAGAATTGAACTTAAACTGGAACCCCATATTCATCACGAGGTTTTCAAAGAAAAACTGACGCGCGAACTCGGCGAGCAATTTTATGTTTCCGAAATTGTCGATCAGGAAGCGCGTATCGCCAATATGTCGCGCGCCTATCGGATCAATTTAAATATGCTCGCGCTGGTGGCGTTGTTTACCGGCTCTTTTCTTGTTTTTTCAACCCAGGCGCTGTCAATTATGCGACGCCGCAGTCAGTTTGCATTTTTGCGTGTTATGGGTTACACCCGGCGCCAATTGTTGCTGCAAATTCTTACCGAAGGCATGGTGCTTGGTACAATAGGCGCTTTACTCGGAATAGTGTTGGGCTATGGCTGTGCGGTTATTGCAATCAATCTGCTTAGTGGGAATTTAGGCAGTAATTTTTTTCCCGGAATACAACCCAGTATTTTTATCAGTTTGCAGGATGTCATCCTGTTTTTTATCATTGGTTTAAGTGTCACTGTATTGGGCGCAATTCTGCCAGCCAGGGAAGTGGTCAGTGCAAACCAAGCCAGCGCACTTAAATCAGGTAGTGAAGACAGCGCGATGAATCGCACACAGCGCTCACGCGCTGCGTTGTTCTGTTTGTCTATCGGAATTCTGCTGACACAACTGCCCCCGGTGTATGAATTACCCATTTTTGGCTACCTAGCCATTGCGCTGCTGCTGATCGGCGGTATCGCATTGATGCCCGGCTTGGCAAAGCTGGTTTTTACCTTTTTACAGCGATATGTCAGCCGTTATTCCAGAAATGTCATTATCCTGTTGACTGTCGCACGCCAGGCCAATGCGCCGAATCAGACATCAATCGCGCTGAGCGGGGTGCTGGCCAGCTTCAGCCTGATCGTAGCAATGGCCATTATGGTGCTGAGTTTCAGGATATCAGTCGATCGCTGGCTAGATCACGTTCTACCCGCAGATCTATATGTGCGTGTTGCTGACATCGGCATGCAAGGCGGTTTTCAATCGAACGAACAGAACGCAATTGCCGGATTACCGGGTTTTGTCCGCACAGATTTTTTTCGTGTGCAACACCTGACGCTGAATCCGGACCGTCCGGAAATTACATTGATTGCCCGGCCGATTGATGCATCCCAGCCCGATAACACATTACCTTTAATCGGTGATGTACTGGCGTTGAGTCAGCTACCCGAAGGCGCCATGCCGCTCTGGGTGTCGGAAGCGATGGTTGATTTATACGGTTACGCCGTGGGTAAAAAGGTAAGGATTCCTGTTGGCGATACATGGCATGAATTCTCGGTTGCAGGAGTATGGCGCGATTATGGCCGACAATTCGGTGCGGTACAAATGCAATTATCCGACTATCAGGCACTGACCGGCGATTTCAGTATTAACTCGGCAGCCTTATGGCTCGATGCTGAAACGACAATGGCCGAAGCATATGCGGCATTGCAGCAGTTACCGTTCAGCAACGCGCTCGAAATCACACAATCACAACAAATACGTGAATCGAGTCTGGCGATTTTTGATCGCAGCTTTGCCATTACCTATGTGTTGGAAATCGTTGCTGTAATCATTGGGCTGTCAGGTGTTGCGGCGAGTTTTTCGGCGCAGATGCTGGCTCGAGCGAAAGAATTCGGCATGTTGCGGCATATCGGTGTTACACAACGCCAGATTACGCTCATGCTCGCTGCGGAAGGCTGTTTTCTGACACTTTTAGGTGTGACATTAGGCTTTATACTTGGTCTGGGTATCAGTTTAATTCTGATTTTCATTGTCAACCCACAGTCCTTTCACTGGACGATGCAACTTCACATGCCGTGGAACTGGCTTTTATTGATATCAATTGTGATGCTAGTCAGCGCCTCATTGACCGCCTGGCTCGCCGGCCGGAAAGTATTGGCCGGCAGTGTTATTCGTACGGTACGGGAGGACTGGTGATAAACAGTTTTATAAAAAAGATTCGATTAGCCTTATTTTTTCTGTTCAGCATTTTGTGGCTATCCACCGTCGCGTCGCAGCAATCTGTTAAAGACAGTCAGTTTGCAGTCGTTTCGCCCGGTCATGCATTGATATTTCCGCAAGATTACGGCGCTCACCCCGATTTTCGCATTGAGTGGTGGTATGTGACCGGTTGGCTGGAAACGGAAGATAAAAAACCTCTTGGTTTTCAGGTTACTTTTTTTCGCTCCGCTACCGGCCATGATCCAGAGAACCCGAGTCAATTTGCACCAAAACAACTGGTCATTGCACATGCAGCCATCTCTGATCCAACGATCGGACGGCTGCTCTACGATGAGAAATCCGCACGCGCTGGATTTGATCTGGTTTACGCCAAGGAAAACGATACCCACGTCAAGCTTGACGATTGGTATTTCCTGCGAGACTCAAAGGGACACTATCAAACGGAAATCAGCGCTGACAAATTCGATATGCAGCTCTCTTTGATACCGACACAAAAAATGCTGCTGCAAGGTGAAAACGGCTTTTCCCGTAAAGGCCCGAATATCGAACAGGCGAGTTACTATTACAGCGAACCCCATTTAAAAGTAACCGGATCCATCAGACATCAGGGGAAACGCCTAACTGTAAGCGGCCATGCTTGGCTTGACCACGAATGGTCATCCGAACTCCTGGACTCCCGCGCGGATGGATGGGATTGGGTCAGTATGAACCTGTTTGATGGCTCATCATTAACGGCTTTTCAGATACGCGGCAAAGATGGTAAGAAACTCTGGGCTTATGCCAAATTCAGAAACGCCAACGGCAATGCCCGGTTTTACGACCCGGATCAGGTTGAGTTTATACCACAACGCGTTTGGCAATCACCACATACCAATGCGGTTTATCCGGTTGAGATGCATGTTCGTACAGGTGAATTTGAATGGCGTCTGGCTCCCCTTTTTGATGATCAGGAGCTCAATTCACGCAGCACAACAGGTGCAGTATATTGGGAAGGTGCAATCAGAATCTTCCAGGAACAACGAGCTGTCGGACAAGGCTATCTTGAGCTGACAGGATATGAAAGCGCATTAGATTTGTAAAATGCTTTGTTTAGTTTATAATCATTGAATTACAGCCCATTCTTAAAAAATTAATTTAAATTTTTCTTCTCAACTTTTGAAAAACATTGTTTTTAGATGACTATTTTATAAATAACGTGTTTATCTAAATAGCTAGAATGAGAAGTTACGATATTTCCCATGAATTGCATTTGACCCAACCGCTGTTAAACGTATTAGCGTTATCATGATTTTGAAAGGATAAATTCAATGTTTGCTTTGATACTGACTGGAAAAAAAAGGCGCTTAAACCTGACTGTATTGTTGCTGCTGCTGCTGAGTTTTCTCCCTGCCAGCCAAGTATGGGCCAATCCACGATATGCATCTATTGTGATGGATGCTAATACGGGCGAGGTACTGCACGAATCCAGTGCTGACGCAAGCCGCTACCCGGCTTCCCTGACCAAAATGATGACACTCTATATGTTATTTGAAGCTTTAGAACGCGGAAAAATGACTTTGAATACACGGATGCCGGTATCCGCACATGCGGCATCCATGCCACAGACAAATATCGGATTGCGTACAGGAGAAACGCTCAGTGTGCGAGACGCCATTCCTGCGCTGATTGTGCGTTCCGCCAATGACGCTGCCGCAGTCGTAGCCGAAGCGCTTGGTAATACGGAATCCAATTTCGGCAACATGATGACGCAAAAGGCACGTCAACTAGGTATGACTGCAACAACTTTCCGCAATGCTTCAGGCTTGCCCAATACCGCGCAAAAAACCACCGCCCGCGATATGGCGAGACTGTCTTCCCGGTTAATGAAAGATTTTCCCCAGTACTATCATTATTTCTCTACACCAGCGTTTCACTACAAAGGAAAAACCTACAACAGTCATAACCGAATGGTGAGGAATACCCAGGGCGTGGACGGACTAAAAACCGGCTTTATACGCGCTTCCGGATTTAATGTCGCCACTTCAGCTAAGCGCAATAATCGGCGTGTTATTGCTGTAGTCATGGGCGGCAACTCAGCAGCAGCACGTGATCAACATATGGCTCAGTTGTTGGATCGCAGTTTCAATCAGGCTTTGTCAAAACCCAAAAATAGAAATCAGCATGCTGAAAGAATAATCGCTAAAGCACCGATTCCCGTTGCTAAGCCACCAGTAGGCTTGGCTCGCACCACCCCGGATCCGGCCGCAATTCTTCGTGGTGAAATGCCAGTGCTATCCAGTCCTTCCGGCATTGCGGGTCATGTTACACCAGCATCGTTTACCCCAGCTTCCTCCACAACAAGAGTGACTCAAAATATACCGTCGTCACACCATGATAGCTGGGCAGTACAGATTGGCTCCTATTATGAACAAGAGCGCGCACGCGCGCAGGCACAAGCTGCAACCCGCTGGGTAGCAGGTAAAGTATCGGTTGTGGAAGTCGAAATCAGTAACCGTAGGATGTATCGCGCCAGACTGATCGGTTTCCAGAAAAAACAGGCGCACACCGTTTGCCAAAACTTGTCACGCCAGGGTATGGATTGTCTGGTAGTCCGCGCACAAGGCTAACGCGTTCGAAAGTCCTTTTACTATATATACTTCCCAGCGCAAATACATTTTATGCAGATATAAGTAAAATATCGTTTACAAGAATTTTATCTAAACTTGAATACCTGATCCACTAAAAAATACAATTAACTTTATTGTGTAGCTTTGCCAGAAAGCTGGCAAAGATTGCGTCCATTTTGAAGCCGGCCACACTACTTGCTGCAAAAGACTGAGTCCTTGCTTACAAATTGCTCTTTATGAAAAAAACCATCAAAAAGCTGCTCGTGCCGACGCTATCACAGGACAGCGAGCCAAAAAAACCGCACAATATTGCTTATACCGATTGGGGAGATCCTGATAATCCTCATGTCGTTATTTGTGTCCACGGACTAACGCGCAACTGCCGAGACTTTGATTTTTTAGCAGCGGCGCTATCCCCTCATTGCCGGGTCATATGTCCTGATGTTGTTGGGCGAGGCCAGAGTGATTGGCTTGAGGATGAACACGACTATGATTACTATCCACTGTATCTGTCTGACGCTACAACGCTGATTGCGTTCATTCAACGCCAATACAAAAACCCGATAAAAATCGACTGGATTGGCATATCAATGGGCGGCTTGATCGGTATGATGATCGCGATACAATCCGAATTCAAAATCAACAAGCTGGTGATGAGTGATATTGGTCCACTAATTCCTGTGGCTGCTCTGAAAAGAATGGCGGAATATGTCGGAAAAGATATTCGCTTCGATAATCTTGAAGCATTTGAAACCTACATCCGAAAAATTTCAGCACCGTTTGGACCGCTCACCGATGATCAGTGGCGGCATCTGACAATACATAGCGCGCGATTGCACAGTGATGGCACTTATGGTTTCTACTATGACCCCAAAATATCCGCCAGTTTTAAAACACATGCGCTCCTGGAAGATGTCGATTTATGGCGGTACTGGGATATGCTGCAAACGCCAACACTGGTGATACGAGGGTCCGAATCCGATGTGTTACTTGCCGAAACCGCACGGGCAATGCAGGAAAGAGGCCCCAAGGCCAAGATAATCGAATTACCGGGCATTGGTCATGCACCGATTTTACTGGATGAAAAACAAATCGCAATCGTGAAGCGTTTTTTATCAAGTGATTAAGATTAAACATCTGTTAGATCTTAATAAGAAAACATTCCTTTATCAATTTATACATAACTTTTCAAGTTCTTCTTAATAATCATTTCAATCTTCCGATGTCAATCAGGTCTGCCCACTCAGAGGATTAACTGCTTTGTGGAGAGACAACTTTTCATTCACTAATCGGTAAGATGGATAAGTAAAAACGATTCATCCAGATTATTTTCAAGGAGAAAAAATGAAAAAACTTTTGATTTTAACCATTCTGATAGTTTTGTTTTCTGGTCAAGCCTATGCCGCTGTCGATATCAATACCGCAACGCAAGCCGAACTTGAAACACTTCAAGGTATTGGCCCTGCCAAGGCAAAAGCGATTATCGAATATCGCGAGAAGAATGGCTCATTTGTCTCAGTAGAAGGTCTGGCAGCCGTTGCTGGTATCGGTCCTGGAACGATGAAGCAATTGGGTGACAACATTACTGTCGGTAATCCGCAGACTGCCGAAACAACAGCAGCTGTTACAAAACCACAAGAGTAACCTTACAGTCCAGTACTCTGAAAGCTCTCGGGAGTAATCCTGAGAGCTTTTTCATTTCCGCTCAAAAGATTGATCATTTTCACAATCTGCAAACAGTATTTCAATTGGCTATGTAACAATTAAATGTTGAATTTTCCAGCACTTTGAAGATAAATGACTTTTTAATAATCACAAAACAATTTAACCGGTTGATTATAAATAATTCATGTAATTTGGTAAGTCATTTTCAACAACTATTTGTGACATAGCCTTTCAATTTAAACCTAGAAACCTCAGTTGACCGTTATCCGGGATGGCTAACGGCATGAATAAATAGAACAACCTGAGCAATACCCACTCACCCAAATGGTGAGTCACACTATGGTATTTATAGCACGCCGCTTTTTAATTCTGGCTACGTTGCAATTCGTTGTAATAACGCATTATTACGCCTCATCGCGCCTTGCCGGAAATAAAAATCAACGCACTCTAAATCCCATTCAACTGAGGTTTCTAGGTTAAAATATTATGCTTTCGCCTATTTAAACCATGACGAATTGATCAATGGAAAAAATCCGATTATCGAAACTGATGGCAGAGCAAGGCATCTGCTCACGGCGTGAAGCAGATCAATATATTGAGCGCGGCTGGGTTTTTGTTGATGGAAAACAAATAGCCGAACTGGGCAGTAAAATTTTTCCTACTCAGAGTATTACATTACACAAACTCGCTGTCTCACAACAAACTCAGCTTGTCACAATTTTGCTCAATAAACCAGTTGGTTACGTATCCGGGCAGGCAGAATCCGGGTACTTGCCTGCAATTCATTTAATTACGCCAGAACGGCAGTTTTGTGAAAAATCATCTGGCTTGCAATTCAAAAAAACACACCTCAAAAATCTGGCGCCAGCCGGGCGTTTGGATATTGATTCGCAAGGATTGCTGGTACTGACTCAGGACGGACGCATTGCCAGGCAATTAATTGGCAACGAATCCACTATAGAGAAAGAATATCTGGTCAGAGTCAAAGGTGACCTTCCACCTGAAAAACTGGCATTACTCAATCACGGATTATATCTCGATGGAAAAGCATTAAAACCTGCACAGGTCAGTTGGCAAAATAAGGATCAACTACGTTTTATTTTGTGCGAAGGCAAAAAACGCCAAATACGCCGTATGTGCGAAATGGTCAATTTACAGGTTACCGGCCTGAAGCGCGTACGGATTGGAAGAATCAGATTGAGTAACCTGCCGGAAGGGAAATGGCGATATCTCGGAAACAAAGAGCATTTTTGATTACAGCTCAGCATCCCCTATAAACTGTTAGCTCAAAGCGTGATTTTTGCTTAAAATCGGATAATTAACGGTGTTCGTGGAAACAGATCATTAAAAATACAAACCTTTTTATCTATTGTTTTGCGCAATAACATCCGCTACATTTTCATATTCTGATTCCCAACTCTGGAATATCATTTCTTATCCAATTGAATACGCTTACTCGCACCCACTTATTTTTTGCCGATTTTGATTCACCACAGTCATATAAGGCACGTATAGGCATACTCAGTAAAACTGCAGAAATTGGAGAATGGTTCATGCATTTTGCTGCGGATACGACGACATGGTCGGAATATCTGTATGAATTTTATGAACTGGACAAAACTTTTGCATGTTCGACCATTCTGGAGAATACGGATTTCTACACACGCGCTGAAAAAGAAAAAATGCGTGCATTGATTGAATCCGCTACCGAGACAAAAACGGAATGCAGTGAAGAATTCATGATTGTAATGCCCGATGGCCGGCTTAAATGGCATGTCACCACGCTGCACCCTGTACTGGATTCCGATGGAAAGACCATCGGTTTATACGGTATTGTGCAAAATATCACTGCAAAGAAGGAACAAACACGAGAACAATGGCTTTACAAACGAATCTTCGACCAGCTTCCAGCCGGATTACTCGTCAGGAATCCAGAAGGAACCTGCATTTACGCTAATCAGGCTGGCAGAGCCCTTAAAGAGCAGGCCATAACAGTATCAGCCGGAGCGGCAAAGCGCGAATATGACGACACGGCGAGCACGGCATCTGAAACGGATAGGGCTGAATCTGAAAAGAGCGCACGCCTGGAACAGTGCAAGGCAGATAAACAATCCATAATTTTTGAAGATAAGTTAACCGATGCAAAAGGCTGTGGACGGATTTTTTCGACAACGCTACTGCCGCTTCTGGATGAATCTGGCAACATCGATTATTTCATCGAGTACAGCACGGACATCACCGCCCAAAAGCAATATGAGCTTGAACGCCAGCGCATGGCTTATGTTGCGGAAAAAACCAACGGACTCGTTATGATTACTGATCCCGATCGGAAAATCATCTGGGTTAACCGCAGTTTTGAATTAATTTTAGGTTACCAGGCAAATGAGGTAATTGGACGCAATCCCGCATCTTTCCTGCAAGGACCTGAAACATCTTCAGAAACAATTCGCGAAATCTCCCGTTCATTGAAAAACACCGGCTCATTCTCGGGTGAAATTCTGAATTACACCAAACGCGGCGAAAAAATCTGGCTTTATCTCAACATTACCGCAGTCAACGACGATACGGGTAAGCTGATCAATTATGTAGCGGTCGAAAATGATATCACGCTCATTAAACTGGCCGAACAACGATTACAACAGGCTGTGGAAAAAGAGCGCGAGCTCAACCGCTTCAAAACCCAGTTTGTCAATCTGGCATCACATCAGTTCCGCACTCCGCTTGCTGCAATCCGATCAAGTATCGATCTGCTGGACCTGAAACTGGAATCCCTCGGAAATTCTCCCGCCTTCATTGAAGTCTTTCATAAACATAGGCATAGTATCACTGAAGAAACCATACGCATGACGGAACTCATGGAAAATATTCTGGATATTGGCCGCATGGACGAAGGCAAAATTGAGATTTCCAGAAAAGCACTCCCGTTCAAACAATTTATGGATACCTTCGTTCAAACAAATGTTGAAACCGGCGGACAGTGTAGAAAACTGAAATATCGCTTCGATGCGCCGGATAGTATCATTGATCTGGATGAAATTCTGATGCGGAATGTTTTACGCAACATTGTGTCAAATGCATTCAAGTATTCCGAAGGGAAACCATCTCCCGAGATGACGGTTTATTACACCGACAATACATACTTCATCCGAATTAAGGATTATGGCATCGGTATTCCGGAAAAAGATCAGCCTTTTCTGTTTCAGTCGTTTTTCCGTGCTTCAAATACCGGAAATCTTCCGGGCAGTGGATTGGGTCTCATGATTGCAAAAAAGTTACTCCTGCTTCATGGCGGGGATATTCGTTGTGAAAGTAAAGCCGGCGATGGTTGTACCGTGACAATTCAATGCGCCTGAAAAAGCAATGAAAGATATTCAGATTCTTGTTATCGAAGACGAAAAAATATTACGGGAAAACATTGCTGAAATTATTGCCCATTATGATTTTCACGCAATCACTGCATCTTCCGGTGAAGAAGGCGTCAAAATGGCAGCACAGTTTGCCCCGGACATAATCATTTGCGACATCATGCTTCCGGGAATCGACGGTTACGAAGTTTTGAACAACGTTAAGCAGCTACCCGGACTGATATCGACCGCATTCATATTTTTAACCGCAAAATCAACTCGCACAGATATCCGCACTGGTATGGACATGGGCGCGGACGATTATCTGACCAAACCGTTCACCAGAGAAGAGCTGATCAACAGCATCAAGGCAAGAGTTGAGAAACTGATCAAAATTCGCACATGCAAACTGGAAGAAGATGCTTTCATAGCATCCGCGACTGAAAGTCTTGCAAAGCTCACTAAAGCCGAACGCCGAGTACTCAGCAAAATTTCCGAAGGCTTCACCACGCCGCAAATTGCCGAGAAACTTTTTCTCAGTACAAAAACCGTTGAAAATCACCGTATGAATATTTCGCGAAAACTGTGTCTGAGTGGACCCAACAGCTTGATAAGCTTTGCGTTGCGCTTGAAAGCCCATCATTTTGATCAATCATTCCCTGAAAAATCACCCTCACTATTCGCAGCAGACAACCAGTACACTGTTTCATAGTAGTTTCTTCTTCATTTCCATACTCAAAATAAGGGTATCCCCTTATTGTATAAAAAAAACATTCCATTATTCTTATAGACTCCAAAGCTTTTTTCTGAAAGTGCTGTCAGAACTGAGCGCTTACTGGAAAAGCTTTTACGTATCTAATTTAACTCTGGAGGTTTATCATGGCAACAACGTATGGAACGAGTAGTGCTGCGAGCGCGGACTACGACATGTCACTGTGGTACGACTCGAAGTACTACAAGCTGGGCATGGGAATAATGCTGGCGGTAGCGATATTCTGGATCTGGTATCAGAGGACATTTGCGTATTCGCATGGGATGGACTCGATGGAACCGGAATTTGACCGTGTATGGATGGGGCTGTGGCGTGTGCACATGACGCTGATGCCGTTATTTGCGCTGGTAACATGGGGCTGGATACTGAAGACCCGTGACACGAAAGAGCAACTGGACAACCTGGATCCGAAGCTGGAAGTTAAGCGTTACTTCTACTGGATGATGTGGCTGGGTGTTTACTTGTTTGGTGTTTACTGGGGCGGCAGCTTCTTTACCGAGCAAGATGCGTCCTGGCATCAGGTGATTATTCGTGACACGAGCTTCACGCCAAGTCACGTAGTGGTGTTTTACGGTTCATTCCCGATGTACATTGTGTGCGGCGTAGCGGCATACCTGTACGCGATGACCCGCTTGCCACTGTACAGCCGCGGCACATCATTTCCGCTGGTGATGGCGATTGCCGGCCCGCTGATGATTCTGCCGAACGTTGGTTTGAACGAATGGGGTCACGCATTCTGGTTCATGGAAGAGCTGTTTAGCGCGCCACTGCACTGGGGTTTTGTGATACTGGGCTGGGCAGGATTGTTTTCAGGTGGTATTGCGGCACAGATTGTCACCCGTTACTCCAACCTGACGGACGTTATCTGGAATAACCAGAGCAAAGAAATACTTAACAACCGGATTGTTCCTTAATTCATTTCTTAACATTTTTCCACGGCGTGCTCACACAGGCCGTGGAACCAACTTAAATAAAGGATAACAAAAGACTATCAATCATTAATCAACAACCACAGGAGTTGTTAAATGCTAAAACATATCAAAGAATTGTGGGCATCAGGCATTATCATCACGGCGCTATTTTATTCAGGTTTTGCCGCCGCACATGGAAAAGTAACGCTGGAATCGGATATCTGTGTGCGTAATATGGCTGGCAGCATGGTACATCTCAGCACTTATCAGCCGCAATATGATCCGGAAGCCGAATACTGCACAGAAATTCCTCACGAAGGCGAAACGTTCTGGGTTCTGGACCTCATCGATCACGCTTTGCGCAACATGCCGATTGATATAAAAATTGTCCGCAACAGCGGCACCACCTCGGGAGAAACAATAGCCTCCCTACATTCCACTAATCATGCAGACGGCATCATTAAAGGTCAATTTATCCTGGACAAAGGCCATTACACACTTTCAGTCACCGGCCTCGGCGTTCCCGCCCTGCATTATGAATACCCGTTGCAAATACAATCCAAAAACCTGACTGATGCATTTTTCAGCGCCGTACCCTACATCATTGCGTTTCTCTTGCTGGCATTATTTACTGACAAATATCTGAAGTGGCGGCAAGTGCAACAGTAAAAAGCTGAATAATGCTGGCTAACCTATCAAGCAGGTTGCTCATTTTCGTGCATTAACTTCAAAAAACGGCCGGGCAAACACCCGGCCGTTGCTTTTCAATCAATCAAAGACTTTTGTCAAAATTGTGACATAAGGCTTTTATTCGATCACATTCAAAGTGCCTGGCAGATGAATGTTTTTAGGATGAAGCTGGCACCAGATTGTAAATGCGCCAGCTTTATCAGCGACAAATGAAATCGTTTTGGTTTCACCGGCTTTGATGACTTCCTGAATACCATATTCATCAATCGAAAAACCTTCACTGATCGGTGATTTATTTTCGACGACGATTTTCACTTTCGCACCTTTATGCACTGCAATCGCTTCAGGTTCATTCAATACATTGAATGCACGGATGTTTTTTACTGTCACACCTTCAACATTCAATTCAGGTATAGTGGTGTCATACGCGCTCATGATGACTGTGAAGCTTTTTTCACCGGCCTGTACAGCACCAGCGGCAAGCAATAGTCCGGCGACTAAGCCTGCACCTACTGTTTTTGATAGTTTCATTGGTTTTTTCCTCTTAGATTAAGATCATATTATTTATTTATATAAAGACCAGCGAAAATAAAATTGATAGAATTCCCTCGTTTCCGTTTCGCTGGCCTAAATGATTATAACCCTAATATGTTTCATGAATGTTTCATGAAATTCAAAATGAATTGCCGCAAAACCGTAAAGACAATCCATACGATTCAGTCCGCAGTGTATAATCCAGCATAGATACTTCCAGTATTTTGCAATGATTCGAAAATTACTCCAAAAGGTTTTCAAGCGGAAAAAAACTGCTGACACTGTCAGTGATTCGCTCACTCAGCTACATACCATACCGACAAAAAACCATGGCATAAGCCGCAACCAGATCAGTTCATGCGCGCTGAAAATTACCCAGGAACTGCAAAAGTCCGGCTTTTCAGCTTTTGTTGTCGGCGGCGCTGTCAGGGATTTGCTACTGGGATTAGAACCGAAAGACTTTGATGTTGCGACCAATGCAACACCCGAACAAGTTCGTTCCGCGTTCCGGCGCTCGCGCATTATAGGCCGGCGATTCCGGCTGGTGCATGTTATGTGCGGTCTGGAAACCGTAGAAGTGTCAACATTCCGCGGCCCCTCGCCTGACAATACTCATCCGCTCGGCGTGAATGGCATTACTGATCAGCACGGGCGATTGCTGCATGACAATGTTTTCGGCAGTCAGGAAGAAGATGCCATACGGCGTGATTTCACCATGAATGCGCTTTATTATGACCCGGTAACGGAAGAAATTCACGACTACCTGAATGGTTATGAGGACATCCGTAGCGGAACGCTACGCATTATTGGCGACCCCATTACGCGCTACCGGGAAGATCCGGTTCGTATGCTCAGGGCTGTTCGCCTGGCTGCAAAACTTGGTTTGCAGCTGGATATAAAAACTGCACAGCCTATTGGAGATCTGGCCCCACTATTGCAGAATGTGCCGGCTGCGCGCCTGTTTGACGAAATGCTGAAACTGTTGCTGTCAGGCCATTCTTTAGCCTGTGTTATCGATTTGCGCGCACGCGGACTGCATCATGGATTACTGCCTATGCTCGATATCATTCTTGAGCAGCCTCTAGGCGAACGCTTCATAACACTCGCCCTTAAAAACACTGATGAAAGAGTCCTGCAAAATAAACCCGTTTCCCCTGCATTTTTGTTTGCATCATTATTGTGGCATGAAGTATTGACCAACTGGAACAGCTATAAAGAGCATGGAGAAAAACCTTCTGTAGCCTTATACAGGGCTATGGATAATGTCCTTGCCAAACAGCAGAAAAATCTGGCAATCCCTCGGCGTTTCTCGGCGACTATCCAGGAAATATGGATCATGCAACCACGCTTTGAATCACGCACCGGACGTAGCCCCTTTCGTTTAATCAGCCATCCTCGATTCCGCGCGGCTTATGATTTTATGCTGCTGCGCGCAGAAAGCGGAGAAACCAGTGCGGAAAGTGCTTCATGGTGGAAAGATTTTCTGTCTGCAAGCCAGGAGCAGCGGGATAAAATGGTTCAGTCACTATCATCTCCAACAAAAAAACGCAGGAAACGAAACCGCCGTAAGTCAGCCAGTAATAAAATCGATGTTTCTGAAAAAACGGCATCCTGATTTATGTCGCTACATAAAAAACCGATCAGCCATGCTTATATCGCACTTGGCAGCAATCTTGACAATCCGGTTGCGCATATCCGGCAGGCCTATCGTGACCTGAATGCACTCACAGATACAACAGTCCTAAGACATTCTTCACTCTATAAAAGCGCGCCCATAGGCCGATTGGATCAACCTGATTTCATCAACGCAGTTGCTGAAATTGTAACAGCACATCAACCCGTGCAATTATTACATGCGCTACTCAAAATTGAGCGAAATCATGGTCGTATCCGGGATGGCACGAATGCATTAAATGCACCCCGGACACTGGATCTGGACATTTTGCTGTACGAAAATCTGCGGCTGGAAACTGAAGCCCTGACATTACCGCATCCACGCATGATACAACGCGCTTTTGTCCTGTTACCACTGATGGAAATCGCGCCTGATTGTGAAATTCCAGGTCATGGTAAAATTGGGCAATTTCTCGCGTTTTGCCGTGACCAGACTATAGAACGGCTGGATATCCCCAAATAAAGCCTGTCCGCATACACTTTTGATTATCTCATTGATCAGTTTCTTAAAATGAAAACCACCATCAGCACATTGCGGAAAATGTATGAAAACAGTGAAAAATTTACTGTTTTAACCTGTTATGACGCATTATTTGCACGAATATTGGAAAATTGCGGTGTTGATGTTCTACTGGTCGGTGATTCACTTGGAAATGTTATTCAAGGTGAAAAGACGACGCTTTCCGTCACGCTGGATGATATGATTTATCATACACGTTGTGTCGCACGGGGCGCTGAAAAAGCATTGATCATGGCTGACATGCCGTTTGGAACTTCACAGCTGTCACCACAGCACACTTTTGACAACGCCGGCAAGCTGCTCGCCGCAGGTGCGCAGATAGTTAAAATAGAAGGCGGTCGTATCATGGCGGAAACAGTAGCTTTTTTAACGCAACGCGGTATACCGGTCTGCGCGCATATCGGCCTGACGCCACAGTCAGTTCACCAATTCGGTGGTTATAAACTTCAAGGCCACTCCGAGACTTCAGCCAGACAATTGATCGACGATGCGCGAATTCTGGAAGAATCAGGCGCTGCATTGCTGCTGATGGAGCTCGTACCCGCCGCGCTGGCAAAACAGATTACCGAAGTGCTGCACATCCCGACGATCGGTATCGGGGCGGGAGGCGCATGCTCGGCGCAGGTACTCGTTCTGCATGACATGCTTGGCTTGTATCAAGAAAAAAAACTCAAATTTATCAAAAACTTTATGGAAAATGCATGCAGTATTCAGGAAGCAGTGCGCAACTATGTCGAAGCAGTGAAAAATAACCAGTTTCCTGGCCGCGAACATGAATATTAATTCTTTTCAACTGCTCAATTGAACGTTATACACAATATTCCCGAACTACGCGCAACACTTGGAAAAGGCAACAAGATTGCTTTTGTTCCGACCATGGGTAATCTTCATGAAGGACATCTGGCGCTGGTCCGGAAAGCGAAAAAAAATGCCGATTGTGTCGTTGTCAGTATTTACGTCAATCCGCTGCAGTTTTTACCAAACGAAGATTTTAATCAATATCCGCGGACACTTAACGAAGATTGCAAACTGTTACAAAATTTGGATGTTGACATCGTTTTTGCACCTGATGATAAAATTCTTTTCCCTGTTGAACAGGAAATCTTGGTACTATTACCGCCAGTCGCTGATCAATTGGAAGGCAAATTTCGTCCCGGCTTTTTCCGCGGTGTTGCAACAATCGTTTTGAAATTTCTGAATATTATTCAACCTGATATTGCTATTTTTGGAAAAAAGGACTACCAGCAACTGCACATCATTCGCCGGATGGTACAACAGTTAAATCTGCCGGTCGAGATTTTGGATGAGGAAATCATCCGCGCGCCGGATGGTTTGGCATTGAGCTCACGAAATCGGTATCTGGATGACAATCAGCGTATTGAGGCGAATCATTTGTATCAAACCTTAAACACAGTCAAGACAGTCATACAAACCGGTCAAAGCAATTTTCCACTATTGGAAAGGAATGCCTTGAGCAAACTTGAAACCAGAGGCTGGTCAGTCGATTATATCGCTGTGTTAAATCAGGATACATTACAGCCGGCACATTCGGAGGATAAAGCGCTTGTTGTCGCAGCTGCGGCCCGGATCGGCCAGACGAGACTTATTGATAACATTGAATTACGCAAAAACTGATTGAACATCAATCATCCTATTTCTTTCAGCGTCATTAAAATCTTACAAACCCGCTAACGATTGAATCATGCTGGCATTTGATACCTTTTGGCAATCCTGTCTTGACCATTTCAAAAATGAATTAAATGCACAGCAATTCAATACCTGGATCAAGCCCTTACGGCTGCAAGGTAATCATTCGGATGATGAAACGGAAGTTACGCTTATCGCACCCAATCGTTTCGTTTTACAGTGGGTACAGGAAAACTTTGCGTTGCATATCAAAGCTATGGCGGAAGCCTATTTTAGCAATGCCATCCGGTTTCAGCTTAAAATAACCGATGCGTTAATACCACCAGCGCATCAGCCCCGGACGCTTCAAATCGATTCCCAGTCAGACAACGAAAATACGCCGGTTCCACGCAAACTATCGGCAAATCCAAAACCTGGTAAAAGGCAAGCCAGTCATCTCAATCCCAGCTTTACATTTGATAATTTCGTGACCGGGAAAGCAAACCAGCTGGCACGAGCAGGCGCCATACAGGTTGCCGAGTCTCCAGGCATTGCATACAACCCCCTTTTTATCTATGGCGGTGTAGGTCTGGGTAAAACCCATCTCATACAAGCTATTGGAAATTATGTTTTCCAAAACAATGAGAACGCAAAAATACGCTATGTACATGCCGAGAAATATGTTTCTGATGTCGTCAATGCTTATCAGCACAAATCTTTTGATCAATTTAAGCTTTATTACCACTCACTCGATCTCCTCCTTGTTGATGATGTCCAGTTTTTTGGTGGAAAAAACCGGACTCAGGAAGAATTTTTTTATGCTTTTAATGCTTTAGTGGAAGCACATAAACAGGTTATCATCACCTGTGATTCTTACCCAAAAGAAATTTCCGGACTTGAGGAAAGACTTGTCTCCCGTTTTGGATGGGGTTTAACCGTCGCGATAGAACCACCTGAACTCGAAATGAGAGTTGCCATACTCATCAAAAAAGCGGAACAGGAAAATTTAACACTGGAAGAAAATGTTGCTTTTTTCATCGCAAAACACATTCGCTCAAATGTACGGGAACTGGAAGGCGCACTGAAACGCGTAACGGCTTATTCGCGTTTTATCGGTCAGGAAATAACATTGGAAAACGCCAAAGAAGCGTTAAAAGATCTTCTTGCAGTACAAAACCGGCAGATTTCCATCGAAAACATCCAGAAAACAGTTGCCGATTACTATAAAATAAAAGTTTCCGAAATGTATTCAAAGAAGAGGTCTCGCATTATCGCCAGACCCCGGCAAATGGCTATGGCCATTGCCAAGGAATTGACCACGCTGAGTTTGCCGGATATTGGTGAAGCATTTGGCGGCAGGGATCACACAACAGTATTGCACGGCCATAAAAAGATTAACGAACTGCGCGCTTCCGACCCGGCAATCAATCGTGATTACAATGCACTCATTCATATATTGCGTGGCTAAAAAGCATGCTTCAGTTTGTTATCTATAACCGTTGAATAAATTGTGTATAACCTGCCCAAAAAGATTTTGTTTTATTTTATCCACAATTCATTCACTGGTTATCTGCCATTTCTACAGCGAAAAATTTCAATCTAATTGACTGTTTTTTAAAGCTAAAAATAACTTATACCGAAACAACCGAATGATTATTAGTGTTATTATTTTCTTAAATAAATGTTATTAATTAAAACTGACCGGGATAACTTGCTAAAACCATTACAAATGGTCACCGGCATCGTTGAAAAAAAACAGACCATGCCGATACTGGCCAACGTCATTATTGAAAGCCAGGATAATCTGTTGACCTTCCTGACTTCGGATAAGGAAATGCAAATTACCGTGAGAGCCGGTTTAAATGATGAAAATCACAAAAACTTTTCTTTGACCGTTTCGGCAAAAAAATTTCAGGATATTTTACGCGCACTCGACAACGACACCGAAGTCTCCCTCTTCAGGGAAGAAGACAAACTCTTGGTAAAATCATCCAGAAATCGTTTCAGTCTGCATACTCTTCCTTCCGATGATTTTCCACGAATGGTAGAGGATAATGCCTGTTTGACCGAAATCACAATGCAGCAGAGCGTGTTAAAACGCTTGCTGAACAATGTTCAATATGCAATCGCTGATCAGGATTTACGGTATTATCTGAATGGTGTTTTACTCGCCATAAGCGCTGGAGAAATAAAAACAGTGGGTACCGATACTCACAGATTGGCGTTGGCTACAGCGCCAAGTCATATCGATGAAGGTGCTGCCCATGAGGCTATATTACCGCGCAAGACAGTACAAGAACTATTAAAACTGCTGAAAGATGATGATGACGAAAACAATGTCAGGATTGAATTCTTTCCGAAAAGAGTAAAATTTTCGTTTTCCGACATTATTTTTGTTTCCAGGGTTATCGACGGAAACTACATCAATTACAGCCGCGCCATACCGTCACGGAATGAAAAACATCTGATACTCAACCGTGTGGCATTTTTACAGGCTTTGCAACGTGTTGCAATTCTCTCTAATCCAAATGAATTATATCGTGGTGTGCGGCTGGTAATCGATAAAGGGAATCTATGCGTTATCAGCAGAAACATTGAGCAGGAAGAGGCAGTAGCGGAAATGCCGGTAGACTATGAAAATGAATCCATTGATATCTGTTTGAAAATTCCGCATCTTTTGGACCTGCTCAATCACGTGGCTGAAGAATCCTTTCTTTTCGCATTGGCAAGTGCATCAGACAGTGTTTTGGTAACAATTCCTGGCAGGGATGATTTTTGCTACGTGATTATGCCGATTAAAATCTGATCAAAGAGATCTTTTTAGAAAGTTTTAGCCCATGAATAACGAAAATAATCATTCGTCGTCCGAAGAAAACGTCAGTTACGGTTCCGATAGTATAAAAATACTGAAAGGACTGGATGCTGTCCGTAAACGTCCGGGCATGTATATCGGCGATACCAGCGATGGTACCGGACTTCATCACATGGTTTTCGAGGTTGTTGATAATTCCATTGATGAGGCATTAGCAGGTTACTGCAATGAGATTACAGTGATTTTGCATCCCGACAACTCAGTCAGCGTGCATGACAACGGCAGAGGAATTCCGACAGGTATCAAGGAGGATGATGAGCAAAAACGTTCAGCGGCTGAAATTGTCATGACAGAACTGCATGCGGGCGGAAAGTTTGATGATAACTCCTATAAGGTGTCCGGTGGTCTGCATGGCGTTGGTGTATCCGTTGTCAATGCATTGTCGGAGTGGTTGCACTTGACGATACGCCGAGACGGCAGGATGCATGAAATGGAATTTCGCATGGGTGTTCCCGTTGGTCCTTTAGCGGTTGTGGGTAATTCCGAACGGCATGGCACTGAAGTGCACTTTCTGGCGAGTAAGGATATCTTTGGAAAAATTGAATACCACTATGATATTTTTGCCAAGCGTCTGCGTGAACTGTCATTTCTCAATAATGGTATCGGGATTCATCTGATTGACCAGCGTCAGGGCAAGGAAGAGAAATTCGCTTTTACCGGCGGCATCAGGAATTTTGTCGAATATATCAATCGCACCAAATCGGTATTGCACCCTAGCATATTCCATACATCCGGTATGAAGGACAATATTACAGTTGAAGTCGCCATGCAGTGGAATGACAGTTATAGCGAACAGGTTCTGTGTTTTACCAATAATATTCCGCAAAAAGATGGCGGCGCGCATTTAACAGGACTGCGCGCCGCCATGACACGCACACTGAACAGCTATATTGAAAAAAATGAACTGGCTAAAAAAGCCAAGGTAGAGACTGCGGGTGACGATATGCGTGAAGGATTGTCCTGTGTGCTTTCGGTCAAACTTTTTGAGCCGAAATTTTCATCGCAGACTAAAGAGAAGTTGGTATCTTCTGAAGTCAGGCCCGTCGTTGAAGAAATTGTGTCGCAAAAACTGACTGAATTCCTTTTGGAGAATCCTAACGACGCCAAAACGATCTGCAACAAAATACTGGAAGCCGCAAGAGCTCGTGAAGCAGCGCGGAAAGCACGCGAACTGACGCGGCGCAAAGGGGTGCTCGATACCATGGGACTACCTGGAAAGCTTGCTGATTGTCAGGAAAAAGATCCAAAGCTTTGTGAGCTGTATCTTGTTGAGGGTGATTCTGCAGGTGGATCGGCCAAACAGGGTCGTGATCGAAAATTTCAAGCGATTATGCCTCTTAAAGGCAAAATCCTGAATGTCGAAAAATCCCGTTTTGACAAGTTGATTTCTTCACAGGAAATTGTCGCCCTGATCACAGCGCTGGGAACAGGTATTGGGAAAGATGAATATAATCCGGACAAGCTGCGTTATCATCGAATTATTATCATGACGGATGCGGATGTTGATGGTTCTCATATCCGCACGTTGTTATTGACTTTTTTCTATCGCCAGATGCCCGAATTGATTGAGCGCGGCCATATTTATATTGCACAACCGCCGCTGTATAAAATCAAGCATGGCAAAAAGGAACGCTATGTTAAGGATGATCATGAACTGAAGCAGTATATTTTGGGTCTGGCGTTGGCCGACGCAGAGCTTTATACCGAAGAAAACAAGCCGCCGTTAACTGGTGACACGTTGGAAAAAATCGCGACGGAATATATTCTCGCCGAATCCGTGATAGAGCGCATGAGCCGGGTGACGGACAATGGAGTCATGCACGCGTTGTTGCACCATCCTGAAATCGATTTAAGTAATCAGGATAAAGCCATTGTCAGTGCAAACAGTCTGGAAACATTTACTCAAGGCGCAAAAATAAGTGCTGAATATGATGAAGCCAATGAGCGTTACCGCTTGAGAATCGACCGTGTGTCCCATGGAAATCTGAATACCAGTTATCTGGATCAGGATTTTTTGCATAGTGGAGACTATGCGCAGATTAAAAAAACCTATCAGGTTTTTGATGGCCTATTTAAAACAGGCGCCAGTATCAAACGGGGGGAAAAGCAGCGTTCTGTTGATAATTTTAAACAGGCGCTTGAATGGTTGCTGGAGGATGCTAAAAAAGGATTGAGTATTAATCGGTACAAGGGACTGGGTGAAATGAATCCTGACCAACTGTGGGAAACAACCATGGATCCTGCCAACAGAAGGTTGCTTCGTACGCAGATTGAAGACAGTATTCAGACGGACGAAATCTTTACCACATTAATGGGGGATGTCGTTGAACCCAGAAGGGCGTTTATAGAAAATAATGCATTGAGCGCTACAAATATTGATGTGTAGGCACTATTTTTTAAATTACTGATTTTTTTGTATAGTCACCGGCTATCGATAGCCGGTGAATTCTGGCATACATAATCTATTGTTGTTTACTGCCAAGAGGGCTGGTTTCTCGTGATACACCCCGCATTTTTTCGAATGTTCGTAAACCGCCCATGCCTAACATCGCCAGCACAAGTTGATAAAGATTATCGGTATGTATCTGCGGTGGTGGCGGAAAGTTTGGTATAAAAGCTGCAAAAATCCAAGCTGCCATAGGTTGAAGAACGAAAGCCCAGAACAAGCCTATACCGCATATCCAGCCTATAAAAGGGCGCCATCCTGCAACAAAAACACTTTTGTGTGCAGCCTCGATTTCATTGATTTTATTCTGCTGCGTGGACGCACTCATAACCGCTTGCATCAATTCCATTTCAAACTGTTCTTTTGCTTGGGCGCGTTCGTTTGGATTTGGAATTCTGTCCACCAGTTTTTCAATGATAGGACCAATGATGGGTTGTAAAATATTCCAGAACATTTTGTTTCCTCCTGCTGTATGATGGCACAACCAAGAAAAACGAAAATCTGCTTATATTGCGCGTTTCAGTTTGATTTGAAACACATGATGAGTATATATCAGCTTGGTTTATTCGATGTGAAAAAACACACTATTGGACGTTTTTGATAAAAAAAGTTATGCTTTGCCGCGATTAAACGCTATTTAAAAATTTTGAGTTTGCGCCCATAGCTCAGATGGATAGAGTACCGCTCTCCGAAGGCGGGGGTCACACGTTCGAATCGTGTTGGGCGCGCCAACAATTATCCGTTTAACAGGCCTGTTAAAAGTGAAGTAATCCGCTTGCACTGCAAACGGATATTAGTGCTGAAACCACTGATGGCAAAAGTATTTCAATATGGTTTTAATAATCCAAATCTGAATATCCAGCAATTCTATTGTAGATATTATGCCGTAAGTAGAATTGTTCTATTCGTTTTTGCCAGCGTGTTAATGACTGGATGTGGCGTACGCGAAAAAACGGCATCGCCTTTTTCCATAACCCATGAACTAATCGTCATAACCGTTGAACATACGGATAATTTTTACATTGATGCGGATGGCAATTTCTCTGGAATTACCTATGATCTGGTCAATGAGTTTGCCAGAGAACTCGGTCTGGATATCCGTTTCATGTTTTTTTCTCAGACTGCGGATGCGCTCGCTGCGCTGAAAAAACACCGCGCTCATCTGGCGGTAGGTCTGGATATTACGGAAGAAGACTCATCCAATTTTATTCTGGGTCCGGTTTACTTGCATACGCATCATCAGATTGCATTTAATATTAAACAGTATGAACCACGCGATATCTATCAGCTGATAGGAAAAAAAATAGAGGTTCCGATTGGTTCGACGCATGAGAAGCAGCTAAAAAAAATAAAACTGCAAGCTCCTGAATTGACTTGGACAGCTGTTGCTCAATCCAGCGAGGATTTACTGGAGAAAGTGCATCAGGGAGAGATAAGTCTGACTATAGCTGATTCATCACATATCAAAAAGGCCAGTCATTTTTATCCGCGCGTCAAAGGTGCTTTCGAGCTCGATGCTTCGGTCAGCCGATGGATATTTCCGAAATATACTGAAAAACGTCTGATAGACAGCGCTAACAAATTTTTTAACCGCATCATGCAGGAAGGTGTTCTCGGCAGTCTGCTGGATAGCTATAACGGACACTATCACCAATTGAGTCCGGGCGATATTTATTTTTTTAAGCAAAAAATAAATACCGTATTGCCAAAGTTGCATCGTTATTTTAAACAAGCGGAGCGTTTAACAGGCATAGACTGGCGGTTGGTCGCTGCTCTGGCTTATCATGAATCGCATTGGAATGCTAACGCCAAATCACCGACGGGGGTGCGTGGTATGATGATGCTGACACAGGAAACAATCCAGCGCATGCAGGTAAAGAATCCTACGGATGTGCGGCAAAGCATACTTGCCGGGGCGCGTTATCTGCTATTGCTAAAGGATAAATTGCCGGAAAGCATTTCGGAACCGGACAGAACCTGGATAGCTTTGGCTGCATATAATCAGGGCTACGGACGCATTATCGATGCACGGGCGTTGGCTGATCGCTTTATGCTGAATCCCGATTTGTGGATAGATTTGAAAAAAACATTGCCGCTGCTAAGCAAGACGCATTTTTCCAGCGCCATCAAATATGGTTCTGCAAGAGGGGCGGAAGCGGTTACATTAACCGAGTCGGTGCGCGCGTATTATGAGATTTTGAAGAATTCGACTACTGTGAGATCTTAATTCAATGATTCAAAGATTTAGTAATCAAAACGGTTGATGATATTCAGTCATGTTTACAGGAATAATTCAAGCAACTGGAAAAATTGTGCAGGTAAAGCCATCGGGGGATGATTCAGATCGCAGTCTCAGTATAATGATTTCATCGGAATCGCTGGATATGGCGGATGTTTTAATTGGTGACAGTATTGCTGTTAATGGTGTTTGTCTGACAGTGACCGTACTTCACGGCCGGTTGTTTGAAGTTGATATTTCGCCTGAGACGCTTAAATGCACCCAGGGTCTGGACAGACCTGATCAGGCGGTAAATCTGGAAAAGGCCTTGCGCCTGTCAGATCGATTGGGTGGGCATCTGGTCAGCGGACATGTGGATGCCACCGCTGAAGTGCTCCGGTTTTTACCAGTGGGCGCTAATTATCAGTTAACGCTTCGCTCGCCGAAACATCTATTGCGCTATATAACGCATAAAGGCTCGATTACCGTCAATGGCGTCAGTCTGACAGTCAATGCAATTGATAATGACGAAGTTTCTATCAATCTGATTCCGCATACGTTATCAATGACAAACCTCAACGCATTAAAACCGGGGATGCAGGTGAATCTGGAAACCGACATGCTGGCGCGTTATGTTGAGAATCTGTTGCACAGGCCGGAGGCATGAAATAATGACGATTAGCCCTATACAAGACATCGTCGCTGATATAAAAGCTGGAAAAATGGTTATTCTGGTCGACGAAGAGGATCGGGAAAATGAAGGCGATCTGGTGCTGGCGGCGGATTTTGTTTCCGCGGAAGCGATCAATTTCATGGCCATGCATGGCAGGGGACTTATCTGTCTGACATTAACCGAAGAACGCTGCCGTCAATTGAATTTGCCTTTAATGGTGACTTCCAATCGTTCTCCGCTGGGCACGAATTTTACAGTATCCATTGAAGCGGCACAGGGTGTTACAACCGGAATATCTGCGGCCGACCGCGCACGGACAGTTCAGGCTGCGGTAAAAGTGGATGCCAGGGCCGATGATATTGTTCAACCCGGGCATATTTTTCCATTGATGGCGCAGAAAGGAGGCGTTCTGGTGCGTGCAGGACACACCGAGGCAGGTTGCGATCTGGCTCGTATAGCGGGTTTGACCGCGGCTTCCGTGATTTGTGAAATTCTCAAGGAAGACGGTAGCATGGCCAGATTACCTGATTTAATGCTTTTTGCAGAAAAACATCGGCTGAAAATCGGTACAATTGCAGACCTGATTCATTACCGCAATCTTAATGAAAGCCTGGTGACACGCGTAACCGAGCGTACGATTCGTACAGTCCATGGTGAATTTCAGCTTGTCGCTTATCGGGATGAAATCGCACACACTATACATCTAGCGCTCGTTAAGGGAAACATTACACCCGCAGCCGAGACGCTGGTGCGTGTTCACGAGCCTTTGTCCGTAATTGATCTGCTTGATATAGAAGACAATACGCATTCGTGGAGCATTCACGATGCGATGCGCGTCATCGCCCAGGCAGAATGCGGTGTGATTGTTTTTTTGCATCGCAATGAAAGTTCTGTAAAACTGATAGAACGTATTCAGTTAAAGCCATCCGATCGGCCTGATCTTTATCGATCCGATTTAAGAGATCATGGTATCGGCGCTCAGATACTCAAGAATTTAAATGTTGGTAAAATGCGTTTATTGGCAACGCCAAGAAAAATGCCAAGCGTAACCGGATTTGGTCTGGAAGTGACCAGTTATGTGAACATTGAAGATTAGATCAGATAAAGCTGGATTTTCTGATACCGCGTCATTTATATGATTTGACTGAAATTAAAGGAGTGAAAATGGCGTACTACGATAATATTCAAGAGTTTGAGCCTGATCTTGAAGGCGATGGTTTGCGTGTCGGGATTGTCATGAGCCGGTTTAACAGCGCTATCGGTGAAGGTTTGCTAAGCGCCTGCACAGATGAACTTAAGCACCATGATGTACAGGATTCCGATGTTCTGCTGATCACAGTTCCCGGTGCGCTGGAAATACCCATGACGTTATTAAAAATGGCTGTGAGTAATCAATTTGATGTCCTGATTGCACTGGGTGCAGTTATCCGTGGAGACACCTATCATTTTGAAGTGGTTGCAAATGAATCCGCACGGGGCATCAGTCAGATTCAACTTGAAACCGAAATTCCGGTTGTTAATGGTGTATTGACAACGGATACCGAAGATCAGGCAATTGAGCGCATGATGCAAAAAGGTAAAGAGGCGGCCAGGGTCGCCATTGAAATGGGAAATTTATTGATTAAGCTGGAAGAATATTCAGTTGACTGATAAACAAATTACGGTACAAAAAAAAACGCCTAAATATAAAAGCAAACGCCGCGTATCGCGCGAGCTCGTTTTGCAGGGCCTATATCAGTGGCGCCTAACAGGCGATACGGAGGGTGTTATTGCTTCACAATTGCGTGAAACACAGATTTTCCCCCGGGCGGATGAAGCATTTTTTTCTCGTCTGTTGAGCGGCGTACTTACGCATGTGGATCAACTGGAACAAACGATTCAGCCCTGTCTGGATCGGTCTCTAAAAGAATTGAGTCCGGTCGAATACGGCATTTTATTGTTGAGCACTTACGAGCTCGTCCATTTTCTCGATATACCGTATCGCGCCATTATCAATGAAGCAATAGAATTGGCCAGGATCTATGGCGGAAGTGATGGGTACAAGTATGTCAATGGCGTTCTGGACAAATTGGCGTACAAATTGAGAACAATAGAAACAGCTTAGTGCATCCGAAAGCATCGATTTCTCGTGTTCAAAGACTATTCGTTAAAACGTGCTGTCCGAATTTGATCTGATTCAGCGCTACTTCAATCGGCCTGTAACCGGAATTCCGCTGGGTATCGGTGATGATGCCGCGATAATTGCTCCGAAACCAGGAAAAGAATTGGCGATTTCGACCGACTGCTTGGTGGCTGGACAGCATTTTTTTGAAAATACGAATCCCTATAAACTCGGTTACAAAGCTCTGGCGGTTAATCTGTCGGATATGGCGGCAATGGGTGCAGTGCCGCGTTGGGTGACATTGGCATTGGCATTGCCGCGTTCTCTGATTGACCATCATGAAAGCTGGCTTGATGAATTTTCGCGCGGTTTTCATGAACTGGCGGCCCTGCATCAAGTTTCCCTCATTGGTGGCGACACGACAGCAGGTCCTTTGAATATCTGTGTGCAGATTATCGGGGAAGTTAATCAAGGTCGATGGCTGCGCCGTTCCGGGGCTAAACCGGGCGATGACATATGGGTGTCCGGTTGTCTGGGCGACGCGGCTTTGGGGCTAAAGCACCAGTTACGCGAGCTGGTGTTAACCGATGAAGAAGCCGCTCATTGCTTGTTAGCTCTGGACATGCCAAGCGCACGTGTTGCGCTGGGGCAGCGCCTGATTGAATTGGCGCACAGTGCAATTGATATATCCGATGGACTGGTGGCTGATCTGGGGCATATTTTGTCCTGTTCGGGGCAATCGGCTACGGTAGAACTTGAGACGGTTCCGGGATCAGAGATCATGAAGCGTTATTTGCCTTCAACGTTAGCGATTGAATGTCTTACGGCGGGTGGGGATGATTATGAATTATGTTTCACGGCGCCGAAAGAAAATCAGAGCGCTATCCGTCAGTTGGGCCAGGAATTGAAGGTTCCGCTAACCATTATCGGAGAAATAAAATCACAAAAATCACAGAAGCCGGAGCTGATTATTTACGGCATCAAGGGTGAAAAAATCGTTCTGGAGAAGAAAGGATATGACCACTTTACTTCCTAAAACATACGGATCGTCGGAAAACGGCCATTCTGGATCGTTGCGCATACGGCCGGATATTGTATTTGTCTGTAAGCGTCCGGCATATTTTACAGCTTTTTCGGGGGGGGTCGGATTAAGTCCAAAAGCTCCGGGAACGGTCGGCACGCTGATTGCCTTTCCATTATTCTGGGTTTTGGATCATTACCTGGATTCAATTCATTTATTACTGCTGATCGACATCTTTTTCATCATTGGAATCTGGGCGTGCGGTGTAACCGGCAAGGCACTTGGCGTACCGGATCATGGCGGCATCGTATGGGACGAAACCGTTGCTTTCCTGTTGGTGCTATATTTTACTCCGCCCGGTTTTACCTGGTATTTGGCAGCCTTTGTCCTGTTTCGCTTTTTTGATATTGTAAAACCACAACCCATTCGCTATTACGATCAACACTTTAAAGGTGGATTTGGCGTTATGTTCGATGACATCATTGCGGCTTTTTTTACCTTGATCTGTCTGGCAGCCTGGAAGGCATGGGTATTATCTGAAAGTTATTTTTAATCCGCAGATTGAAGACATGCAGGACGAACAGGATGTTATTTTCGATTTGGCCGAAAATACAGGCCGGAAATTAAAACAACATGACTGGTTTCTGACCAGCGCAGAATCCTGCACGGGAGGATGGCTGGGTCAGGCGATAACCGCTGTTGCGGGAAGTTCCGAATGGTATGAACGCGGGTTCATCACTTACAGCAATCGCGCCAAAATGGAAATGCTGCACGTCAGTTCTTCGGCACTGCAACAATTTGGTGCTGTATCAGTAGAAGTCGCGTATGAAATGGCGGCAGGCGCATTAAAAAACAGCCCTGCGGACATCAGTGTTGCGATAACCGGTATTGCGGGACCTGGGGGTGGATGCGCGCTTAAGCCGGTTGGCACAGTGTGTTTTGCCTGGGCTTTGAAAAATGGTCTGGCGATAAGGAAGAAACTGGTTTTTGCCGGCGATCGTGAAGCCGTGCGCAGACAGGCTGTAATCACGGCACTGCAAGGCATTCTGGAATTGCTTGAAGAAGCTCCGCCTGTTTTTGTCTAGCAGACAATGAATCCGTCAGGCGAAATAAGACGGATGATTAAATGGTTGATTGGTATGAGAAGGCTTGATTGCAGAAACGGTATCTTTCATCATCAGTGCCAGTTTGATACGGTCTGATATTTGAAGTTTACGAAAGATTTCCGTCAAATGCGCCTTAACAGTGCGTTCGGTGATATCGAGGCGGTTTGCGATACGTTTGTTGCTTTCGCCATGACCAACCAGCATTGCGATTTCATATTCTCGTTTAGTCAGATTTGACAGCAAATCATGGATGGCTGATTCAATGCGTTCCTTTTCCATGGAAACTTCCACCAATTCATCCAGCATAAAGCTTGTCAGTGATCGCCGGATCCATAACTCGCCTTTTAAAATAGCCTTGATCGCATAGCTGATTTGTTCTGCCGGCATAGTCAATTCGCAACAGCCCTGGATGCCGCTTTTGAATAATGTCCATTCTACGTTATCGGAAAGTTTGGGGCTGAATAGCAGAATTTTTGTTTGTGGAGCCAGAATTGCAATTTCCAGGACATCCTTTTGTTGATCCGGTCCTAAAATGAGGTAATCGAGCAGTAAAATATCTGGTTTTAATTTTTGAATTTTTTCCTTGATTTGCTTAAGACTGCTTGCTGTTGCAGTTGAAGACATACCAAAAACACTTTTTTCCCAGCGTGTGAGTAATTCCGCATTTGAACAGGCAAATAGAGTCAACATAAGATTATTAGTCGTTAGTGTGTTGATAAAAGACAGCTACTTGTGCAACTTATGCTTTTTTCATGAAAAATCTGTATTTCTCCAATGCCGGTATACCGAGAGTTCCCGGTACTATTAAAAGTCAAGCGACATTGGTTCTTTTTAACGACAAGTAGTTGCGTTAGTTAAGTCTTTTTTGTAGTAGCGGATTCGACTTTGAAGTAAAACTTTTGCAAGAAAGTTTAGGTGACAAGCCGCGCCTGCATCGGAGCTTCTCGAATGCTCAGATAAAACGCGTACAGATGAAGCACTGCGAGCAGCTGACCTGTGTGCAGCAACATCAGATTTCCGGCATGAAAAAGGCGGGATTGGACCTGATCAGGTTAGGTCAGCTTGTTAAAAGTTAGAAAACCTTGGTTGACTGTTATCCGAAAGATTATTTGAGGTAACGCCTTCGCACCTGTCGGTTAAAGTAAAATTAATGGATTTTAATGCAGGTAACCTAAATATTGCTGCGGATGGCTATTCCGCACTGGTGGCCCGGATTGGAAAAGCGCGCAGGTAAGTTCGTAACGAAACAACAGCATCTTTTAATTCCGCTGGAATAAGCTCGAATTCGATACGGATCGGGTCATCGATACCGGAGTCATCGCCAAGTACGCCAGCGGGTTTGAGTTCCGCGTCGATATAAACGCACAATTTTTTTGGCGCTGATTCAGTCACTTCAAAATGAAGATTGGGTTCAAAAAAACCCAGTTGCAGCGTTGCATTTTTTCCATCAGCCACAGCATCAAGCCAATCGGCGAGTTCTGCCAGTTCGCCTGTCAGCATGCACGGGTACGCGGCAGACCACGAGTCTTTTGCGCGTGTTGCCCGGATTTCGATGATAAGCCAGTTTGAATCATATCGATCGTCATGCACTTCCGGGAATTCATAATCGATAACAGTCATCTCGAAGTGTGAATTTCGATTTTTGAGTAACATGATTAATGTTTGTGGTTAATATCAGAGATTGATTAGAGTCTGAACAGCGGTTGCCGAGCGCGCGTGAGTGCGTAATGATTGCGAGAGAATCGCATTGTGATCAATCAGTAAAATCCCCTAAAACACGCAATACCTCGTCAATATCGTATGTTGTGTGGTTGGCGTTGATTTGAAAGCGGATTTCTTCTTCGCCTTGCGGTACGACCGGATAATTCAAACCGGTGGCCAGTATCCTGTTTTTGAATAAATGCTGTATCAGGCGCGCTGTTTTTTGCGAATCGCGAACGACCAGCGGGGTGACCGGGTGTTTTCCGGATATGGTTTCAAAGCCCAGATCGGTGATTCCGCTTTCAAAGCGGGCTGTTAATGTGCGGATTTTATTCAAACGTGCGAGACCTTCGCTGCTTTCCAGAATATCGAGAGATTTCTTCGCGGCCAGTGCTTCGGATGGCGTGATCGGGTTCGAATACACATAAAAAGGCGATATTTCGCGCAGGTAATCGATAACCGGCTTGCTTGCCGCGATATAGCCGCCGTTGACGCCAAGCGCCTTGCCGAGCGTGGCGATCAGTATGTCGACCTTGCATTGCGTATATTCTTCGCTACCGCGCCCGGTTTCGCCAAATGCGCCAACGCCGTGCGAATCATCGACAATCGTGATAATGCCTTCGGCAAAATGCTGTTCATATTTCCGGCAGATTTCCACGAGCGTATTGAGCGGCGCATGATCGCCGCGCATGCTGAAAATGCCGTCGGTGATCACTAAAACCCGGCGGATCGGTGCTGCGCCTGTCTGCGGTGCGGATGCATATGTGCTCAGGATATGCTCGAGTTCAGCCATATCCAGATGTTTGTAAATGGCTTTCTGCGCAGGCCGTGACAACCGTATGGCGTTGATGATGCTGCTGTGATTCAGCGCATCGCTGACAATCAGTGTTTCTTCATGGGTCAGGGCAGGCAGCACGCCCATGACGGCCGCGTAAGCCGCGCTGTAAATCATTGCCGACTCACGCTGATGAAACGCCGCCAGCCGTTTTTCCAGCTCGATATGCGGAGCGTAGGTGCCGGAAATAAAACGCACAGCGCCCGGCCCCGCGCCAAAGTTCCGCACGCCTTTTTCTTCCGCGGCTATGACATCGGGGTGCAGCGACAGGCCCAGATAGGAATTGGAATTCATCAATAAATAAGGATGATCGTCACCCACCAGAAAATAGCGTGGACCGGTGTCTTTGTCTTCCTTTGCATCCGGCAGCCAGCCTTTTTTTATCCACTCGGGCGCAACAATCCGCGCAATCACTTTTTCACTGCCTTTCAAAACACCTTTGTTTCGCAGTGCTTCCAGTTTTGATACGCAATAGGCGTTTAGTTGCTCGAGTGACATGGCGATTCCTCGGTTATACAGTTTAAATTAAAGGGCATCTCTAAAGTGTTGTGCTTAATTTCGCAGCGAGTTGCGTGAGCATATGCGCGGTCATCTGTTGCAGATCAAATTGCGGTTTCCATCCCCATTCCGTTCTGGCGGCATGGTCGTCCATATGACGCGGCCAGGAATTCGCGATAGCCTGCCTGACGGGATCGACCTGATAGTCGATTCTGAAATCTGGAATATGTTTACGGATACTTTCGGCGAGTTCTTCAGGCGCAAAGCTCATTGCAGTGATATTAAAGGCGTTGCGATGTTTGAGACGGCTGGCATCGGTTTCCATCAATTCAATGGCGGCGCGAATGGCGTCGGGCATGTACATCATGTCCAGAAAAGTGCCTTGTTGCAGAAAACAGGTATAGCGCTTGTTCTGAATGGCATGATAAAAAATTTCCACCGCATAATCCGTGGTTCCGCCACCGGGCGGCGTTTCGTACGAAATCAGGCCGGGATAACGCACACCGCGCGTATCGACGCCAAACCGTGAAAAATAGTAATCACATAACAATTCACCGGAAACCTTGCAGACGCCATACATGGTATTCGGCCGCTGCAGGGTATCCTGCGGCGTATTGTCCCGCGGCGTATCGGGACCGAATGCGCCGATCGAGCTGGGAAAAAATACTGCGCACCGTTGTTCCCTGCTAACCTCGAGCACATTGAACAGGCCATCCATATTCACTTTCCAGGCCCGTTGCGGGTTTTTTTCCGAAACTGCCGATAACAGCGCCGCAAGATGAAAAATGGTATCGATCCGGTAATGTTGAACCGCAGTATTAATGGCTTCGATGCAGGTTACATCCAGCGTGGTAAAAGGTCCTTCGTCGACGAGGCTTTGTTGCGGCGTTTTCTGATGTCCGGCGGCAACGACGTTATCGCTGCCGTAGCGCAGACGCAGTGCATGAACCAGTTCCGAGCCGATCTGACCTGTCGCGCCTGTTACCAGTATGCGTTTCATAACGATCACTCCTCGATGATGAGCACCAGTTTTCCTGCGGGATGTTCTTCTTCCAGATACCGCTGCGCAGCTGCGGCATCGTTCAGGCCGAATTGCTTGTTGACTTCTATTTTCAATTTGCCTTCGTCGATCAATGCAGCGCAGCGCTGTAAAATTTCGCCCTGATGCTGCTTCGCCTCGTCGAGATCAAGAATGACGGGCGTCAGCATCAGTTCGAAACTGAAACGGATATTGCGCAGGCGGACTTCGCTCCAGTCCATGTCAGCCGGCGGTTGCAAAATGGTGACTATATCGCCGTAATTTTTTACGCACTTGATGCAATTTTGCAGCACCGGCGGGCCAACGGTATCAAACGCGATATCGACGCCTTCTCCGGAAGTCCAGCGCATGACTTCATTGGCAATATCATTTGTTTTGTAATTGATTGTCTTGTCAGCACCCAGGCGCTCGGCAAAAGCGGCTTTTTCGTCGCTGCTTACGGTGGTGATAACCCTTGCGCCAGCCAATTTGGCAAGCTGGATCGCGACATGGCCGACGCCGCCCGCGCCGGCGTGGATTAAAACAGTCTGGCCGGAAGCCATGCGCGCGCGGTCATGCAACGCTTCCCAGGCCGTGATCAGCACCAGTGGCGCAGCTGCGGCATGCGCAAAATCCAGGGATAGCGGTTTGCTGGCCAGCAGACTTTCATCCACACAGGTGAATTCGGCGTATGTGCCCTGCCGGAAATTAAAACCGGGTTGCGAAAAATACACTGCATCACCGGTTTTAAAGCGCCGAACAGCAGGACCGACTGCCGTTACGATGCCAGCGCCATCGCAACCGGGAATAACCGGAAAGGTGACCGGGAACCGGTCCGGCGCCGCGCGGATTTTGCTGTCGACCGGATTGATTCCAGCCGCCCTAAGCCTTACCTTGACCTGTGTCTCGCTGCATTGTGCGGGTTCATTGACATCACCGTATTGCAATACATCCGCTGTACCGCCCGTCTCAAAATAAATCGCTTTCATAACCATTGTCCTTTGCTGTTTTATTTTCTTCTGCCGCCGAGCAATGAACCCAGCAGCCCGCGCACGATCTGGCGGCCGAGTTGTGAACCGATCGAGCGCACGGCGCTTTTCGCCATGCTGCCGACGAAGTCTTCCACCGGGCTATTACTCTTCCGTGCGGCAGGTTTGCCGACAGCCGTGTTTGCGCTGGCCTGCGCGGCACGCTGCGCAAGCATTTCATAAGCCGATTCACGATCGATCGTCGTATCGTAGCGTCCCGCAAGCGGTGAACGCTGCAACTGCAATTGCCTTTCTTCCAGCACCAGCGGCCCGATCTGCGACCGGGGCGGATAAACCAGCACCTGCTCGACAGGCGTGGGTTGTCCTTTGTCATCCAGCACGGATACCAGCGCTTCGCCGACACCCAGATGCGAAATAACCGCCTCGGTATCAATGGCCGGGTTGCTGCGCAGCGTCTGAGCAGCGGTTTTGACGGCCTTCCGGTCGTTGGGCGTAAACGCGCGTAGCGCGTGCTGGACGCGGTTGCCCAGCTGACCGGCTATCGCAGCCGGAATATCCGCCGGCGTCTGACTGACGAAGAAAACGCCCACGCCTTTGGAGCGAATCAGTCGCACCACCTGTTCAACTTTCTCGATCAAAACTCCCGGCGCTTGCTTGAAAATCAGGTGCGCTTCGTCAAAAAACAGCACCAACTTGGGTTTTTCCGTGTCTCCGACTTCAGGTAATTGCTCGAATAATTCCGCCAGCAGCCACAACAGAAATGTCGCATAAAGCTTCGGCTGTTGCAGCAGCGACGTGGCATCCAGCAGGCTGATCACGCCGTTGCCGGAAAAATCGGTTTGCATCAAATCGTTGAGTTGTAACGCCGGTTCGCCAAAAAACTGTTCCGCACCCTGTTGTTCCAGCATCAGTAAATTGCGCTGAATCGCCGCGATACTGGCTGGCGGCAGGCCGCCATAATTCGGTTGCAGCGCTTGCCGGTTTTCTGAAATCCAGATGAGCAGGCTGCGCAGATCTTTGCTATCAAGCAACAGCAGGCCCTGGTCGTCGGCTATTTTGAAACCCGCGTATAAAACAGCCGATTGTGTTTCATTTAAATTGAGCAGACTTGATAACAGCAGCGGACCCATGTCCGAAATCGTGGTGCGCACCGGATGCCCTGTTTTACCGAACAGATCCCACAAAATTACCGGATAGGCCCGGCCGGAAAACGCATCGCGTTCAAGCAGCGCCAGTCTTTCTTTGATTTTCGGGTGCGCGATGCCCGGCCGGGCAAGTCCTGACAGATCGCCCTTGATATCGGTTACAAAAACCGGCACACCGGCTTCGCTGAAACCTTCGATCAGTGTTTGCAAGGTAACCGTTTTTCCGGTGCCGGTCGCGCCGGTGATCAGGCCATGGCGGTTAGCCATTCCCAGATTCAGCGATACGCTTTTGCCAGTTCCGGGATTGCCGCCAAATTCAAACGGATTGTGCATAAATCAGTCCATCAACCGTAGTCGTTTTCTTGAAAGAACCATTAAGAGCAGCTTATCTTATACTTTTTTAAAGAATATTGGCATGCCTTCCGGTAGGTGGTACTGATAATATCGGATCATCCTGGGAGGTTGTCGTAGTTGGGTTTTATTTCTATTTTGCCGGATGATCCCGAAGCCACTTTTACCACTTTTCGTCTGGCTGAAGACGGCATGGTATAGGGCCTCTGCTAATGGATATATAAGGAAAATTTTTTGAGAACAACGATGTATCGTGAAGAAGTATGGATTATCCAATAGTAGAACGACTATCCTGGAACAGATAAAAGGTTGCGTAAAAAATGGAACAATTGACAGATCTGAAAGCGATATTACATTCCAAGCGGGCCAATATTTACTATCTCGAGAAATGCCGCATCCTGCAGAAGGATGGACGGGTGCTGTATTTGACGGAAGCCAAAGACGAGCAGTTGTACTGGAATATACCGATTGCCAATACCACTGTCGTACTGTTGGGCACCGGAACATCCATTACACAGGCTGCGGTGCGCATGCTGGCCTCGGCGGGTGTACTGATCGGCTTCAGCGGGGGCGGCGGCACGCCTCTGCTGATGGGAACAGAAATCGAATGGTTTACACCGCAAAGCGAATACCGGCCCACGGAATATGTTCAGGGCTGGTTAGCGTTCTGGTTCAATGAAACGCAGCGCCTGAAAGTCGCCAAACATTTCCAGTTGCTTCGCATCGAATATCTACAAAAGGTTTGGTCAAAAGATAAGGATTTGAAAAATGAAGGTTTCTTTATTGACGATCTCGACATTCAGCAGGCATTTTCAGGTTATTCAAACAAGGTAGCGCAAGCCGGTAACGTAACAGAATTATTACTGATTGAAGCGCAGCTCACCAAAAACCTCTATAAATCCGCCGTCAGCCGAACCCAGCAAAAAGACTTTACTCGCAATTACGATGGCGTCGATAGTGCAAATGCCTTTCTGAATCACGGCAATTATCTGGCCTATGGCCTTGCCGCAAGTACGCTCTGGGTGCTGGGGATACCGCATGGTTTTGCCGTGATGCACGGCAAAACTCGCCGCGGTGCATTGGTATTCGACGTGGCTGATTTGATCAAAGACGCCATCGTCCTGCCTTGGGCCTTCGTTTGCGCCAAGGAAAAAATGAGCGAACAGGAATTCCGCCAGCAAATCCTGCAAAAATTTACCGAACACAAAGCCATGGATTTTATGTTCGAGCAGGTCAAGCAACAAGCGCTGCGGGAATCACGGCCATGATGGTCACCTTCATCAGCCAATGCGAGAAAAAAGCGCTCAATCGCACCCGCCGGGTATTGGATGCTTTCGCCAACCGTATCGGCGACAACACCTGGCAAACCGTGATCACGGAAGAAGGGTTGATCGCCGTCAAAACCCTGCTGCGCAAAACCGCAACCAAGAATACCGCCGTAGCCTGTCATTGGATCAGATCGCGGAGTCGCAGCGAGTTGGTCTGGATTGTGGGGAATCGAGACCAATTCAATCCACAAGGCATCGTGCCAGTAAATTCCACCACCAAGGAACTCATAATGGATATACCCAAGCAAGCACCTAATCCCAATTTTCTCTATGCCAACACGCATTTACAGGCACTAGCCGAACATTTGTTTGCTGTGGGCTATGTGGCGGAGCAACTGCTAATACGTTTGACACTAGATAATGTAAACGGCGCAGACGCGACATTTGTCGCGGGTTGTTTGCACGATGTCGGTAAAATCGATCCAGCATTTCAGGATTGGGCAAGAAACCCGAAGAAAAAGAATCTTCAGGCGGAAGACGGTCAACACATAGATGACACCAAATTCAGCTTCGATAAGCATCCGCGTCATAACGAGATTTCTGTTTTGCTTTATCAATTGCTCGATCCTATCTCGTTCAAAGGTATTAGCACTGGTCACAAGAACGCAATCAAGCATACTATTTATTGGCACCATGCCAAACCATACCGCAAGGAAAAAGACCTTGAGTTTTCGACGTTTGGCGGGATTCACAAAAAATTTAACGGCAATTTAGGGACTCTACCGTTTTCGGAAATCATTGAAAAAGCGCAACGGCTGTTACAACAAATTGGTGAAATCGATCGAAAATATCGGAACACCGAAACATCGCTGATTAACAGAATTTACAGCGAAACGGTAGATTTGGATACATTGAATAACATCAAGACAACACCGCTACCCAGCTACAAAACTTATGAACTGGAAAATCGTATCGACGATTATCGGCAGCAAATCACCGTCAATGCCCTACACAATCTGGTGCGCGCGTGTGTCATTTCCGCAGACCGATTGATCTCTGGGTTATCCGCTGAAGATTTGCACAACCATATCAGACATCAAACCTTGTATCGTCTGGTCGATGAGACCTTGCTGTCGGAAAGTAGCTTATGTTCGCAAATTCAATCCTGCATGACGCAATTTCCATCCAGCGAGCGTACTAGCAAGCAGCATGAAATCGCCGTTCAGCTCAGTAAAATAAACGATGTTGCTGTTCTGGCTGGTCCTGCCGGATGCGGTAAAACCAAGATTGCATTGGAGTGGGCAATGTTAAAGAATACCCAACAAATCATTTGGATTTGTCCACGTGTGCAAGTCTGCCAAGGTTTATTTCTCGAATTGACTTCCGAGCAATATTTGCCGGATGCCAACATCGAAATCAATACGGGCGAATTCAAATACACCAGAGAATGGGGAAAAGAAACGGCGGAAGATGCTTATTTCTCCGGGGATATCGTCATCACTACCATTGATCAAGTTTTTGGTACTATCATCAGCCATACAAAAGTTAACACACTGATCAATGTCTTGAATGCTCATGTGGTATTCGACGAATTCCACGAATATGTTGCCATGCCGGCGTTCAATCTGTTGTTTGCAGAACTGATCGAATGCAAAAAGTCGCAGGGCAGTCTTGCCAATACTTTGCTGGTGTCCGCTACGCCACATTACTTCTTTCTGAATACCGTCATGGAGATTCAACCGGAAGACATCATCGAAATGCCCAGTTTCAATCCAAGCGAGTATCGTGTTGAATTCAAGGTATTTGATGAAACGCGACAGGACGAAGGCAATCCGTTGTATCAGCGCCAAAATGGCAAAACCATCGTGATTAGCAATACCGCCCAAACCGCGCAAAAAAGCTTTATCCAGAATCAAAATTGCGAGAACGCAATATTGTTGCACTCTAAGTTCAAGAAAATCGATAAGCACAAATTGTTCGATGAAGTATACGAATCCTTCAAAAAAAACGGTACTCCAAAATACACTGTGTTGCGAGCCGGGCCGATTGTGCAGGCATCGTTAAATATCACCAGCGATTACATGGTATCCGAACTTACCATTGCCGAAAACTTTCTGCAGCGCTTAGGCCGACTCGATCGATTCGGCGCTAATTCAATACCCAATATCTACAGTGTCGCTGTGCCTGAATTAATCCATCAAGGCAAAGGCACCGGAGCAGCCGCCCGATTCCTAAATCGGCAATATTCCTTCGCCGCCACCAAAGCGTGGTATCGTTTTTTGCAAACCGAAGAGATTGAAAACCAAACAATTAAATTGCCAGCGCTTTACTTGCTATACCGAAAATTTCACGAAACAGAACTTGCCAAACAGGCCATGGAATCGGATTTATTGGCTTGTTTCAAACAAGGCGTACAGTTGATTCAAAACAAAGTCGTCGACCCAATTACCATTCCACCGAAAAAAGCCACCGAGAAAGGCCGCAGCAAAATCAGCAAATATTCGTTGCGCGGCGAGAATCGGTTTGTGCAAATGGCGGTATGCGAGGTTAGCCAATGGCCAAAGATCGAATTCTTGAACGAATACGCTTACCAACCGCCAGTGAGTGACCGCGAACAATTCGACAACTTGACTGCGCCACTGGATGAAATCCAAGGTTACGGTGATAGCGATAGAAACTTGTTGGCATATATGAAAAGCAAACACCACAACATTATCGGCGGTCAGAAAGCTTTTAAAGATTTTATTTTACTCAATGAAGCAAGAGATCCGGAATTCCCTGTTTATCTAAGCTATACCCCGGAAGGTTTGGATCGGGTTGGCGGGGAAAGTTCTCGGCATAGTTACGCCGTTTACTATGCCGTGTGCGATAAACAGCCCATCGGCGCAATTTCAATCAAGCAATTAACAACCAACGAGGATTAAGTATGCAAAAAATTACTGGCATTAAAAGCGTGGATTTTAAAGTAGTTGCTTACGGCTATGGTGTGGTCAACTGGAATGGTCCGACTACTTTACAGAGCGATGGGCGCATTATCGATAACCATTCGATGCCAAAATTACGGGGCTATACCAATTTGACCGGCAAGGAAAGCGATAAAGGCTATAAATTAAAAAAAGACCCGTCGCAAATTGATTTTAAGCAAACACCAATGTATATCAGCCAAAACTGCATAAGGCACCATTTATTTAGGGATCAAGCCTTTGATCTTCATTATGCCAAGGATAAAAATCTGCTTTCTGTGCTAACGTCGATTACCGGTTTGGTTCGCGGTTATGTAGTCCCAGCCAGTCAATGTAAACGCACCAGTCCGTTACTTTTGGAGGATTTTATCGATCAATTGGGTAACGGCAATTTTGAACAAATGGGACGTTCCGGTACTAAAGAAAAAGACAAGGACGATAAAGGCGACGATATTGCCAGCAACTCTTTTTTCTCCAAAACCACTTTTGGAGAAACTGAGTATTTAGCTTACGGCTCAATCAGTATTGAACAATTACAATTCATTTCGCTGGATAAAAAATTCGACCGAGCTTCAATGATTATCAAAGATGGTGAAGGTGAAAAAATTGCTCAGACTGTACAAGATTTCATTAAATCAATCAATCCTAGCCGTAATCCGAAAGCAGTGTTTCACTCCAACTATGTTCGTGCCGGTACGATATTTGAGGAAGGCGAAGTCGGCATTTTATTGGATAACGAAGCCATTGATATTCTGGTCAAAGAAACACTGCGCATGATTGAAGAACTTAGTATCCGTCAAGCTAAAGGCTATATGTATGTCGACAACTTGCTGGTCGATTACAACGACAGCAATAAAATGATGCGCATAAAGCGCAATTCATCCGGAATTAACGAAGAACCAAAATCCCCTTATGCCGTTTATTTTTATGCCAAATAAGGAAGAATCATGCGGATTACTATTAAATATGAAGCTTCGTGGCGAAATTCATTCCTGGACGGCTCCAATAGCGAACCCTTACCAAAAAGTGGCCGGACATTTGTCGGCTCAATGACGACTTTGGGAAAACGGGACAATCAAGGCAATTATCCAAATTTTATTAAACGTGAAATTACTCATGACACCGTGATGGGTGTATTGAATCGACTTATCGGCGATCAAAGAAAGCTTTATCAATCCAGAAATTGCCCTAAATACTTCTTCTCAGATTTGGAAGAACACATATCTTTTAACGACCAACAAAATCAAAGCGAGCCTATCAATACTGAAACGGTTTATATCCGAAATATGGAAGGAAATACCGATCAAAATTCATTCACTGGAATGATTAAAGCAAACGATCCGGTTTTTACATCGGATTATTCAAACATTTTTTGGGGAGTCTTGACGCTTGATATTGAAAGTCTTTGCCACTTTATTGTTGATGAAAGTTTTCAAGTAAATTCTTCCAAGCAATTTGATCCTTTAATTGCTTTACAAACACTGGATGAATTAAACAAATTAAAGGCTATTGATATAGAAACGGTAAAGAACGCTTTGGATACGCTACAGAAACATTTTCCAGATGTGCCTTATAAAATCATAGATGGAAAAATCAAACCGATTGAATTGTACTGCTCAGCACTGTATTTGCAGATTTGTCGTTTAAGTCAGGAATATGATGTATCCCACGCACTTACTAAAACTAAAAATCATGGGTTAGCCGGTATTTCAAAACGCGGTTTTACGCCTAAAGATTTTATGGATCGGTATACCACGGGTTGTAAAAAGCCAATATGGGGAAATCCATACCAACTGAAAGAAAGACGCAAAGGTGAAGGTGAAGTGGTTTCTTTGCTTACCAAAGCCAACGGTACACTGGATATTCTTCTCAACATTCCCGCCGACAAAGCTGAACAACTGAAAAGAATGATCGATGATGCTGGCGTTTCCAGTTTCTACCTGGGTAAAAAAGGCTTGGCTTATGTTGACGTGATTCGCTAATCCGGAGATACCATGAACTACTATCTTGAAATCACCTTATTACCGAATTACGAAATAAATCTTTTCAGCCTCTGGTCCAAAACCTTCCAGCAAATCCACCTTGGATTGGTTGAAATACAGGATGCGCAAAAACGCGTGCCGATCGGTCTATCGTTTCCCGAATACAAAATGGGTGAAAAATTCGGCATTCTGGGCAGCAAGCTTCGATTGTTTGCTGCGGATGAAGCTGCGCTGACACGGTTTGATGTCGCCAGGCGATTAAACCGCCTGAGCGATTACGTGCATTGCACCGGTATCCGCCCAGTGCCAGACGCAGTCAAAGGTTATGCCGTTTATCAACGTGAACAACCTAAAACAAGCAAGGAGCGCTTGGCGCGACGCTATGCTAAACGGCACAACATGGATTATGAGGCTGCGTTGAATAGTAAAGTTGAATTGAGTGCAAAGCTTGAAGCAGGAGTGGAATGCGAGAAAACGTTAATGAGTTACAGCGAAATGCCCCATCAAACCATCCTGACACCGTTTATCCGGCTAAAAAGTTTGAGCAGTAGCAACACGTTTTGCTTATGGATCAAAAAAAGTGAAGTTGAAAATAGCAATGATGGAACGTTTACGACGTATGGTTTAAGCGCCACAGCAACCGTTCCCGAATTTTAGGTTTTAGCTGGTTGGGCTATCATGTTAGCAACCTAAACGCCTCGAATAAAATAGTTAATACGGTGGGTGCATTACGGATTAATCGACGCTACCCAATACGATTGCATAAACTCACACAAGCATTACTCATAACAGGAGAAAGCTATGCACGTTACCCGCAAAGGCCAAGTAACTATTCCGCAAAAAGTTAGAGAAAGCATGGGAATCATTCCGGCGGAAACTGAAGTGGATTTTTTGCAGGACGAACAAGGACGATGGTATCTGTCCAAAACCGAACCTGGCGAAGAAAAAGTCAGTCGCTTCAGAACCGCATATCAAAGCGCAAAATTAATTATGAGTACGGATGAAATCATGGCTTTAACTAGAGATTAGAGATGGCCTGCATTTTGATCGATACCTGCGTTGTTACGGATTTGGCTGATCCACACAGCCGATGGTTCGAATGGAGCGCATCTACGCTTGAGCAATTGGATCGGCAACATACATTTGTCATTAACCCAATTATTTATGCCGAATGCTCTGTTGGCTTTGAAACCATTGAAGAAGTGGAAGCTTTGTTTGAGCACTTGGGACTTGCATTACAATCGCTGCCGAAAGAAGCGTTATTTCTGGCCGGTAAGGTTTTTCTCCGGTACAAAAAGAATAAAGGCGTGAAAAGTAATGTCTTGCCAGACTTTCTAATCGGTGCGCATGCGGCAGTGTCCGGCTACCGGTTAATTACGCGTGATAAAGGGCGGTTTAGCACTTACTTTCCGCATATAGAACTAATTATGCCTGAATGCTGAAACTAGAAATCCAATGATGTGCAGACGAAACAATGATAGCAATCTGCTGTATTGCTCAACTACAAATACGAAAATCTTTAGAAGGGCCGTAGCGGATTGCTACAATTAGCTTGTTTAACTTATTAAATGAGGTGCACATTGGCAAAATCGGCATCCCCCATTCGATTGCAGGAAGAATTGATGAAAGCGGCTGAGCTGACGGCGGGCCGTTTTCACCGCAGCACCGCCGAACAGATAGAGTTTTGGGCAGAGCTTGGACGTTCTGTGGCGGATACGCTTGATCCTGATGTGATGTTATCCGTCAAATCGGGACTTTCAAAAATAAAAGTGGAACCCGTCTATGGCATTCCAGTCAATCCGGATGAAGTTTTTAGAGCGCTTGAGAACGACCGGAAAAACGGAGCATTGTCCGGGCGTGTTACATCCGCAGCGATCCGTTATCAGGCTTCATCAAAATACCCGGGATATCTGGAGCGTATCGATCAGCAAGGCAACATTACAACCGGTCGTTTTCAGAACGGCCAGTTTATTCCCTTGACTGAAAGCGCCACTTGAAAAAAGAAAAGCAACTCTGGCTGCTTGCGGGCGGCAACGGTGCTGGAAAAACCACGTTTTACCGGCTTCAGCTTGAACCGCTCGGTATGCCTTTTGTAAACGCGGATGTGCTCGCGAAGCAGTTGTATCCTGATCATCCCGAACAACACAGCTATGAAGCCGCCAGAATTGCCGAAGCCATTCGTTTGCGGCTTTTACAAGACGGACGCACATTCTGTTTTGAAACCGTTTTTTCTCATCCTTCTAAAATCGATTTTGTTGCTGATGCAAAAGCGCTGGGTTACGAAATTGTGCTGGTCTTTATTCACCTTGAACAGACACAACTCAATCTCGCGCGCATCGCGCAGCGGATGAGCGAAGGCGGCCACGCTGTGCCGGATGAAAAAGTTAAGGCGCGAATACCCAGAACATTGCAATTGGTTAAACAGACTTTGCCATTATGTGATCAAGCATACATCCTGGACAACGCTCGGGCGGATAGCCCGTTTCAGCAAATAGCGGTGATACGCAACGGCTGTCTTGAGTTAAAGCGGGTATCTATTCCGGAATGGTGTCAGGAGCTATTGTCGGATTATCTGTGATTTTTAGTCCTATTTTTTTCTGCTCTTTGACAATGCATATAAAATCAGTCGCTTACTGATGCCTGAAAAAATATTGGGTATTTTGTCAGTTTCATATTAACCAATTGTTGTTTATGGTTTTTTGAATGCTATACTTCAGTTCGCTGCCGCACAGGCAGCTTAGAAAAGACCGTGACAGATGTACCGGAATCAGTAATTGTTCGCTGCCGCACAGGCAGCTTTGAAAAGGAAACAAGTTCCATTAACGCTGGAATTAGGCTTCGCCAATCACCACAAGTCGCAGCAGCGCGGATTCTCGTTTGGAGGGACTATCGGTGCAGCCTTCGTGCGCCCATTCCAACCGTGCATTGGGTACTTGACGATGGAGTTCGCGCAGCCAATGAACGAAAGCAGTCTGACGCCTTGAGTTCCAGTATTCAAGACCGCTGTCGAAATCAATCGCCAACTCGTCGTCTTCGATCCTGATGGCTACACTTTCAAGCACTGTATCAACTATAAACAGAGGGGTGAATTCGTAGTCAACATCTCGCAGTTTAGATTCTCCGGAATACAGCCCTAATTCTCGATCTGTGGGTTGTACCCAAATTGCGCGTGGCGCTGCCTGTCCATACGTTTGGCATGCGTAATTAAACAGACGCGCAACGTCATTGGGTTCAAGATCCCTGAACCAAATGTCTTGAAAACCCTCTGCGGGGTATCTCACAAAAATTGAATCGAGATGTTCCATTATCGTACCTGTGTGATGTCTGATGGCATATACACGACATTTTATCCAATAAAGCTTCCATCCAATTTATACTTGATGATAGCAGTGGCCGGTATTGAAACAGAGTATGTTTGAGAGTGGCTATCTGCGCTCGTCCTGCTTAATGTGCTGTGCGCGCTATGGGAGTAATCCGGGATTCGAGCCAGTTCGGTGAGTTACATTTGTGTACGGGATCAATTCAGCAAAAATTTTGTGCAACTTTTCCCCGCTAACTTCTATCCCAGGTTTCTTTTATGATCAGGTGTAGTGTTTACTGCGATAATCGTTAGAGACGTTCTTCATGAATTTTTGCGGGAGTGACAATAACCCATCAATACAGCTACTCGGTCAGGCAAGGAGAGAGTTTAGTGAGTCTTGAATTCAAGTTATGAGACCTGTGAATGATATAAATGATGCGCCTGAGTTAATGATCAGCGAACAGGATGGCGTGCGTTCATTGCATCTGGGGGGGGCGATGGTGCAAAGCGCGATGCGGATCGCTGCGCCGAATGCTTTAGAGCTGGTTTATACGCAGTGCATGATGGGCTTTATGCTGTTTCATCCAAACCCCGGGCATGTGCTGATGATCGGATTGGGCGGCGGGTCGCTGGCCAAGTTTGTTTATCATTATCTGCCACAAACCCGTGTGACGGTGGTGGAACCTTACCGGCAGGTAATCATGGCGGCGCGGGAGTATTTTCATGTGCCGCAGGATGATGCGCGGTTTGCAATCGTTGAAGCGGATGGCGCGGGCTATGTCGTATCTGAGGGAGCAGTCGCCGATATTATTATGGTCGATGGCTTTGATGACGGTGATCAGGTTCAATCACTGTGCAGCCAGGATTTTTATGACCACGCGCAACAAGCGTTAAACAGGAGCGGTATGCTGGTGGTTAATCTCTTGAGCCGTGACCGTCAATTGAAAACCCTGCTGCAACGGATTGAAAACAGTTTTGACGGCCATATCATTGCGATGATGGCCGAAATACGCGGCAATCTGATTGTTTTTGCTTTCCGAAACAATCCGGGCAAGCTGTCGTGGAAATCTATCCACAAGCATGCGCAAAAGCTCGAGACAGCCTATCCCTTGCCGTTTCGCGAGTTTGTTACTAAATTGCGAAAGTATTAGTGCTGCCCTGGAACAGAACCCCGGGCTGAAATGTTGTGCTGTGAAGGTGAATGCGAAGTAACAATATGCTAAAGTTATGCCTTTTGATTTAGCAGTCTCTGTTAATGTCTTTTTGAATCATAGAGCGATTATTATGGATTACAGTTACGAATCGGAACAAACAAAATTCATGCGCGAGTTTCTCGAAAAAAACCCGCAAGTTCAGGAAAAACGTCTGGCGGCAAGAAGCATCTGGTGGGATAAGTCGCTCGACAAGAATCAGCAAAAGCATTTTAAGGAAAGCACTGTTCCACATAAACCTTATGCATATTTCGGCGCGCAATCGGATGATTGATCTGTATTTCAGCGCCATTCAAGCCGAATGTTTCACGTGAAACATCTGATGAAACGGTTTTCAAATCAGGGTAATTTTTTGTTACGCGATCTATGCGACTTGAGTTTTGAATATGCGTAAACAAAACAGCTATGACGTTATTGTTGTCGGCGGAGGGCATGCGGGCACAGAGGCGGCGCTTGCCGCGGCGCGCATGGGCTGCCGGACGCTGCTGCTGACGCACAATATCGAAACCATCGGCCAGATGTCATGCAATCCGTCCATCGGCGGGATTGGTAAAAGTCATCTTGTCAAGGAAATCGATGCGCTTGGCGGTGCAATGGGGCTGGCTACCGACGCGGCGGGAATCCAGTTTCGCGTGTTGAACTCCAGCAAAGGCCCGGCGGTGCGCGCGACACGCGCGCAGGCAGACCGTGTTCTGTATCGTCAGGCCATCCGTAAACGGATCGAAAATCAGATTAATCTCCAGGTTGTGCAACAGGCCGTGGATGATCTGCTGATTGAGCAGGAGCGGGTTGCCGGTGTGGTTACCCAGCTGGGCATAAAATTTTACGCTGAAGCTGTGGTGTTGACGGTGGGCACGTTTCTGGCGGGGCTTGCGCATATCGGCAAAACCCATTTCAAAGCCGGACGCGCCGGTGATCCACCGTCGATAACGCTGGCGCAGCGTCTGAACGAGATGCAGTTTCCGGTCGGACGGCTTAAAACCGGCACGCCGCCGCGTATAGACGGGCGCAGCCTGGATTACAGCAAACTGAAAGAGCAACCCGGCGATGCACCGACGCCGGTCGTGTCTTTCATGGGACATACCGTTAAACATCCGCGTCAGGTGTCCTGCTGGATAACGCAAACCAATGCGGAAACGCATGAAATCATCACTGCAGGATTATCCGAGTCACCGCTGTATACGGGCAAAATAGAAGGCATCGGGCCGCGCTATTGTCCATCTATTGAAGACAAGGTGGTGCGGTTTGCCAGTCGGGAGAGTCATTCCATTTTCCTTGAGCCAGAAGGACTGGATACGCATGAAATTTATCCGAATGGTATTTCAACAAGCCTGCCTTTTGAGTTCCAGATGAGGCTGGTGCAATCGATTGCCGGTCTGGAAAATGCGCATATCACGCGTCCAGGATACGCCATAGAATACAACTATTTCGATCCGCGGAATCTGAAACGCTCGCTGGAAACCAAAACCATTCAAGGTTTGTTTTTTGCCGGTCAGATCAACGGCACCACCGGCTATGAAGAGGCGGCGGCGCAAGGTCTGCTGGCAGGGATTAATGCGGCGTTGACCGTGCAACAGAAGGATAGCTGGTGCCCGTTGCGCAATGAAGCGTACATCGGCGTGCTGGTGGATGATCTGATTACTTCCGGCGTAACCGAGCCGTATCGCATGTTTACCAGCCGTGCGGAATACCGGCTGCAACTGCGGGAAGACAACGCGGATCAGCGTCTGACCGAAACCGGCAGAAGGCTTGGATTGGTCGACGATGCGCGATGGACGTTTTATGCGCGCAAGTGTGAAGCCATTGAACAGGAACAGAACCGTCTGGACAGCATCCGGATTTTTCCCGGTGCAATTGACGAGGCGCGACTCATTCAGGTGCTTGGAAAAACCATCGAGCGCGAATATACGCTGACCGAGCTGCTGCGCCGCCCGGACGTGTCCTATGCGGATCTGATGGCGCTGTGCGGTGTCGAGCAGAATGCCGGTAATGCGTGGATCGATGCGCAAATCGCCGAGCAGGTCGAAATTCAGATCAAATATCAGGGTTATATCAAACGCCAGCAGGAAGAAATTCTGCGTCAGTCGCAGCATGAAACGACGTTGCTGCCGGCTGATATCGATTATCGCCTGGTCAAGGGGCTGTCCAACGAGGTTCAACAAAAACTGAATGAACATAAACCTGAAACCATTGGTCAGGCCAGCAGAATATCCGGCGTGACCCCGGCAGCTATTTCATTGCTGCTGGTTTATCTCAAGCGCGGGCTGGGCGGGGTCAGTCCGCCGGATGCCGGTCAGAAACAGCGTGCATGAGTCTTGATGATGCAGTCAGGCAAGGCTTGTCAGCCTTGCAGCATGCTGTAATTGAGCCGGATGCGAGAATACGGGAACGGATTGTTCAGTATCTGTCGCTGATTGCGAAGTGGAACAAGCAATATAATCTGACGGCGATCAGGACTGTCCAAGATATGCTGTATCAGCATATCTTGGACAGTCTGGCGGCGGTTGAATATATTAACGGGCCCCGCGTAATCGATGTGGGTACGGGTGCGGGATTGCCGGGTATACCGATTGCCCTTGTACGACCCCACTGGCAGGTGACGCTGGCGGAAAGCAATCAGAAGAAAGCGGCGTTTTTACAGCAGGTTAAAATCGAGATGGCGCTGGAAAATGTGGTGGTTATGGCAAGGCGGATTGAAACAGCCGTTGTCGACGAAAGCCCGGATACGATTATTTCGCGGGCTTATGCCAGTCTGGGGGATTTTATAAAAACGACACAGCATCTGGTGAAGCCGAACGAAACACGGAGCCGTTGGGTCGCGATGAAAAGCAGTTGCACGCAACAGGAGCTTGATCAGGTGGTTTTACCCTATGTGATTGAAAAAAGGATACCTTTAATTGTTCCGGGGCTTTCTGCACAGCGGGAACTGATTGTTATCCGGCGTATGTCTGCTGCTGAACAACCGGAGCTGCTGGAGGCGTATCAAACGTGACAAAGATTCTGGCAATAACCAACCAAAAAGGCGGAGTAGGCAAAACGACGACCAGTGTCAATCTGGCGGCCAGTCTGGCCAATGCGGGCAAACGCGTGTTGCTGATCGATCTTGATCCGCAGGCGAATGCGACCATGGGTAGTGGCGCGAACAAACAGGTGATTCAACAGACGGTTTATCAGGTTCTGCTGGGTGAGTTATCAATAAAATCAGTGCGTATCAGCGAATTGCAGGGGAAGTATGATCTGATTCCGGCCAACCGCGATCTGGCCGGTGCCGAAGTCGAAATGGTGACGCTTTCACAGCGTGAAATCCGCTTAAAAGCAGCGCTCATTGAGGTCATCGATGAATATCAGTACGTTATTATTGATTGTCCGCCAGCGCTGAATTTATTGACGCTGAACGCGCTGTGCGCCGCGCATGCGGTAATGATACCGATGCAGTGTGAATATTACGCGCTGGAAGGCTTAAGCGATCTGGTCAACACCATCAAGAAAGTGCGGGCGAATTTCAATCCCAGACTGCGTATTGAAGGATTGCTACGCACCATGTTTGATCCGCGCAATATTCTGGCGCAACAGGTATCGGATCAATTGCAGCGGCACTTCGGCGACAAGGTTTACCGCACGGTCATTCCAAGAAATGTGCGTCTGGCGGAAGCGCCGGGTTTTGGCCTCCCCGTGCTTTATCATGATCGTCAGTCAAAAGGGGCTCAGGCCTATCTGGAACTTGCGCAGGAAGTATTGAATGCCTGATTGTCAGGAATGGATTGAGATCTTTGCACGGCTACTACGCGGCACGATAATGGCGTTAAAAATTTGCGAAAAATGCTCATTTACCCCGTGTAAACTCCGCTTTTTCGCAAATTTTTGCCTTATTCTCGTACCGCTCATGACGCCGTGCAAAGGTCTCGAATTGTAAAAGGAAAAGTTAGATGGCGAAACTGAAAGGGCTGGGACGCGGACTGGATGCGCTGCTATCGGGAAATACGGATGGGGTTGATGCATCCGGCGACCGATTGCAGAATCTCGAAACCGCATCGCTGCAACCCGGAAAATACCAGCCGCGCAGCAACATGGATCAGGCGGCCTTGGCCGATCTGGCTGAATCGATTAAAGCGCAGGGTATCATGCAGCCTATTCTGGTGCGCGCGATTGGCGTGGATCGCTATGAAATCATCGCCGGTGAGCGTCGCTGGCGTGCGGCGCAGCTGGCCGGGCTGGACGAAGTGCCAGTGATCATTCGGGAAGTCACCGATGAAGCTGCGCTGGCGATATCGCTCATCGAGAATATTCAGCGCGAGGATCTGAATCCGCTGGAAGAAGCCATGGGCATTCAGCGTCTGATCAACGAGTTTGGCATGACGCATCAGACCGCCGCTGAAGCGCTGGGCAGTTCGCGCAGCGCGGTGACCAATTTACTGCGTCTGCTTAATCTGGCCGGGCCTGTGCAGGACATGATGATGCAGGGTAAAATCGACATGGGGCATGGCAGGGCCTTGCTGGCGCTGGAACCTGCGCAGCAGATACAGATGGCCAACAGAATCGTGTTGAAAGGATTGTCGGTACGCGAGACAGAAAAAATAATCCAGCAACTGAATAATCCGCAGACACGCAAAGCGCGAAAAATCGACCGCGATGTTTTGGCGCTGCAGGAGTCGGTGTCGGAACGGCTTGGCGCGCAGGTCACGATCAAGTCCGCAAAAAACGGTCGAGGCAATATCATCATACACTACTCAAATCTCGATCAGCTCGATGATATACTGAGCAGATTTTAAAACGGTAACGCAAGCACATTAAAGAATTATGGACACAAAATTACTCGATATCCTGGTATGTCCGGTATGCAAAGGGCCGCTGCTGTACAAAAAACAAGAAAAGGAGCTGATTTGCAAGGCGGATCGGCTGGCCTTTGCCATCAAGGACGGCATACCCATCATGCTCGAAGACGAGGCCCGCAGAATTCCGGATGATGTTGAAATCAGCTGACATAAAATCACGTTGCGCGAATTCCCACCTGCCAACGATAGCGAATCAATACACGAACAAACGCTAATTCATGGATACAACCGTTAAATTGACGCCTCGCATAGCAACGGTGCTGGGGGCGCTGATTGCCGATTCCGCTGCGCTTGGATTGCACTGGCTTTATGATCCCGAGCGCATTGCACAAATCGAAAAGAAACAGAATATCGCTTTCTTGACGCCCGATCCCGGAAACTACGCTGATACAAAAGGTTTCTTTGCACATGGCGGCAAGACTGCGGGAGATTCTTCCGGTTATGGCGAAATCTGTCTGCTGATGCTGAAACATTATGCCGCGCATGGTGAGTTCGACCGCATGGCGTATCAAACCGAGTTTCGCAACCTGTTTGGGCCGGGCGGCGCATACCGCGGATATGTCGACTCACCCACGCGCCAGACGCTGCTGAAGCTGATCCCATTGGTTCCGGAAGATTATCCCGAAATATCCGGCGCGGATGACGATCAGTTCGCCGCGCTGGCATCCGTGGCTGTTGTTACGGCGTTGCATACCGGGTCAACGGATTCGCTGTTGAACAAGATCGAACAGATTGTAAGATTGACGAATGATAACGCTACGGCAGTAACTGCGGCGCAATACGCGGCGGCCGTGCTTGCCGTCGTGCTTGACGGGAAACCCGTTGAACAGGCGCTGGTGCATTCTTTGCCGCATGCAAAGGGAGAACTCGGGACTTTGCTGAAAGATGCGCTGGCCATGGACACGTTGGATAGCGTGCGGGCTGCGCAGCGCTTTGGTTCCGCATGTCACGTGCTGGAGGGATTGCCCGTGATCGTCCATATTCTTCGCCATGCCACAAATTACCAGCAAGCTGTTGAGGCCAATATCCGCGCGGGTGGCGATAGTTGCGGCCGCGCCATTATGCTGGGCGCTATTGCTGCGGCAGGCGCTGAGCTGCACGGTGATACCGCTTCAACAATTCCGCTGCTTTGGTTGGCAAGGTATCGCCAATTTACGGACGCCGCCAATGCGATTGCGCAACTTCGGCAGATTGCAGTGTGAGCGCCTGTGCGGCAATTTAACCGGCAAGCTGCGCATGCGTATAAAAAAATCACATGGTTAGAATCACATAGCAACAAATGTTATAATGCCGGGTTATCGGTTTTACAGATACAGTGCCGGCCTTGAGGATATGGCGGGCCTGTTTAAACAAAAAATTATCATGGAGGAAAAATGAGTCACACGCTATATGAAACAAAAATTCAACGGGTTCAACGCTGTGAGCTGGCGGTTCCAGGTTCAAGCCCGGAGATGTTTGAGAAAGCATTAAAAAGCGGTGTGGACTTCGTTTTTCTGGATCTGGAAGATGCGGTTGCACCGGATGACAAGGTGCAAGCCCGTAAAAATATCATCCAGGCGCTCAATGACCTGGACTGGAAAGGGCATGGCATCACCGTATCGGTTCGTATCAACGGACTGGATACGCAGTATATGGTTCGCGATGTGGTGGATCTCGTTGAGCAGGCCGGTTCTAAAATTGACACCTTACTGATACCCAAGGCGGGCGTCTACGCGGATATCTACATGGTGGAAGCCATGGTTAATCAACTGGAAATGCAGCAGGGCCTGAAAAACAGGATTGGATTGGAAGCGCTGATCGAAACCGCGCTGGGCATGGCCAATGTTGAGGACATTGCCCGTAACGGCGCGCGCGGAAGGCTGGAGGCGCTGCATTTCGGCGTTGCTGACTACGCCGCCAGTAACCGCGCCAGAACGGTCAATATCGGCGGATTGAATCCGGATTATCCCGGCGACCAGTGGCATTTCGCAATCAGCCGCATGACGGTAGCGTGCCGCGCCTATGGTTTGCGGCCTATCGATGGCCCGTTTGGCGACATCAAGGATCCGGACGGCTATAAGTTGGCGGCTCGCCGCGCAGCCGCACTGGGGTGCGAAGGAAAATGGGCGATACATCCCACGCAGATCGCATTGGCGAATGAAGTCTTTACGCCGCCTCCAGCGGAGGTGGAAAAAGCCAAGCGCATACTGGCCGCCCTGAAAGAAGCGGCTGCTCAAGGAAAAGGCGCTGCTGCGCTGGATGGACGGCTGATTGATGCGGCTTCGGAAAGAATGGCCAACAATGTGGTGAGAATCGCAGAGGCGATAGCCGCCAGAAAGTAAAGTCAGGATGGTGCATATGGCCGCGTAATGCGGCCTTTTTATTATTAAACGCTTTAGAAAAACATGGTTTAACAGGCTGTTGACAGAAAAACCATGACATATTAATCCGATTGATGAGGAAATCGAATTGAATATTCACGAGTATCAAGCAAAAGAAATTCTGTCCGAGTATGGCGTCAAAATCGCCGAGGGTGGTATTGCCTACAGTGTGGAAGAGGCTGTTCAGCGTGCAAGGGAAATTGAAGGTGATGTCTGGGTTGTCAAGGCGCAGATTCATTCCGGCGCACGCGGCAAAGCAGGTGGCATCAAGGTGTGCAAAACACACGCCGAAGTTCAGGCGGCGGCTGAAGAGCTGCTGGGTAAAGTTCTGGTGACCCATCAGAGCGGCGCGGCAGGAAAGCTCTGTTCCCGCGTCTACATAGAAGCAGGAACCAAAATCGAGAAAGAAATTTATCTGTCATTCCTGATCGACCGCAGCACCGAACGTGTCATTATGGTGGGATCAGCTCAGGGGGGCATGGAAATCGAAACATTGGCACAAACCCAACCTGAAGCGATCATCAAGATTTATATTGAACCGGCTGTTGGTTTGCAGGATTTCCAGGCGCGCAAAATGGCGTTTGCGCTGGGGCTCGATTCTTCGCTGTTGAATCATGCGGTTAAAACGATTAAAGGGTGCTATCGCGCGCTGCGTGATCTCGATGCCAATATTCTGGAAATCAATCCCCTGGTTGTAACGGCCAATAACGAAATCATCGCGCTGGATGCCAAGATGGCGTTTGATGAGAATGCGCTGTATCGACGTCATAAAATTGCGGAATTGCGTGACAATTCACAAGTCGATCCGCGCGAAGTCGCGGCTGCGGAAGTGGGTCTGAGCTATGTCGGTCTGGATGGCGACATTGGTTGTATGATCAATGGCGCGGGACTGGCCATGGCGACTATGGATATGATCAAGCTGGCAGGCGGTGAGCCTGCAAATTTTCTGGACGTGGGTGGTGGTGCATCGGCGGAAAGAACGGAAAAAGCATTTCGGCTGGTGCTTGCCGATAAAAACGTCAAGGCGATGCTGGTCAACATTTTTGCCGGTATTAACCGCTGTGACTGGATTGCCGAGGGTGTGGTGCAGGCGGTCAAAAATATCGGCATGCAGGTGCCACTGGTGGTGCGGTTGTCTGGAACCAATGTGGAAGAAGGCCGCAAAATCATTGCAGACAGCGGAATGAAGATAATCACGGCGGATACTCTGGCGGAAGCAGCTGAAAAAGTAGTGGCGGCGCGTAACCAGGTTGTTGCGCAAAAAGGTTAGGGAGTAAAAAGTGACCATATTAATAGACGAAAAAACACGCATTATTGTTCAAGGGTTTACCGGGAAAATCGGCACATTTCACGCGCAGGAAATGATTGACTACGGCTCCAATGTCGTCGGTGGCGTCACGCCGGGCAAGGGCGGACAGACGCACCTGGGACTGCCGGTATTCAACACGGTCAAGGAAGCGGTGCAACAGGCCGGCGCGGAGGCCAGTATTGTTTTTGTGCCGCCGGCGTTCGCGGCGGATTCCATCATGGAAGCGGCCGATGCCGGGATTAGATATTGTGTCGCCATTACCGACGGTATTCCGACACAGGATATGATGACCGTTAAAAACTTTCTGCGCCGGTTCCCGAAAGAAGAACGCATGATGCTGACCGGACCCAATTGCGCCGGTACGATCAGCCCAGGACGCTCCATGCTCGGTATCATGCCAGGCCATATTTATGTGCGCGGCAATGTCGGCGTCGTGGGGCGGTCAGGTACGCTGGGCTACGAAGCGGCCGATCAGATGCGCGCGCTGGGTATCGGTATTTCAACATCGGTTGGTATCGGCGGCGATCCCATCATTGGCAGCTCGCATCTCGATGTACTCGAAAAACTCGAACAGGATCCCGAAACCAAGGTTGCGCTCATGATCGGTGAAATCGGCGGTCCCATGGAAGTGGATGCCGGCATCTTCTTCAAAGAAAATATGACCAAACCGCTGGTGGCATATATTGCCGGGCTCACTGCGCCGGAAGGCCGCCGCATGGGACATGCGGGTGCTATCATTTCTTCCGCCGGTGAAAGCGCGGCGGAGAAAGTAGCCCTGCTGAAAGAACTGGGTGTGATCATCAGCCCTACGCCGTCGCTGATGGGGCAGACGGTAGCTCAAGTGCTGGCTAAAATGTAATTTTCCTGCCTGCCTTTATTGACGCCAGACTGACGCCGGGATAAGTGTTTGCATCATCCGAAAAAGTCTGGCGTTCCCGCAAAATTCATTCTGAACAAGATGCAATGACCGGCGATGCGTTATACATCCGTCAATTGCTTATAAATCCAACTGTTCAGTAACAGCCGGGCCGTGACGATGATTTCCGATGCCGTCATGCCAACCGCGCCGTGATTGCGATCCAGCAAGTGATCGGCCGCTGCGCCGTGCAGATAGACAGCCAGCAGCATTGCATCATCCGGCTTCATGCCTTGCGCGATGAATGCGCCGATCATGCCGGCGAGAACATCGCCGGTTCCGGGGCTGCTCAATCCCGGATTGCCGCTGGTATTGATGAAGCATCGTCCGCCGGGCAAGGCGCAGATACTGCCCGCGCCTTTCAAAAGCACGAAGCAGTTAAGATGTTCGGCAATTTTTGTTGCGGCGTCAATGCGATTATTCTGTACCGCGGATACCTCCATATCGAGCAGCCGCGCTGCTTCGGCCGGATGTGGCGTGAGTACGGCGGGTGTGTTGCGCAGCTTCAGCTGCCGGGCCAGTTCGCTGTGAAAAGCAATGTGATTCAAGGCATCGGCGTCCAGCACCAGCGGCAGGTTGCTATTGAGCGCATGCTGCATCCAGGTATAAGTGGCTTCGTTAATATCCATGCCGGGTCCGGCGACCAGACAGCTGAGCGTGTTCAGTTCGAATAATTCGCCCGCTGAACGCAGCATTAACTCGGGATGAAGCATGTCCGCAGCGGGTGCTGCCTGGGCAAGCAGGCCCAAATAGACGCGGCCCGCGCCCAGATAGAGCGCTGAGCGGCCAGCCAATAAAGCAGCGCCGATCATGCCATTGTTGCCGCCCAGAATGCCAACACCGCCAAAATGCCCTTTGTGACTGTTTGCAGGTCGAGGGGGAGGTAACAACATTTGAATCAGCTTCCGGTTGATGGCCCAGATGTGCGGCGTAACACGGGTTGTTACGTCAAGATCGAGATTGCAGACAATACATTCTCCGCAATATTGCGGACCATACTGTGTCAGTAGTCCGGGTTTGAGCCCGATGAACGTTACGGTAACAGTGGCGGCAACTGCTTGCCCGCAGACATTGCCTTCATCGCTGGACAAGCCGGAAGGCATATCCAGCGCAAGAACCGGACAGGACATAGCATTCACCTGACAGATCCAGTCCAGATATTGGCCGACAAGCGGACGTTCCGGCCGCAAACCGATGCCGAACAGGCCATCGATGATCAAATCCCACTGTGGATGGGATGGAATATCGGACTGGATTTCGCCCTGACTGTCCAGCCAGGCCTGCCGGGCTTTCTGAGCGTCATTCGGTAAACCGGCGGGATCTTCACTAAAAACGACGGATACGGCGTGTCCCCAGTTTTTTAAATAACGGGCGACGACAAAGGCATCACCGCCATTGTTGCCCGGGCCGGCGAGGACGAGCACATTCCTCGCGGCGCTCATATCAAACTGCTGTTTCGCTATCTCGGCGGCAGCGCGGCCTGCTTTTTCCATCAAATCAGGGGGATTGGCTGATGCAAGCGCGGTTTGTTCAATAGCGCGAATTTCAGCTGTCAGATAAACCGGATCGATTGTATTCATTTCATCCACCATGCATCGTGTAAAATACCATTTTTGAACATGATACCCTTTTTGCCCATGCTTCGATATTGCGGCGGTAACGCACTTTCCGATTTCCGGCTGGAAAAACTCATGCGCGAATTGCATGCATGCGCCATACAGGTTTCGCAGATTGATACGGAATATTGGTATTTCTGCGCGGTCAGCCAAACATTGACTGCCACTGAAACAGCACTGCTTGAAACAGTGCTGAATTGTTGTCAACCACGGCAACCCGCTGACAATGACGCGTTTTATCTTGTTACCCCCCGTCCCGGAACCATTTCTCCGTGGTGCAGCAAAGCCACGGATATCGCACGGCATTGCGGACTGAGCGCTGTTGAGCGCATCGAGCGCGGCACGGCTTACTACATCCGCACCGATCAGGCGATTTCTCCCGCCCAGCAGCGAACGCTGCAAATGGCGTTGCATGATCGCATGACAGAAACCGTGTTCCGCACATTCGAAGAAGCCGAGCGCTTGTTCCAGCACGTTCCGCCGCAGCCATTGCGTATTATCGATATCACAGCGGAAGGCGCTCAGGCGCTGGAAAAAGCCAATATCGAGATGGGTCTGGCGCTGTCCCCCGATGAAATCGGCTATCTGGCGCAGTATTACCAGGAAGCCGGGCGCAATCCTACCGATGTTGAACTGATGATGTTCGCACAGGCGAATTCAGAGCATTGCCGCCATAAAATTTTCAATGCCAGCTGGGTCATCGATGACCGGCCGATGGATCAATCGCTGTTCGCCATGATTCGCAATACCCACCGGCAAAGCCCGCAAGGCACGCTGGTTGCCTACGCCGACAACGCGAGCATTGTCGAGGGTGCAAACATAGCGCGCTTTTATCCGGACGCGGAAAACCGTTACACCTACGCGCAGGAACAGACCCATTTGCTGATGAAGGTCGAGACGCATAATCATCCGACCGCAATTTCGCCATTTCCGGGCGCGGCAACCGGTGTCGGCGGAGAAATACGCGATGAAGGCGCGACCGGGCGCGGCGCTAAGCCTAAAGCGGGTTTGGCGGGATTTTCGGTTTCCAACTTGAATATTCCCGGTTTCATGCAGCCTTGGGAATTTGCCGATCCGGACAAGAAAACGGTTTATGGCAGGCCAGAGCGCATCGCTTCGGCGTTACGGATCATGCTGGAAGGCCCTATCGGCGGCGCAGCTTTCAATAACGAATTCGGCCGCCCGAATCTGGCGGGCTACTTCCGGAGTTATGAAGAAAACGTGGCCGGAGAAATGCGCGGCTATCACAAGCCCATCATGCTTGCGGGCGGTATCGGGCAGATTTCGGCAAAACATATCGCCAAGGAAAAATTCCCGCCCGGAACCTTGCTGATTCAGCTGGGTGGCCCGGGTATGCTGATCGGTCTGGGTGGCGGCGCGGCGTCCAGCATGGATACCGGCGCGAACCTGGAAGCGCTGGACTTTGATTCGGTGCAGCGCGGCAATCCCGAAATGCAGCGCCGCGCGCAGGAAGTAATCGACCGCTGCTGGCAAATGGAGCGCGCCGGCGCGCAAAATCCTATTTTGTTCATTCATGATGTCGGCGCCGGTGGATTGTCGAATGCTTTTCCCGAGCTGGTGCATGATTCCGGGCGTGGCGGGCGGTTCAATCTGCGCGCGGTGCCATCCGAGGAATCGGGCATGTCGCCGATGCAGATCTGGAGTAACGAGGCGCAGGAACGGTATGTGCTCGCCATTCATCCGGGATCACTGGATGTTTTTCAGCAGATTTGCGGGCGTGAGCGCTGTCCGTTCGCCGTTGTCGGTGAGGCAACGCAGGAAGCGCAATTGGTTGTTGTTGATGAAAGCGGCGCATCGGATGAGGCGCTGCCGGTTGACATGCCGCTGTCGGTGTTGCTGGGCAAACCACCCAAAATGACGCGCGAGGCGGCGCATCGCAGTCTATCACTGCCGGCGCTGAAGACGCATGAGCTCGACCTGACAGAATCCGCCTACCGTGTTTTACGATTGCCCGCCGTGGCCAGCAAGACATTTCTTATCAGTATCGGCGATCGCAGTGTGGGCGGCATGACGGCGCGTGACCAGATGGTTGGCCCCTGGCAAGTGCCGGTCGCCGATGTGGCGGTCACCATGATGGGCTATCAGACCTATTTTGGCGAAGCATTCGCGATCGGCGAGCGCACGCCGCTGGCGCTGATCGATCCGGCGGCCGCTGCGCGCATGGCGGTCGGTGAGGCGATCACCAATATCGCCGCCGCACACATAGAACAACTCGCCGACATCAAGCTTTCCGCCAACTGGATGGCGGCGGCGGGTCACCCCGGGGAAGACGCCGGTTTGTATGATGCGGTCTACGCGGTCGGCATGGCGCTCTGTCCGCAACTGGGTATCAGCATCCCTGTCGGCAAGGATTCGATGTCGATGAAAACCGCCTGGCAGGAGACAAGCGCCGAAACCGGTGAATCTGTCAAAAAGGAAGTTACCGCCCCGCTTTCGCTGATTATTTCGTCTTTCGCCCGGGTCAGCGATGTGCGCCGCACCTTGACGCCGCAACTGCGCACGGATTGTGGCGATACGGAATTGATTCTGATCGATCTGGGGCAGGGAAAAAACCGTCTGGGCGGATCGGCGCTGGCGCAGGTTTATAAGCAGACCGGTAATGAAACGCCGGATATTGATGCGTTGACTGGCGCCAAAAAGCTCAGGGCTTTTTTTACCGCTATCCAGCAGTTGAACAATGCCGATGCGCTGCTCGCCTACCACGACCGTTCCGATGGCGGTTTGTTTGTCACCTTGTGTGAAATGGCTTTCGCCGGACATACCGGGATTACCGTCAATCTCGATCAACTCTGTTTTGATGCGCTGTCGAACGATATCGATGGCGCTGAACTGCAATTCGAACAACTGGGCGGCCGTGCGCTGGAGCGCCTGTTTGCGGTATTGTTCAATGAAGAACTGGGCGCGGTGATTCAAATTCAAAGCAAAAAGCGCACGGTGGTCATGAGCGTATTGTCGGAAGCCGGGTTGCAGGATATGAGCTTCATCATCGGACATCCGAATACGGAAGATGAGCTGCGTCTGTTGCGCAACAACAAGCCGGTGCTTGCGGAAAAACGCGTTGATCTGCAACGCGCCTGGTCGGAGACGACGTATCACATGCAAAGACTGCGTGACAATCCGGATTGCGCGCAGCAGGAATTTGACCGTATCCTGGATCAGGATGATCCGGGGCTGCACGTGGCACTGCGTTTTGACCCGGAGGAGAACATCGTTGCGCCGATTATCCGCAAAGGCATCCGAACCGGCGTCAAACCCCGTGTCGCCATTTTGCGCGAGCAAGGCGTCAATGGCCATGTTGAAATGGCCGCGGCGTTCGATCGCGCGGGATTTGCCGCAATCGATGTGCATATGAGCGATATCATCAACGGCGAAGTTTCGCTGGAGAATTTTAAAGGCATTGCCGCCTGTGGCGGTTTTTCGTATGGCGATGTACTGGGCGCGGGCGTTGGATGGGCAAAATCCATCCTGTTTAATCCGTATGCCCGCGAGGCTTTTGAGACTTTTTTCCTGCGTACCGATACTTTCGCGCTCGGCGTCTGTAATGGTTGTCAGATGATGAGCAATCTGCGTGAAATCATTCCGGGGGCGGCGCACTGGCCGCGTTTTGTGCGCAATGTTTCGGAACAATTTGAAGCGCGCTTTGTCATGGTAGAGGTGCAGCAAAGTCCATCGATATTGTTCGATGGCATGGCCGGGAGCCGGATGCCGGTTACCGTGGCGCATGGTGAAGGGCGCGCGGATTTTGACGGCCGTTCCGCCGGGGAAAGCGAGGCACTGATTACCCTGTGCTTTACCGATAACCGCGGGCAGATTACCGAAACCTACCCGGACAACCCGAATGGATCGCCGGAAGGAATTACCGGTATGACGACGCCGGACGGACGGTTTAACATTCTTATGCCGCATCCGGAGCGCGTTTTTCGTGTTGCGCAGCATTCCTGGTATCCGGCGGCGTCAAGTGATGCGCTGCAACGCATGCGCGCGCGCGAAGATGCGCCGTGGCTGCGTCTGTTCAGAAATGCCCGCAAGTGGGTTGGATAACATTCGGATAGAAAAAATATGAAAAAAAATACAGATTTCGCGCAAAAATGGTTTTTCACATCGGCCACGCAAGCCGTGCTATTCGTGCTGGGCATGTTCTGCCTGTCGGCAACCGCCGCATTGGCTGATGCAAACGTAAAACCCGGCAGCAAACCGGTGCAGACGCATTGCGTGCCACTGGGAAAATGGATGTTGCCCGGTTCCGGTCAGGCGGACTATGCGAACATTGTCGCGCGCGCGGTGAAGCACTCGGTGGTATTGCTGGGGGAAACGCATGTCAACGCTGACCATCACCGCTGGCAGTTGCAAATGCTTGCCGCGATGCATGCCGTGCGGCCGGATATGGTTATCGGGTTTGAAATGTTTCCGCGCCGCGTGCAGGCGGTATTGGACCGCTGGATAGCGGGCGAGCTGGACGAAAAAGCGTTTCTGGCCGCATCCGAATGGAACAGGGTCTGGAACACTGATCCGCAGCTTTATCTGCCGTTGTTTCACTTTGCGCGCATGAATCATATTCCGATGGTTGCGCTGAATATCGAACCCAAACTGCGGCGTCAGGTCGCCGAGAAAGGTTTTTATGGCGTGCCGCTGGAGGAACGCGAGGGATTGACGCGCCCGGCGCCGCCGAGTCAGGCTTATCTGGATTTTCTGCTGCCGATTTACAAACAGCATGACCGCAAGGACAAGCAGGAAGGCGAAATCAGCTATGACGATCCCGATTTCAGACGCTTTTATGCCGGCCAGCAGCTCTGGGACCGCGCCATGGCGCAGATGCTGCAAGCAGCGTTGAACAACACGGAAAAAGGAAATAAAAAACCGCTGGTCGTGGGGATTATGGGCTCGGGCCATATCGTGCATGGCTATGGCGTGCCGCATCAACTGAACGACCTGGGCGTCAGGGATGTGTTGTCGTTATTGCCCTGGGACACCGACAAATCGTGTAAACAGCTGGTGGCCGGCGTTGCCGATGCGGTTTTCGGCGTATTGCCGGAGCGCATTGATCCCTTTGCCGAACCGAAATACCAGCGGCTGGGCATTCGTTTCGAAATGGCGCGCGGTGGCGCACTGGTGCTGCAAGTCGAAAAGAACAGCATCGCCGAAGCGTCTGGCTTGAAAGATGCCGATGTCATTCTTGAAATGGCCGGTGTGCCGCTGAGCGATACTGACGACGTGATCGCAATCGTCAAACGCCATGCACCAGGCACCTGGCTGCCGCTCAAAGTGAAACGCAATGATCAGGAAATAGAGATTATCGCCAAATTTCCCACATTGCGTAGTTAATCCGGAGCGCCTCCCCTGAATCCAGTTTTCTAAACAAAACCATGAACAAACAAGCAGTACGACTGATCCAGTTCTTCTGGTGTCTTTTATTGCCGTGCGCCATCGGCGCTGCTGTTGCTTCGCCGTTTCCCGGCGTGGCCAGGGAGCATACCAGTTTTATCGATTATGACATTCAGGTGCGTATCGATCCGGAAACCCGCCTGCTGGAAGGAAAAAGCATTATCCGATTCAACAAGACGCGCGATCATGTTTTAAAGCTCGCGGCGCAGTTCGAAGTTACGCATGCTGTTATTGACGATATTCCGTTTGAGCCGGAAACTGTGGAAGACCAGTCGCATGTCTGGCAAATTCCGTACGCCATACTGCGTCCGTATCAAGTCGAAATTCACTGGCGCGGCAAATTGCACGCGCTCGACGAAACCCTCGATCATGAGCAGACGCTGGGCAGGCCGGTCGCCGTGAGCGGCATGGCAGGCACGTTTCTGCCGGATGCGTCAAACTGGTATCCGCGCATAACCAGCGGACTGTTTCATTACACGGTGCAGATCGAATTGCCGTCCGGACAACGTGGTCTGGTGGCAGGCCGGTTGATCGATGAACAGGATACCGATGCGGGTTATCAGGCGCGCTTTGCGTTTATGCATCCAGCCGAAGGCATTGACCTGATGGCCGGGCCTTATGTGATAACGTCGGAAAACTATACCGGTATCCAGGGTGCGCCGATTCAGCTGCGCACTTACTTTCACCCGCAGATCAGTGCGCTGGCGGGCGATTATCTTGCGGCCGTCAAACGCTATTTCAAATTGTATGAAGCATGGATCGGCGCGTATCCCTTCAGTGAATTCAGTATCGTATCCAGTCCGACGCCAACCGGATTCGGCATGCCGACGCTGACCTATCTCGGCATCAATGTATTGCAGCTGCCGTTTATCAAGGACACTTCGCTCGGCCACGAAGTGCTGCACAATTGGTGGGGCAATGCAGTTTATCCGGATTATCGCAGCGGCAACTGGTCTGAAGGCCTGACAACGTTCATGGCGGATTACACCTACAAGGAACAGGAAGGCGAAGACGCTGCGCGCGAAATGCGCCTAAGCTGGCTGCGTGACTTTGCCGCGCTCGAACCCGGTCAGGATGAGCCGCTGGCCGCGTTTACATCGCGCACGCACGGCGCGTCGAAAATCACCGGTTATCATAAATCGGCAATGCTTTTTTTCATGTTGCGCGACCTGATCGGTGAAGACATGTTCAACCGCGCAATACAAGGCATCTGGGGCATGCAGCGTTTTAAAGTGACCGCCTGGCCGCATCTGCAAAGCGCCTTTGAAATCATTTCGACGCGCGATCTGCAAGCCTTCTTCGATCAATGGCTGCACCGAACCGGCGCGCCGGATCTGGCCATAACCGATGTCAAACAGGAAGCGGCGGAATCAGGCTATCGCCTTCATATCACACTGACGCAATCCGAACCACCCTACCAGTTGCGCGTGCCGGTCGCCGTTCAGACCGCATCAGGCGAAGAAACGCATCTGCTCGACGTGCAGCATGCGGAACAGACTTTCGTCGTTGCTGTTAATGATAAAGCGCAATCTGTCATCCTCGATCCGGATATCCGCTTGTTCCGCCACCTCGCACCCGGCGAAGCGCCACCCATACTGCGCGAAGTGATGGTCAATCCCGCTGCGGCAACAATCGTGCTGTCGGATGATGACGCTACAAAACAGATTGCGGCAACACTGGCTGAAAAACTGCAACGCCGCACATCGCAAATGCTGTCGGCCAATCAATCCGTTCCGGCTGTGCCGGCCTTGATCATCGGTTTGCACCATGAGATCGACGCCTGGCTGGAAGCCAGAGGCCTGCCTGCAAAACCCGATGAAGTCAGCGGAAAAGGCACCGCTCAGGCGTGGACACTGAACGGTCCGGAAGGCAGCGCTCTGGCAATCGTTTCCGCGCAGGACACTGCATCGCTTGAATCCCTCATCCGTCCCCTGCCCCATTACGGGCGACAGAGTTATATCGTATTTGATGGACGGCAGGCGGTGGAGAGAGGCGTCTGGCCGGTGAAATTGCAGCGGGTGGAGATTCCTTGATGACCGTTAATGGTTTGATGCACAAGGGCGTGCAGTGAATATGTATTTTTGACCACATACAAGTTCTGTTCAGGTAAAACGAATGACCTTATCAGGGCGATCCGTCAATTCTATTTTGGCTAATAGCCTAAAACATCAAATGGAATGTCTGACTGAAGTTTCACCGTTTTGATCTAAACCCTTACATTTCCCCTCAAGCAACCATGTAGCACTAAGGTATCTTCTGGTGTCCCGCACCTGATCCAGAAGCCGTGGTTTGTTTTCTACAGGTCTATTCATCGGATTTGTTAGTGGATATAACAAAGTTTGATATGATGAAACCTAAATCGGCGTATTATCATAAAATTGAAGGAGATAGCATGCAATTTTCCGTGTTAGGTTTCATTTTTGACGTAATATATTGCGTCATTTCGGACGTATAATTCTAGTTATGAGTTTTAAGAGGTCTGCGTGCTTAGGAAAAAGCTTGTTGATGTGGCCCTGGAATGGCAGGAAAGATTCGGAGTTTCTCCGCAAATAACAACTCCTATATCTGAATATGATGTGGCAATGTTAGTTGGTATGTCTGAAGACGAATATTCTGTTTATATGCAGGACAAAACGGCTGTAAGCAAAGGGGCCGACTTTGCTTTCAAAGGTATCAGATACCAAGTAAAAGGTAACCGTCCAAGTGGTAAACCAGGAAGTTTCGTCACGAGGGTACCTAAAGCCACAAATTACGATTGGGATAAGCTCATATGGGTTTTGTATGACAAATATTATGTTATGCAAGAGGCATGGGAGTGGGATGTACAAGCTTATAAGCAAGCTTTCCATAATTTCAAAAGGCTATCACCAAAACACTACAGGCAAGGTAAATGCCTGTATCCAAAAAACTCATAACAAGTCGTTCAAGCCGACGGCGCTACGCGCCGCGGCTTAACTCCAGCGTTGGACATATTTGCTCGTCTATTCAAGGAGAACGTATGACATCAATTGTTCCGAAGCTAATCGAAGTTTGCGAGGAAGAATGGAACTTCTTTGAGCGTTCCGTTATTCGACTCGATGGCACTACTAAAGTCGGGAAGAAGGAGTATGAAGATGGAGCGTGGCAGAGAATCGGCGACTATTGGACGTTCATCGGTGGCGCCTACAAGAACCTTACAGGTAAGGATCGTGGAACAGCCTGGTCGGCAGCCTTCATCTCGTGGTGCATGAACGAAGCCGGTGCGGGGAATAACTTCCCTTACTCTGCGGGTCACGCAAAGTACATAAATCAAGCAATCAGAAACTCCAATAACAGTGCGGCTGACGCCCCAATAGTTGGTCACCGTTTGAAAGATTATCAGTTAAAGGTTGGAGATCTCATTGGGTACTGGCGTGGTGACACAAAGATAACATTCGATAACGCACGACAAGTTGGTTGGTATGGCAGCCACACGGACATCGTCGTTGAGATCGGCGACGGTGTTGCTTTCGTAATTGGAGGTAACGTACTGCATTCCGTCACGAAGAGAGCCGTAAAAATTGGTCCAAACGGTACTCTTACAGACAAGAGCCAGAACTGGTTTGTGGCCATTCAGAACAATATGTAGCTACCGAATATGCCCAACAAGCATGTGCACCGAGTGTTCATGGCCGGTGACTGCGGCGTTGGGCCTCTCAATATGTTCGCTGAAGCCGCCAAGACGTTTCTTGAGTTCCTGAAGCTCGTACAACGCTATCTCATAGCACTTGGTATCAACACCATGTTGTGACGTGGGGTGCTGATATGCTGGGAGGGATTACCACAAGAATTTATCGTATTGCAAGACGGGTACCTGACCAGGTCAACCTTCATGGATGTGTTAGAGAGAGGTGTAGATTGTTTTCTTGAGTTTTCTACCGTGAAAATCGCTCGTCGTTGGCTAAAGAAGCTGTTCTAAAATCATCAATTTTGACTCCTGTTTCATTGCGTGGCTGAATGTCTTGATAATATTCAGCCATGATGCGTGCGACATAATTATGCAGATTGCTTTTTGACAAACCATACTGTTTAAGCGGGGATTCAATCGGGCAACCGATAATGTTGATTAATAACCCGAAAGCAGATGCATCCAGCGTTGTAGGCCGGGCACCGAAAAAATATTTTTTATCCCCAAGAAATCCGGCCAGCGCATCGATATCCTGCTTGCCCAGTGCAAAAATTTCATCGGGCCGATGTCTGCCTGTTCCTTGTCCGTAAATTTGCTGCTGTATCCTGCGGCGTGTCAAACGGGCTCCAAGATCGCGAACGATTGGCGGCAGCGCGGAAAAAATCGCCGTTTTGTTTACCTGCCAGTTCTTGTCGGTGTATTGCCAGCGCGAATAAAGCGCTATCCAGAACAGATGTTCTTCAATTAAACGCTGCATTGCAACTGCAATGGCTGCATCTGTATCCGTCAAACCAGTATCCAGATCCTGATAACAGGATTTCAGATGATTCACAATAAAACGGGAATCGGCAAGCGTGATATCACGATCGACGATGTAGGGCAGTTTTCCTTTCGGTGCCGTAGTTGGCAGTGCTGTTTCGATTTCATAATCGATTCCGGCAAAGCGCAGATAGGTTTCAACCTTGCAGCAGAATGGACTTAAGTTGGGAATACCCCAAGTGCGTTCAAATTGATAAAGTTTCAGCATTGCATTCCCTCTTTTCAACAAATAAAAATTGGCTTGTATAATGCAAGTCAATATAAACATATCACTTGCTTATTGCAAGTGATAAAAATTTATTGGATATTGACTATGACAAACAACATAACCCGGCAAGATTTCGAACGGTCGTTTTGTCCCGTCGCCTGTGCACTGGATGAGCTGGGAGACAAATGGACGTTATTGATCATCAGGGATTTATTGTTGGGTAAGAAGCGCTACCAAGAATTCTTAGCTTCTCCGGAGCGCATCGCTACAAATATCCTGGCTGACCGGCTGAAAAAACTGGAATCCGCCGGGTTTGTCAGGCAACAGATCTATCAACAAAAACCGGTGCGCTGCCAGTATATTTTGACGCAAAAAGGAAAAGACTTAAGACCGGTGCTCCAGGCACTGGTTACATGGGGGAAAATCTACTATCCGGGCAGCAGGGTTCTTGATGCGGTTGAGTGATGATCGCCGAAGCAGCATGGCGGCACAAAAAAACCAATCGTTCCGAGTAAATATTGCTCGTGCGAGGTAGTCTGAATCGTCCGGGGAAACTATTCAGCGGGCGGCCGCAGCGCCCGGCGCAGGCGCTGCCGGGTGGATTGTACGCGGTCGAAGGCCAGTCCGCTATGGCCTTCGCCGCGGCCGGTTTGTTTTTTCACACCAAGCCAGCAAAATACCTGCCCGTTATGCCAGCGCGTGCGTTGATAGGCCTGGGTAATCTGCACGCCTGCCCGCGGCACTTCTTCTTCATGCAGATAGTAGGGTTGCGGCGGCTGATCGTTCAGGCCCTGCCGCAATAACACCGTGCGCGGTTTGATTTTTTCCGGCGGATTGGGATCGCCGAGGATGATGCGCGGCATCGAAGCCCGCTGCAACTGGATTTCGCGGTTATTATTGTCGAGATGGACGGGAATCATCGGAATCCAGTTTTCCGGCACGCCCTGCATCAACTGGTAGCGTATGGCCGCGCTCGATTCGGGAATTTCCGGAGTCACCAGGCCGCCTTCTATTTCGCTGTCCAGAATGCGCTCCAGTCGGCTGAACAGCTCACGTCCCGCTTCATTGCCGGGTTTGCTGCGCCCTGTCGCCAGCGGAATGCTGCGTTCGATGCCCCATACCATATTGGCGACCTCGTCGCGAACCAACCATAACTCGTCAACCGGCCGGCCTTCCTGGATTTTGGGCACGGTGGGCAGTAATACCAGCGAAGTGTCGGCGCGGATATTTTCGCTGCCTTTAATTGAGAGGTTGTACATGGCCCAGCGCTGCCAGTTTTCATCGTTGCCCGACCCTGACGCCGTGACCCAGATTCTTTCACCGAACACATTGGTGACTGCAAGCCCTTCTACATTGGCGATGGCGCCGACCGGCAGCTGAAAGGGAACCAGAAACCAGTCGTTGGCGTAGATCAGGCCGAATTCCATCAGCAGAAGCTTGTTGATGTCCGTGGTATCGGGCTTGATATCGCCAAAATTGGTTTTTCCTTCCTCAAAAGTCCACCAGCGTGTGTGCGGCATGCCCTCAAACTGAATCGCGGTGGGGAAAAACGACAGGGTGGTTTTTCCTTCCACTGTGCTGCCATTGTCACTGCCCAGGCTCTGTCGATCCTGATCAACGTCCAAGTTGTACCAATCCAGCCGGCCCTGATAGTATTCTTCAGCCACCATCACTTTTTCCGCATCATTTTGCGGCGCTGAAACGGCAAACTGGTACTCGAGCTGACGCGGTTGCCAGGCGTCGTTCTCGCCCTGACTCGGCTGATAGAATAGCTGTTCGTACCACTGCATGAATTTGCCGGCCAGGCCATCGAGTATTGCCTTGTCACCGGCATCCGCCAGCGCAATGCCATCGTAGGCGTGGTTCTGGCTGTCCACCTTGAGATAAAAATACAAATTAGCGCCGTCCATGGCGCGACTGGCCATCGCGGAAAAGCTTTGCCACACCATGGGATGAGCAGTGATGAAGGCATCATTGCGATTATCCGGATCGGGCTCGGCGATCCGGTAACGCGCATGCTGCAAATATTGCGGCTTTAATGCGCTGAGACCTGCGGACTGCAGATACTTCAGCCATTGACGCCCCATCAGCAAGCGGATGTCCAGTGAAAGAATATGTTGCTGTCCGCTGTACGGCAATGGCCGCTGTTCCACGATCGCCTCCAGCGGCGCGGATTTGTCGAATTCCGTCACGGCGGCATCGCCGGGCTGATATTGGGTCAGCTCGGTGGTGGCCATATGCGCTTTGGCGAAGATCGGCGACCCGGCGTCGTCACCTTTGAATTCTCCGGTTTGCCATTGCTTGCACAGCATCCACAGGGGATCGCGGATTTCCGCGCGCAGCGCCCGGGTAAAGTTTCTGGTCCGCGGCCGCCCTTCCAGCCGGTTCCACATGACTACGGTGGGCAGCAGAACCTTGCGATCGAGAACCGCCTGGATATTTTCTATCGCAATAAAATCGTTCATGGTCAACTCTCTACTGTGGATTTGAATTGCACTGCGTTATTGAAGGCGAGATCAAGCGTCATCATGATCGGATAACGTGTCACTGACGAAATGACGGCGGGCAGAAAGCGTGCGTATTCCGTTTCATTCCAGTGCGCGGGTTCGATTGCGCGTTTGCGCGCCATATCCAGTGTTTCATGCAACGAATCGACGAGATCCTGCCACTGCCACTGTCCGGTGAAATTTGCCGGTAGGGCCAGCAGCAATGTCTGCGCAGCTTCGCAATTGGGCCGGTCATAGTGGAACGTGAGTCCCGTGGTTTGCTGAGCGGAAGGAATCACTTCGATCCATTCGTCGAGCAATAATCCGCAGATGGCCGCAGTCTGATCAAACGCGTCGACGTAATGCGCGGTATACAGCAATTTATCTTCTTCAATCACGAAAGGCTCCGCTGTGCCGGGCTGGTTGGCGGGATATTCCAGCGCCAGCCAGTGATCATCCGTGCGGAAAGGAAATTGCAGCGGGGTCAGGTTCAAACTGACATTGTTCAGTGCTTCGCCAAACTGCGTAATGCTTTCCCAGCGCTGCAATTTTTCCCGTACACGGGCGACGCCGTATAGCCAGTTGTCTTCCGGAAAATCCACGCCGAGGTCATTTTTCTGATAACCCAGTAGCTGCGCACGGTTGTCATAACTTTGTTGCCATTCGCTGCCATGCGCCGGCGTCAGATTGAATTCGGGCAGTATGACAAAATCGTCATGTGTCAACTGCCGGATGGCCTGGGTCAATTCGTCGATACGCTGCGCTGCGTTAGCCGAGGCATCACCGGTGATCAGACTGTCTGCCGTGGTCAGGCGTTTGTCGATGTCCGTTGCCAGTCCCTGCACTTTGGTCAGCAACGTCTGCGCAAAGCTGACAATGGCTTTTTGATTGTCGGCGAGATCCAGCGTTTGCGTATCATGCAACGCGATATCGCTTGCCTTGGCGCCTAACGCCGAGTGAAAAGCGCCGACCTGGCTGGCGGCCGCCAGCAGGCTTTCGAGATCCGACAGGGTGTTCTGAAAATTGGATTTATGCGTGGTGTTCAGCGTTGTCAGCAAATCATTGGGATCGTTCGATGCCGGAATTGGAATCGATTCGGTGACAATCAGCAGCGCCGCCTCCATGAGATACTGCATTTTGCTTTCGACCGGCGTGGCCGGATCCAGCGCGCCAAAATCGGTGATGCGCTGCTCGAATGCTGCGAGCGCCGCCTGCCAGCGTGTGATGATGTTCTGTAATTTTTCCTGCACTGCGCGGAACTGTGTTCGCCGCCAGTCATGGACAAAACCGCTTGCTGCGCCGGTCAGTCCGAACGGACTGACGCCCTGCGCAATCGCCAGATAGTCATTGATCATTTCGTCAAGATGGCTGACTGAATTGCTTTCCGCAACAGCCGGGTCGGGATCGTTCAACCAGGTATCCATCCGGGTTTTCAGCGCATTCAGTGCGGTTTGTTGCGGCAGCAGCAAATCGCGCACTGCGGTGATTTTCTCCACGCGTATCGAGGCAACGCTGTCTTCCTGCTGCGAGGCTTCGTTCGGCAGTTTGACATCGGTGATTTTCAGCGGGCGCGATTGGGTGACCAACGCTTTCAGATCGTGCAGCATCGGCATCATTTCAAAGAATGAATATTTTCCGCTCTGCTTGCCGCGGTAATGTATCGTGACATCGCTGTCGATCCGGACGCCGGAAATCGTGTAGACATGCGCCACGATGCGGTCGTCCAGTGCGGTCATCTGCTGTTGATCGCTGGACAGCATGTACAGCAGGTCGATGGCGAGCAAGCCCAGGTCCTGCGCGGTAACCGTCTGCTGTTCCTGTTGTGCGTTGCCTTGATGGTAATAGTCGACGGTACAGAAAATGTCATTCATCGCCGGAAGCAGCAGCGTCAGCCAATGGTTAATGGCCGGTTCCGCTTTGGCGCGCGGGGTGGAATGGGCGGCGTCGCCCGGATTCAAACCCGCGCGCAAATGCAGGCCGACGCGATGCGTTAGCGTAATCCCGCTTCGCGGCGTCTGCACCACTTCCGGAATGGGCGGGAAATGCCCCTTGCTGAAAGCATCCAGCGTCCCTGCCGCGCGTGCGTAGTTGCCCTGCACCACCTGGTGCACACCTTCCGCCATGGCGAGATCGGCAACGGCGTCGTTGATGTTCATGATGCGCTCGACTTCACGGTTAATCGCGTCGCGTTTGTCCTGCTCGGCAATGGCGGGCAGCGCCGCGATACCAAACGGATAGTTCCGGTTTGCGCCGGTCTGCGCCTGCACATGCTCAATCAGCGCCAGACCATCGACGACGTTGCGTGCTTCAATGGCGCTGATCGGTTCGTCGCTCGAACTTCTGGTCGTCGACAGCCGGTCACCGGCCAGCGGAAACTGTTTGCGCAGATCGAAAATGATGCTGTCGAGGAATAGATCACCGGCATCGTGCAAACCGCGTTCCAGATAATAACCCAGCAGCGCCGAGAGGCTCTGGCCATTGCGCATGCCTTCAATAACATTCATGGCAAGCCGCACCCGCTCCGAAGTGAGGTTGATGGACAAACTGTCGGGATTGCCCGGCGTCGCGTTGGCCAGATAGCCGTTGCGTAGCACGGCGGCCGTGACAGCGTGATTCAGTGATGGTGCGTGGATATAGCCGAAATTTTTATTATCCGCGACCAGTGGCGCCTGACCGGGTTTGTTGAAAATTTTATCGAGTGCTTCAGTCAGCCGAACCGGCGTCAGCGTTTTGTTTTCCGGCCGGACATCCTCCAGCCAGGCAAAAGCGCCCAGATAGCATCCATGCTGTTCAGCAGCGTCAGGACTGCTGCTCTCATTTGGCGCGGCGCCGGGAAGCGACTCGGCCTGTCCGGCGATTTGCTGCATGATGTCCAGTTGCACGTTCAGTAATCCCAGCCACCAGGCATCCAGGCGATAGCTGCAGCAATCGATGTGTTCGGCGAACAGCCGTTCCAGGCGCGCGGTTGGCGTTTGCTGCAAACGTTCCAGTGCGCTGATTTGCGTATTCAGGTAGGGATTGCGCAACGTGAGTATCTGCGGAATGAAGTCGCCGATTTGCAGTTGCGCCTGATGGGTGATCGCCGGTTCCGCTTTGTACAGGTATTGCCAGGGACTGCCCGTATCGTCTTCAGCCTCCTGAATGTGCATAAACTTCGGCTGGCGTTTCGCCAGCGCGTATTCCTGCTGGTTCAGCACGTTGGCTTCCAGGTGCAGACGCAAGCTGGTATCGAGGTACGACAGATCAATGGCGTGGTGCAGCATCAGATAAAGTAACGCCGTGGGTGGCCGCTCATCGATGAAACCCTGTTGCAGCCGCAAGGTGTTATGCGACTGACGCGCCGCGGTGGCAAGCCATTCAAGATAATTCGAGCCGTCGGTGTGATAGGGCCGGACTGGATTGAATTCCGACAACGCTTGATCGTCGATCAATGGGCCCTTCAGCAGGTTGGCGGCCAGCGTGAAGAATTTGTTCAGAATGTCGGGAATTTTGTTGTCTTCCTGCGCCGAGTAACCCAGCTGCGTCAGCAAATTGAGGCCGCTCTGGGTGTAGGTCATCGATACGATTGCGGCAAAAATCGCGCCGTTGATGCCGGAAGTTTTATAGCGGTTATACAGTTGCTCGGCACTTTCCGCATAACGCTGGTAGAACTCGACCGATGCGGGATGCAGTCCGACAATATCCAGCAGCGCCTGCTGCGGATCGGTTTGCGGTTTGCCCACATAGGCAACGTTTGGCAGTAAGGCAGTCCAGCGTTCGTCGACTTTTTTGATCAGCTCGTACAGCCGTGACAGAAACAGAAAAGAGCCGGAAATCTGCTGTTCCAGCCGGTCGTCGCTGAAAATCTTGCGATTGATCCATGCCATCCGTGAAAATGGCGTGACCGGAAGAATGCCGTAGGGCTGTTTGCCGATCCGGATCGCTGGCAGCGTTCCGCGGCCAAGTACATAACGGTTGAAATAATTACGCGTGCTGAGGATGGTGTCGTCGCTGAACACCGGTTCCATCATCTGATCCATGAAATAACCCAGTGTCGCCGGCCACAGCGCTTCGTTCATGGCTCTGGCTTCCAGTTGATCGTTGGCGTAATAGTGCGGCGATAATTTCAGGGTGGCCGGATCTATGCCCAGACTACCGGCCAGCCAGCGGCCATCTTTTCTGTCGCGCCACTCGCCGGGGTCGTCATCGCTGCCATCGGTAGCATACTGGTTAAAATAATGTTCGTAGCTGGCGTCTGCATCGCTGAACCAGGTATAGCCGCTGTCCAGGTCTTCGACGTTATTGGTCGGCGCACCTTGCGGCAACAGGCCGAAGCCTTTGCGGCTGCGTTGATGGTGCTGTATCAATTGCTCCAGTTGCGCGCGGCTTGTGGCGATATCCGCGCTGAGCCGCACGCCCAGCACAAATAGCCGGTCGAAACCGCGCCGCGCCTGAATGTCGTCGAGATTGATCCTGAAGCCCATGCCCCGGGCATCGGCTTCGTCAAAATCGGTGGCCCATTTCATTTCGTCGGGAACGATCAGTTCGTCATCTTCCAGTCGTAATTGCTGATCTTCCGGCGCATTGGGATTCGGGCCGGCAATGAGCTCCGAAGGCACCGGGCGGCCGATATGGAATAACGTCTGCGCTTTGCCATTGAAACCCATTACCACGAACCGCTCCGGCAGAAGCGCAACGCGTGCGGGATTGCTCCATGCCTGTAATTGCGTGTCGGCGTTTGCAATCACCGGCAGTTCCAGAAATTCCACGCGTACCTGGGTAATGGTTTCGGGTTGCGCGGGTTTGACGGTGAGATTCTGCGGCTGATACGCAGCGATAATTTCCTGTGCCCGTGCTTCGCCGAGCGCATTCTCCAGGGCGGTGTACGCCGCATCCAGCGCCGTGGCGTCGTTATTGGCGCTGAATACCGCCTGCCAGTATTGCTGCACCGGAGGTTTTTCGGCGGCGGGCAGTGTTTGCTCGGAGGCGATAACCAGAATGTGTTCGCCGCTTGCCTTGACCGGTTCGTCGCCCGGATTCAGCGGCAGAAATAGTTGACTGAGCCAATACGCCCGTCCCGCGCCGTGGCTTTTGACCAGCGATTGCCATGCCGCGCGTTTTTCGGCGTCAATGCCGCCGGCTTTCCAGATGTTGGTCCAGTAAATCCGGGCATTACTCGCTTCTGTTTCCGACGGCAGCGCTTCAAAGGTGTCGATATTGATGTCGTCCGGATACACGCGCACCCATAACTGATTCCGATCGCCATTGTCCCCGTCGCCGGCAACAGTCTTGAAGCGTGTTTCGATCCGCAGCGGAAATAACAGAATCGGGTGGCTATCGTTCAGTTGGCTGATATTGCGGGTTGGGTCAGAAAAAGCCTCGAACAGCAATTCCTGATCGATCAGAATCTGCCGGTTCTGCTGGAATTCGGCTTGTCGTTTGGCGGTGTCGGCGCGCAGCGCTTCCTGTTCACGCAACAGCGTCTGCAACTGTTGCCGGGCTTCATCATCGGAACGGCGGTGCAACGATGCGATACGACGCTCGGTCTTTTGCAGCTTTTCGCTGGTCGTCAGCCAGCTCTGCCGGCTTTGCTGATGCAGCTGGCGCGCCCGTTCGACCTGTTCCTGCGCTTCTTTAAAGTTTGTCATAAGCCATTTTCTGTCAGTTGAAATTCGACTTTCATGGTTGTTCTGCTCAATCAATCGGGCGGCAGCATCTCGGCAGCGTGCACACCGACGAGTACCGGCGCCTGGAACAGGATATAAGCCAGCTCCGCGGAATTGATGGTTTGCGTCCAGCTCAGCAAGTGATCTTCTTTCCATTGCACCGCTTTTTCCTGCGCGGTGCCGCCCGGTTCTGTGCTTGGCAGGCTGCGCGCGGGCGCATTGGCGATATCGATAAAATCCCCGTCGGCCACGCCGGGCACGACATCCGCCCAGGCTAAATCGTTCCAGATCTGGATCGGGCCTTCGCGGTCGATATCCAGGCCAAAGCGCGGTTCGCCAGGGCGTTCCTTGATGACGAAGAACCAGCCGGGCTCATCGTCGACCTCGGGATTGCCGCGGGCTTCCTCTTCGGTTAAATCGAAGCCGAAAAAGTAAATATCCGGCTTGACCTGCGCTTCGTAGAGCGGTGTTTTGATCGGCACGCTGTCATCGAACACCCGTTCGGTTTTTTTGTTGGGTGCCGGATTGGTGTCGCTGAGCGGCTGCCATTTGGCTTTTTGCGCGTAGATGACCGCATTCGGATATTTCTTCAGCAATTCGCCGCGAATCACCAATACCAGTTCTTCCTCATTTTCCAGACCCTGTTCGCGATGATCGTGCTCGCCCAGCCTGGAAAATCTGGACCAGCGATGAATCGGCGGAATGTCTTTCAGTTCCTCGCGGCGCTGTTCGCTGTCTTCGGTCGGGCTCAGAAAACCGCTGACATCCCAGAATTGCCGGAAATAGGAGCCGCGCTGATCGGTCGGATATTCCCGCCAGAGCAACTCGCGCGCGAATTCATGATTGAGGCCGACCATGTACGATTCGATGAACGGCTGGTTGGTTTTCAGCAGCGTGATGGTGTTTTGCCCGATGAAGTTCAGATTGGGGACGAACAGTTCGGTCGATTTATCGATCAGCGGCTTGTACATCGGAATATCGAATTCCGGATACGCCATGGCCTCGACAAATTTCTCTCCGATCAGATTCAGGATGTGCGCTGGCAGCAGGATTTTGTCCAGTGTCCATTTCGGAATGGTGACAGCGGGATTCAGCCTGACCAGGGTGTCCGTTGCCAGTTGCGCGACGTTTACCGGAATGACTGGCGGAATGACACCGACTTGCAGACCATTCTGCAGCAGCGTGTAGGAATCCTTCAGCGCTGTTTTAAAGCGGCTCGACTGTGCATTGTCGGTTGCGCCGGGGGTCGCGGGCTGCGGTGGGTTGGCCGGATCCAGTGTCAATACGTTAAGCTCAGGCGTTAACACAAAATCACTGCTCGGCGGCATGGCATCCACCGCAGCCGGTGTTTGTCCGTTTTCGGAAACCGAATCGGCTTGATCGCTGAGCGTGATTAAACGGCGGGCGGTGCGATAGAGCCACAGCAATCCCGCGCCAGCCAGCGCCGCGGCGGCCCATGCGCCGGCGCCAGCGCCGCTGATTGCAAGTACGATCACCAGTAAAAAAATGAGCACGAGGAATAGATAAGGAATGAAAGGATAGCGTTTGAGCAAATCCAGCAGCCAGGACGGCACATCCCTGGGTTGCACATCCTGGGAAAGACTATCCAGCGAAGGTAGTGTGGCGGGGATCACATGCGGCGGCGCGGCGGTAACGACGCCGTCGTTCACCCGCGTGATCAGGTTGTTGGCGTGAATGTGTTCGTCAAAGGAAGAAAGCTTTTGCAGGCGGCCGTTCGGGCGCAGCATGCGCCGCAGCGGCGCGGATGAAAGCGCTGGCGTGACCGGGCTTTGTTTGATCCGGTGAAAAACCGTTATGCCCTGGCTGATCACACGTTTTTGCACCGGCGCCGTCATGAACAGGATTTTGTCGTGACTGATTTGCTGCAAAGGCAGCACCTGCTTCTGATACCAGCTGACGGCGGCCATTCTGGCCAGTTGCGCTAGACGGATCTGGCGGTTGGCTTCGAGCACTTCACCGACCTGGTCCCATGCCGCGTCCATGTATTCTTCCTGGTTGGCGATGATGACGTCGGTACCGAATCCCGCGGCGCTGCGCCAGCGCGGATCAAGGTTGAGTTCGTGCAGCCAATTGGCATTGTTTGGCGCATTGCTGCCATCCGCTTCTTTCAGAACGCGATTTCTGAGCGCATGCCAGCGGCCGTAAATCGGCGGTGTGATCAGCGGATCGGGGTCAGCCTGGATTTCGGCAGGCAGGTCGGGATGCTGATTGGCTGTCTCTGCGGCCAGGCGGGCGTAATCATCGGCAAGATTGAGGAATGCCGCCAGTTCCTGCTGGAAGACATGCGGATACGGCTGATCCCAGTTTTCCCATTTGGCGATTTCCTGTTCCGCTTCCTGACTCAGCGGCGCGAGCAACGCGCCACCCAGTTTCAGCACGCCTTCCAGTTCGGGATTCTGAATGCCACTGATATTGGAACCGGGGTTCTGCACGTCGATATCGCGGCGGCCAACGCGGCTGTCCGCCGGTTTGGGTTCCAGCAGACGTACCAGATATTCGAAATCGCCCTGCGAGCCGGTGCGGAAGAACCAGCGATAATAAACCGGAAATTGCGCCGGTGCCGGACGGTTCTCGCCCCATGCCGAGAATGTGGCGTGCGGCGCATCGTCGGGATTCATGCCCAGACCCGCCAGACGGCCGGTTTCAAAGGTCGGGATCAGAAAGGCGTGGTAGCGTTCGTTGGGCGCCAGTTTACGGGGGCACACGATGCGTGAATAAGCTTCATCGGCATTCTGCGCGAGCAGATTCTGAAACTGTGACAGCACGTTGTTGATGTCCGGTGCTTGCGGCGCATCCTGATTGCCGGCGATATTTTTATTCACATGCACATGCGCCCAGGCCCATAATTCCTCAGCCTTGGGAAACACCGAATCCAGCGGGTTGGCTTTGATTTCAATAAAAGGTAACGGCTTGCCGGAAATATTGCCGCCGTCGGAGAATTCCGCTTCGGTCAATACGATCAGCGTCATCCACGGGCGCAGGCGCGATCCCGAAGGTGCAGCGGGCGTGTAGCGCCACGGGAAATCCTCATCGTAGAATTCGATGTGGCACAGATAGTTCGGCTCAAAATTGGTGATCCAGTTCAGCGGTTCGGTCTTGATCACCGCGCGCGACTCGATGCCGATGATATCGCCTGGTCCATAGAGCGCGACATTTTTTGCGACAGCGGCGGAAACATCACCGCTTTCACCGCTGCTGCCCTTGATCGTTAAATTTACCGCGACGCTGGCGCGCGTCTTGACCGAAGCGTCCAGATCCGCCGACTGGATATTGTTAGCGATACCCTGACGCAGCCACGGCAGGAAGGTGTAGGTTCCAATAGCCATTATGCCGCCTCCTGTAGTGGCGTTGCTTCGGTGCTGGGGATGACATGTAGACTGTCCTGCAAATCAGGTGATTGGCTTATTTGCCTCCGCAGAAAATCCTGTGCCTGGGCATGCGATGCAAAGTAGGCTTGCTGGCTGTGCGGACTGTTGTTCATGGTCGAAGCGACCACGTAACCGGCTTCCTTGACAACGACTTTCTGATCAATCGGTGCTTTTTGCGTTTTATAGCTTGCCGAGAGCACGGATTTCGAGGCGGCGTTACGGCCTAAAAAGTGACTGAAGAACTCAACGCTGATGGCGACAAAGCGGATGAGCAGCGAAACGAAGTTGTTGTCGATGATATTTTGTTCATAGCGCACCACCCGTTTAACCGCTGCCGATGATTTCAGCTGCTGATTGCTGACCGACAGTTCGATGCCGGCGTTTTGTTTCTCAAAAGCAGGCGCGCTCAATTTGCTGGCATCGCTGAGCGTTTTATACTGCGCGGTAGCAAAAGACTCTTTGGTATCCGCTACCTTGGCCAGGGCGGTATCGGTTACTTCGACAGTCAGCCGCTTTGCGTCCCTGGGTTTCTGGTTGCCGACTGTGTCGAGATCCAGATCGAGCGGGATCACGCGTTGATTGACGCGCAATACCCCGATCGGATGCAGAATCAAATCGCTCGTGCTTTCGATCGCGCGCAGCGATACCAGCAATTGACTTGATGCCGGCAGTTCGGCAGTCCAGTTTTCCAGTTTTTCGAACTCCGCCCGGATGATCGGCATGATGTCGATGGCCGGCAGCGTGGTATTTTCGTCTTCGCCCCAGGTATGACTGAAAGGCACGTCGATATCCCAGAATAAAACCGAAATGGATCCCTCGCCCTCGATATGCCACGGTGATGTGCCTTCGAGTTCGCCGCGCATGCGCACGCTGAACAATCCGGCGCCGAAAACTTTGACATCAAACGAGGCGGAAATGGTGATGATGAAATAAAACGGTGAAAACTGGAACAGCGCATCAAAGCCGACGTGACCGGAAATGTTGAATGCGCTGAGGCCAAAATAAATTTCCGCCTTGGCGCCGAACTGCACGGTGTTGGAAGTGACTGCAAAATAGCCTTCCACGCCGATGCGGGCGAACGCGGTATTCAGAATATTGATCGCAATTCGATTGGGATTGGGAAAAGGCAGCGGGGGCGGTTTAAAGGATGGATGAAAACCGCCGACACTGACCACAAAATTAGCATCGTTGCCCCAGGCAACCAATAACCCCATATCACCATCGATGGTGAGAAAAATGACACGGGAATCATACAGACTGGCGTAGAACCACAACCGCTGCTTATCCACTTCCAGGGCGCCGATGAAACTGACCTGGATAATGATCAAGGCGGCATCTTCATCGGGCAATGCCACTTTCAGCACGCCAAGAATGGCGATGTTGCCCGGCGGTATTTCAACGATAATGCCCAGCGATGCGCTGACCAGCGTTGGTGTGCCCCAGCCCAGTTTGGCCATCGGGCCGATTAGAAACACATCCTGCGCGGGGGGAAAGAATTGCCGCAGATCGCTGATGATGCGCGGCGCGTTTTCGATGATATTGTCGGGGAACATCACGCTGTTGATCGAACCGGTGCGCACTCCGGCGGCAATGACTTCCAGCTCCATGGTGCGGTTCAGACCGATCAATCCGCCAACGGCATTCAAGGTAAAGCCGAAACCCAGCTGGAAAGGGGTGCCGAATTCTGCGCTGACGATAATCAGCAGAGAAAAGCCATCGGAGCCATCGGGCATGCGCGTGGTGATCAGGCCGATCGCCTTCACGGTGACGATGCCGCTGAACATGAGTTCTAAAGCGCCGGCGTATTCCTCTTTGTCAAAATCGAAGTACAGATAGCCGCCGCCTTTGACGATGCCGACATCCAGCGAGAGTCCGACGCCATTGGGCGGTTTGAAGCCCAGGGTAATATCGATCGGACCGGCATTGCCGCTGCGGTCGTCAACGAGGGAAAAATCAATTTCCAGGCCGATGTTTTCAATGACGGCGGCGAGCGGCCCGAGCGCGGCCTTGATATCCGATGAAATGGCCGTGGGGAATTTATTGTTTTCGATGCCGACAGAAAAGGTGAGCGCACTGACTTCCACCGGTCCAAGATTCAGGTGCAGCGGCAGCTGAATCTCCAGGGCGCTGCTGCCGACAAAATAGAGACCATCGCCGGTGTTGTAGCCAAATGCCAGATCGAAATCGGAATCGAGTTGGATACCGCCGAGAATATCGGTGAGAAAGCCATCACCATCGGCAAATGAAATCGATAATTTGCCGGCGCCGATTTCACCACCAACGCTCAGATCGGCGTCCGATTGACCGCCGCTGCCCTGGATTCGCCCGCCGAAGTTCACGCCAAATTTGCCGACCTCAAGCCGGCTGCCGTCCGATTCTCCAATCAGCAGGTACGGTGTGGCTGCTTGCGTGCGATCCGCTGTGACGCTGAGATTCAGTGTGCCGGAAATGGTATCGGCCGGGTTAACGGTATGGAGAGTAAACTGGGCGGGTGGTTGAATGACCAGCTCGGCGCCGAACGGCAGCGTTGCCTGCAAATCCAGTACGACTTTTAAATCGTCAGCGACAAACTCGATTTTGCCCGGACTGAGATTCTGCCGGATCGACAGACTGAGTCCGTCGGGATTGAGGTCGGTGCGCGGCCGCAGTTGAAAAATCACCGCTTCCAGAATCGGCGTTGGCGCCGTGTCATCAAAAAATACCGGTGCTTTCAGATGCAGAAGCAGGCGTTCGAGTCGCTGCAATAAAGTAGCCGCATCGAGATTATTGCCACCCCAGTTGTAGTGCGACTGCAACGCCGTTACCGGTGATTGCAGCCATGAGCCCAATTCATCGAAATGGAAGGTGGAAATCGCGAATTCAGGGTTGTTTGGATTGGTTGAACCGACGTTATGGCGTTCCCGTTCGAGAATGCCCAGGAGCTCCAGTAATTCATTAACGCCGTTTGCGGCATCCAGTGCACGGACCAGCAGAAAATTGAACAAGCGTTCGGCGAAATGGCTGGAAACGTTTGCGGGAATGCTGCCGATACCCTGTACGGTCGCCTGCAGTTGGTCGATTTTTTGAATAGCGGTAATGATTTGACTGATCAACTCGGTGCTGAGAGAAATGATTTGCCCGATGTCTTCCGCTTCAATGGCTTCCGCCAGATCACCGGCTTTTTGCAGCACGGTCTTGCTACTGGCGATCAGCGCTTGCATCGGCGAAGCCAGCGATGAAACCTGGCCGCTGTTAAGTGTAATGCCGAGTTCCGCGAAAGTCTTTATGGCGCGTGTGCTGTTGAGTTCGCGCTCCAGCGGTTCCAGTACATTGGCGATCTGTTGCAGAACGCGCTGCAAGGTATTCACTTCATTTGACATCGGCGGTTTCCTCACTGATGACGGTGCTTGCGTTGGATTCCGTTTCGCCGCGCATATCCTCAAATTGACGGACAAACACATGCAGATTGTCGAAGCTGTTGATAAAGCCCATGACTTCATCCAGGTAGTGTTGAATCACCCGCCGCAGTTCCTGACTGCCCTGCTGTGTCAATACCTCGGCCATGCGCCGGATCATTTGATTGCGAGTGACACCTTCCACTTCGAATGGAATCAAATGCGCAGGATCGCGCGCATTGTTGACGAAATGCGCCAGAAACGCCGGGCCTTTGCTGCGGTGCCAGGCGACGGTGACCGGTCGCCGGTGATTGACGAGCGCGATCACTTCCTGCCGGTGATCGAGAATCTGCTGATAGATTTCTGCGCCCTTGCGGGTGTTCAGAAAGCGTTCGCGTACTTCGACAGTATGGTTGATGCCGCTGAAAATGCCTTCAGCATCGTTCAACGTCTGCCCGGCGGGACCGACCGGCGGGTTGGCGGTGGTGATGGGGGTGATGCTGAGGTATGCCATGATCGGGTGTATATGGCAAGCGAGCGTTCGTGCCGGATTGGTGCTATCTCCAGCGTACAACAGACCGACTACTTTGTTTTGTGCATTAACGATTGCAGAGCCTGAGTCACCTTCGTCAGAGAATTTCATTTCTCCATTGCAATTGGGTTGCGTGGCTTCGATATAGAGAGCACGGCCTCCGCTAGGGTCTATCGCGGCCGTATCGATGACCTTGCCCGTTGTTTTGCTGGTTCTTCGTCCGACTTTATAAACCACATAATCGCTGCCGCCCAAATCGCTTTGTGCAACTCGGGCGACATCTTCCAGTTTACTGTTGCCGCCGATATTCAATCCGCGAATTTCGTTTTTATACGATACGCCGCAATTGGTGTTGCACCAGCTGGAAATACAGATATCTAATTTGGCAATGGCACAGTCAAGAAAATAGTCTTGCGCTGTTTCACTAGGGTAAGTGTAAGAATAAGGCCCCTGCTGACCGATGTTATGGATTTTTCCAATTGGATTGCGTCGGTCTTGTGCGGCGTCAATATTGATAGTTCCTGCACTATCGATAAAGCGCGGTTGATAAATGGTATCGCCATTGCTTGCGCCATTGCTTGCAAGGACGTGATTGTTCGATAGCAGCACGACGTTTTCCGGTCCGCTGACACCGTTCAACGTGGCAAAACAACCCAATGTTCCAGAGCCGATTTGATTCGAAGCATTGGTTTTGAAATTGCTAATCGATATACCGCCGATCAGCGGTGAATGTTGATCCAAGTCTTCGCAATGCAACGGTTTGGGTTGAATGACCAATACCACATCAGTGGGAATTCCCTTATATTCCTTCGGAATGATTTCGGCCGGATTCAGGTCTTCCGCTCTGATTTTTTCCCTGACGTATACGCGAAAAGCAATTTGATCCGTGGTTTTGCCGCCGACTTCCTTTAAGCCGTAACCAACGCCGATCACGCCGGGAATTTTCTTCAGTTCAATTTCGGCTTCCGCATGTAGTGCAGCCAGTTCTTTTTGATCCATTACGTGACCTCCATACGCCTGGGGCAACAATAAGTGAGCGGGATGATTTTTTTCCGTTGCATAACGCTAACCCTTGTCAATTGATCTGGGCGCACAAAAATCATAGCGCCAGGGGATGATATTCAGGTAACTGAGCACCGGACAGATATGGCAGGCATAAGAGATATAGGGGTCGCGTGTGTGATTGCCCCATAACAGGCCCACAGCGCGCTGGTACTGGTCAACGAGCAACGCGCCGGAGTCGCCCTTGCGCGAAAATGGCCGCAACACGCCGTGTTTATCGGGCAGCGCGCGAATGACCAGCGTGTTGCGGCACAGTTCGCCCGTCACGGTTTCAACCGTAGCTTCGCTGTCAATGATTTTTCCCCATCTCGGATCGGCATGTCCCAGTAATCGCACTTTCAGCTCCCGGCCATTTGCAGTATCAAGCGGATGCACTCTGGTTACCTGGGTAAAGAGCTGTGTTCGACCGGTGATTCGCATCGGGTTACTGGCCTGTTTAAGCAGTAGAGTGGCGGTTGCGCAATCGATGTAATAGGATTTCCGGGATTCTCCGGGATAGGCATAGGAGAAATGCCCGCACAGACCCTCATGATCAATTCGTGCAATGGCATTTAAGTCCGATGCGCTGAAATTGACTTGTGCGCCTTGTTCCGAATAACCGGGCTGGAAAACAAGATCACCGCGCTCAGCGTCGTGAGCCAGCAGTACATGCCGGTTAGACACCAGCACTAGCGTTCGCCAGTCCGGTGCGTCTCGTTTGGCGGCAAGAAAACCCAACGTGCCCAGACCGGCGCTGGCGCGGCCGCTAAGATGCATTCCTTTTAAATTGCTGATGGCTGAGCCTGCGCTGGGCAAGGATTTATTGCTGTAATTTCGGGCAACGATGTCCGGAGGACTGGACCATTGGTACGAGACATTTGCAGCCATAGTAACCACCTGTTAATAAAATCGGCTGATCGGGGGGGCCGTGCAGTCTGGTTCAGATTTAATTCAACGTACTAATCCATTGCAGCGAGGTAATGGACTTGATCTGTTGCAGTGATACCTGTAATTTGCTAACAACTGAGCAAATTTTTTATTACATTATTATTTGACTGAAGTATGCCGATCCAACTAATTGCCGGGAACCGGTTTTTGTCTCGATTGAGGGTTGTTTGTTGGTGGGTTGTCGAGTGACCAATGTCAGGAAAACCCTTTGTTATTGTTTGATTTTTCTGATAAACAGAAAAGCAATAACCCTGATATTAGTGTGAATATATTCAGAAATAAAAAGACTGTCAAGTTGTACAGTATATTGTCGGAGGACAATTTGTTTATTAATCAACCCTAATTAAAACATTAGGCGGCTTTCAAGGATCCGAACAAGCAAACTTTCCTAGAAGCCGTATCGGAGTGATAAATAGATATTACTATTGTTCTGAAATTGGCCAAATAAAGTGGAATCTCTTCTTCCGCCAAATAAATTCCCTCCCAATTCGGTTATCCAATGATCATTAATTTTATAGTTAACCTTGGGTCTAAGATAAAAGTCCATATCCGAAGGTGAGAAATAACTAAATATAGACCAGGTAATATTTTGATTATGCGTCAGGAATGTCAGTCGTGTAGTCCACAGATGACGATTCTGATCGCGTTGTGGAAAATTATCTGGCAATGTATACAGATAGTTCGAATAATCTAACAGATGCTCCAGATAGTACTGGACGCCTAAGGATAGGTTTTTTGCAATTTCTTGTTCATAACCAAGCAGAGCGCGGAACTCGCTGTTGTTGATCAAAGGATTGCTGCCCTTATGATCATCGCGCGAATCATAATGGCCGATCTCGACATTTCCGATACCTCGACCGACCGGACCGCGAATGCTTGCACCTGTAACATGCAGCCTGGGAAAAAGCGCCAGGCCATTACTCGGATTTATTCCTCCGGGACTCTTCCAATACCCCGCATAAAAATACAAAGCAGTTTCATAAGAACCCAGTTTACGATGCAATCTCAGTGCCAGCTCTCCATTATCAGGCTTGCTGGACTGGAGGACAGCATTTCTACCTACACCAACACCTGACATGGGCGAAAAAAATGAAACACGACTTCCGTCAATAAATCGATCAGAATCAAATTGCGGACTATAGACAATATCAAGATGCGCCCACTGGCTAAATAGTGAGAATTTAATGGCATCTGACGGGGCTTTGATATAAGCTTCATCCCGACCGATAAAGAATGCATTAAAGTCCTTTGGAAACAGGTCATTGATGAAGATCAAGTCACCTGTGCCCCAGGTTAGAATCTGCCTGCCAAGCTTGATATCGGTAAAGTGCATTGGAGAAAACGAGAAATTGGCTTCCCGCAAATCAATAAAACCACGGCCTGAATTTAAATGAACCGGCAAGTTTTCTTCGATCTGGTCATAGATCAGATCAGTTATCAGGTTTAATGTGCTATTTTGAATTATTTTATGTAGCCGTAATTGCAAACGCGTTTCCGCTATGATGTGCTGTTTTTCGTTCGGATCATCAACAACGCGCAGTCCCCCGCGCGCTTCCCAGAAACCTGATAAATGAAACGGCAATTCTTTTTGTATGAGTCGAGGAATGTGCTTGTCTATTCGCTTGGGGTCATTGCTGGATTCAGCTTGTTCGTTAGAATCCAATAGGCCAAATGGCAATACAGGTTCATTAACAGACTGTTCTTCTTGAACATTTATACCCAGGCCGGCGGGTAGTAGCGGTTCATTGTTATCGCTTAATCCCGCTGGTAATTTCGGCTCCTGAGCTGATGCTGGTAAAATGAATAAGCAGCATGATAATCCTAAGACCCAAAATAATTTCATCAGTACAGGAATTGTTGAGGGGGATTACGTAAATATCGCTCCGAAAAAACTTCATCTGTTAGTTCAATATCGTATTGAACATTGGTGTATTTCATGAGTGTTGAGCTGCCAGTTCTTAAATTTTCCATGCTGGCTTCAGTGATGGTTGGATAACCTTGTATGGTATCCACCTTGAGTGTTTTTCCCCGACGATACAATTCGTCCTTTTGATCGTAATATTCCACTTGCACGGGGATAAACGTTTCTTTATGGATGTACATCTTGTAGTATTTGAACTCTACCGCCGCAGGATTATTGGGTGTATTTCTGATCACATAATAATTGTTTGTTATTTCAATTAATTCATGGTGATCGTCATTGATATTTCGTCCTGATATGTCCTCATAGAAAAAATCCGAACCCACAAAACTCGTGCGCTTATCGCTGGCAGCAATACGTCTCACCAGATCTAATGAAGGTACATATAACCAGCGCTCATCATTGGAAGCGACATTTTTCCATACCAGAAACCCCATTTTGTTAACATCAGTGGGATGCGTGAAATAAACGTATAGCTTTTGCTCACTGAGGTAAGCGTTATTTTCCAGCTCATCCGTATCAGCAATATCCCTCCTGAGCACTATCATCTGACGGTGGCGCTTTCGGCCTTTATCATCAGTAATGATCATATCCGCCTGAGCTCGTCCATCCTGACCTGCATAATAAGAGATCTGGTTAGAGCGATGTACGATCTCATTTGCTGATAATGATTTTGCAAGAGTTTGCCCCTCAGCAAGTATTAAACAAGCCGCAACCCCTATTAATTGGAATAAATATTTACGCATTGATTTTCTCCTGACTCTTGAATTCATAAGAGAATAAAAAATTCCGGTGTTTCAGTTTCTGCTAATGGATTTGTCTTCTATTTCTACTTTCGTAAGGCCGGGTTTCGATGATGGAAGGAGTGGCGGTGAAGGTTGTTTCAGTTTATTGTGGAATGCCATTAGGATGGCGGGTAATAAAAGAATGTCCGCGAACATGGCAAGTAAAACAGCACCAGTTGTAAATAGACCAAAATTAACAGTTGGTACGAATTGTGACAGCATCATGATGGAAAACCCTGCCGCTATTACTATCGAGGTAATGAAGATGGCTAACCCTGTTACCCTGATGGTTGCCTCCAGGGATTTATGCACACCTATTCCCTCGCACCGCTCATTGATGTAATGCCACATAAAATGGATGGTATCGTCTATGGCAAGACCTAATGCAATGCCGCCAATAAGAATAGTACCCATGTTCAATTTAATCCCAAGCCAAGACATGAGACCTATAATGGAGAGAATGGGAAGCAGGCTGACTGCAAGACCGATCATTGAGAGTGGAATGGAACGCGTGATGAGAAGTAACGTTATCCCTATTCCCAAAGTCACCAACAAGATGCTGTTAATCTGTGAGCCAATAAGGTGCTGATCCATGGTAGCCCATAAAACCGGCACACCAGTTACTTCGGCCAGTACTCCATCAGGTAAGTGCGTGGAAATCAGGTTTTCGATAATCGAAACGAGTTTTATCAACTCGTTGTTGGTTAGATAGTTCGTAAAAATAAATAGCTGCGCTGTTTTGTTATCGTGCAGCAAAAGATCTCTTAAGTCATCGTTATTGCTCAATTCTCCAACGAACAATATTTGAGCGAATGTTTCTCGGTTATATCCCTGGTAATCGTCACTTTTCCAGCTCGCATCCTTGGCCATCGCGCGGTCTATTTCCTTAAATGCATCAATAGGTCCTACTGTTTTGATGACTTCAGGTAATAAATCGATCGCTTTCTGTAATTTATCCAGAGCCAAGAATGTATCAGGATCTTCCAGGCCATTCTGCAAATCCAGATAAATGCGGAAATTACTGGTTGAGAAACCTGACTCTTCCGCTTTGGCGTAAGCATTCCGAATTTCAGTATGTTCTTTGAACATGCTTAAATAACTTGTATCAGCCTTTAAGGCGTGGAACCCAGATATTGAGCTGATAGCCAGCAGACCGAATAGGATGATAATCAGTTTGCTATTGATTGCGATTGTGGTTGTAGTTTTAGCAAGGACGTTATGTGCAAAAGTTTTGAGGGAATAGGATTTGGCAGTGACTGGATCAGCATTGTCGCGCCATAGATAAGCCAGTAGCAGTGGCGCAACAAAAATAGTCAACAGGAAACCAAGAAAAATGCCCAGTGCTCCAAATATACCAAGCTGACTCACAGGGACTATACCGGCAAATGTCAATGAAATAAAACCTATACTGGTTGTAACTGCGGACCCAAGGCAGGGAATCCATAATTTTTTGCTGACCTGTGCGGCAATCTGCATTAATGAATTTTGCGGTTTATTCACTCGCAGCTGATGGAAATGAGTAATGATATGAACGACATTGGCCATGGATAACGATGTCAGTATGGCAGGCAGCATGATCGTAACCATGTTCAAGGCATGGCCGGAATACACCATGCTGGAAACGATGGTAGCGACTACAGCAGAAATAATGCTGAGCGATACCAGTAAGTCGCGCCAGTTACCAAATACCCACCATCCAAAAAAGATGCAAATTCCGAACACCAGTGGATAGAACGTATACACATCCTTCAGTGAAAAAGTGTTTAATGCAACGTTCAATGCTGTTGTGCCAACGATCCAGAAATTCTCGACAAGTCTCGCTTCATTGATTATTCCTCTGATTTCGTTGACCAGCTGCACGCGGGCAGGGCCTCCTTCATTGAAGGCATTTTCATCCTGAATCAGGATGACAGTTCTTTTGTCTTGATCTTCCCTGAAAAGAGAATTGATGAACACAGGATTATTTAATAATTTCTGCCGAAATTCGGCTGAATGACTTCCACTATTAGAAAGGTTATTGCTGTATAAAACACGGTACTCCAGTTCATCACTGTCGCTATATGTGCCCCGAGCGTTTGCAATGGATATAATTTTTCTGACATGATCAAGATCGGCGATCCGGTTGCTCAGAGTTTTTAATTCATCCAGGAAATGACTATCGTAAATTTGAGTACGGGTTTCTAGCACGACAGCAAGCCAATCCCACTCACCCATTTCCTCCAGTGTTTTTTTATGTATGACTAACTGCGGATCGTTTTCATAGAACCAGATTTCCATGCTGTTATTGAGTTCCCATTTGACTAAGCCAAAGCTAGCCAGCAGCAGATATGCATAGAAAAGAATGAAAACGTATTTGAGTAAATTTTGCCTGGGAAATGGAGACATAGTGTGCATTCTTGGTTATGAAAATTGAATCTGATTTAACGTTAATCTATGTTTTGCAGGACAAACGATCTGATAATGTAGTTTTTATTACGTAATAATCTGTGCATGTACGGTAGACGGTAAAAAGGAATGCGCGGATACAAATGGTGCTCAACATGATAATTAATATTGGCCCAGACCAGTCCGATAAACCTGTTTTTTACGGTTATGGTATTAAAACGCAAATCCTTTCTTCGCAGATCTGTGCGATCCATGTTGGCCATCGGATAGTGTTCATAACCCCTGGAAATGGGATTGATGACTGTGGCTAGCAAGAACATGGGCAATAAAATTCCATACAAAGCAATTGACGATAAGCCGTTCATCCATAGAAGATAAACGATTAATGCTAATGTTATACCGTTGAAGATCAGTTCTTGCATAATGCGCTTTTTGATGGGGGCTGAAAGATTTCCGCTTAAGGAAAGCCAGATAAAACGGGGCATGAATAAGCATTCACGAATAAAAAGCCATTTTTTACCACTCGCATAAAACCATTCGTCCGGGTCGCGGTCTGGATCGCCAAGATGGGCATGATGCCTGCGATGTAATTCGGTAAACACAGTAAATGGCATAAAGATAAACCAGGCAAAGAATCTTCCCACCCACAGATTTGTATGTTCTGACCGGAAAGCTGCCTTATGTCCGCAATCATGCTGCAACACTGTAAAGGTATGTAGCTGACTTGCGATGAGAAGTGCCAGAATCAGCGACGCAAAAAAACTGTTTTGAGCAAAATAAAGCAGTGTTAACAAACCCGCCCAGATAGAGACATGCATGCAGGACCATGTTAGAAATTTTTTTCCATCGGGCGTGGAAAGTGACTGAATCAGACGAATGTTTTTTTTGTCTAGTTGCAGGAATGTTCTACCTGCTAGTTGTGCCGCTTCTGCTGCTGGCTGATTGGATTTAATCGGCGCAAGTGTCGTTAAGGAACTGTTCATAAAGATTACCTCTGCTGATTACTTTTCGCAGCTTTCTTTAAAATGCGAATTAAAACTTTCATTGCCGGAATGTTTGGCAAAATGTTTTCTGGCTTTCAGAATGAAAGGATGATCAGATGCTAAGCCCAGCCAAAACCGTGTTTCAGATCGCTCGACTTCATCTCTATGTTTCATCGTTCCAAATAGCTGATCTAGTGGAAGAGCGGGAATGCTGACCGAATACCAGTATTTCTCATTGAGATAATGGTGCATCAGGTGGCGACGCCTGACTTCATTGCCGATTTTCGTTTTTGGAACATATGCGACATGACAAAATAAATGGGACCATTCAAAAACAAGATAACCGGTGAATAATCCTGCTAAAGTTGCGATTACTGCGCGCAGTTCCGGTAATACTGCAATGAATAACATCATATTCACTGCAAGCATGGGAAGAGTCAGCCACAATGGGATATACATCAGATCATGGCGCTTTGGCTGGTCATGATGGCCGAAATGAAGTCGATACATCCAGCGATAAAGGCTTTCAGAATTAGGAATTTTTGCATGTAAAATGTATACATGGGTAAAGTATTCCTGAGGTAAGAATATTAACCAGCCCGCAAGAAACCAGAGTAGATCAATCCATTGAAAGCCTGTAAAGCCAAGGTACGACATACCAAGAACAGCAGGAATTAAAAAAACCCAATTGTCGGGATGTTTTAGAAATTCAAAATGAATATCGATAATTCGCATGTTTTTCATTTAATTTATCTCTGGCCGGAAATATTAGCTTCAAATATTCGATAGTATTTTTATATCGCCTCAATCAAGTGTTAAGCCGATAGTTTTCAGGCGCTTGTGGTACTCTGCCTGTACTTCCTCAAGCAGCAAACGAACTTGATCTTCTTCGGTAAGCTCAGCAATTCTTTTGTTGCCAAAAATTTTTATGTCACCCATGATGTCGATATAGCTGTTTGCGGCTTCCTGGTAGAGACCAATATAGTGATAGATAACCGATTCAAAAACATCGGTCATTAATCCGGAAAATTCCCGCGCCAGCCTGGAAACCTGGTTCCTGGTCTTGACCGATTTCCTGATCTGCTCTCTTATAAATGATTCCCCATAAGTGACATGATGCACTTCATCAGCAAAAGCGCCCTGTATGATTTGGCTTAAACCTGGATCAAGACGTGACCAGTATTTAATTTCATATCGATATACCGGGTAGGCCATACCTTCCAGGATGACGTTGTGGGCAAGAATTGCAGCGATATAATCTTTTTTGTCGACCTGTTCGCGAATCAGGTCAAAAAATGTACGCATTTCTTTGGTTTTTACTGCATTCACCATATTTTTGCGCGCCTCGGGCGTCATACCCAGGTCTGCAAGTCGCCTACAGAAGACTTCAAAGTGACGCGCCTCATCAAATGCCTGTGTTGTCAAAAATATCTGACTGCCTTCATCAGGCGCAAAACCAACCATGGCTGAAATACCTTCCACCGATAAATGTTCGGCATTCAGGAAGGTTGCAAGATCGAGTTTATAAATCTGGTTTAACAAAGGATCTTCCCAGATAGCCTGATTAGGCGGAGCAACATTGTTCTTACTGAAACCATATTCTGTACTCGATAATGTTTTCCAGGCGGTTCTTTCAAGCCAAGTTTGCACACCAAAAGTACCGTTATCCCAGTCTTCCGGCGAAAAGTGCGCCATTTCTCGATCTAATGTGTTTTTTTCTTGAGCTTTTGTTTCTTCAATTACTTGCTCATTCATTGTGATTTCTCCTTTTGAAATAATTTGTTGTACCTGTTTACGATCATTAAACCTGCACAAACCATGACCAGAAAAAGAACTGTTAAAGAAAATTGAATCTCGAAACTCCAGCCTTTGTCAGCAATAATTGCCACGATTACCGTAACCATCAGCCCCGTAACAATATTTATCAATGGAGCGGGAAGGAGTTTTTGTTGTTTGGATACTTTCTCACCATGCAATGTCCGTAAACGTAACGCCGTGTGCAGAAGGATTGCGTAAATTAGGCAGATGATAAGTGCCGCTACTTCAGAAAGTATGGCGATATCTATCTCGGCTATTGCACAAAAAACAGCGATGACTAAGCCGCTTGTACCCAGGAAAAGCAGAGGCCATACAGGAACGCCGTGCCGGTTGATATTTGAACTAAAGGATTCAGGCAGATAGCCTTCTCTTGCGACGGCATATATCAAACGTGTTGCACCGATTAAACCCACATTAAATGAAGATAGAACCGCCAAGCTTGAAAGAACAAAAATTAAAAAGGAGCCAGACTCTCCCAGCGAGTATGTCGCCATGGATACATGAGGCGTCATGGAATGATGTGCAGTATCGTGGTTTAAGTAGGCTTGCATGGAAACCGAAAAGAGAAAGTAATAAACAACGAGTACCGCAATTGAAGCGGTGAGGACTTTCGGTATGTCTCCAGCTGCTTTTCTGGAAGTGTTGGCGCTGTTTGTTGTCCACTCAAAGCCGACAAACAGAAAGAATGCGATAATTAACATTTCCAGCAGACTGTCGAGAGCTGTTTCAGCCGGAATAGCGCTATTTGCCGATTCTTCGGGAACTTTGATCCATACCAGCAGTGCTAACAGAAGGGATATGAATACTAGCAGCAATACCATTCCTATTTGTGCGCGCTTGGAGAAATTCAGGCCATACCAGTTAATTCCCATTACAAATAGAAATAACGCAGTAACGATAAGCGCCGGGTGGCTGATATTGAACAGAACCGAAAAGATCTGTCCGAGCAATTTTCCTTCAATACCCGCAACCAGAAGCAGCATAATCACATAACCAAGCACTACTCCCAATCCGATAAAGTTGCCCCAGGCATTTCGTATATAAGTCCAAATACCGAATGCGCCTGGATACATTAGAGAAAGTTCTCCGACGGATTTGGCAACAATGTATGCGATTGAACCAGCCAGTAAGATAATATAGGGCGTATAAATGCCACTCTGGTGATTGAACATTTGGCTCAGTACCGCAAAGCAGCTTACAGCCAGGGCCATTCCAACACCAAGTGTTAAATTAGATAAAAATGCTTTCTTGTCTCTAATCATTAGAATCCCCAGAGAATAAGGCTCACAGCGTCAAGCTTGACCTTGTCGGCTTCCTCGCCGTAGACCTCAAGTTGACCTGATGAATAAGCACTCAGGGGATTTAACTGTCCAGAGAAAATGCTCTCCAGAACCTGTTGTTTACCGCAGACCAACAAGATGGAGTCATCATTGTCATCAGGATCCGCTGGTTTTATCGTGGCGATCTGTCCATCCTGAATATCAAGCTGATAGCAGAGATGGGTATCCTGCGCTTCAATAAAAAATCTCGGCTTCCAGTTGATAATTATTGATTTGACACGCTGATTGTTATTGGCCTTCTGTTGAAAGTTGCCAAGTACTGTTTCTAATGACATATTGTAGTTCCTTAACTACTCAGGTTTTCGATGTTCTGAATCCCATAAGAATGAAGATGAGTGGAATCAGGTAAATCTTTTTATGAAATCACTACATAATCATTTGATTATGTTCTGGAGTGTACGTTTTGTCTTTGCTCCGATAGATGAGCTCCTCAAAACCAGCTGAGATGGCAAGATCATAGATCTCGCACGCTTCTTGATAATCAAGACGATCCCCGATGCTGTAATCATGTCGGACACCCTGCATACATAATGTAACGGTCTCTCCCAGGCAGGCCAGATTAATTCCAGGAGGAAATCCAAGCACATCTTCGGTTCTGAATTTTAAAGATTGCGGATAACTAAGAATGCCTCCTTCAAAAACAAAAACATCCTTCCGCTTGTTCGCGACAATATTCATGAAATCAAGCGGTCTGGATACATCACAGACAACAGCACCTGAACACAGCCAGTCAGCATCAATAAAAGACTTTCCTGCGCTGGTGGCTGAAATGACAACTTGGCAACCGCCCAGCTCCTTTTCAACATCAATACTGGTAGAGATGGGGGGAGCAATATGAAGTTTTTCTCTAAATAACTGGTTTATGCTGCAAGCAAATGCTTCATAATTTTTCTGATCGAAATCATTCAACAGTTCTATTATTTTTTTCTGCCCTAGCAGATTGAATAAATAATTTCTGAGCTCATGTTGTTTGGTTGACTGGTGCACTTGCAATGCATGCCAGTAAATCTCTCCTGCAATAGTCATCAGTTTTTTCTGTGCAAATGGATTGTTTGGGTTGCCAAACAAGGCGAGATGTCTGGTTTCGGCGGATAAATGCAGAGAAATAATGCGGCCAATAGAGCCTGCAGCCCCAATGACAGCAACTCGAGTGCAGGCCATGCTGATTTTCTGCTGCTTACACGCCTTGATTAATGCATTGGCGCTGGCGATAGCCGTCAGACTGTTACCTGTCGTGATGTGTACACCCTTATTAACTGCTTCCTTGCCACCTTTGGAAATAACAGATGTGAAAGCACCTAAACCTACAATGTCGACATCGAGGGATTTTGCAACCTCAATATATTCATCAACCAGTGCTTCTCGCTCTGTTTTTCCGAGATGCAACATCTGGTGGGGTGTTAATGGTGATGCAACTAGATGTCCCATGATCCATTTGCCGTTTTCGTCACCAGCTACAGGAAAGCTTTTGACTCGGGCCGGGGTATTAAACTTGGTTGCCCAGGGTTTTATCCAGTTAAGCCAGTTTTCTTTTTTACCATTCTGTTGAATTGAAACAGGCAGGCTTTCAAACAATAACTGCTCATCAAGCGGGTGAATCAGGAAAGCAAAGCTGCCGACACATTTGGAATGATCGAGTAGAAACTTTTCTCCGTATGAAACCGTTAACTTGCTTTGTTCCAAGGCGTTGGAACGATCGCTGACTTTTTTCTCGTTGACCGCATAGCCAAGCAGTTCCCAGAATCTGCTGGTAGAGATCAGTTTTGCGGCCTCCTCCAGCGCTCTGATTGCAAGGTCAATCTGTTCTTTCGTAACCGTCAGCGCCGGTTCTAGACGCAAAACATCTGCTTTGTTAGTAGCAGGTGCGGTAAGAATGCCATGTTTGTCCAGTAAATATCCGGAGATAAGCGGTGGAACGAATCCCAGCTCAGCGGCATGCGCTGTAAACATACTTTTGTTCCAACTTTGTGTATTGATATACAAACCCAGCATGAGACCTTTGCCATCAACTTTGGAGTAGGCGTCGGGATAGCGATGCACTAATTCCTGCAACCTTTCCTTGAAATATCCTCCCATGACTTTCACATTATTGAGTATGGCATCATCATTCGTAAGCTTATCCAATGAGGCCAGAGCAACGTCACATATCACACCATTCGAGGAAAAGGTTGAGCTGTGATATAAGCCGAATTCTTCCCGCCAGCACTTCTTGGTGCAAAGCATCGCGCCAATAGGAATCATGCCTCCACCTAGCGCTTTCGATAACAGCAAAATATCAATGCTTTCGGAGTCAGCTAGATATTCTGTTGCAAACAGGCTTCCAGTGCGTCCGAGACCGGTCTGAATTTCATCCACGATAATGAGCGTGTTATATTGATGACATAGAACCGTTGCTTTGGAAATATAATCACTGGCCGGAGTACGCATGCCGCTTTCTCCTTGAATGGGCTCAATGAGGAATGCGGCTACGTCTCTTTGTTGTAATCGTTGCTCGAGAGCAGTCAGATCGTCGAAGGGCACCTTATCAAAATGTTGTGTGTCAACCAGAAAAGGCTTGCTGTAAACTGGGTTTGCTGTTGCTGAAACAGCACCCATCGTCTTTCCGTGGAATCCGTTCATTGCACTTAAAATGACATGGCGCTTTGTGGCGCAGCGTGCCAGTTTAATGGCTGCCTCCACTGTTTCGGTTCCACTGTTTGTAAATACTGCATACTGAAATTTTCCTGGCGCAAGATTAATCAGGCGCTCCGCCAGACGTCTTGAAGCATCAGTTACAAATGGCTGAATGAATCCAGGTGAATGCGTATCAAGCTTGTCCTTAATGATCTGTATTAGATCGTCCGGATTGTGTCCAAAAGGTACTGCGCCGTATTGTGCAAGAAAGTCAAGAATGGGTTCGCCTTTTTCTGGGTAAAGATAGGCGCCTTTTGCTTCCTTGATTTTTTTGTTAAATTTGATCTGATTTAGTAAGAATTGCCTGTCAGGATTGATGAAAGGGGAAATTTCTTTCGTCAATTGTGAAATATTTATTGTCATGCCTGTCACCTCAGTTTATGCTGCTGATCTGCCTTGAATCAAAAAATGTTCCAGAAAGAAGTTGAAAAACATCAAAAGCTAAAGTGATTATGCAGATTGGTCGGATTTCGCGATGTGGGAAAAATCACAAGTAGAAACTGTTGGGAAATTCTGGTGCTTGCGATTCATTTTGACCTGAGAGGACGGGGTATCAAGTGAAATAGAAAAGTTCATTAATCACGCTGGTTTGTGGTTAAATGCAACAAGTAGACAAGTATTTATCAATTTGATCAGGAGAGTTTGATGGCTAGAGCGAGTGCGCGCCATATTTTGGTTAAAACCGAGGAAGAATGTAATCAACTGAAAAATGAGATTGCGCAAGGTGCGGATTTCGGTGAGATTGCCGCACAGCATTCTTTATGTCCATCAGGTAAGCAAGGTGGTGAACTGGGAGAATTCAGTCCAGGACAAATGGTGAAAGAGTTTGATACGGTCGTTTTCAGTGCGCCTGTCAATGAAGTGCAAGGTCCGGTAAAAACACAGTTCGGATACCATCTGGTGGAAGTGACTGAGCGCAAGGAATGACTTGCGGTCAATAGTATATTTCATTGCGCTAACAATGCGGTATAAATAAAGGGAGCTGAACGCGGCTCCCTTTTCCTTTTTGAAGTTTCCGTTTGTATTCAACATTGATCTATGCAGCATCAAGTGTCTGATAAAAAAGCGCGCTGGCAGCTTGTTAAGGCGTTATCGGGTTTTGTTTTGCCTTATCGGCGTCAGATTATCTATAGCCTGATGGCGTTGTTGTTTACGGCGGTCATAACCTTGTCAATCGGGCAAGGCATTCGCCTGTTGATAGACCATGGATTTGCGACGCAATCCAGAATGCTGCTGAGTCAGTATGTGGTGATTTTTTTATGTCTGGTGCTGGCGCTTGCGGCAGGCACATTTACGCGTTATTACTGGGTAACCTGGCTGGGTGAGCGTGTAATCGCGGATATACGTTGCAATGTGTTTAATCATTTGATTCATCTTCATCCGGGATTTTTTGAGAAAAACCGTGGTGCGGAAATTCAGTCCCGGCTTACGGCTGATATGACGTTGCTGCAGTCGGTTATTGGTTCTTCAATCTCGTTCGCGCTGCGTAATTTAATCATGATGGTCGGCGGCATGATCTGGTTGTTTGTTACCAATGCGAAACTGACAGTCATTGTGTTAATTTGTGTGCCATTGGTGGTCGCGCCGATTTTGATTTTCGGGCGACGTGTGCGCGGGCTGTCCAGGGAAAGTCAGGACAAGGTGGCTGTGGTAGGCGCGTATGTGGGGGAAGTATTGAGTCAGATTAAGACAGTTCAGGCATACAATCATCAATCGATAGATCAGCAAAAATTTCATGACTATGTTGAAGATGCTTTTGCGGTTGCTAAACGTCGCACTATTCAACGCGCACTTCTCGTAACACTGGTCATCATTCTGGTATTGGGCGCCGTGGGTGTGATGCTCTGGGTCGGTGGCATCGATGTGATTGAGGGCCGCATTAGCGGGGGTGAATTGGCTGCATTCGTATTTTATAGTGTCATTGTGGGGTCTGCTGTGGCATCGGTTTCGGAGGTGATCGGTGAGTTGCAGCGTGCTGCGGGTGCAGCCGAGCGTACCATGGAACTTCTGCGAGTGCCCAGCGAAATACAGTCTCCTCTGGTTGCGCAGGCGCTGCCCAGAGTGTCGGGCGCTATAGCCATTGATAATTTATCTTTTGCTTATCCATCGCGCCCGGATGTGTACGCAATTGATCGGCTTACGTTACAGATAGATTCAGGTGAAACAATGGCATTGGTTGGTCCTTCGGGTGCGGGTAAATCGACTTTGCTTGATTTACTGCTACGTTTTTATGACTGCCAGTCGGGAAGCATCAAGCTGGATGGCATTGATATTCGGCAAGTCGATCTTTCTGCATTACGTCAGTGTTTCGCTTTGGTATCGCAAACACCCGCGCTGTTTTATGGGTCAATTTATGAAAATCTGCGGTACGCTCGTCCCGATGCGACGCAGTGTGAAGTCGAAGCGGCTGCAAAACTGGCTTACGCACATGATTTTATCGTTGAAATGCCGCAGGGTTATCAGACACAATTGGGCGATATGGGACAAGGCTTGTCAGGCGGACAGAAGCAGCGATTAGCGATAGCACGGGCTATACTGGCAGATGCCCCAATCCTGTTACTGGACGAAGCGACCAGTGCACTTGATGCGCAAAGTGAATACTGGATACAACAGGCGCTTGAGCAATTAATGAATAATCGAACCACGATTGTTATCGCGCATCGATTGTCTACAGTGCAGACAGCAGACCGGATAGCAGTATTCAATCAAGGACGGCTGGAAGCAATTGGCACACATGCCGAGTTGATGGCTACAAATCAATTATATTCTCAGTTGGCTTCCTTGCAGTTCAAATTAACGTGAAGCTTCGTTTAAGAGAATAAGAAATCGCGCTGTGTTTCGGTATGGGTTTAATATCAAAGCAAAATAAATATCTATGAGAGTAAGAGACTAATAATGTTTGCATTGACTGGTTATGGATATCAGTTTAGAATTCCGCCTTTTCATGGCGTAGAGAAAGTCGCTTTGCTCCAGGATAAAGACAATGTTGTCTTGGATAACAGTTAAACCACTACAGACGGTTTTGCGCTGGCAGTTGTTGGCTACGGTAATCATAGCCACTGGATTGGCAGTATGCTGTGGTTCTGGAGTTGCCGTGTCAGCGTTGCTGGGGGGGATGGTAAGCGTACTTTCTTCCGCGGTGTTTGCAGTGATTGTTTCTCGCCATCAGGGTTATACGGCAGGAGGAACGATAAGAACGGCATTGAGAGCCGAAGCAGTGAAAATTACACTGATTGTTCTTTTGCTCTGGATGGTATTTAAGGTGTATGAAGACGTTCATGCTTTCGCATTTATAGGCGTGTTTATCCTGACGGTCATCATGCACAGTATGGCATTGTTTGTGTCAGAAAAATAAACAAGAATTAATGTAATCAGATAAATAATATATCTCATAAATAAGCAGGCAGTGATGGCAGCGGATACAGAGCTTACCCCAACTAAATATATCGATCATCATTTAACACACATGACCGTTCAGGTCAAAGAAGGAGCGTTCTGGGCATTGCATCTGGATACGCTGGTGACATCCATAATTCTAGGCATTATCGGAATGGGTTGCGTGTGGTTGATTGTGCGCAGAGCGACTCCGGGGGTGCCAAGCAGGCGACAGGCTTTCGTCGAATTAATGATTGAGTTCATTGATAACGAAGTAAAGAATACCTTTCATGGAAATCGACACGTGTTTGTCGCGCCGACCGCATTAACAGTATTTGTTTGGGTATTGTTAATGAACACCATGGATATTATGCCCATTGATATTACAGCTTGGGTCACGGAAAATGTTTTTGGCTTGCATTACTGGAAGATAGTTCCGACAACTGATGTTAATACGACTTTTGCACTGGCATTAACAATTTGGTTCCTGATGATTTTCTTTAGCGTAAAAGTTAAGGGACTAGGGGGGTGGATGTATGAGCTGTTCTGTACCCCATTTGGTAAAAATCCGTTGCTGTGGATCTTAAATCTGCTGTTCAATTTTATTGAATATGTTTCAAAACCGCTTTCTCATTCGTTGCGTTTGTTTGGCAATATTTATGCGGGTGAAATTATATTTTTGTTATTAGGCATGTGGGCTGCAACAGGCGTGGCTGGTGCATTTTTTGGTGCAATACTCGGAGCAGGTTGGGCAATATTTCATATATTGATCGTGACTTTGCAGGCATTCATATTTATGATGCTGGCTGTCGTGTATATATCAATGGCGCATGAATCACATTAATTTTTTTGTTACAACAAGTCATTAATCTTAACTAAAGGAAATAGGCATGGAGAATGTAGAATATTTGGCCCTGATTCAAGCATATACAGGAATCGGTATTGGTTTGATGATTGGATTGGGCGCGGCTGGAGCGTGTATTGGTGTGGGCGTGATGTGTAGTCGTTTCCTTGAGGGTGCTGCCCGTCAACCTGAAATGATCCCTACCCTGCAAGGTAAAGTCTTTCTATTGTTAGGCTTGACTGATGCTTCATTCATTATTGCTGTTGGTTTGGCTATGCTTTTTGCATTTGGAAATCCATTGCTTGCAGTGATTCAGTAAAACAAAATCTAAGAACCAATATGGGTTGGTTATGAATATAAATTTTACATTAATTTCTCAGGCATTAGCATTTTCAACGTTTATCTGGTTTACCGTTAAGTTTGTTTGGCCGCCACTGTTGCGTGCTATCGAAGAGCGTCAAAAAACGATAGCCGATGGTTTGGCGGCAGGTGAGCGTGGTAGGCATGAATTGGAATTGGCAAGTCAGCGCGCCACGGATATTTTAAAGGAAGCTAAGCAGCAGGCATCGGATGTGATTCTTCAAGCAGAGAAGCGCGCCTCGGAAATTGTAGAAGAAGCAAAGCGTGCGGCTAAGGAAGAAGGTGATCGCATCATTTCTGGAGCAAAAGCCGATATTCATCATGAAGTTTTCAGTGCAAAAGAAGCATTGCGGCAGCACGCTGCTAAATTAGCAGTGGCAGGGGCGGAGAAAATACTTCGTAGAGAAGTGGATGCAAAAGTGCATGCGGATATTTTGGCGTCAATTGAGGAAGATCTGAGCAATGGCTGAAGCAGTCACAGTAGCGAGACCTTATGCTGATGCGGTTTATAAGCTGGCAATAGCCAAGAATGCATTGGGTGAATGGTCGGAGATGTTGCGTGATGCAACAGATATAGCAGCGAATGAAAATGTTAAAGCGCTGATAGACAATCCGTTAGTGACTGCACAGCAGTTATGTGAGTTGTTGCTTGAAATTGGCAAAAAACAATTCAATGCAGATGGACGTAAGTTTCTAAGCATACTCGCAGAAAATGGTCGTGTCGGCTTGCTGCCACAAATCCAATATTTGTTTGAGCAGTTAAAAGCGCAGCACGATGGTGTTCGCGAAGCAAGTATTGTATCTGCCTTCGAAATGAGCAGTAGTCAGCTAAGTAAAATGATTGGCGCATTAGAGCGAAAATTCAAGTGTAAAGTTGAAGCTAAAGTTCAAGTAGATTCTCGGTTAATCGGCGGAGTAATAATCGAGATCGGAGATGAAATATTCGATGCTTCTGTGCGCGGTAAGCTTGAAGCAATGGCAAATGCCCTTAAAAGCTAGGAGTTAAAAAGAAATGCAGTTAAATCCATCCGAAATCAGTGAACTGATCAAAAACAGGATAGAAGGACTTGCTGATACAGCAGAAGTTCGTACGCAGGGAACTATCGTATCTGTTACAGACGGTATTGTTCGTATACATGGGTTGTCTGATGTGATGCAAGGCGAGATGCTTGAGTTTCCGGGCAATACATTTGGGCTGGCACTTAATCTGGAAAGAGATTCGGTAGGCGCCGTTATCATGGGTTCATATGAGCACATTTCAGAAGGTGATACAGTAAAGTGCACCGGAAGAATTCTGGAAGTGCCAGTAGGAGACGGATTGCTGGGGCGTGTTGTTAATGCGCTGGGTCAACCAATAGACGGGAAGGGGCCTATTACAGCTGACAAATCTGAACCCATCGAGAAAATTGCCCCGGGCGTTATTTGGCGGAAGTCAGTAGATCAACCTGTGCAAACAGGTTTAAAGTCGGTCGATTCAATGGTGCCGGTGGGAAGGGGGCAACGTGAATTGATTATTGGCGACCGGCAGACCGGAAAAACTGCTGTTGCGGTTGATGCGATCATCAATCAAAAAGGGCAGAACATGTTATGCATCTATGTGGCAATTGGTCAAAAAGCTTCGTCAATTGCAAACGTTGTGCGTAAACTTGAAGAGTTTGGCGCAATGGAATATACCATTGTGGTTGCGGCGACAGCCTCTGAGTCTGCAGCAATGCAATTTATCGCGCCTTATTCCGGTTGCACGATGGGTGAATATTTTCGCGATAAGGGACAGGATGCATTAATAATTTACGATGATTTGACAAAACAGGCATGGGCGTATCGACAAATCTCGCTTCTCCTAAGAAGACCGCCGGGGCGTGAAGCGTATCCCGGAGACGTATTCTATTTGCATTCACGTTTATTGGAACGTGCTGCGCGTGTTAATGCGGAATATGTAGAAAAAAATACGAATGGCGCTGTAAAGGGTAAAACGGGTTCGCTTACTGCACTTCCAATTATTGAAACACAAGCTGGAGACGTGACGGCATTTGTGCCAACAAATGTTATTTCAATTACAGACGGACAGATTTTCCTCGAGACCGATTTGTTTAACGCAGGTATTCGTCCGGCAATTAATGCGGGCGTTTCAGTCTCGCGTGTTGGTGGAGCAGCTCAGACAAAAGTCATTAAGAAACTGGGTGGTGGTATTCGTTTGGCGCTCGCTCAATACCGCGAACTAGCAGCATTCGCACAGTTTGCATCAGATCTGGATGAAGCAACGAGGAAACAACTAGATCGCGGAAAAATGGCGACAGAACTGATGAAGCAACCTCAATACGCAACATTAAGTGTTTCCGAGATGGCGCTGACTCTTTTTGCAATTAACAATGGTTATTATGACGATGTCGAAGTAAATAGAGCACTAGCTTTTGAGGCAGCTTTAAAGAGTTATATCCGAGGACAGCACGGGTCAATCCTGGATAAAATAGAAAGCACAAAAGATCTGGATGCAGAGACAGAGAAAAACCTTAAGGCTGCAATAGAAGAATTCAAAAAGAACGGAACATACTAGGCCATGGCTGGTAGTAGAGAGATTCGTAATAAAATCAAGAGTGTAAAAAATACTCAAAAGATTACGCGTGCAATGGAAATGGTGGCTGCGTCTAAAATGCGTAAGGCACAGGAACGCATGAAAAAAGCAAGGCCTTACGGAGAAAAAATCCGGAATGTTGCCGCGCACATGAGCAAAGCTAATACTGAGTATCGTCATCCATTCTTGATTGAACGCGATACTGTAAAGCGCATAGGCATAATAGTGGTCACATCGGATAAAGGCTTATGTGGCGGGCTGAATACTAATGTGCTTCGTCGTGCTTTGAGTGAGATGAGAAAGTGGCAAACTGAAGGCGAGGAAATTGAGGTTTGTTGCATTGGGAATAAAGGCCTCGGGTTTATGAGTCGTATCAGGGCTAACATCATTTCCCAAGTGATCGGTTTGGGCGACACGCCAGACATGGAAAGACTCATTGGCGCAGTTAAAGTGGTTCTGGACGGATATACAGAGGATCGATTTGATAGGGTTTATATTCTATATAATCGCTTTGTAAACACCATGAAACAAGAACCCGTAATGGAGAAGCTGCTGCCACTGTCAGACGATAAAATGCAGTTGGGATCGGAATCATCATCTAAAGTCACGTGGGATTATATCTATGAACCGGAAGCTAAGCCTGTAATCGATGATGTTATGGTTCGTTATGTGGAAGCGCTTATTTATCAGGCAGTAACCGAAAATATGGCATCCGAGCAATCAGCACGAATGGTGGCTATGAAAGCCGCATCAGATAACGCTGGCAATGTTATTGATGAATTGACGTTGATTTATAATAAATCACGTCAAGCAGCAATTACCAAGGAATTGTCCGAGATCGTGGGTGGCGCGGCAGCAGTTTAAAACTAAAAGTATTTGGGATAAAACAATGAGTCAAGGAAAAATTGTTCAGTGTATTGGTGCGGTTGTAGACGTTGAATTTGATCGAGGATCTATACCAAAAGTATATGATGCGCTGATCATGGAAGGATCCGATCTGACATTGGAAGTGCAGCAGCAGCTCGGTGATGGAATTGTGCGTACAATTGCGCTGGGATCTTCAGATGGATTGCGTCGCGGCATGATTGTAAAAAATACAGGTGCTGAGATAAAAGTACCTGTTGGTCCAAAAACACTGGGAAGAATTATGGATGTTTTAGGCAGACCGATCGATGAACAGGGCAGCATTGGATCAGATCAAGTTATGTCTATTCATCGTAAAGCACCGGCATTCGATGAACTGTCCGCTTCGACCGAATTACTGGAAACCGGAATCAAAGTTATTGATTTAATATGCCCATTTGCAAAGGGTGGTAAAGTTGGTTTATTCGGCGGCGCGGGTGTTGGTAAAACAGTTAACATGATGGAGCTTATCCGCAACATCGCAATTGAGCATAGCGGATATTCAGTATTTGCAGGTGTTGGGGAAAGAACACGTGAAGGAAACGACTTTTATCATGAAATGAAAGATTCCAATGTTCTGGATAAGGTTGCGCTTGTTTATGGTCAGATGAATGAACCACCAGGAAACAGACTCCGTGTGGCATTGACAGGACTAACAATGGCAGAATCATTCCGGGATGAGGGAAGAGATGTTTTGTTCTTTGTTGATAACATATACCGGTATACTTTAGCGGGAACTGAAGTGTCAGCATTGCTTGGACGGATGCCTTCAGCAGTGGGATATCAACCGACACTGGCGGAAGAAATGGGACGTCTGCAAGAACGCATTACTTCGACGAAAACAGGCTCTATTACTTCAATACAAGCTGTCTATGTACCAGCGGATGACTTGACAGATCCTTCGCCAGCGACGACATTCGGGCACTTGGACGCAACAGTCGTATTGTCGCGTGACATTGCATCTCTTGGGATTTACCCGGCGGTTGATCCGCTGGATTCCACTTCACGACAACTCGATCCGCTTGTTGTGGGTGAAGAGCATTACAATACGGCACGACAAGTTCAACAAACATTGCAACGTTACAAGGAGCTGCGGGATATTATTGCGATCCTCGGTATGGACGAATTGTCGGCAGAAGATAAACTGGCTGTCAGTCGCGCGCGTAAAATTCAACGGTTCTTATCACAGCCCTTCAACGTGGCTGAAGTATTCACAGGCTCGCCCGGCAAATATGTGCCATTGAAAGAAACCATCAAAGGTTTCAAAGGCATAGTAACAGGCGAATACGATGAATTGCCGGAACAAGCTTTTTATATGGTTGGTGGCATAGAAGAGGCCGTTGAGAAAGCTAAAAACATTCAATAGAACGGATACAAATTAATGGGTACTATTTTCCACCTCGATATCGTCAGCGCCGAAGAGTCTATCTACTCAGGGCCAGTTGAATTTTTGGTTGCTCCAGCGCAAATCGGCGAACTAGGCATTTATCCACGCCATACTCCTTTACTTACCCGAATTAAATCCGGTATGGTGCGGATAAAAGCACAACTAAAAGAAGAAGAGCTGGTTTATGTTTCAGGCGGTATGCTTGAAGTACAGCCCGACGTAGTAACAATACTTGCAGACACTGCGATACGTAGCCATGATCTGGATGAAGCAAAGGCCATCGAAGCAAAGCGTGCCGCCGAGGAGGCTATGAAAGACAAAGCTTCGGAATTGGATTACGCGAAAGCACAAGCTGAGCTGATGGAAGCTGTATCGCAGTTGGCGGCTATAGAAAAATTGAGAAAGCGGAGACATTAGTACACTATCTAAGTGGATTAAAAAGGGCGACGATCAGGGTCGCCTTTTTTTTTATCATAAATACTCAATAACAAAATACGCTCATTTTAACTATCTGATCGATTCTAGAGTAATTCCGGAAACCGATAAAATATAAGTTTTTCTACCTAATGAAGCAAATGAGATCAAAATTGCATATAGTGATACTGGCAGCTGGTATTGGTAAACGCATGAAATCTTCACGGCCAAAAGTGCTGCATGAATTGGCTGGAAAACCGATGCTTTCGCATGTAATAGAATCTGCGCGAGCGTTGCAGCCTTATCGGGTTTGCATAGTCATCGGACATGGCGGTGAACAGATCATCGAACGTTTTAGCACGAACGATCTCATTTGGGCGGAACAGAAGCCCCAGCTTGGTACGGGGCATGCTTTATTGCAGGCCTTGCCTGAACTTGATGAAGAAGGAGCAACTTTAGTTTTGTATGGGGATGTTCCATTAGTGCGCGTGGAGACACTCAGCAAGCTTGTTCAGGCTGGTTCTGGCGACAAGTACGCGATACTTACAACTGCACTTGAAAATCCATACGGTTACGGGAGAATTATCAGAAATGGAGACACACGTGCGATAACGTGCATTGTTGAAGAAAAAGATGCCACTGAAGCGCAACGCCTGGTGAACGAAGTCAATACAGGAATAATGTACATTCCCAATCGGAAATTACATACCTGGTTGCCGAAACTCAAAAATGATAATGCGCAAAAAGAGTATTATTTGACTGATCTGATTAAATTGGCTGTCGCTGAAAATATTCCGATCGTTTCGGCGCAGCCGGACTACAACTGGGAAATTCTGGGCGTCAATAGCCGAGCCCAAATGGCCGAATTGGAGCGCATTTATCAAAAGGAAAACGCGAGCAGATTACTGGAGGAAGGCGTGACACTCTACGATCCATCGCGCATAGATATCCGCGGACAGCTGGAATGCGGCAGTGACGTGGAGATAGACGTCAATTGCCTGTTCGAAGGTCATGTAAAACTGGGCAATAGCGTTAAAATAATGGCAAACTGTGTGTTAAAAAATGTCACGGTTGCTGATGGCACGGTCATTCAGCCTTTCTCGCATATAGAAAATTCAGCTATTGGCGCAAACTGCAGAATCGGCCCTTATTCAAGAATACGCCCTAACACGAATCTCAATGACAATGTGCACATTGGGAACTTCGTTGAAATCAAGCAAAGTGTTATAGCTGAGGGCAGCAAGGTTAATCACTTGAGTTATATCGGCGATACGGTGATGGGAAGCAACGTCAACGTTGGCGCCGGCACGATTACATGTAACTACGATGGCGCGCATAAACATCAAACCATTATTGAAGATAATGTATTTATCGGTTCAGATACACAACTGGTTGCACCGGTAAAAATATCTCGAGGGACGACTATAGGCGCAGGCTCGACAATTACCAAGGATACGCCGGAAAACGAATTGACTTTATCAAGAGTCAAGCAAGTGACATTGACAGGATGGAAACGTCCGTCCAAACAGAAATGACAAGAGACCTTTGCACGGTGTCATGAGCGGTGCGAGAATAAGGCAAAAATTTGCGAAAAAGCGGAGTTTACACGGGGTAAATGAGCATTTTTCGCAAATTTTTAACGTGATTATCGTACCGCGTAGTAACCGTGCAAAGGTCTCGACAAATCAGAATTCAGGTCATAGTGGAATAAAAGGAGTTTGAAATGTGCGGTATTGTGGGTGCAATTGCTGAGAAAAATATAGTTCCGGTGCTGCTGGAAGGATTGTTCAGTCTGGAATATCGCGGCTATGATTCCGCTGGTCTGGTGATAACCAATAACGGTCTGCACAGACTCCGCACGGCCGGTCGAGTCGCAGAACTGGAAAAGAAAGTTGCCGAACAGAAAGCTAATGGGTTTGCAGGTATCGCACATACGCGCTGGGCTACCCATGGTGAGCCATCAGAACGTAATGCACACCCGCATCTTTCCAGTAGGGAATCAAAAATTGCTGTTGTTCATAACGGTATTATCGAGAATCATGAAATCATGCGTAAGCGCCTGCAGGCTGAAGGTTTTCAGTTCGATTCAGATACCGATACCGAAGTTATTGCACATTTAATCGCGTTTCATTTGAGAAAATCGGACAGCTTGCTGAAGGCGGTGGGGCTGTCAATCTCGGAATTGCAAGGCGCCTATGCAATTGCGGTTATCGAAGAAATCCACCCTGAACGAATTGTCGTCGCCCGTAACGGCGCACCGCTGCTGCTTGGATTGGGAGAAAATGGCAATTATGCCGCTTCCGATGCTTCAGCCTTATTAAAAACGACGCGCAACATGGTGTATCTGGAAGATGGCGATATCGCTGAACTCTACAGAGATCGTTACGCTGTTTATGACTGCAAAAATGGAATTGTCGGTCCAGAGATTAGCCGCCCTGTACATCAAAGTGATTTGACCTGCGATGCGATTGATTTGGGGCCTTATGAACACTTCATGCAAAAGGAAATTTTTGAACAGCCAGGCGCAGTAGCCAATACGCTGGAAATGGTACTTAATGCGCAAGCCATTTCACCCGGCTTATTTGGCAGCGCTGCTGAAAAGATTTTTTCGCAAACGAAGGGCTTGTTGATATTGGCTTGTGGCACCAGTTATCATGCCGGACTGGTGGCCCGTTACTGGCTCGAAACCATAGCAGGCTTACCCTGCACCGTTGAAATAGCCAGTGAATATCGTTACCGTGATCCTATAGCCGATGCGCATACGCTCGTGGTCGGCATCTCGCAATCCGGCGAAACAGCGGACACGCTGGCAGCCATGAGTTACGCAAAAACGCTCGGCCACCTGCATAGCCTGGCGATCTGTAATGTGGCTGAAAGCGCACTGATCAGGCAAACCGATCTGCGTTTTCTGACCCGTGCCGGCCCTGAAATCGGCGTTGCTTCAACAAAGGCTTTTACCACGCAACTGGCGTCACTACTTTTGCTGACCACTGTGCTGGCGAAAATGCGAAATAAATTGCCTCCTGAGAAGGAAACATCTGTGATTGCGGCGTTGCGTCATTTGCCCGCAGCGTTGCAATCAACCTTACAGATAGAACCGGAAGTGCAGGAATGGTCGCAACGATTCTCGGAAAAGCGGCATGCGCTATTTCTCGGACGCGGTGTGCATTACCCGATAGCCATGGAAGGCGCATTGAAACTTAAGGAAATTTCATATATTCATGCCGAAGCTTACGCATCGGGTGAACTGAAGCACGGGCCGCTGGCGCTGGTAGACAGAGAAATGCCCGTGGTCGCCATCGCACCGAATGATCAACTGCTGAGTAAACTGAAATCAAATTTACAGGAAGTGCATGCGCGCGGCGGCGAGTTATATGTGTTCGCGGATGCCGATACGCAGATTGAAGAAAGCGATCAGATTCATGTTATAAGGCTCGCGGAACATGCAGGCATTCTGAGCCCGATTCTGCATACGATTCCACTGCAACTACTGGCCTATCATGTGGCGCTGGTAAAAGGCACCGATGTGGATAAACCGCGCAATCTCGCCAAAGCAGTAACCGTGGAATGATGAAGCTAACAGCGATTTTTTATTTTCGCTCTGTTTGGCAAACAACACTTGCAGCATTGGACGAATACTTTATCCCGAACTGATGCAATGGTAAGATAAGCTCTTCCACATCAAAGAGAAAGATATCCATGGCTGGTCATAGTAAATGGGCTAATATCAAGCATAAAAAAGCCGCGCAAGACGCCAAGCGCGGCAAGATTTTTACCCGACTCATCAAGGAAATTACCGTTGCAGCTCGCCTGGGTGGCGCCGATCCAGACAGTAATCCTCGCCTACGGTTGGCAATGGACAAGGCGTTTAGCCATAACATGCCGAAAGACAATGTTGAGCGCGCCATCAAGCGCGGCAGCGGCGATCTCGAAGGCGTGAATTATGAAGAAATTCGTTATGAAGGCTATGGTGTTTCGGGTGCGGCGGTTATGGTCGATTGCATGACGGACAACCGCGTGCGGACTGTATCCGATGTACGGCATGCCTTTACCAAATATGGCGGCAATCTGGGAACCGACGGATCAGTCGCTTTTTTGTTCAAACATTGCGGGCAATTTCTGTTCGCGCCGGGCACCAGCGAGGAGAAACTCATGGATGCCGCTCTGGAAGCGGGCGCCGAGGATGTCATAACCCATGAAGATGGCAGCATAGAAGTCATTACCGCGCCGTATGAATTTATTGCCGCAAAAGATGTTTTGGAAAAAGCGGGATTCATTGCAGAGATAGCTGAAGTAACCATGAAGCCGATGAATGAAGCGCTGATGTCTGGAGATGATGCGGCTAAAATGCAAAAGCTGCTGGATGCGCTGGAGAGTCTCGATGATGTGCAGGCCGTGTATACCACCGCAGTACTTGAAGAATAATTTTATAAACGGACAGGTGAGCGTATCCGGATACTCGGCATAGATCCTGGTTTGCGCGTTACCGGATTTGGCGTCATTGACCACCATGTCCATCAGTTGACTTATGTCGGCAGTGGTTGTGTCAGAACAACCGAAGGTTCCCTACCTTGTCGTCTGAAATTGATCATGGATAGCCTGCGCGAAATCATTCTGCGCTATCGTCCTGATCAGGTCGCTATTGAGCAGGTTTTTTTCAATGTCAATCCTAAATCGACGCTTTTGCTGGGTCAAGCAAGAGGTGCTGCCATTTGCGCCGCAGTGCTCGATGATCTTGAAGTGGCTGAATATACTGCGTTACAAATCAAGCAAGCCGTGGTCGGTAATGGGCATGCACATAAAAGCCAGGTGCAGGCCATGGTGATACGGCTATTAAACCTGGCGAGCAAACCTGGCGCGGACGCTGCGGATGCGTTGGCCTGCGCGATATGTCACGCGCACAGCGGATCGGGACTGGTCGAAATCGGCAGGATGAACATGCGCATGAAAAGAGGGCGACTGGTATGATTGGGCGACTGAGCGGCATCCTTCTCGAAAAGCAGCCGCCGCAGGTATTGCTGGATGTCAACGGTATCGCTTATGAAATCGACGTACCCATGAGCACCCTCTTTGTCCTGCCCGCCGTGGGTGAACAGACAACGTTGCACACACACCTGCTGATACGTGAGGATGCGCATCTTCTGTTTGGTTTTGCCACCGAACCGGAACGCCGGACATTCCGTCAGCTCATCAAAATAACCGGCGTTGGTTCAAGAACGGCGCTGGCATTATTATCCGGTATGAATATTGCAGAGTTGCATCAGGCGGTCAGTGCGCATGACAGCTCAAGGCTGGTCAAAATTCCAGGTATTGGTAAAAAAACAGCTGAGCGACTTTTGCTTGAATTACGCGACAAGCTCAAGATAGAGAAATTCGATACAATTCAAGCGCCAGAGCTATTGCATCAGACAAACGACATTTTTAATGCGTTACTATCTTTGGGCTATAATGAACGCGAGGCTGACTGGGCTGTGCAGCAGATTCCGGCGGAGACAACAGTTACGGAAGGCATACGACAGGCCCTGCAGCGGTTGTCCAGGGATAAATAGCATCGACAATGATAGAAACAGACCGTTTGATTACCGCTTCCGCCGCCTCTTCTCAGGAAGAATTGCTGGAGCGCGCGCTGCGTCCCAAACAGCTTGATGAATATGTTGGTCAGGAAAAAATCAGGGGACAATTGCAGATTTTCATCGAAGCAGCCCGCCGCCGTAAGGAAGCGCTTGATCATGTGCTGCTGTTTGGTCCTCCCGGTCTGGGAAAAACAACACTGGCGCATATCATTGCCAGAGAAATGGGTGTCAGCCTGCGCCATACTTCCGGGCCAGTTCTTGAACGGCCCGGCGATCTGGCGGCGTTACTGACCAATCTGGAACCGCATGATGTACTCTTTGTCGACGAGATACACCGCTTGTCTCCCGTGGTTGAAGAAATACTCTATCCCGCCCTTGAAGACTATCAACTGGATATCATGATTGGCGAAGGCCCCGCCGCGCGTTCGGTAAAACTGGATCTGCCGCCATTTACACTGGTTGGCGCCACCACGCGCGCCGGCATGTTGACCAATCCCCTGCGGGATCGTTTTGGCATCGTTTCACGGCTGGAGTTTTACAGTGCCGATGAACTTAGCCGGATAGTCATGCGCTCAGCAGGATTGCTGAATGTGCAAATGACGCCGGAAGGTGCGTTTGAAATAGCACGGCGATCGCGCGGTACACCACGTATTGCCAATCGCTTGTTGCGCCGTGTGCGCGACTATGCCGAAGTCCGCGCGGATGGGCAGGTCAATCGGCAGATTGCCGATGCGGCGCTCAGCATGCTCGATGTCGATGCGGTCGGGCTGGACATTATGGATCGCAAATTACTACTGGCCGTAATGGAAAAATTTGGCGGCGGTCCGGTCGGCGTGGACAATCTGGCGGCGGCGATCGGCGAGGAGCGCGATACTATCGAAGACGTGCTGGAACCGTACCTTATTCAGCAGGGCTATCTGAAACGCACCCCACGCGGACGCATGGCAACGGTCATCGCGTTTCGGCATTTCGATATACCCCTGCCCGGAAATGGTCTGCCGGGCGAATTGTGGGAAGAAAGCCATTCCTGACTTGTTGATAATTTATTTGATTCTGAGTGATGCAAACCCAAACACTACGTATTATCACCGCGGCATTGGTAATTGTTTTTATCATGCTGTATATGCACACCAACAGCGAGCAGCGTTTCTACAGCAAAACAGCTGAGCCGGCGGTGGCGCAGATTCTGGCGGAAATTTCCACCTGGCAGGAAGAACCGTTAATAAGGCATTTGGCTCCCGAGGCCAGAGAAACCATTACCGATGAACAGTTAAAACAATTACTGGATCGTTATCGCGAATTTGGCTGGTTTTATTCAATCAACGAGCTCAACTTTTCACGTACTGCAAGCGTTTTTTCCCTGTTTGGCGATAAACGCATCAACTATTCGGGGGTCGCGGATTATTCCACGGGACCAGTAAGTCTTAACATTACGCTGATTGAACGCGGCGGGTATTTCCTGGTTTATAATTTCAGTCTGGCGCGGGCGGAGGATTGACAGCAAAAATTCAAACATTCATTGGCTTATGCGCTGGAGAAAGCAAATGAATGATGGCGGCTGACTTTGCTCTGAGGCCTTTGCACGGCTACTACGCGCTGTATCAAGCTCTGCAACACTTCCTATAAACGCGATCGGAGGAACACAGCATGTCAGCAGCAACGCACCTGGCCAAATTTGGCGTAACCGTTGAACAAGCCTATGACTTTATCATTGCCAACGTCGACCAGCCTGAAATAATATTCGACACAGCCGAGGAATTCGCGGTAACCACCGCAATGCTCAGCGAAATAACGCAATTCTCAACCGCGGTAATCAGTAATTATTTTGCATCCTTCAACCTCGACACCGGCAAACTGGATGAAACGCATATTCTGATTAACTCAGATCCAGACGCCTTAAGTTCACTCGTCACACTTAACACGCGAACAGGCATTCTGTCGAATGAATCGCTGCGGGGATTTGTTCAGCAAGCACTCAACGATCCTTCACAATATGATGCTGTATTCGGCCCGCAATTTCCGTTTCAGGATGACGACGGCATTTACGATGCGGAAGAATTGGGCGTAACCACGCTGAATAATGTGCCGGCCACTAACGAAAGTATCGAGTCACTATTCTATGGTTCACTCATCAACATGTTCCTGAGATTCGATCAAAGCGAATTAAACCAGATTGTTTTTTTCCCTGTCGCGGAAAGGCGCGGTTCCGATGATTTTCAGGCGTTTGTATTCGAAGCATTAAGCGATATTCCGCTAACGGCGCCAAGGCCGGATGATGAACTGGCCGGACTGGTCGTCAGAGAAGCAGCCATATTGATCACGGAACTTGTCGACGATAGCACCATTGTCGGCGTGCTGGATCAGAGTTTTTTGGGGTTGGCGGTTGCTTAGAATCGGTTTTTAATTAGAGTAAGGAATGGGGTAATGTCGAGAAAGCAATTTATATCAGCAGAAGCACATTTGGCTAAATTTGGTGTGACCGTACAGCAGGCTATTGATTTTATCAGTGCCAATTTGGATAAACCGGAAGTAATTTACTTTGCCGCCTTTGAGAATGGTGTTACCAATGCCATGTTGAGTGAGATTACACAGCACTCAACTAAGGTGATTAGCGATTATTTCATATCAGCTGATTTAGAGCCTGAGAAACTTGACTATACTAGTATGTTGATTAATTTTGATTTGGGTGAATTGGAAACGTTAGTCGATTTTAATCTTAATGTTGGTATTCTTTCAAACACCTCACTGAGGGAGGCGGTTAGGCCATTGGTAAATACCACTCAAATATATGACCTTTCTTTTGAATCTGTTTTTCCTCATATCCAACTTAATGATGGTATTTTTGATGCAGATGAACTAGGTGTTGGACATCTGACCGATGTGGCAGCAACGAGTGAGAATCTGGAATCTTTGTTCTATGGCTCATTAATTAGTATTTTTGGAGCACTTGATGAAGCAGAGTTGAACCAAATTAAAGCATTTCCAGATGATGGCAACTCAGAAGAGTTTCAAATGTTGCTCATAGAGGCACTAAGCGATAAACCTACTGTGAGCTGGACAGATGAACAATTGGTCGAATTAGTGAGAGATGAAGCAGTCAATGTAATTAATGAACTATGGTCTGGTAATGGGCTGGTCGGAACGCTGGATTTAAGTTATTTGGGTTTGGCAACAATGTAACCGAATTTCCTGATTCTGTTAAGCTATCTTGAGCAACTCCGTTGCCCAAGATAGCTTCTAATTTAGAAGATTAGCATTTCCTGTTGCAGGTAACAGTGTTGTCACCACCGCTGGATTTTGCGCTACAGCAAGAACCTTTAAATGTAATTGAAGAAGTGCTGCTAATACCGGTTATTTTATTTATACAATCACGCGTGCTTTCAAAATCAAACCTTTTATAGCTTGCATTCTGTAGCAGCTTAAGATTTCCAGTTTTAAGATCTTGTACAATCAAGAAGCCGATCTCATTAATTTTTCCTCTTCCTAGGATTTTTAATTCCTCAATTAATTCTGTTGATAGATTTATTATTTTCTTCGTAATTTTTTGTACGCTTTCATTATCACTAGACGTAACAAATTTTTCTCGAGTCTCTCCGTTAGCTATTCTTCTACAGATGAGCATTGTTTCATTATCGATTGTTACAATATTACAAGGATGTTGGATGTTGCTACATTGTGGCGGGGCATTTGTTTCGATAATTTCTGTACCAAATACTGAATAAGAGGAAATTTTCTTAACTTCTTTGATATTCAAAGAACCATAAAAAGGGACTGTTGTATACTGAGGTAATCCATTCTCCAATCTCTCTGGACGTTTCAAGAAAACTGATTCTCCTGTTATAGCATCCATAATAACTAGGCGACCAAAATCAAAATCTCTTCCAACTATTTCCTGAATTTTTCCAACAAGACTTGCAGGCAATTCATTATCGCTTCCAGATAGTTTAGTGTGTTGCGCACAACTTGATAAAATCAATACGATAAAAATCATCTTAACAAGAATTAGTCTACTGACTGTAGGCATTTCTTTCTCCTTTTAAAAATTTAATGTAAATCGTGCAAATATTGTTCTTGTCGGAACAACTCGCGAGTTAATAGGTTCTGCAGTTATGAAGTTTGTATTGCGATAAAGGAAATCTTGATCGAAAATGTTTCGGGCTTCAATGCTAAATATACCTGTCCTATTGGGAAATCGATAACCAAATGAAGCATCAACAAGGAAGAAATTCTCGATACCTTCGTAAAGTGTTCCTCTTCGATCTACTTCCTGATGGACAAATGTTCCGGTAATATTAGAAAATATCCCTAGATTATTAAAATAACTGATGCTGGTTGGAAAGCTCAATGTATTAATCTGATGTGGCTCAGATGTAAGGGTTGATTCAGCTCTAGAAAATTCTTCAAACTGTACTTCGCTTTTTGCAACCCAGTTTTCATGTAACAATCCATATAGATAAGCGCGATAAAGCTTTTCTTTTTGATTTTGGAAAAAAATATCGTTACCAGAAAAAGTGGGTACTATCAAATTCCGGCTGGATACTTCAAAGCCACTAAATAATTTGTTTTGATAATGCGCGTCTAATCCGAGACCAATACGACGTGATTGAGTACCGTTAGTATCATCAAAGATTTGATTAAATCCAGCAACTTGAGTCGGTTCAATGGTTTGGCTAACAACAAGAGGAGCTTTTGTGTTTTCAATCCAGGCAAAACGTACACGAAAATTGTTCAAAATGTTCCATTGAAGGCCTAGTTTCGGATTAAATCGATCAATAGTGTGTCCCCTGTTGCTGAATGAGTTATAACTGAAGCCAAGAGTAGCGTTAAGGTTGGGATTGAAAATTAAATTTGTATAGATATAGCCATTAGCGTTGTTTCTACTGTTTTCATCGCGTTTGTTATTTTCATTAATATTATTATCGATAAGATAAATACCTGAACCAGCAATCAAATTAAGCCACTTGCCTAGTAGCTGATACTGTACTTCACTTTGGAAACCTGCGTCTTTAGTTATTCTTTCAACGTTCCTGATATCTAGAAAATTGATTTCATTGGTCGTTCTCTCTGAATAAAATCCTGAAAAAATAAGATTTTGATTAGATGTTATTTTATATAGTGCACCAATTCGTGCGGTATCATCACCTATTTTTTCTCGAGAACGATTTTGACTTGATAAAGGTTTATCTAAGCCCAAGTCAAAATCTTGTATTAAATCACCATGAATAGTTCTACGTGTTCGTATTTCCGCCTGAATATTAAGTTTTGGCGTGACGGCATGCTGTATAAACGCATTGAGAATATCGTGGTTCTGGTCATTGTTGGTTCGGAAACCATCGGTCTGGTAATGAAACTGCCCCAAGCTGACCGATGTACGCTCATAGAGTTTTGAGAAAACAATCTCGTTACCGAATGTGCTGTTATTGCCGCCAAAGCCGGAGGCCACAAATTGTGAGCGGTTGCGTTCCATCAGTGGTGCAAATTCATTGAAACCGGCTCCGGAAGGGCCCGTGCTGGTGATGATATTCAAATCCGCGACAGCCAGACGGGGCTGAACCGGATTGACATTAATCGGCTGCATCAATTGAGCTTGCAGCAATTCGCTGACACGGGCGGCTTCGTGCCGTGGAACTCTGGCGTATGTATCCGCCAGAAACCGATGCGCGGAATGATTGAACGGATCATGGCTCAACGATTTGGCGGTTTCCATGATGGCGCGTTTGTCAAAGCCGAGGTTGTCGTAAATGCGCGCCAGACTCGATCCGCGTCCGGCCTGATCCTGATCCAGTAACAACTTGGAGCGGTAGACGGCGCGATTGTCGTTCAGTTCAATCGATTTCTGAATATCCTGCAACGCTTCTACCGGCCGATTCTGCGTTTGTTTCTGTATGGCATCGTAGAACCAGGGTGTCGGGTCGCGTGGATCCAATGTTTTGGCCAGTTCGAATTGCGTTTCGGCGAGTGAATACCGTTTCTCCTCGAAATATGCCTTGCCCAGATAGCTACGGATCAGTGAATTACCCGGATCAAGACTGGCGGCAATCTCGAGCTCGATGCGACCGGTTTCCAGTTGCCCTTCGCGGATGAGCGCAAGCCCCAGGCCAAGCCGTGGCATGGGGTCAGCCTGATCCAGCAATATGGCTTCATGAAAAATCGATTGCGCTGTTTGGGTATTGATTTTCAGCAAGTAAGCAAATCCAAGAACGGTTTGCGTTTTGGCGATGAGCGGATTCAGATTGACCGCCTCCTGCGCCGATTCCAGCGCCTGATCGAGTTCGCCGACGGACATCTGCAACTCGGACAGCCTTGCCCAGATCAATGCATTCAGCGGATCGAGATTGACTGCCTGTTTCACGCTGGCCAGCGCTGCGTCAATGTCGAAAGCGGCCTGCTGCGCGTAGGAAAGCGCAAGCCGGGCGGGCGCGGACAAATTGTCATGTTGAAAAGCCTGCTGCGCCAGTTCAAGCGCGCGCTCCTTATCGTTCTGAACAATAGCGATGATGGACTTCAGTGCCAGGGCTTCGCTGTTATCCGGATCATCGGCCAGCACGCGTTTAATGACGGCGCGGGCTTCATCCGCCTGACCGACGGACAGCAAATACTCCGCTTGTTTTAACCGGCTGCTGGTTTCGACAGCACCTTGATTCCGGGAGTGGCCGATAATCGCCGGATAATAGAGTGCCCACTGTACGGCGTCCAGGGGTCTGGCGATAATGTCTTTCAGCGGCGGCTGATCCTGATACGCGATTGCCGCTTCATGGCCGATCAGCATCATGGCGCCGTGCGCGTTACTGGCGGATACGCGGCCTTCGAAAATGACGATCCGCGCGTGATCGTCTTCCACTTCAATAGAAAATTCTGTGCCTTCTACACCCGCGTTTAGAAAAGGCGTTCTGACTTTGAACGGCAGCGGCGTGCGCGTGATAATATGTATCGCACCCTTGATCAGTTCGATCAATGCGGTGATTTTGTTTTCCTCGCTTCTAGGAATAGTGATTGTGGTGCGTTGATCGAGCCGCATGACACTGTCGTTATTGAGGCGGATGGCGGCGCGGCTGTGTGTGCGCACCCGCAGTGAGTCCCCGGCGCAGAGCTGCGTCTCAAGCGCGGCAGGTTCCCAGGTTGTCGACTGATGGCGGCGTACTTCGACAACTCCCTGAACGGATACCACCTGCGCGGCGCGTACAACGCAGGCATCGGCGGCCAGCGCATTGCGCATCAGAACAAAGGGTGCGATGAAAAAGGCGATGCTTGCCAGAAAGTAAACCCAGCTGATACCTGCTTGCGTGAGTGGCATTCTTGGAATTGTCATCGCGTCAAATCCGGGTTCCGGTTAAAAAGCCTGTTAAGTTAAAGTCTAACATAAAAACTTTAAGGTAATTAAGTTAAGAGCCAAGGAGGAAGTTTTTGTAGCGTTCTCACAATAATAATCCTGATAAATAAGATGGTTAAACATAAAGGATCAGGGCGGAAGGAAGCTTGCGCGCTTCTGAAAGCTTAAGTCGATACAAGGATTATGTCTGTGAGAAATATCACACTTCGAATGGGCGCAAGGCTTACGGGCATCTCTAAAAATCCAGATTTTGTCACAACACTTTGTTGCTCGAAAAAATATTCCCTTACATATCAATTATATGCCGCGTCAATATTTTTTGCTCGCGCCTCGTTTTGCTCATTCTCTGATTAAAACTTTGAATTTTTAGAGACGCCCTTACGTTTTTTCCGTCAACCGGATAACCGGATGCCATGTTTCAGGCGGGGAGTGCCGGCAGATGGCGAGATAGAATTGCGCGGGGCCGTCGTTCGGGAAAAACGTGAGGATGGTCTGCCATTTTTCGATCGCGTCAATGTGCTGGTGTGTGTAAGCATTCAACGCAGCGGCGAACATTTCGCACAACAGAACCTGTTCGTTGCTGGCAGCCTGTTTGTGTGCGATCAGTTCGTGCAGCTGAACCGGCAAGGATTTGCCGGCGAATTGAAAATCGCCCAGCGGGCGTGTCAGAAAGCGATTGATTCCGTCCAGTACTTCATGAGCGACCAGCAGTCTCGTACCCAGACGCTTGTTGATCGCTTCGATGCGGCTGGTCGTGTTGACGAGGTCGCCAACGGTGCGATAAATATAATCTTCGCGTGCGCCGGAACCGAATTTGCTGATCAGCAGTTCGCCAAAATGAATGCCGATGCGTGTCGGCATTGCGGGGTGATTGCCTTCGGCATTGAACTGACGGACATTATCCAGAATGGCCAATCCTGCGGCGCAGGCTTGTTCACGCAAGGTCTTGCTGGTGGTTGGGGTTTTTGCGGCTTCCCAGATCGCCAGCATGGCATCGCCGGTTTTTTCGGAAACAACACCGCTGTTTTCCTGGACGGAACGGGACAGGATAGCAAAATAATCATCCAGCAGCGCTTTCAGACGCCGTAAATTCATTTCCTCGGCAAGCGTGGTGTAACCTTCTACATCGGTAAACAGGCAGGCTGCGTAAACAAGTTGGTCTTTATGCAGTGAGGAATCCATCTGCCGGGTGATATCGCCAATGATCCGTTGGGGCGTGAATTGGCCGAACAACGCCAGAATTTGATCGCGCTCCTGCCGGGCGGCGAGGTATTTGAGGAGGATAGCGCCTGCGGCTGCGCCAGGAATAACGATGAGAAGCGGCGTAATCAGCGGCAGCCAGACGCCAGTTTGCTGGAAGGTTAGTCCGGCAAACAGCGCATAGGCTCCGGCAAGGATTGTGCTGATGGCGATCAGAGCGCGATTGGTCAGTGCGGGAAGGCTAATGCCCAGCATCAATCCCATACTGAACAGTAATCCCAGGCTGCCGCCATAAGGGAAAGGTTTTACGGGCTTGTTTTCAAGCAGGTTGGCAAAGGCCGTGGCGGCAATTTCCACGCCGCTGATTTTTAAACCTTCCGAATCGGTAAAAACGGTGTGGTAGGCATCCCGAATCAACTCGTTTTCCGACTGCGTGGTTGCGGACAGGCCGACGAAAACGACTTTTCCTGCGATGTTTGCGCGCAGCGCATCCAGTGCTACTTCGTCACCTTCGGCGGATTGGATGATCTGATAATACGGAACAGTGCGGATACTGCGCGGCGGGCCGTAAAAATTCAGGTAATGCGCGCCGTCACTGGCGTATACATTCACCAGCGATGCGATCAGTTGTTTTTTCCGCTCCCCCAGGCGACTGGCATGCAGTTCTGAAATAATGTCCTGACTGATGTCCGGATGATCATTAAACAGTTGCCGCAGAGAAAAAATAACGGTTTCCATGTTGTTGATCTGATGGTGGTGCTGCGGTAACTGGTCAGCGCCCGGCGCCTGAATTGTGCGCAGCAGCGCCACCAGATCATCATAAATCGGCAATGTGTAAGTCTGAAAAACGATTACGGGTATCGTCGGCGCATCGCCCATGCCCGGTTTGAACGTCCAGTAGGCGTTGATGCGCGGTTTGTCCGGCAGCGGGAATGGCGCATGTGCGAAGACCGCATCGGCGAACTCGGGCAACAGCGGTATGCTTTTTTCCTTGAACAGCCTGAATGGTGATGTGTCGGTCTGTTCATCGGCTAAATCGAAGGATTCACTGTGCAATCGCTCAACAATGACGACATTGCCTGCATTTTTGATGGCTTCGGCCAGTTGCCGGTCGTGATCGGGATTTGCGCCAGGCGTATGAAAGATCAGATCCAGTACAATAACCTGAGCGCCGGCGCTAGCCAGGTGATTGATCAGGCTTGCGTGAATGTTCCTGGGCCACGGCCAGAAATTCGGTGAAACCGGCAACTCCAGCTGGCTTGCGGACGGCCGGTCGATCGCGATAACCATGACTTCATCGGGCGGGGGCGTCGCGCCGCGAAACTGAAACAGCCAGTAGAGACCGTATTTTTCCTCAAGCTGCCAGCCTTGCGGCGTCAGATAGATAAGGCAGCCAAGCAGGCCTGTAAAGATGCCGAGAAGTATCTGCCGGACGCGTTTCGACATGGGATGAGGGTAAAAATTTTTTGTGTTATGCGCAGCGCGCGTTTTGCCCGCGCCGCCGGAGACCGTTACGGGTTCAGTAGGCTGACAGGGAGGCTGTCCGAGAATAGACTGATCTACTGCGGACGATTCTGACTGGCTGGATTTTCCGATCCTTTTCGTTGAATAGAACGACTATTCGCCTCAAATGATCGAGAAATCCCGCTCAATCAGTCTCGCCCTCGTTACGATCGCTATTCTCGGACAGCCTCCTAGACCGGATTTTAGTATACTTAGGACGAGAAATGCTATTCGATCGGAAATTTTCAGGATAATACTGCATGATAATTGTGATTTCTCCGGCCAAGACGCTGGATTTCGAAGCGCCTGCGGGAACCGGTAAATATTCCTTGCCCGATTTCCTCGATGAATCGGCGGTATTGATCGATCAGCTCAGAGCACTGTCGCCGGACCAACTCGGTGCGCTGATGTCGATCAGTCCGAAACTGGCGGCTTTGAATGCCGACCGCTACCGCACATGGACAAGGCCCTTCACCCCCGCCAATGCCAAACAGGCGCTGTATGCATTCAAGGGCGATGTGTATACGGGGCTGGACGCGGAAACACTGGTGGAAGAGGATGTCGCGTTTGCGCAGGATCATTTGCGCATTCTTTCCGGTCTTTACGGCATGCTGCGGCCGCTTGATCTGATGCAACCCTACCGTCTGGAAATGGGAACGCAGCTGGCGAATATCCGTGGTGAGAATCTGTACGATTTCTGGGGAGACCGGATTACCGACGCGATCAACCATGAATTGAAACGGCAGAAAACCGATACGCTGATCAATCTGGCTTCGAATGAATACTTCAAATCCGTTCGTCCGGCGAAAATCGCGGGAAAAATCATTACACCGGTTTTCAAGGATCAGAAAAACGGCATGTATAAAATTATCAGCTTCTTCGCCAAAAAAGCCCGCGGTTTGATGAGTCGCTATATCATTCAGCATAAACTGTCCGATCCGGAAGCGATCAAGGATTTCGATGTGGCCGGCTATCATTTCGATCCGACGTCCGGTAGTGCGGATGAATGGGTTTTTCTGCGCGAAGAATCGAAAACATGACGGAACTTCGCCGCACGCGGTGGATGATGAAAAAGGCACAGATTTATTTTTAGATATACGTGTTATTTGATGATGACAGGAACGATTGATGCATAACATATCCTATATTGAATGGGCAAAAAATTATGTCGCGCTTTCCAATAAACATGATCTGAGGGAACTGGAAGTCATGTTTCTGGGCAGCGCAATCTATCATTCGGATTATTTCGGAGAATACAAAGGCAGCGTTGCCATTCGCGAAATGATGGCCAGTTTTTTCGCGCGTTATCCGGATGCGCACTGGGAAGTCACCGAGTACCGTGCGCTGGACGATAACGGCGTCGAATTCGATTTTCTGATGACAGGTACCGATGCGGCCGCGAACGAACCGGTCAGAAGACATGGCCGGGAGCGCATTTACTTCGAGCCGGACGGCCTGATCAGCCGCATTCATGTGTATAAGCCCGATGAATATAAAGGCTATGTCACAAATAGTTGTTGAAAATGACTTACCAAATCACATGAATTATTTATAATCAACCAGTTACATTGTTTTGTGATTATTAAAAAGCCATTTATCTTCAAAGTGCTGGAAAATTCAACACTTAATTGTTACATAGCCAATATAAAGCTTGATCTTGAATGTCGCGTGTTATTGCCGGATTTGATCTGACGTTTCTTGCGGATTGTCCTGTGTTGCTCCTGATCCCGCGGATTCGGTATTTTCCGCATTACCTGACAAATCTGCATTATCCGTCGCGCTGCTTTCCGCTTCAGTATCGTTTTCCGGTGTTTTCGCGATGGAATGCAGGTTTAAATGCAGCGCCGCCTTGGCCAGCAAATGCGCGCTTACCGGCGCGGTGATGAACAGAAACAGCGTAATCAGCACTTCGTGCAGGCTGACACTTTCCGTGTATGTGCTGAAATAGATCGACGATGCAATCAGCAGGCTGCCGACACCCAGCGTCGTGGCTTTGGTGGGGCCATGCAGTCGCGTGTATAAATCCTTGAGCCGGACGAGTCCGAGCGAGCCGATGAAAGTGAGCAGCGCGCCAGTCAGAATTAAAAAGGATAAGAAGTATTCCAACATGGCTTATTCAATAATATCGCCGCGCAACAGGTACTTGCATAATGCCACCGTACCGATAAAACCCATCAGCGCGATCAGCAGCGCCGCCTCGAAAAAAAGCGCACTGCCCAGATAGATGCCCAGTAAAACCAGCAAAGCGATGGTGTTGATATACAGCGTATCCAGCGCCAGAATCCGGTCCGGCATATCCGGGCCGCGCAGCAGGCGGAAAAAACTCAGGATCACTGCGATGGTGACCAGCGCGAATGCGATTTGAATGATAACTGCTAACATGATTCAAAAATCTCCTTCAATGGTCTTTCGTAGCGCTGCTTGATGGTTGCGATAAGCATATCGGGATCGGTTTCATTCAGGGCATGTACCAGCAGATAACTGCGATCTTCCGAAAGCCGCGCCGACAGCGTGCCGGGCGTCAAGGTCAGACTGCTGGCCAGCAGGCTGATCGCGATATCGGACGTTAAATCCAACGGCAGCTTGACAAATGCGGGCTTCAGTTTGTCCGGGTTGCCGAGAATCAGGCGCGCAACGGTGAAGTTCGCTACGACAATGTCATACAGAAAGATAAAGCCAAAACGCAGCAGAACAACCGGTTTGCGGATGGCTACCTTATCCGGCCAGAAACGGATCGTCAGGACGGGAATGATCCAGCCGAGCAGCAAGCCAAGTAGAATGTGACCCGGTTCGATGCTGTTGTTCAGCAGCAACCATATGCCCGTCAGCGCGGGTGTTAGCAAGGGGTGCGGTAACAGTCGTGTCATGGTTGGATGACCTCCATGCGCAATACTGATTCGATATACACTTCAGGTTGCAGCAACTGATTCGCAGTGGCTGCGGTGTATCCGGTAACTGTGCCGGCGAAAACAACCAGACCGATGCAGCATAGCAACAGGCAGGCGACCGGTGTCAGTTCAACGGTCAGCGACATCGTGCTGCGCGGTTCGGCGTCGGGCGCGATGTTACAGATATGCGGCGCCTGCGCGCGATAAAACAGCATGCTGCCGCCGCGCGCGAGCGCAATTAACGTGAACAGGCTGGTGATCAGGATGACACCGGTGATCCAGAAAAAAGCCGCATGTGGCAAGGCCGCGTTCAGGATCAGAAATTTGCCGATGAAGCCCGATAAAGGCGGTAAACCGGCGATCAGAATTGCAGTGATAAAAAACAGAATGCCTAATAATCTTTGCTGCTGGATAATCGGGCCGGGCTCAAACTGGTCGTCCATCACATCGCGCCGTTGCGCAATGCTGTCGGACAGCAGGAAAAAAGCCGCCGCTGCAAAAGTTGAGTGCGGCAGATAATACAACGCGGCGGTGATTCCCGCGGCTGAATTCATGCCGATCGCGGTCAGCAGCGTGCCGATGGAAACGATAACCAGATAAGCCACTTGCTGGCGCAAACGGGTGCTGGCGAGAACGCCGAGAACGCCGACGATGAGCGTCAGCATGGCCATCGGCAACAGCCAGGCTTCGATCAGATTAGCCGCAGTGCCTGCCTGAGCGCCAAAAATCAGGGTATAAACACGCAAAATGCTGTATGCGCCGACTTTGGTCATGATCGCAAACAATGCGGCGACCGGTGCGGTGGTATGCGCGTAAGCCGCCGGCAGCCACAAATAAAGCGGCACGAGCGCGGCTTTCAGGGCAAACACGGCAAACAGCAGCAAACCGGCGATATGAATCAGCACGGCGTCATTCGCAGGCGCGGCAGCCACTTTTACCGCCAGATCGGCCATGTTCAGCGTACCCAGCAGACCATACAGCGTACCCACTGCAAACAGAAACAAGGTTGAGCCGACCAGATTGATGATGACAAAGTGCAGGCCGGCTTTAGTCTTCAAACGGCCGCCGCCGTGCAGCAGCAGACTATAAGACGCCAGCAGCAGGATTTCAAAAAATACAAACAGATTAAACAGATCGCCGGTGAGAAAAGCGCCATTCAGGCCGAATAGCTGCAACTGAAACAAGGTATGGAAGTGCGCGCCGCTGTTGTCCGTGCCACGTGCAGCATAGAACAGCGCGCAGATAGCGACCAGCGCCGTGATCGCCAGCATCCCTGCCGCCAGCTGGTCGGCGACCAGCACAATGCCAAAAGGCGGCAACCAGTTGCCCAGGGCGTAGACCAGTATTTCACCGCTGTTGACCGTGTTCAGCAGTAACCCTGCAACAATGAATTGCAGCAAAACAGAAATCAGGCTGACACTGCGTTTCAATGCTAGCAGGCGATCGGGCAGTAACAGCAGCAAAATGCCCGCCACCAGCGGCAATAGGACCGGAAAGATAGTGATATGATTCATCATGGTTTGTGCTTGCCGTCCACCTGATCGTTGCCCATTTCGGAAAACGCTTTCAGCGCCAACACAATGACAAAAGCTGTCATACCGAAACTGATGACGATGGCCGTCAATACCAGCGCCTGCGGCAAGGGATCGGCATACCGGGTTATGTCAGCGGCGATAATCGGCGGGTTGCCGATGGTCAGCCGCCCCATGACCAGAAGAAACAAATTCACGGCATACGATAAAAAGGTCAAACCGAGTACAACGGGAAATGTGCGTCCGCGCAGCGACAGGTAAACGCCGCTTGCCGTCAGCACGCCTATAATTAAAGAGATCAACAGTTCCATCAGCGTATCCGCTTTCTGACTTTCATCTGGTGACTCTGGTGATGCACCAGCCCCAGATAAACCAAAATGAGCAATGTAGCGCCAACCACAACCAGGTAAACGCCCAGATCGAAGGCCATCGCCGAAGCCAGTTCAAATTCGCCGATAACCGGCCAATGGATGTGACTGAATGTCGACGTCAGGAAAGGATGGCCAAACAACCAGCTCGCCAGTCCGGTGACGGTGGCAATCAGCAGGCCGTAACCGATAAGAGCCTGCAGATTGAAGGGTATGCGCTCCTGCGTCCAGACCACGCCGTTGGCAAGGTATTGCATGACCAGCGCGACGGCGGTGATCAGACCGGCGATAAAGCCACCGCCGGGTAAATTATGACCGCGCAGCAGTATGAACAGCGATACCAGCAGCGCCAGCGGCAGTAGCAGGCGTGCAAAAGAAGCCATAATGACAGGATGCATGTCCGTATCCCAGGCGCGTCCCTGGCCGTCATGACTTGATCCGGCCAGTTTCAGCTGCTCCAGCATGGCGTAGATGCCGAGACCGGCCAGTCCCAGTACGGTAATTTCACCCAGCGTATCATAGCCTCTGAAATCGACCAGAATCACATTCACGACATTGGTGCCGCCGCCCGCTGGAAGGCTGTTTTCCAGAAAATAGTCAGCAATGGTTTCATAAGGCCGTGTTAAAACCGCCCAGACCAGAAGCGCCACGCCGCCACCGGCTGCCGAGGCAATGATTGCATCCCGGCTGCGCAACCACCCGCCCGATTCGTTCGGGGATTCCTGCGGCAGGAAATATAAAGCCAGCAGCATCAGCACGATGGTGACCACTTCGACGGAGAGCTGCGTCAACGCGAGATCGGGTGCCGAGAATTTCACGAAAACCAACGATACGCCGAGTCCCACAGTGCCCAATAAAATGAGCGAGACAAGCCGTTGCCGGTGCATGACGGCGGTTGCCACAGCCGCAATCATGATAACCAGGGCAACCAGCAAGCTGATGCCATCCATGGGCAGCGTCGCGCGTCCGCCGGTCAGGCTGTAACTGGCATCCATACCCGACAGGCCGGATAAGCCGAGCGCCAGGATAAACAGCATGAATATCAGCACCATGCGTTGCAGGGATTGTTTGTCCAGGAAACGTACGGCGGCATTGGCCAGATAAAACAGCTTTGCCAGGAGCAATTCATACAGGGCTTTAAAACTCAACCATTTGTCCAGCCGTTCCTGCAGCGCGAATAACGGTCTGCGAATCAGGTAGAAAATCACGCCACCGACTAACGCGGTGATGCTCATGTACAAGGCGGTATTAAAGCCATGCCAGATTGCCAGATCATGATCCGGTACAGGGCCTTGCAGGACACTCGAAGCGGCAACGGCGAGAATGGGTTCAACAGTGAACGCCGGAAAAATGCCAACCAGCAGGCACAGCGTAACCAGGATTTCGATTGGTACTTTCATCCAGCGTGGCGGTTCATGCGGCTGTTTGGGTAAGTCCGGGGATATTTCGCCAAAAAAAACGTTGTGAATAAAACGCAAAGAGTAGGCCACAGCGAATATGCCGGCCAGTGTCGCCGCCGCCGGCAGTACCCATCCCCAGGATTGGTCTGCGACCGATAAGGTTTCGGCGAAAAACATTTCCTTTGACAGAAAGCCGTTGAACAAGGGCACGCCCGCCATCGACGCGGCGGCAACCATCGCGAGCAGGCCGGTGTGCGGCATGTATTTCCACAGACCACTGAGTATGCGCATATCGCGCGTGCCCGTTTCATGATGAATAATACCGGCCGCCATAAACAAGGAAGCTTTGAAAATCGCGTGATTGATAATATGGAAAGTACCGGCAAGTGCGGCCATTGGCGTGCCGATGCCAAACAGCAGCGTAATCAGGCCCAGATGACTGATGGTTGAGTAAGCGAGCAATCCTTTCAGATCGTGCTTGAACATCGCGATGTAGGCGGCGATAACCAGCGTCGCCAGTCCGGTAATGCAGACCAGCCAGAACCAAGCCGATGTGCCTGATAGCGCCGGAAACAACCGCGCCAGCAGAAATACACCGGCCTTGACCATGGTGGCCGAATGCAGATAGGCGGAAACCGGGGTCGGCGCGGCCATGGCATTGGGCAACCAGAAATGAAAAGGAAACTGCGCCGACTTGGTAAACGCGCCCAGCAGCACCAGAATCAGCATGGGCAGATACAAGTCGTGCGCGCGGATCAGATCGCCGGATGCCAAAATATCGGTCAGATTGTAACTGCCGACAATTTCGCCGAGCAGGATAAATCCACCCAGTAACGCCAGTCCGCCGCCGCCGGTGACAGCCAGCGCCATGCGCGCGCCCATGCGCGATTCATGGCGCGTCTGCCAGTAACTGATCAGCAGAAAAGACGACAGGCTCGTCAATTCCCAGAAAATCAGCAGTTGTATGATATTTTCCGACGTGGCAATGCCCAGCATGGAACCCATAAACATCAGCAGGTACGCGTAGAAACGCCCCATGTCATCGCGTTCGGAAAGATAATAACGTGCGTAAAGAATGATCAGCAGGCCGATGCACAGAATCAGGAGCACGAACAAAAGCCCCAGCCCATCCAGACGGAAAGCAAAATCCAACCCTAAACCTGATTCCAGCTGCGGAATCCAGCTGACGCTTTGCACCACAACCTGACCTGAAAAAACCCCGGCAATGAACGGAAACAGGAAGGCCAATGCAATCAGGGTGACCAGGCCCGCTCCCCAGGCGGCGTGCAGACGCCCCCTGCGCGAAATGGCCGCGACAAACGCAGCGCCCAGAAATGGTGTTAACGCAATGAGCGATAAATTCATACAATACGAAATGCTGAAAGCAAAAGGCTATAAAAAAGGCTCTATTGTAGGCGATGTCTCCAGTTTAAAAAAACTTTTCGGCAAAAAGACGGAGAAACCGGCTGCTTTCGGCTGATCATGCATCATATGTGGAAAAGCATGGCCTTAAATGGTATAAAGCGCAGCTGATACCAATAACCCGGATTTTCAATTTCAAGAAAACAGCCATAATCACAGAACAGTACCGCACTATCTTGGTAACGCTCCGGCGCAATTAAACCTATGACTTCTTCATCGACACAAACGATTTCAGATGCCGCACAGCAGAAAATTGTGCAGCTAATCGCCACCGAGCTTACCGTCACGCCGCAACAGGTGGTGGCGGCAGTCAATCTGCTCGACAGCGGCGCGACAGTACCTTTCATTGCGCGTTATCGCAAGGAAGTCACCCGCAATCTGGACGACACGCATCTGCGCAGCATAGAAGAGCGCCTGCAATATCTGCGCGAACTGGAAGAACGCCGCATGACGATCCTGACTTCGATAGAAGAGCAGGGCAAACTGACCGATGAGCTGCGCGGCGCAATCGAACAGGCCGCGACAAAACAGCTGCTGGAAGATATTTACCTGCCCTACAAGCCCAAACGCCGCACGCGCGCGCAGATCGCCCGGGAAGCCGGACTGGAGCCGCTGGCTGATGCGTTGCTGAGCAACCCCACCCTGGTTCCCGAACAGGAAGCTGCGAAATATATCAAAGTGCAGCCTGCTGCCGAAGGTGTGGAGGCGATCAATGTGCCCGATGTCAAAACCGCACTCGAAGGCGCGCGCGACATTCTGGCCGAGCGTTTCGCGGAAACGGCCGGTTTGCTCGCCGCCTTGCGCAATAAACTCTGGCATGAAGGCATCCTGACTTCAACGGTGGTCGCGGGCAAGGAACTGGCGGAAGAAGAAAAATTTCGTGATTACTACGCCTATGCGGAGCCGGTCCGCACCATTCCCTCTCACCGCGCGCTGGCGTTGTTCCGTGGCCGCGCCCTGGGCGTGCTTAGAATCGAACTCGGTCTGGATGAAGCGTCGGAAGCGATCGTGCCGCACCCCTGCGTTGCCATGATTGCCGCCCATTTCGGCATCGAAAACCGGGGACGCGGCGCGGATCAATGGCTGGCGGATGTCTGTCAATGGACTTGGCGTATCAAGGCGCACCTGCATCTCAGCACCGAACTGCTGATGCAGTTGCGCGAAGCGGCCGAAGCGGAAGCCATCAGGATATTCAGCCGTAATCTGCGTGAGTTACTGCTGGCCGCGCCGGCAGGCCCCAAGGCCGTGCTCGGCCTCGACCCCGGCTACCGCACCGGTTGCAAAGTGGCGGTGGTGGATGCCACCGGCAAACTGCTGGAAACAGCCACGATCTATCCCCACCAGCCGCGCAATGACTGGCAGGGATCGCTGGCAATTCTCACGCAATTGGTGCTGAAGCATGGCGTCGAACTGATTTCGATTGGCAATGGCACCGCCAGCCGTGAAACGGATAAACTGGCTGCCGAGGTCGTCAGGCTCGCCGCGGAACAGAAGTCCGGACTGAAGGTCGCCAAAATCGTCGTCAGCGAAGCGGGTGCTTCGGTCTATTCCGCTTCAGCCTTTGCCGCAGCCGAGTTTCCCGATCTGGATGTCAGTCTGCGCGGCGCGGTCTCCATCGCCAGGCGCTTGCAGGACCCATTGGCCGAGCTGGTCAAGATTGAGCCCAAATCAATCGGTGTTGGTCAGTATCAGCACGATGTCAATCAACGTATCCTGGCGCGCTCGCTCGACGCCACCGTCGAAGACTGCGTGAATGCGGTCGGCGTGGACGTCAACACCGCATCGGCACCCTTGCTGGCGCAGGTTTCCGGCCTGAACCGCGTATTGGCGCAGAATATGGTGGAATACCGCGACAGCCACGGCCCGTTCATGAATCGTCAAACCATACTCAAAGTACCACGCATCGGCGAAAAAACTTACGAGCAGGCTGCCGGGTTTTTGCGCATCAATGACGGCGACAACCCGCTGGATCGTTCCGCCGTTCATCCGGAAGCCTATCCGGTGGTCGAACGTATCCTGGCGCGCCTGAATAAAGGAATCGAACAGGTCATGGGCCACCCGGAAGTATTGAAAGAGCTCTCTCCGGAAACGTTTATCGACGACACCTTCGGCCTGCCGACCGTTAAGGATATTCTCACCGAGCTGGAAAAACCCGGCCGCGATCCGCGCCCGGAATTCAAAACGGCAACCTTCCGCGAAGGCGTCGAAACGCTGGCCGACCTGCAACCCGGCATGATCCTGGAAGGCGTGGTCACCAACGTGGCGGCCTTCGGCGCCTTTGTCGACATCGGCGTGCATCAGGATGGTCTGGTGCATGTATCCGCCCTGGCCAACACCTTCGTCAAGGATCCGCACAAAATTGTCAAACCCGGCCAGATCGTCAAAGTCAAAGTACTGGAAGTCGACGCCGCCCGGCAACGCATCAGCCTGACCATGCGGTTGGAGGAAAAAGCGGCGACCTCTTCCCCATCCCCCAACGCCGACACCCGCCCATCCCGCTCCCACGATGCGCGCAAACGGCGCTCACCGGATAAACAAACGACCGCGCGTAAAACCGAACCGGTCAGCGCGCTCGCACTGGCGCTGGCGCGCGCCAGGGAGAAGAAGTAGCGGCAGGTTTGTGGATGTTAATATTGTTGATCTATAGGGCTGATGACACCTTTCCCCCTCATGAAACAGGCTACTCCTCACTTGCACCCCATTTATTGGCGGACAAGTATCTGGACTCGTCAGGGAGTCATTCGCCTATACTGGCTGAATGACTCCGCAATGGGCCGGTTCGGACAAAAAACGAGGAATGAATATACCTGCCTAACTCCGTTGAAACACTATTTTTTAACTCACACGATATCCGCTCGCTGCAATTGTCAATTGACTTTTACTTCCGCAGCCTTACAATCTCCATAAGTGCCGTTCCCTGCTGGTTTAGTTCAACAAGGTTTATCCGCCGCCGAAAGAACTGGGGGTATGGCAAATTTTGGGAAGGCGGCGGATAAACGCTATTCGTTAGACACCTGACATCAACCGTATGAGCGAGTCACTGATCCGCGAAATTGCCAACGAAGTCTTGTGGGACGGCCTCGCTCAGAACTGGTGGACGTACGCTGTTCTTGTGGCACTGGTTGCTGTCTCCGGTGTAGTTTCAGCCTTCGTCACAACTTACCTGCGAAGGCGCGCAGAGGCCTTTGCCACAAAGGCAGACTTTGACGAACTGCTGCGTCAAGTCCGAGCGTCCACAGAGGCCTCTGAATCTGTCAAGTCGGCCATTGCCAAGAGCGACTGGGCCGAACGAGAATGGAGAACACTCAGGCGAATAAAGCTTGAAGAGCTATTGACAGCAATGCATGAGGCGATGCACAGGCTCGATAAAGAGATGGACGCTCGATTCTTCAATGAACCAATGCCGTCCGATTTCTCTCCGATCTGGAAAATCGAGGTACTCTCCACTCTGTACTTTCCGGAAATCCAGTCTGAATCCAACGCATTTGGTCTTGAGTTTTCCAAGTACCGGTCTTGGGTTGTCAATGTTCACGCCGACCTCTACGCTGCACAGCAGGATGCTGTACGCCGGCGATTGGTCTTTGACAAGCGGTTTCCAGAAATGAAGGAAATGCGCCCGAGGCTATTGGCATCTGCGCAGCTTCTTACGCAGTCCGCCTCCAAGTTGATGAAAGTAGTCACAGGTGTCTAAAATCAACCCCTCGCTCAAGCTGGCGCCAACGGCGTGCCACGCCGTTGGCGCCAGCTTAGCTCGAACGTTCGGTAGAATATGAGAGGGCACATTGAACCAGTCTGAAAACAAGAATTTCCCAGGCGGCTCAAAGTCTCGTGTTAATCGCGCGGGAAACGCGGTACGTGATAAGACCGCAGAAATTGAGGACTATCTGGTCATTGAAGAGTGGCGGGCAGCTCATCGATCTGTCTTGAATACTTTCCAAGCGATATTACGAAACCGTACCCGCGATTCCAAAATCACGGTTGCTCAGCGCCACAAGCGGAGATCAACAATCTTCGACAAATTGATGCGTTTCCCCGAAATGCAGCTTGCGAGAATGGATGATGTAGCTGGGTGCAGATTGATTTTTCAAGATATTGCTTCTTTAAATAAGTTTCGCACTACCTTCCATAAAGCGCGGTTTCATCACAAAAGAAAGAATGAATCAAACAAATACAACTACATAGAAAAACCAAAAAGTACAGGATACCGAGGAATACACGACGTCTATTCATATGACGTCAACTCCGAGACAGGAAAGAATCTAAAAGGTCTTCTTGTTGAAATCCAGTATCGCACCACAGTTCAGCACGCTTGGGCTACAGCCGTAGAAGTGATTGGGTTTATCACTGAAAATCAGCCGAAGTTTGAAAAAGGCGACGACCGTTATAATCATGCAATGGCACTTGCATCGGAAATATTAGCGAGAGCATATGAGAATGAAAAAGGGCCTTTCCCCGAAAAATCCGACATCGAAGTAGTTCAAGAATTTCTGGCGTTTGATGATGAACTGGGTCTTTTAAATGTGCTTAGGGGGCTCAATACAGCGAATGCTGAGGTCAGTGAAAATCGCAACTCTATCCTTATTTTTCATGAGTCAAGTGAACTTGAAGTTCGAACTTATCGGAGTGCTACGGAAGCACTGGCAGCACTCTTTGAATTAGAAAAAGAACTACCTGGCACTGATGTTGTGCTGGTAAAAGCTGACACTTCGGAAGAGGTTAGGTTTGCGTTTAAAAACTACTTTTCTGACGCCAGAGATTTTATTCGTTTGGTAGAAGATGGTTGCCAGCAGCTATCGGGCAAGAAGCAAATAGATGCGAAGAGCCGAACAAGGCGCTCTAGCGGACGCGCCAAAGGCGCGCGCCACTAAGCTCGGCCGTTATGCCTTCTCAACCATCTCACTATGACGACAATATTCATTAGTTACTCAGCAGAAGACAAAGACATAGCTCGGTAGGATGTGCCGACCATAAGGAGGCGCATCAATCAAGAGATAGTTTAAAAACAGGAAAACAAGCAAAATGACGACAGAATATCGGCGTGCCTGTATTTCCCGAGATTACTGGTTTTTTACGGTCAATTTTGCCGAACGCAAGTCCAATCGGCTATTAGTCGAGTAAATCGATTGACTACGCAGTGCATCACTTGGGAGGTCTTGAGATACAACAACGATTTGATTCACGCGATATTGAAAATCAGCAAATATTTATGGAGGCCTGGATTTGGCAGAAAGTGTTGAGTTTACAGATAATGACATGGTCGTGTTTTTGGTCGATGGAAGAAAGGTGATTATCCCGATAGGGTGGTTTCCACGCTTAGAGAATGCCACGAAAAGTCAGCTGGAGAATTATGAGTTATTGGGCGACGGAGAAGGTGTTCATTGGCCGGAAATTGACGAAGACTTGAGTGTTGCCGGTTTGCTACGTGGAAGTCATTGATGTTTATCGCATAGCAAACCCACCCAGCCGACGCCAAAAAGCGGCGCCGCTGATGGGCGACGGTATGATTCAGCGTATGGCTCGTTGCGTTTAACGCGGCAAATACCGCCGCGATGATTCACCCTATCAATGGCGTTTCCAGGCTGGAGCAGTACAGTATCAATACTGGCGATACTAAAATTGGATAACGACAACATCAATGCCCAGGAAAGAGTGGCCAGATACTTGTTCTATTTGCGACGTCAAAACTTTAGTTCCGCTTTAGACGCACCGCCTCCTGATAAATCTCGTTTCTCAATCGGTTCAGATCATCATTTAGCTTTTCTTCATTTTTTCCTTCTACTAAATGATCGTTATATTCAGAGATCATGAGATCAGTAAATGATCCCATGCCTCCATACCAAGATAAAATCTCTTCGAGCAAATAAAATTCTAAATGGTTTCCGCCCCTTTTCAAAACAGCTTGTATTTTTTTCGCCCAAAAAACCTCCCCAACAGAGCGTAACAAAGTTTCGCAAGTCATGAGCAGTTGAATCAATGTCTTCATATCTATCTCTCTTATTGAATCCACTTGGGATCTACGCGGGGAATGTAGACTTGATTACCACCCCCCAGAATTTGACCAACGCCAGTAGACTGGGGAGCAGCGGCACCTTCAAAAATTGTTGTGCCTTTGGAGCAAGACAGGGTTAGGGCTTTCAATATCGCATGCAGCTTAACCTTGCTCGTCATGCTGCTGAGCAAAAGGTTGGGGAAATTCATATTCCATCTAATTCTCCTTATGATAAAGTCACAAATAAATCCCTGTAGGATTGAGGAGATTATGAAGAATGAGTCGAAAAATCGGGAGAAATTTCTCCGCTATAGCGGGTCGGCTTGACTCGAACGTTATGCGAGAAAAGGGATTAATAGGTAGCGACAAATGCCAACAATACTCAGGATAGGTCCTTATCGTTTTTTCTTTTACAGCAACGAAAGAGGAGAACCGCCGCACATACACGTGCAGCATGAAAGATTTCTTGCCAAATTTTGGTTAAATCCTGTTGCGTTGGCGGGCTCAAGGCACTTTGCCTCACATGAGTTACGGACTATACAGAAACACGTCGACGAAAATCAGCAAATATTTATGGAGGCTTGGAATGAGCACATTGGCAGTTGAAACACATGCTTTGGCAGAAAATGTTGAGTTTACAGATAACGACATGGTCGTGTTTTTGGTCGATGGAAGAAAGGTGATTATCCCGATAGTGTGGTTTCCACGCTTAGCGAATGCCACGAAAAGTCAGCTGGAGAATTATGAGTTATTGGGCGACGGGGAAGGTGTTCATTGGCCGGAAATTGACGAAGACTTAAGTGTTGCCGGTTTACTGCGTGGAAGTCATTGATGTTTATCGCATAACAAAATCACCCAGCCAACGTCAAAAAGCGGCGCCGCTGATGGGCGACGTAATGATTCAGCATATGGCTCGTTGTGTTTAACGCGGCAAATACCACCGCGATGATTACCCATCAATGGCGCTTCCAAGCTGAGTCCGCCCTGTAAAAATTGCATCCTCCTCATTTACCAGTTTTTCTATACAACCATCCAAAACTTTCTTGTATGCATGAAACTGAGCAAGCATCACTTCCTCAGAACGTTTGTTATTTTGTTTTCGTCCTCTTTTTTCAGGTGAGATAGCAACCAAAGTTTCCCGATCAACAGCCCAATTTCGATCACTAATGACTTTCTGGAGATGATATCGACATGGGCGTCCTTTGGAAACGTAGTACCCAGAAGGCAGGTCTCCGTTTTCTAATCTAACGACGAGTACAAAGATATCAAAGTCTCTCCAGTCGATTTCAATCTCTAATGCAATATTGGTTAGCTTCAATGTAAGTGTTGTCGTCCATTCTTCTTCAGTCACGCGCGGGTTCGAAAAGCCTAAAGGATAAAAGTTTCCCAGTAAATCAATAATTTCATTAAGAATCTTATTTTTACGATCGTTGTTA
>JACKLU010000006.1 GCA_024235735.1 Burkholderiales bacterium
TCCACTTCTTCGGGGTAGTGGGTGTCCATTCCATTAGGTCAAATTACCATTAAAGCTAGATAAATGGCAAGTGGAAATATGAGAGGCTTGCGATGAGAAAATTATTTATTACAATAAAAGATAACAATGCCATTAGATTCTGGTAATGTACAATTTCCTAAGGTACAAGTCAGTTGGTTTGACCATAATCATATCTTACAAAAACAAGCAACTTTCTCCGGCTACTTCACCGTTGGGCGCTCACCCGATAATGATTTTGTCATAACTATTCCATCCGTCAGCCGCAATCATTTAGAAGTGAGATGGGAAAATGGCAACTGGTGGATTGAAGATCTGCAAAGTTCTAATGGTACATATGTTAATCAGAATTTAATTGAGCAACGTTGCTTACTTGAGCTACCCGCAATAGTAACTTTAGGTAATTCTCAGATTCTACTAAGAATTGAAACAACTCCATCTACTCCAGAGCACAACGAACGTTCACCCGATCACCCCACTCCACCACTGCAATCCATTTCTCAATTTAGTTCGTTATCAAGATCATTCTCCAAGGACGAGCTTAAGGCTCGCTTATTAGCACATGAAGAAGACAGCAATGCGGGAGAATATACGCGTATGGTTCGGAGCATCATTCATGAAGATCGAACGAAAAGGGGCAAAAGCTACAAAAAAACAATCTGGGGACTTACTTTTCTTCTGCTGTTCTCGATCAGTCTGGTCGGGTACCAATATATTGCACTTTCAAAAGCCAGCACTATGGCAATTGACATGTTTTATGACATCAAAGCACTAGAGATCAGTTTAGCGCAAGCTGAAATTAAACTGGAAGAAAATGAAGAAATTCTGGGATTAACGCTTGAAATGATCATCAAAGAAAGACTGAATGCCAATCAAGAAAAAATCCGAATGGAACATCAGAAAATGACTGCCGAAAGAAAGCGGGTGGCTCAAGAAAGACAAAGGCTCGCTGACATGAAAAATAAATACCAACAATACGTTGACGAAGCCAAGTCGTTTAGGATCCGCTTTCCCACTGATACTCAGTATGAAGAAGAACTAATAGCCAGAGTCGCCAGGGGATTTGGTGAAAGCGAATTGGAACTCCCTCGAAGTTTTATTGCAGAAGTCAAACTTTACATTGAATATTGGAGAAACTCCTCTCGATTACAACGTGCGATCAATCATCTCGAAAATAACTATTATACGCACGTCATTATTGATGCATTGGAAAAAGAGGGATTACCATTATATTTCTTGTACCTGCCTCTTCAGGAAAGCAATTATGATACAAACGCCATTGGCCCTGAAACCCGCTTTGGCATCGCCAAAGGTGCCTGGCAGCTATTGGCCACAACTGCGCAAGATTACGGACTTAATCTCGGACCACTTGCTGATGTCAGACAATACGATCACTTGGACGAACGATTCATTTTCGAACGCGCCACACATGCAGGTACAAAACATTTAAAGCACATATACAGCACTGAAGCACAAGCCTCAGGTATGCTGGTGACTGCCAGCTATAACTTTGGGCATACACGCGTGCGAGAAATGATCAAGAAGATGGAATCCAATCCGCGCGAAAGGAATTTTTGGAAATTTATTCAACAAAATAATCTGCCAAAAGAAACTTATGATTATGTTTTCTATATTTTCTCAGCGGCTGTAATTGGTGAAGATCCCAAATATTTCGGTTTCGACTTTAAACCGCCACTCGCAATGTATTCAAAGAAATAATACACGAAAAGGGCTAATGCGAGTGTTATGTTATAAAAAAATTATTACACTACCTATCGCAGCCAAATAAATCCCATTCTCCAAAGAGAGATTTCTCAAATAATGAACTGTAGCAATTTATCCGGTATTATTAATCCAGATACTTTGAAAAACCACTTCGCTCGATCATGTCGCGTTGATATCAGGCTCAAAATGCTCATTTACTCCTTGCAAACCGCGCTTTCTGACCTGAATTCGCCTTGCCACATCGTCGCTCGCTATCTTTTTCAGAGCTCCCTTAGAGTCTTTATTCTTATCAAAATGGAGAAAATATAATCATGAGCTTTTTTTCTCGTACATTTAAGCATGTTTACAGCAATGTGAATTTAACTAATTCGAATGTCAGGATCTCTGATATAACGTTTAAGACTATCTTGCCGGAAAACAAGCCATCTACGGTACCAATAGGCACTTACCGAAGCTTAACCGATACTCATCTGATTGATTTACATTCTAAAAATCCTGATCTCTTCAAAGATTCCTCGAGTAAAAATTTAAGTGTGAGTATTGGAGAAGACTACAACACATTCTTAGAAAATGATTTATTTACCAATCTGGATTTAAGTAGCTTATTAAAGCCAACCTCCAGAAGCAGTCCAACATTCCTGAATGACTATAAGTTTCAGCACCATACTCTATTAGATCTGATTGGAGCTGATGAGGATGATGAAGATGAAACACCAACTGAAGTTGCAACTATTGAAGATTTCTCTAGCGGTAACGATCAAAACAATATTTTTAGACCCGACCCTTCCTCCTCCCACAAACAGAAAACATATGATGGAAGAGAAGGAATAGATACTTTTGTTACAAACGATCCAAGTTCTTATTATAAATTTCTTTTCGTGAAAAACACTCATTTCGCATTAGAACATTATTCTGACAAAGACTCCATTAATTTTGAGGAACATGAAGCCTTATTCAATATAGAACGAATCGAGTTTGCCGATAAAAAACTTGCTTTTGATTTGTATGGTAACGCTGGCGTTGTCGCAAAAGTTTACGGAGCTGTTTTAGGAAAAGATTCGATCTCAGACCCAGAATTAATTGGCTCCGGCCTAGAGCAAATTGATAACGGCCTCAGTCCCGAGAACTTCGCAGCCATTGCTATCAAATCAGCCGGATTATTTAAGCATAAAGATATCGTCCATGCTTTATGGAACAATGTCGTCGGATCAGAACCGACTGCCGCTCAAGCTAATTACTATATAGATCAGCTGGATCGCGGCGAAATGGACATTGGCGAACTGGGCCTATATGCTGCCAATCATTCCCTAAACGAGAACAACATCAACCTTATTGGATTACAAACAAATGGTATTGAATTTGCTTAACTTTGTAGTCCATGAATAAAAACCGGGGTGTGAACAAATAATTGAAATGAATCACATCCCGATATAAACAAAACCAGCCCAGTAATACCAATCTTGATACGGTATCGTATTTTCTTTATAACGAGCCGGGTCTAGAGTTACGTTTTTTGCTCTCAATAATTTATTAATTTCTCTAACGCTCGCGGAACGCAGCCACTGCTGAGCTTTTACTAAAGCCCTTGCAGGTTCTAAAGACTCATCGATATGCAATTGATAGAATTTTGCCATCAGCACTGCTGTAGAGATATCATTTACCAGCCAAAGCGAGCTAATGACGCCCGGCGCCCCAGCTTGTAAAAATGATAACGGAATACCTATAGACTCTGACGGCGCATGGATATCCACGAGAGTTGTCTCACACGCTGAAAGCACGACAAGCCGGTTCCCTTCCAGATAATTTACCGGTTTGCTGAGGAGCTCCTCAACCGTAAGTAGTCCATCTGATAATTTTAGGCCTGATTTCATTGGCTCTCTAAAATCAAATACACCATGTGAAGCAAAATGAAGATAGCCTGGTGATAAATTCTTCATTGCCTGCCAAAAATTTTCTAAATTAGCTTCTACCCTCATCAATCTTTTTTTAGGTGCAAAATTAATGAATTTGTCTTCGATTTCAGTCCACTCAAGATCGTTGTCAGGGTTAATTACAGCAAGAATATTTTTATTTTTTATTTTTTTTAAATTCTTATGTGCTAAATATACGCCGTAAATACTGGGGGCAAAATGAATAGAATAATGCGCTAATAGAGGTTGACCTTGGAATTGTACGGAATGAATTGGCAAAAAACCGCTATCCGAATCTGTTAACAAAATTAATCGGGAATTGCGTCGAATTCCCATTTCTTGAAGTTGTTTAAAAGTTGGATCAATCCATTGGGAAAAGTCTTTTAAAGTTTTTTCAATCTTTTCTCTCCAGGCATTTCTTTCTTGATTATCATTTTTTAAATTCAATATCTTAGCTTTTAATTCCGCATAGGCTAGAATGTAACCTCCCCACTCATTATCTTTTTCGCCGCGAATTAAAGCATGCAGATCTTTACGCGTAAATCCATCTATTATTACGATATTCTCGGCGCCGATGTTTTTGATCCCAACTGGTAATATGAATACTATTGTGCCTTGGTTACTAAAAATAGGAGCAACGATTGTACTATCAGAGGGAAGATCGGACAGCCAGTGCAATATTGTTAAAATACTTGGCTGAGTATTTTTATCCAGATCATTAAGTTGAATTTTTTTCCTGAGAATGCGGCCTTTTCCCCATTCCATCAACTGCAAAGCTTTCGCATAATTTTTCATCTGCACCGCAGCCCAGATTGCGCTGAAAAATAAACTTTCTGCTTGGTTTATTAAGAACCGCTCTTTTTCATCATAAAAAGTGTTTTGTTGCAATTGGATCTCAATTAACTCAAGCGCCTTCTCAAGATAGGTTAATGATTTTTGATATTGCCCGAGCTCAAGTAGCACTTGGCTAAGCTCATAAACAGCCATCAAATACTCATCCGGTGATCTTTCGAAGGTCTGAATTTCCAATGCCTGTTCAAAAGAATCAGCTGAATGCCTTAAATTACTGGTTTTATCACCGAGGCTACGATCATGGAGAGCTTTTGCCAATATTATATGAGTCCGAGCCCAGTCTTCAGGAAATTGGGAACGCGTTCTTACCCTTAAAGCTTGCTGTGCATAAGAAATTGCTTTTTCGACATAATCGACCCGACTTTGACTTGAAAGATCAACCAGTATTTTTGCTAAATTATTTTGGATGGCAGCTTTTTTCAGTGGATATTCATAATGTGAAATAATTTGTAGTGCATCTAGTGCATTCTCGTAATTACCAAGCGCATTCTCGTAGCCACCAATTGTTTTTGTACTGTAGCTTAGCTCCTTGTTTGCATAAGCAGACCACATATTGAGTAGAATCCAGATATGCGGTTGTTTTTCTGGTGAAAGCGCCCCGACTCCATTCCTTTGCAACCAGGGTTCAATTTTCCTAAGTTTCAGAGAAAGGTTCTTTTCTCGAGGGATCTGACTCAATGCATTTTCGAGCCGTTCTTTATCCTCATACCGCATTAATTCCCGTTTTATGTTTTTATTAAATTCGTTGTTCTCAATTTCACGAGCAGAAATGACACCAACATATTTTTTCTCCTGCGGAAGCTGAGCACAGTTCGATAGCGTTACGAGGCTTGATAATATTAGAAAGAATATTACTAATCGCTTTAACATCTTTTTGTTATTATGTAATAAGATCGCATCTTTTGTAGATTGGATCAGCAAGAAATAAATATATTATTTCTAATAATCAATATTTTACTTATAATTGGCTTAATAGGCACAATCTCTGCAGGGTCAGATAGTCAAAAATTTGTATGCAAATCTAGCCTTCTGAACTACCTAAAAAACTTGAACTATACCCTTTACACGTCAAACTTCGGCAGTAAATTTTTATATTCTTCAATAAAAATAAATAATTATAATAAAATAAAACCAAAATTTTATGAGCGAACGGTATAATCGATTATTTACGTGGAATAAAGAAAAAATCACCGCCGTCATGCCCGGATTGGTGAATTGGAGCATATTCCGGGGTTTGATGAGCATTCCATTTTACTTTTTGCCGAACTTGGGTAAATAATTCTGTACCTTCTAAGATACCCTCATTTTCTTTCAATACGTTAATTATTGCTGATGCAAAAACAGAATGATTACCATCTCCACCCTTATCCAAGACTGGCTCCAATCCGCCGGATGACATTACCTTACGAGCCTTTTTTTTGGACATTTTTTCCCAATAAGTCCATTTCTCCTGATTAGATCTTTTCCAATCAAATGAATCGGATGGAATCTCTCGTGTCATCATGCCGGAATAACAACTATCAGCCACCACTAAAACATGCTTTGCAGCCATCGCTCTGATCTTACTGGTAATATCATCATTGGCGACCCAATTGGCAGGATTATTCATATCCGCATCCACAGGCATCCAATATCCACGATTCTCATCTTCCGCTAGATACCCATGCCCTGCATAATAGATTAGCACGCTAGTATCAGTAGTCGCCGCCCTTTGCAAATTACTGATCGCTCCAAGAATTTCGCTACGAGTCGCATTCATGAGTAATTCGGCTTTAAAGCCATATTTTTTTTCTAAAATAGATTTTAATACCATAGCATCGTTAACCGCTGTTTGTAACGAACCGATATGGCGATACTGATTATTACCTATTAGGAGAGCAATATATTTACTACTGGCAATCGAAGCTGATTTAGGATTATTGCCTGGTACTTCAGAGGTTTTTTTCGGAGGGGTATCATTTTCAGCATTAAAATTATTGGCGATTTTCGAACCCCCGCAATCGGACAGCATAAAACGAAAATCATAAATCGGGCTACTGTATGGCGGTTGCGTCAATTCTTTCTTTGGCACACATTCTGGCGGTGCCGCAACAATTTCGTATTTCTTCCCTTTCTCGATACAAGCTTTAAGAAACTTCGCTTGCCCTACTTCTTTTCCATCGATAGAAAAAATAGTATTTTCTTCGCTGGAAGATAATCTGATTACGGTATCTGCACTATTAGATGTGCTGTATAAGCCATGACAATCGCCAGCAATCAGTTTCGCAAGAGAATCTCTTTTATTAGCCAAACCTTCAGAACTTATTGTGCTTTGACACCCAGAAATTACTATTACCCAGAGAATAATAAAGAGTAATAAATAAAATAACCAAAAGCGCATGCTAATTTGTTTAGTAAAACTTAATGGTGAAGAGCTTTATGGAACCGGCCAACAAAAAACTCTATTTCTCAGAAAAGAAACCAAATCACAAGGATTCTAAAAAATTCTATAGAGGGCCGGGTCAATCATCAAAAAAGAGATATGATTTCACATTCACTTATTTTGAATTCTTAATTACTCAAAAGCTCCTGTTTACCAACCGTCATCTTTGCTGCTGTACCTTCAAGTTTTATCGTTTGAAAATAGATAGCAAAAATTGGAATAGGTATCTGAGTATAGGTTGTGTCAATTTTATAGTTAATTATCATATCAGCACCTGGCTTTTGCGTTAGCGCATCTTCCATTAGCTTCGCAATTTTTTCTTTATCCACCTTCGGTGGGAGAATAAAGCCCTGATCTTTAACTGAAGCACTCACATAGCCTAAAGGCGCAATATTTGAATTTGGGTAGGTAAAATGAGTGGATGGATTAAACGAACCCTGAGTTGTTGTACAACCGCTTACTACCACTACACAGAAAAAAATAAATACAGAAAAAATGTTTTTCATGAATACTCACTCGTGCAAAATAATTAATCTAGCGGCTTAGAGGCTTATCGCTAACTTTCATTTTAACAGCCGTACCATCTACTTTATAAGTAATGGTAGTGATAGGTAGTAGCGGAATACTTGTTATATCAATCACATGATAAGAGTTTACAAGCATATCAGCACCAGCTTTCTTTGCTAATGCATCTGCCAGAGCATCGTACTCTAGCGTTGATGTTACCGTAGGGGCACTAAAGAAATGAGTATCGCTTGCTTGACCCGTGACATACCCTAATTGCTCAATATTGCTATTCGGATAGTCAAAATGACTTTTAGGAGTAATTTTGACCAAATAAGTGGTGGTACATCCAGTTATGGATAAAATTGTAAAGCACAATAGAAATGTTCGTATCATTTTCTTTCTACGGTTAATTGAAATTAATGCTTCTTAAACAGTGAGCTGCAGAATAAATTAAATCCATTGCATTCAAAAACATGAATGATTGTACAATCATTGACACTTACACACAATGAATTAGACTAAACCACAACTTTCTAATTGACAGATAGATATCAACCTTAGCTTAGGAGTTTTAATATGCCACCAGCCGCCAGAGTTTCCGATTGGCACGCTTGCCCCAGAACAACCGGAAAAGTGCCGCATGTGGGTGGACCTGTTGCTACTGGTTGCCCAACAGTGATAATCGGTTATAAGCCTGCTGCCCGTATTGGTGATCAATGCGTTTGCATGGGGCCACCGGATAGCATCGCCCAAGGCTCATCCACCGTGATAATCGGCTACAAACCTGCCGCTCGTTTGGGAGACCGGACGGCACACGGCGGAATCATTGTGGGCGGATGCTCTTCGGTGATTATTGGTGGTTAATAACACCCAGCACAAAACTGATACTTCATAATCTATAGACTTTCGCTTCGGCTTTCTCTAGTTTCAGGCTATACTGCGAATCCTGTAGATAAATGCTCACGGTATATAAATTGGGATTGATGTCGAACCAAAGCTTGAGAGATTTCTTGGCATTATCTTTACACACTTCATCAAATACAGCGAATATCTCGGCTTCATTAAACTTAACATCCGCCATGTAACGCTCACTTGGCTTTCCCCATTCAATCCTGATCTCTTTTGGCGTTGCTCGATGTTCACGTATCTGCATTATTCCAGATGCATTTAAAAATTCTTTCTCGCCGTTATTCATGAATAACCACATCGTAGAATACTTAACACCTGTCACTTTTGGTTGCCAAAGAAACTGCTCGGCGTAACGCTGCCATAAAGTAGAATTTAAGCCATACTCAGAAATAATGTTTAAGGTACTTCTGTCGAGATATGACTCCAGTACAGTTTGAATATAAGTTTTACGATCACCTGGAAGCACCTTATCAATAATAGCTTGATCAAGTTCAATTGCTTGCGCCTGGAAACGCACCAATTCCTGCACAATACCCGCACCAGCAATCCACAACGATATATTTCCATTCGGTGCAAGACCGGTGATAATACTGTCATAAGTGCTCTTCTCGCCATTATGAGGATTAATGAATCCTTGCTTGAATGCTTGTTCGAGTTGAACAATTGGCAAATCAAAACTACCAAGATAAAACTTGTCCTCAACAAACGAGAACCAGAGAATCTCAAGTTCGACAGGGAGCAATTTGAATTTCTCACCGACAATATGAGTTGACCCAAAATTTCCCCACCCATTGTTGAATACTTTGCCATCGGGAATATAAATCGAAGTACCATCGGAGAATATCAAGTCACCCCTGACTATTTTCATCGGGTACTGTTTGTGAGCGCTTTCCGTTGGAAACCAATCATATTTATCCATTTCTTTCAAGCCTTGTAAGCAGACACTACTGATCACTACAAATATTGCCAGCAAGCACTTTTTCAGGTTTTTAATGCACCTATGTATCATGCATCGTCATGAATTTCCCTTTTCCTGATAAGAAATTCACCATTCTTTTCAAAACGGGGTTTCATACCATACCCATAATACGCTGAATAATATGACCCATATTGCGCTGAGAAATGTAAATAATTATGACGTAAATATCGCATCATCTCAGAGTTATTATCATACCAATCACTTGGTTGTGATTCGCCTAAGATACCAGGGCCCGCTACATAATTATCTAGAGATGACTTAATTTCCGATAACTCATCGGGAATGGGATTTTCTTGATAGAGATAAGGACTGAAATTCAGACCTTGCTCAGCAGCAAAGTCGGCCATCAAGTGAAGAGGAATACGCGAATATTCGTTACTGATATTTTTACGGTTTGCAATAATTTTAAAGTCGTAACTACCTTCCGTCGAATTATCTACGGTCGTTAATTCGGCCTCATTATACCAACCGGCACGTACAAACCAATTCCGATCATGATCTAATAGCACTTCTGCATGTGGCGGGCCAATTCCAGAAAGCTCATATAAACTGAGGTGTTTCTCTTCGCCTTTAGCAACATAACCACCTCCGATATCTGCATGCGCACCGGGCAGGAATATCTGGGTACCGTTCAATGCACTATTAATTGCAGTAAGAATGAAGTTTTCACGATATTCTTCCGCCGCAGCCAGTTGCACAACACGCTTTGCATTTCTGATTGCATCGAGATTCAGATCAGCCGTGTCATTTGAATAATTCATTCCATAGGCGGCAACCGTATCGAATAGCCCGACAAAAATAACTTCTATACTATTAACCGAATAACCAAGTCGAGCTAATCGGTCTCTTAAACACTGATTCGGTTCGTTTAGCGCTGTATGAATGAAATTACGGGCAGCAGCCGCACCACGGCTGAATCCAAATAAATCCAGATAAATATACTCAATCTGTTTGCTACATTCCAATTGCCCTATTCTTGCAGCTAACAAATCCAAACTCTTTGATACTTTATCCTTGACACCGGTGCCTATTCGTTCTTCATCACCGGTTTCTGATACAACCTTTATCTTCTGGGCGCCACCAAGGCCTACCCCAAATCCAATATCAATAAGATTATCGGCCTCCCCATCGACTGTACCGACGCCTTCGATATAGATTGAGAAAGAATGTGTTACAGTTGAGTCAGGCAAGATAAAATCATGCAGTTTTGATACATTGGTGAAATCGCTCTCAAAGCTTTCACGCAATAACTTGAGAAAGGGAATTTTATTTTTTTTATCCGATTGATCATTCTCTATCCGCATGCGCGTATTTGTCTTATTGTTTCCGGTACCGTCAAAGAAAAGACGGGCACGGATAGTTATCTTGGGAAGCTTTTCAGGTTTTGGACAAGGAATTGTTGAATTGTCGCAGGGAACATTCGCTTCATCTCCAGAACTTGGTGATGATAATACTTTCATATTTGGCAACGCTGAATAGATAAAAATAACTTTATGATAGTTTTTCCTGGTATTGAATCTGGAAAAAGTTAGAGAAAACGGAAAAATCAAAATTCATGAACGACTACATAATATTTCATACCCTATCCGATAAAGATGATCAGCTGCTAATACTAGATTTTGTATCGATTTCTGAACAGCTATACGGTCCTGATCAGTCATCCAACTCGTATCAAAATCTAGATCTTTTGAAAGCCCTGCATAACTGGCAGCCATTAATGTTATTGGCTTGATATCACCAATATAATATTTCTGGATAGCAACTAATAATTCATCATGATAGCGCTCAAGATTAGGTATAGCTTTCTTCTCCCAAGGTAATGGCGTTTTCGATTCCTCAGAATCACTTAATTTCTGTGGCGAGTTTTTATAAAAGGTATTAATCGCTTTATAAACACAAGTTTTTAATTCATTACTTGAATTCTCAATATCTTTCAATAGATTAGAATCAATATTTAATTTAGTCATATTTTACCACCCTGTTTGTTTTGGCACACTAGGGGACACCGTATTTGGTGGCATCCAGATTTGTTGACCACCGCCAGGTAAATAATTATCTGAACCTTCAAGTTGTTGCGCTGATGCCTCGCCTTGCCAAACTTTGAGGCCATCACCTTCTGGTACGGTATATTCAACATACTTACCGTTTGTATTCCAATTGGTCTTTACTGCGAAGTCGCTTCTCCATTCTGCACGACCAGTCGGAAGCTCACGCACCCAATAACTACCTTCAGGACTAGCACCATCATCGATTATTCGGTAAATTTTAGTACCTGGCTTAAGTGTAATCGCTTCTGCCGAATTAAAGTTTCGTACGTGATCACTTGGCAAATCAGGCCACCCCCCTTTAGACATAGTTTTTGCCGGAAGACCTGGTTTCGCCAATCCCTTTCGGGCTCCAACTGGTATACCTGAAGAATCGAGTATATAAGCATCTTTATTTGAAGAAGCATGTGGATCGGGAATAGAAAAATTAGGCGGTTCAGCTTCCTGTTGTATTCGCGTATTCTTTGTCTTCGTCGTTCCTTTTCTCTCAAAATCCACTCCACTCTCAAGCGCCTTATTTAACCCTTGTTGCAACTCTTTAACTGCCGCATCGATATTTTTGTCGGCTACTTTTGCGATTTCGTCGATGGATTGTATCGATTCCTTGACTTGCTTGCCTAGAACACCAGGCAAGCGCTCTGCCAATTGCACCAGTTTTGCTCGAAAGTTTGCCAGAAAAGTTTTGAACGTTTCTTTAATCGTTTTCGCATCACCTGGCAGATCACTAGCTAATTTACGTAGCCACTTGATCGCATTTCCTTTATGGAATTTATTGATGACATCGATCAATAAATCCAACGGAATCTTCGCACCGATTCGGATTCCATGCGCCACAGTTTTCAGAACGCCTTTGGCGGCGGAACCGATGATGGGAACAAGTCCAATCAGGGTTAGAACAATGGCAACCCAAACCCATTTGTCATCGTAGCGTTTATCCCAAATCAGGGACTTCAAATTTGCGATCAGGTCCCGAATATCACCTGCCTGATCAACGATGGGTATCATGGTGATGGCTGCATTCGCAGCAATTTGACCCACAGTCTGGTTTTCATTGAAATCGCCTTGGATGGTTCCCCATACCCAGGAACCGGTTTCCGAGATACTGCCGGCCATGCGCTCATACCAACCTGGCTTCACCTTCGCGTATTCAGGATTAAGATCCGGTTGTTTTCGATACGCTACAGTTGGCGGATCGCTGAAGAAATTATAAGAAACATTTTTAACGTGCATGGGTAAGGGGCAATGCGCGAAACCTTTATTATCCAATAGACCTTCTGCCACTATCTTTTCACTGTCATTATCTATGACACGATAGCGCGCACCGGCAACGCCAGTACCATCGCAGTATAAGTATTCTAGGTCTATCCAGTTCTGTTCCTTGACCGGACATGACTGCATTGCACTGTCATAGGGCTTATCCGCATTATTGCCCGCATTCGGTTTGTTAGGAGTTTTGCACCAACTGGCCATCTATTTCAACGTAACTTAAACAGAATTCAATCTGTACTCAAGCCATTCGAGAAATTGCTTTTCTAAGCTTTGTAGCTTAATTCCAGGATCAACGGTATCCTGACCGACCAGGACTTTATTAACCCATGGATAAAGCGGATCGGCACCGCAGCCGTGCCCTAATGTCAGCATCAGCAAAGAAACCAGCATTACTCCACGCACTGTCAAAAACTGCTGACGCTGCGCTCCTGCTGCGGCTTTTCGGATAATCGCTTCAAGCGCCGGCTCTCCAATATAAGCTGCTTTCTGCGGATAAATCTGCATAATTTCTTTCAACATGGCAGAAATGTAATTTTCTGCAGGAATGGTCAATGGATGCCGAACAAGTGAAGCGATTCTATTCAAAGCTGCCAGGGCATGCGTGTCATCTGGCCCAGACACTTTCTGCTGATAATCCAATGCTTTCTCATAAAGAGATTCAGCACGCTGCATTTGTGCACCGGAATCTTGTTTGTTCAAGATTTCTGCCGCCCATGGATATTGTGGATCCGTATCGAAAGCGCTACCGAACAACAGCATCATTTCAAGATAAAAACGGACAGGGCCGCGGTAAGTAAAACCATACTTCGCTGCCTGATCCATCCCAAGTTGAATTACCTTGCGTGTTTGCTCTATGCCGATTGACTTAATCATCTGGGGAGCGAAATCACTAAAATGCGCGAGCATTTCTTCTTCAAAAGATAATAATGCAGCTTTCTTGAAGCAATTCATTTGCTCTGCGCGAACAACAAGCATCATTACTCCCCAGTTTTAATAATCTGATTTTTATTCAAACATGCATGTTGCCTAATCTTTAGCATGATTACTAATCGTACAGTAATTAATTGAGGGCTTCCTCGGCTATCATGCAGTACTTGACCATGACTGGAGCGAGAAATGAAACACACACCATTCTTATAGGCTATGTCTGCATTAAACGTTGAAACCACTTTTTTGTCCAATAGACTGGAACATTAAGACTGGAGAGCATAGTCATGAGAGTCTCTGATTTTCGGGAGTGGTTTGAAAAAATATCGCAACTTAGTCGTGGCCAAAAAGAGCAGGCCAGGTATTGCCTGAGCGAGGTGAAGCCACAAGCTGCGGTCGTGAAATATCTTGAGGATTCTTTTGAACCGAATTGTCCGGTCTGCCAGGCAGATCGCTTTTATCGTTGGGGGCACCAAGCGGGGTTGCAACGTTTTCGCTGTTGCGCATGCAAGCACACATTCACGGCTATTTCGGGAACCCCTTTGGCTCGTCTGCGGCATAAGGAACAGTGGTTGAATTACAGCGCGGCGTTGATTGAAGGCTTGACCGTGCGAGCGAGCGCCAGGCAATGCGGAATAGACAAAAATACCAGTTTTCGCTGGCGTCATCGGTTCCTGACTTTGCAGGCGGCTACTAAAGCCAACCACTTGCAAGGGATCATCGAGGCGGATGAGACCTTTTTTCCCTCTTCCTGCAAAGGACAACGCCATCTGAATCGTCCACCGCGTAAACGCGGCAAGCAAATCCATGCACGTGGCACAGGCAAAGACCAGGTGCCGGTGTTGGTAGTACGCGACCGCTCTGGTGCAACAGCGGATTTCATATTGAATGCGCTTGATAAAAAGACAATTGAGCCTCCTTTGCGGGCTATTCTGGCGAAGGATGCCATTTTCTGTAGTGATGGCGCTGCCGTCTACCGGTCTGTGGCTCATAGCCTCGGAATTACCCATCGCCCCGTCAATCTCTCTGCTGGGATTCGAGTCATTGCTGGCGTTTACCATATCCAGAATGTTAATGCCTACGACAGCCGACTTAAACAGTGGATGAAAAGATTTCATGGGGTCGCGACCAAATACTTGGCAAATTATCTGGGCTGGCGTAGATGGTTGGAACGTTGGGGCGAGCACAACTCGCCAATCGTTGCGCTCCAGGCCGCTCTCGGGAGAGAAAATCAGTTTCAACTATTAACGCAGACATAGCCTTCTTATAAACTAAAAATATCCCTTTTGCTAACTTTGCACAGCCGTTTAATCACCATACAGGATCGCAACCGCTAAAACAAAAATGTGGAAGAGAAGAAAAGGATACCCAAGGTTGCTGTTTACCATTAGTTTCTTGAGAGACACTTCGTCCAACCTGGCTAAAAAGATCTGGTAAAGATAGACCAGGGCGTTTTAGGTATTCCAAGAGATGCTTCGTATAAGTACCATTCAAGCCTGTACCATCTTCTGCAACATTATCTGGTTGAGTTGCATATGCGATTAGTGAACTTCTTACACCCGAGATTTGAGCAAGGCCACGATCACCATCGCTTCGGAACCCAATGAGATTACGGTAAGGATTGTTTCGACAGGCATCAAGAATTACTATGTTTAACGCTGTGGAAGCATGATCCATGCGCCCCAAGACCCGCGTCACGTCAACCGAATCATGTTCGAGATCAGTTGCATGTGTAATTTTAGCTTCTACAGGAATAAGATAGTTTCTGCCGTGATACTGCACACCATGACCAGAAAAATAAAATAAGCCCACTTGAGCATGCTGCAACCGTTCTCCAAATGTTTCAATGGCATCAATCATCTGGCGCTTGCTTCCATTACTTACTTCGATTGTATCAAAATTCAAGTCACGGAGAACTTTTACCATATCACGAGCATCATTTAATGGGTTTCGCAAAGGCGATGTATATTTGTAGCCAGCATTACCAATGACCAAAGCCACCCGACGCTCGGTAGAAGCTTTCAAAGTGGATGGAGATATTTGTTGTTTATAAGATACGTCTGTAATTTCGGAAGATTCCTTCTTTTCAACAGAAGTTACTTCAACAGCAGCTTGTGGCAATGGTTTCTGAGCATGAGCGACAAGCTTAACGTTATTTTCTCTGAATTGCTGATACAAACTAAGCGGTAAAGAATTCTGAAATTCGGTGTAATGAATTTCTTTTGGAAATACTCCACTGAAGAATATATACTGATAAATAACGCCTTTACCTAGATACGCCAGATGAAGTTTATTGTCATTAGATTCATTGATATAGTCTGGCAAACCCAACTTATGGATAACATATTGAATATACTCCTCCATGCGCATCGCACGCTGAATTATCTTGAATCCTGACAATTCTCTTGGATCGTTATTTACAACTGGCATCCACCCTAGATCAATATATGAAGAAGATTGTGGTTTGGGAGATACCACGGATGGAGTAGTGGAATTTACATCAATAGAGGTTATTCCAGCATTCTTTGAAGCAGCACATCCGGATAGAATACTCCCACAAAACAGAAGAAAACAAAGCAGACGCAGTCTAATTCGGCACATACAGTAGATCCATTCATTAGTAAACATTTCCCTATTCTCCTGATTTGTATTCCTTTATATTTTTCCTTCACCTTACCATTTCTTGCTCCAATTAATAACTATCTTTCTTAACCGGACCGCCCAAGTTGATTAGACCATGATGGTTTGATACCAAGTGACGACACCACCTCATGTTTAAACCATCAAAGTTATCCTGTGCACATCAAGCTTCCCTGCTGCACTAATAAACTGTAGCAGTATATTTGAATCATTATCTTCCAGCAAAAAACTGTGGATTGGCCCAAACACCGTTGCAAGCTCTTCACTGGTGCAGGTAGGCAGATAAACCCGAAGCACACGCGGATCATAGTAGCGAAAGTACAGCGGTTTGGCGTCTGCATCGTAGACCATCAAGAATTTACGCAAGTGCCGCTTAAGATCCCGGAATGCCGCTGCCGAATGCAGAAAAATACCCCAGCTATCACCCCAGCCTTTGTCAATTAACCAATTTGCAAAAGGTTTGTCTCGTTCCAGCCTCACCAGATAAGGTGCAACGGCTGCAAGATCAGGATCAAGCTCACCTCGATACAGGCATTCAAATTCGCACTCCGATTGTTGTATTGCAGTATAAAGCCCGCTATTTCGCGCACCGTCCAAAATAACAAACAAATGCATATTGTCATTTTGGGAGTTAGGCCAAAGCATCGCGGCAATTCTTTCAGGATTAGGAAGCATACACTCTATCTAAATCAGATTTTATGTCGCATCTTTGGTTACTTCGCATTTCTCACAGAATGGTGTGCCCGTCCTAGCGGCTTCTTTAAGCACGGCTACCTGAGGAGAAAAACTTTTGGGCTTATCCTGCACTTTACTGATAGGAGGTGGAGCTATTCCGCCGGGCCTGGCTTTATCCGCTTCTGCAGGTGCTTTAGGCATAACGGGCGTACTACCTGAGCCGCTGCCTGCACTGCCTCCGCTATTAACCATCACCATGACGCCTTGAATAAATACACCCCCGGGATTTAGATTGATAAAGTTTCCGCCCACTTTCAGCGTAAGACTTGTTCCCGCTTCAATAACCAAATTTAGGCCAGCTTTGAGATGAATCTCTGTTCCAGTATCTAAAGCGTATTTCATACCTACTTTTTGTTGCAGATCCATTGCTACATCTTGTGACAGGGTGCCATTAACCTTTTCATTCTGGTCGCCTTGTATCGTCAGATGTTTATCGCCATCCACCCTTTCTAATTGATCCCCTGCCACAATCAGGTGGCGATCTTTTCCGATCCATTCACGCGAATCATTTTTTACCCGATTATCCTGATTCCGCTCTGCGTGCAAAAATACCTGCTCACTGCCTTTTTTATCTTCAAAGCGTAATTCATTGAACCCCCCTCCCCCCTTGGAAGAATTGGACTTCATCGTGCTCTTGGTCATTTCTTTCGGCAATTCGTAGGGCGGCATCTGATCGGCGTTATAAACACTGCCGGTAATGATTGGACGATCCGGATCACCTTCAAGAAAATTGACAATGACTTCCTGCCCGATTCTCGGAATCGCGATCATTCCCCAATTATTCCCTGCCCAAGGATGCGCAACCCGCAACCAGCAGGAGCTATTTTCATTAATTGCACCTTTGCGGTCCCAATGAAACTTTACCTTTACGCGACCAAATTTATCAGTATAAATTTCTTCACCTTTAGGACCAACGACGATTGCGGTTTGTGGTCCCTGGAGATAGGGTTTGGGCGTAGTTCGGCTTGTCCGGAAATGTGTGGTACTTGTAATTACTGAGAAACTATTGCTATATTGCCGCGCTTTTTCTGCCGAATCACCTGAATCACCATAATAACTATCAATACGAATATCATGAGTAACTGCCGTTATTAAATACTCCCGGTTCTGATCCTGCCGGGGAAATGCATCTAATTTGAACAAGCCGCCACAAATCAGCCCTCGAACATTGCTGATTCCTTCCATACGTTCATATTGTTTTTGCAATTCCTGAATCCTGACCTTGGCGTAATTGACCCCTTCTGTTCTGTCAGAATATTTACCAGGATAATAATATCTTTCATAGTGTGTATGACTTTTCTCGTAATCGATACTTTGATTAACATGCAAATCCGCCCTTGGTCTTTTAAAATCATATTCATTTAAACTGTACATGCCGGTTTGTATTTCTTTGATAAGTTTCCAATCAGAAATGCATTCAATTTCCCTATTTACCACTTTATCTTGCGGGAAGTATGGAATTATTTCGTAATTGGCTATCTTTTCATGAGATCCCAAATCATCGGCCAGATAAAGTATGTGTTTTCCTTGTTCATGGATAAAATAGTAATAAATGCCTTCTTCTTCCATCAACCTGCTTAAAAAATGAAAATCACTCTCACAATATTGAACACAATATTCCCAAACTCGATAATCCCCACATAATCTCTCGACATAATCGGTAAAACCAAGCTCGTTTAGAACTTCTTTAATAATTTGAGGTACTGTTTTATCTTGAAAAATTCTGCAATCAGAAGTATGAGTTAAAAACCATAGCCAGGGATAAGCAATTGCGCGATAACACGCAAACGGTCCTTCGTCGACACCCTGAGAAAAGCTACCAATGAATCCGTTAAAGAACCTTGGTTTATCGCCATTTGACAGATTAAGTCTGATGGAAATATTTTGCCCAAGGAGATCTTCAAATCGAATCTGGTTAGTGCTTTTCAATTCTAATTCGATTCGAAAAAGCCGCCCCAGCTCTTCATATACCTGAAACTCTTCCAATAAAAGTACATCACGACCAAGCGGTGTAATTACCTCGATTTCGCGATTTTGTTGACTAAAATCCATGAAATTGATTTATTGAATCTAACCAATCAATAAGCAAATTAGTATGATGAAGATTTAATGTGAATTTTGATTTCAAAAAGAAAAATTATCTTCAAAATCCATTTGTTTTTTTATGTGCATTTGCGCCCACTAAGAAACAGATCATTTGCATCCATTTTTCTGTTTTTGTCCGCCAACCAGCTATTTATTCCTAATCGAAAGTATTTGTCAGCAAGTTTTACAGCGGGTACCGCTTCTCTCTTTAAAATCAGATTAATATCCCAGTCAAACTCAAAACCAACATAATTCATGATAAGGTCATGTAACGCAACTATATTCGTGCCATTTGGAAGAAATGAATCAAACTGAACAAGATCTAATGGCCCAATTAGTACTCTAAATTTATGCATACATTGCCAGCTGCGGCGACCTAATGTTGCCGAAATGCCTAATTGTCCGTTACGGTTATCTGAATCTAAATAGCATAAACTGTCGGTTGGTATTTCAAGCCATTCACCGATAAATTCCTCAATTTTTATTGGTACGCGGAAATATTCATTCAAAATGGATATCAATCCACTGGCGTGTTTTGTCTGACAACCAAAATGCGCTGCAAAATGCAATTTTGTTTGATCAGAAATTGTATCCCGTTGCCGTTGTGAAGATTCTGCTATTCCTAGCAGCGAACCAATATAAAAACTGAATCGATCATCCCCAGGGCGATCGAATTGTACTGTTGGTTCTTTGTCAGCCCAGGCACGATAAAAAAGACTCAAAAGTCGATGATGAAAAAGATCAGCAAATTCCGATATTGTCGTTGCAGAATTTTTTTTGTCTTGACCAATCGCACATTCGGTCAAATGCAAGGGTAGTGGACCATTGGGTCCAAAAAGTCCGAAGAAAAATACTTTTAATACTGCCGGAGCAATGTCATTTTCTTCTTTAAAGTTTCCTTCTAATTTAGCAATTTCTCCTGGAGCAAATGATAATAATGGTTGCTGTCCTAGTCTAATAGCATCTTGATTAGGTTTTGAGGAGTATCCGAAACGTTGTTTATCAGCTTCGCGAGAAAAGCATTCAATTAAGCGTACGAACTGATAAAACTCATATCGATACGACTCTGATTGAATTTTATCCAACAAACTTACAAAAGTGCTCTGGTTCCTGTCCTGACTGGCCATCGCATTATTTCCCCACGCTCAATCGTTAAGATTCTAACTTGTGTTAAATTATTGATTGATGCATATTTTCGAAAAAATTGATCTAAAATAGCTCCAAATAAAAAACAACTCCTACCTGCAAAAACACTTTCATCAAAAGTAAGCGTAATTTCTAACCCCCGTCCAAATGTAATCGGGCCTTTTATCGGTACCCTGCAGGTTATGGGACGACTCTCAACAGATAGTAGTCCTTCGATCTGTTTCGCAATCGCATCTTCTGAGAAATCTGCATAGAGCTTAAACATTTCTCGAAGGACTTCGGCTCCATGTTGCTGGTCGTTATTGACCAAACTGAGGTAATTCAGAGATAAATGATTTATCAGGCGCCACGATAAACCTTCTTTCACATATGAATCATCAAAATTATTTGATCGATGGGATTTTTTATTTTTAATAAAAATATTCGAGGATTTTGGATTGGTTGGACCAGCTATACAGCGTATCCTGTTTATAGGCGCTTCAACTTCCCAACTAAAATTTAATTTATCAATTTCAGAAGTTAATAATTTCGATTTTCCTCTATTGGTACAGAGTGCTCGAATTCGCAATTGCTCAATATCTTCATCATAAGGGAAGGGATAGATCGATTCTGTGTGGCTAACCAATGAGATATAGACATCGTTACCAACATAACCATCCCTTTCATTTGATTTTTCACCGCCTGAATATACTGTAGGTTTCCGGTTGATAGTGAAATAGGCGGAATTTTTAATACTATCGGTCCTATTATTCCGATGATCCGAATAAAATGGAAAAAAATTCTGTTTTTCTTGATTATTTTTGACCCCAGTCACCTCTAACAAACTGTATATCTCATAATGATCACTAGCCGATTTATTCATGACAATCCGCTGCTTTGACTCATGCTTATCAACATGAACACTTGTTCTCATTTCAAACAAATTAATTGCTGGGGTACAATTCAATTTGAAATTTTCTTTATCAATAATTTTCCCAAAATTGTCCTTTGACTCATCAAACAATATGACAATATCAAGTTCTCTTTTATTGATTTTTGGCATTACTGAACTAAGTGACTTAATTTGGAAAAACAAAAATTGCTGAGGGAATGCAAAATACTCTTGCAATAAGTGGTAACCAGCAAATGCCTGCGCTGTTGCGGGTAACATGGTTTCTTCTTGATCAAAACCTAATGGATGAATGATTGATTTATCGAAAATATTGACATCATCTGGCAAATCACCAACGACAACGGCTTTCGCATGTCCAACAATCAATTCGTAAAGTTGTTCGGGTACCCCATCTATCCCGTACAAATAAAAAGATAGTTGATCGATAGTCAACTGACTAAAAAAAATTTCTGCAGATGTTTTTAATCTGATTCTAATACCCGATTTAATTTTCTTCTCGCCAACTTTATCGTATTTATTGATTTCGTCTCTTGATAGATAAGTCGCCTCGGTGATCTCGATTGGTAAAATCTTAATGGTTCGTGTTGTTAGAAATTCACAACGCAAATTTCGATTTCCTACTGGTTTACTCAATAATTTGGTTGATTTGTCTAATGTAAAACTTTCTCCTGGATTTGGTTCAATTTGCACAATCATCATGGATGGTAAAGGTGCAAGATAATGCGGATAAACAATTTCCAGCAGATACTGAGTAAACTTAGGATATTCGGCATCCATTTTTAGTTGGATGCGCGCCGTTAGAAAGGCAAAACCTTCCAATAAGCGTTCAATATAGGGATCAGCGCTTCTGACTGTTCCCAAATTAAGATAAGCAGCGATTTCTGGATACTGTTTTGAGAATTCAGCACCCATTTCCCGGATAAACCGTAATTCCCTTTCATAATACTTAAGGAATCCAGATTCGTAATAAGGAAAATGATCCATTTCTTTAATCCAAGTTATGGATCCTAACTTTATTTTTTTCTAATTCAAAATCAGTCCTCAATTGTACTTGCAATTCTTCTTCGGATAATTCTCCCTGAATTTCGAAAGAGATAATATTCATCTTGTTTTGTTCCTTGACAGCTTTAATTATCAAAGTTTCAGGAATAATTCTTGGTTCATACATAATAACAATTTGTTTTAACTGATTTGCAAATTGCGCTTTATCTAATTCAGATAAAGTCCGATCAGTAAAATCCGGAATACCATAATTCAAGACTGAAGAAGCCACATTTGGTAATTTAGTGTTAATCAGCTCTTCACTGGAACAAAAGAAATACGAATTCATCAACCACTCTAAATCACGTTTAATGCGTAAGCGGATGTCTTGATCTATTGAATTAAAATCACTATTTGTTTGGCCCAGTATTTCTTTTAGTTTTTTAATTGAATTTCCAAGTATTTCTTTTTGTTTCTTTAGCCTTTCCGATTGCTTATCCAATTCAACTTCGCTATCAGCGCCATTTTCTCCAAGTTTCTCATTCTCGTCCAGATCCTTGTAGAGCGCTCCACTAACTAGCCGATCAAACAGAGTTTGCATAATTATCCAATTACAGTACGATGTGAAAATAAATATTTCTCACATATTCCATTATTTTTGGGACACTTTCGAAACCAAGCATAGATAAATATGTAAGAATTTCGAGCGTTGTTTACAGTGTTTGTGAAAATACTGTCCTTGTAAATCCAAGAGCATACTCGCTGCTCCCTATTGAAAAGCGTATCGACTGGCAAACTGTACGAATACTCATTTCTAGCCGTAGAGATTGCTCGAAAACGCTGTCTACAGTCTGACAGACTCTGTCATAACAAGAATGATTGCATGACAGAGCGTATTTTCTTCCAGGTTGCTCAGTTCAGTGTATAAACGAAGATTTCTTCCATTAGAAATCCACTAACAAGTCGATCAAACTGTTTTTGCACTATTATCAAAATGCAGTGTGATTTGAAAAACTAGTATTTTCAATTACTCAACCCGATTGTTCTCAAGATTCCATTTTTTGGGACCGATTGTAGCTCCTAGTTCTCCTTCCTTCTCTACTGGGGTATAAGCCCAAGAAATTGCACTGTAGACAAATTCCACAGTCTCTATTAACAGATCAATGTCAGAATCAGAATCAGAATCAACCACTTCAATAGAAACGGATTGGATCATGACGTTATCCAACTCATATTTGAGATAACAGATATTTTCACTCTTCAAAATCTTACAAACTTCAATCTCAACCTTTGCTAAATGGGTACCGTTCGTACAGAACATATTCAGATCGACACTTGAATTGTCAACGTATTTTTTGATCTTAAACGGCGCGAATTGTGCCCGCCCCGATCTGTGTCCTCCTCTACCACTAACACCTTGTGTCGGCTGTGAAACGCCATGAGAAAAATATAATACTCCAATCCATTCCTTGTGGGCCTCATCCAGAGAACCGCCTTTAATGGGGTCACATTTTAAAAAAGTATTTATCTGATTTTCTTTTTTCACTTTCCTCACTCCATTGATTTAAACTTTCTGATATTTCATTAATTCTTGTTGGATACTTTCGAAACCAAACGTAGCGTAGCTTTTAATCCTTTTAAGTGAAAATGCGGTCTTAATTCAAAAGCCGCTTTATAATAACCGGGATTCGAAGGGTCATCTTCTATTTCAACTGTTGCAGCAGCAAGCGGTTTTCTGGCTTTATCAATTTCATTCGCAACCTCAGGATTTTGCAAAACGAAATTGTTTATCCACTTTGTCAACTCTTCCTTCAGCTGTTTACCTTCCTTGTGTTGATGAATTTGATTGGTCAGGATTCTGCATAAGTAATGCGCAAAGCGGCTGGCTGCAAAAATATAAGGCAATTCAGCTACCAGTCTTTCTCCCGCGGTTTTATCGGGATCATGCGCAAACTCAGCAGGCTTTCCTATTGATTGCGCACTAAAAAATACCGCCTGATCGGTATTTTTTTTATGCACCAGCGGGATGAAACCAAGGGTCGATAATTCATTCCATAGCCGATTACCTATCGCCACTTCAGTCGGACACTTCATGTCAAAGCCTCGATCATCGACCTTAAACGTATGCACAGGCAGATCCTCAACAACCCCCCCGGCGTTAACCCCTGCAATATTTGCACACCATCCATGAAGCGTGAAAGCTCTGTTGATATTGACTCCCATCGCATACGCGGCATTACTCCAGACATATTTACTATGATCTACACCATCTTCACCAGAAACATCTTCTTTGAAATCGAATTGTTTCACCGGTAACGTATCCGGACCATAGGGCAAACGTGCTAAAAAACGCGGCAACGTCAATCCGATATAATTAGCCGCATCATCCTCTCTTAAAGATCGCCATTTGACATACTCCGGTCTATCAAAAATCGCTGATAAATCATCTCTGTCAGTCAGTTCCTGCCATGTTTCCATATCCAATAACTCTGGTTTAGCTGCAGCGATAAACGGCACATGCGCAGCTTGAGATATTCTTGCAATTCCTGCCAGAATATCAATATCCGAAGAAGAATAATCGAATTGGTAATCACCAATTAAACAACCAAAAGGTGCCCCTCCATGCTGATCGTACTCTTCCCCATAAATTTTTTTGAATAGTAAACTTTGATCCCATGCCGCCCCTTTTTTCTCTTTCAAGGTATCACCAACTTCTTCTTTTTTAATATTCAATACCTTAATCTTTAATTTTTTTCCCGTTTCGGAATTGTTGACTAAATGATGCAACCCCCGCCATGTACCTTCAAGTTTCTGGAAGTCTTTGTGATGTAGAATTTCATTAATCTGTGCTTCTAATTTCCTGTCGATACCCTCGATTATCGATCGGATTGTGTCTATGGCATCATCCGCAATAAGTTTGGTGTTTTCTTTTTCTAACGCTTGTTGGGTCAAAATTTCCAGTGCATTACTGATAAAATTTTCTGCATCCGCCGTTCTTGGTTTGAATGCTTCAATCCTAGGTCGGTATATTTCTTCTGAAAAAGGGGGTAGAACTTCACCTTCTAAAATTCTTGTTGAATCTTTCATCTCAGCCATCTCAACTCTCCGTTAGATTATTTCGTATCAGCTCTTGCCCCGAGAATCTTATCTTTGTTCTGCTGCTCCAGCTCCCGAATTTGTGTCAGCAGTTTAGCAATCTCCTTTTTTGCTTCTTGCTTGCCATCAGCATATGAAATCAAATTCGACAAGTATGTCCGCGCATCCAGCAAATATCTCAAAGCTCCTACGTTTTTTGCAATACTTTCAGGTGAAAAATCTTCCATTTTCTCAAAAGTAATATTGAATAAAAGCTTCCCACCTTTATCGTCCAATTTGTTATCCACAGAAATAGAAACCATTGGTTTCATTTTTTTCATCACACCATCAAATTTTTTTATATCAATATCTTCAAATTTTCTTTTTCCAACTTCTGGATGCTCTTCTGATTGCTTGCTAGTCAAATCAGCCAGCACCCCCATTACAAAAGGCAGTTCATTCTCATCATCAGATTCTTTTTTATTCTGATCTAATAAAATTAAAACACGCGGTGGACGGTTACGCTCGATATCATTGACTTTTACCATGGATTTCCCTCTAAAAAATTAATCAGGTATAGAACTTATTTAATTTTATAATAGCATCAAGCATTGCAACAATCTGAATTGCAATAAATTGATGAAAAACTATCCGATCACTTATCAGTGTGCCTTGAGTGATAAAAAAATTCCAAAGCAAAGTATAATCATGACAAGCTAATACAATAGAGTAATTATATGCATAGGAACAATAAAGTCATATGGACTGAGGGAATGTTTCTTCAACCACAACACTTCCAGCAACAAGACCGGTATTTTGAAGGTTTTATAAAAAATTGGGGAGCCCCCCTATATCCGTATAGCTGGGGTTTCAGCACTATCGAAATTAATACGGCCTTGCTAAAACAAGGCAAAATTCAATTAACAAAAGGAAGTGGGATATTTCCCGATGGCACTCCTTTTGATTTTCCTTCTCAGAACGATCCTCCATTACCATTGGATATTGATCCTAATTTAAGAGATGAAGATATTGTATTAGCATTGCCACTCCAAGGAATTCAAACCACGGAAATAGCAACATCAGAAAGCCCAGATAATCAGCTGGCCCGATATTTAGAAGATGACATTAATGTCTCAGATTGCACCACAAAGATAAATAATGATGATACCAAGATAAAAATTGGGCGACTTAATATAAAACTGATGCGTAAGCGCGATGCCGCTGACGCCTATACAATGCTTGGCGTTGCTCGAATCGAAGAGCGTCGGCCGGATAACCAGCTAATTCTTGAAGAAGACTTTATTCCACCCCTATTAAATATCGTTTCAAATAGGATTCTGAAAGAATATCTGCAACAATTATGCGGCCTGCTTGATCAGCGCAGCAAACACATCGCATCAGCGAATGTGCACCCTAATAGTCGTGGAGTCGCTGAAATTGATAATCTGCTGATGTTACAAACTATTAATCGTTATAAGCTACTATTCCTGCATTTGAATACCTTACCTATTCTCCATCCGGAAAAACTCTATAGCGTTTGCCTGAATTTTGCAGGAGATTTAGCAATTTTTGATAACAACAATTCACAACAGCCTAGTTTTCAACCTGCGTATCAACATGATGCGCTAAAGTCTTGCTTCATCAATATTGTAAAAGAAATCCGCCGGTTATTAGACATTCAGCGAGATTCAAAAGCAACCCTCATTCAGCTTAAAAAGCATGAAAAATATGATCTTTGGAATGCCATAATTCATAATAAAGAATTATTCAAAACCAATTCTTTCTTTCTGGCAATAAAAACTCAATTAAAACCTGAAGACGTGCGGATAGAATTTCCAAAACATATCAAAATTGGCCCTCTAAAACAAATTAGTGACATTATCAATCGCCACCTATATGACATCCCACTGATTCCCTTAGAGCACGAAAAACGCCTCCGTACCCCGATACCCGATCAACCAGGATTTATCATTTTCGAAATTCAGCAGAATTGCTCATTATGGAAAGAGCTTGAACCTTCAAATGAATTAGCTTTTTTTGTCGCTAGAATTGATAGCTTTCCTGGACTTGAGCTCGAACTATGGGCTGTAGAAAAATAATTGCATTTTTCATAAGCGCAGTCCTTTCTGGAAATAATCATTATTGGCTAATTTATTATGAAATCAGATGATCCTTTTGATTTTGAATCTGAAGATTTTAAAGAAACAATCTTAATACCTAACCCGGATGGGCGCACTCGAATAACAAATCATTCAATCAAACGCAGGACAATTGATTCCTCCCCCGGAAACAACAGTACAGATGCTGGTGATTCGGCAATATCCTCCGGTTTAAATCCAATAATTGCGACAGCCAATCCGTTATTGAATATTGCAATTTCTATACGCAATACCATTGAGTTAACAGATTCATCAGCGTTACGTGAGTATCTTGAACAAGGTATTGCGAAATTCAGGAAGAAACTTAAAGCAGTTGGAAGATCAACTGAAGAAATTACCATCGCAAGTTATGCACTTTGTTCTTTTCTCGACGAATGTGTCGCCTCAACTCCTTGGGGTGATCGCGAATGGGGAAAGCAAAGTTTACTCATCCAGTTTCACAAAGAGACATTTGGCGGTGAGATTTTTTTCTCAATACTAGATAAATTAACCAATAATCCTAAGGAAAATATTGACTATATCGAATTGATGTATATATGCCTCACATTAGGGTTTACAGGCCGTTATGCGGTTATGAACGAAGGCACTAAAAAATTAACGGCATACCGTGAAGAAATCGCCGATATCATCCGTAAAGTCCGCGGGCAATACGAACGCGACTTATCTCTCCATTGGAAACCTGATCCCGTTAGTCGCACTAATAAATTCCAACTCACTTCGCTATGGGTATTCACTTCATTGTGCGGATTAATTCTTCTGTCCACTTACTTAAGCTTCAGTTATCTCTTAAACGCAGCTTCGGACGCAGTATTCAAAGATATTGAGATTCCCGTCCGCACGGAAGCCCCTCCCCTGATACCTATAGAACCACAATCATGGACATATTTTCTCAGAGAAGAAATTGAAGCAGGCCTGGTTTTTGTACGTAACGAAGATAATCGCAGCACAGTCACCCTTGCTGGGGATGGTTCTTTTGCGCCTGGCAGTTCATCAATTTCCGAGAAATCTGCACCCGTCCTGACACGCATTGCTACAGCACTCAAATCAGAAGAGGGACAAATATTGATCGTTGGGCATACCGATAACCAGCCCATACGATCATTAAGATTTCCATCCAATTGGCATCTCTCCAAAGCACGCGCTCAATCAGTCATGCATTTTTTTGCTACACAGGGACTGACGGATAACCGGTTAAGTGCAGAAGGCCGCGCGGAATCAGATCCAATCGCATCGAATAGCACTCCTGAAGGTCGCGCACGAAATCGCCGGGTTGAAATCGTACTAATCAGACCAAGCTAAACTCAATAATCTGCCCACAAACAGTCACATCTATTGTCTATCACGAGGCAAAAGAAATGAAAAAGTATTTTAATTTCTTATTTAATCGCAAAACTCAATCAATTCTTGGCTTAGTTGCCATAAATTTACTGATTTGGGAAATCGGTCCCATCATTGCAGTAAATGGTAATTACGTATTGGAGTCAATTACTTCACGCATCGTCGCAATAGTGCTCATCACTACGCTGTATTTCGGAAAAAAGATCTGGGAGCGCTATAAAGCAAAAAGAATGAATGACCAGCTTTCGGACGGCATTTCGCGACAAGAGTCTAATCAAACAGCCTTGATCGACAATGCTAGCGTTGAAAACGTTGACATTTTAAAGAAACGCTTTGAGAAAGCAATCAATAAAATAAAAAATACAAGCTCTAATAGTAGTTCAGGTTTATTTGCGGGCTTAATTTCCGCACTCAATCGCCAGTACCTATATGAACGTCCTTGGTATATTTTTATTGGAGCCCCGGGATCCGGAAAAACCACCGCATTACATAACTCCGGCCTTAAATTCTCATTTTTAGATAAAAATGGTGACAGTGCTAGCAGCAGCGGAAGAACCATGAATTGCGATTGGTTTTTTACCGATGAGGCGATATTTATTGACACTGCAGGTCGGTATACCATGCAACACGAAGGCCATCAAGATACCGACAATGCTGAATGGAATGGTTTTCTAAAGCTATTAACAGAATCTCGTGAACAACGCCCGATTAACGGAATTATTGTTACCATCAGTATCGAAGATTTGCTACAGAAAAGCGAAACAGAAATTAAAGCGCAAACTGAATCTATACGAGACCGTATTAAAGAACTCTATACAAAACTCAGCATACGTTTCCCTATTTATGTTTTCGTGACAAAAATTGACTTATTGACCGGTTTTTTGCCGTTCTTTAACAAACTCAAAAAAGAAGAGCAGTCACAAGTCTGGGGAATAACGTTTCCATTCCAAGAGAATCTTGATAATCCGCCGCTTAAAGAATTCCCTGCAGAATTTTCTTTACTAGAACAGCGCCTCAACGACCGATTAGTTGATTACTTGCAAGATGAGAAAGATATTCAATCTCGAGCTTTGCTTTATGGTTTTCCACAACAATTTAGCGCATTGAAAGAAAAACTCCAGAATTTCCTAGAACAAGTCTTTTCAGATACAGATCAACCGTTATTGCGCGGTATCTACTTTACTAGCGGCATACAACCGGGTAATTCGATCGATCGCGTATTATTAAATTCAGCCAAAGCGATCGGCTTGGATCCAAAATTACTTAATCCCGATCAATCAAGTAAGCGAAGCTTCTTTTTAACTCGACTGATTAAGGATGTTGTTTTAACTGAATCAGAAATTGCCGGGATCAACTTAAATTGGGAACGTCAGCGAAGATTAATTTACCGCGGCGCATGGGCCTTAATAATATTACTTACAATCGGTCTTCTTTCAGGATGGGCAATTAGCTATAGGAATAACCAGACTTATATTCAGAGTGTCGAAGAAAAGCTCCCTCTTGTCACAAAGAATATTCAAAACATCTCAACAGAAAACACTAAGATGGTTGATTTCCTCTCTATTTTAAGATCCGTTCATGAGCTGACAACTATTCCGGTTAATGACGGCAACGCTTCTCCTTTTATGGGTCTTGGTCTTTCGCAAAGTGAAAAACTAACCGAGAAATCGCCTCTGCAAAATTTACTAAAAGGCAAATTTCTTCCAAAATTAGTTGCACGCATTGAAGAAATTCTTAGAAATCCTGATTCCAGAAATTCCGAGCTATTTTATGATGCACTCAAAGCCTATATCATGCTGGATCAAAATGCCAGTAAAGGAAATTTTGATCCCGTTTTCTTAAAAGCTTTCATCATGCGCGACTGGGAAATCAATTTGCCACAAGAATTTATCCAGGAACAACGCAAGGCTCTTGAATCATATCTGGATACTTTATTCAGTCTCGAAAATTTCTCCTCGCGTATTTCTATTAATATGCAACTTGTCAACAAAGCGAGAACTATTGCCCAACAAATTCCCATAGAGCAGCGAATCTACAGCTATATAAAGCAACAGGCTAAAGATAGTGACACCCCTGATTTTACGATTATCAATAGTATTGGCGCTTCATCATTAAACATTTTCGAACGCTCAAGCGGTACACCACTTTCTGAGGGAGTATCGGGATTTTTTACATACAATGGCTATTACAACTATTTCTTAGAAAACGTAGAAATAGTTACTGCAAAACTGATTAAAGAAGAAACCTGGGTGCTAGGCCGCCCCGAGAAAAACAGCAATGCATCATCCGCACAAATCGAAAATGTTCGTCGCTTGTACCTAAAGGAATATGCACAAATCTGGGAAGAATTTACCAGAGATATCAAACTAATAAATACGACTAATCTACAAAGAAATATCGATCTAACCAAATCGCTTTCAGCCAATAATTCTTTACTTCCCGCATTGTTACACGCTATCGTCGATGAGGTCACTTTAGTTAACAACGAAGCAAGACGCGATAATCAAGGAAAATATGTATCGGGTTCAACTGGAAACATAAGTAAACTCAAAGCACAAATACTTGGTCAAGGTAACACAACAACTCCTGCAACAGCACCGATATCCAGACCCGAAAGTATTGTTGATGAACGATTCAAAGAGTTACGTCGCTTAGTACAGCCGGTAGGATCAGGTCAATCAGCTCCGATTAACGCAATACTTACACAAATTGAAGGATTGTACTTGTTTCTTGTCGCAACCGAAGAAGCGCAAAGAGCGGGCATTTCTCCTCACGACAGCAAGGTGCCTTCGGAAATCGAAGCAAACGCGCAGCGCCTGCCAGAGCCCTTACGTTCCATGTTTAGTACCCTATCTAAAACTACTGGAGATCAGACTCAGGAATTACGATTAAAAAATATAAATCAGTTACTCAGGACATCAATTACTGACTTCTGTCATCAAGCAATCTCAGGTCGATATCCTTTTACAAAAACCAGCAAATTTGATGTAACTTACGATGATTTTTCAAATCTATTTGCACCGGGCGGGCGCTTTGATGAGTTCTTCCATAATGAACTTTCTCGCTATGTCGATGTATCCAAACCGCAATGGTCATTTCGCCATTATGAAAGTAATGTGGATGCAAAATCTTCTGGCGACTTACAAGAATTTAGAAGGGCTAAAGCTGTTCGCGATACTTTTTTCCGTAATAACTCGCAGACACCTTCCATAAATTTTACTTTAAAACCTTTGGCCGTGGATTCTGCAATTTCACAGTTTAGTCTTGATATTGATGGACAAGTAATTGCATACAATGGTGGCACTCTTCCAAGACCAATGTCTATCAAATGGCCTGGTCCACTTGGAGGCACACAAATTCAATTACAGATTTCTGTTTCAGGCCAGGACATCACTGCAAGTCAAATTTATGAAGGCCCATGGGCAGTGTTCCGGATGTTCGACAATGCTCAGATAAATCCTTCGCTCAAACAACCGGAAAAATTTACTGCTATTTTCAATGTTGATGGAAAGAGAGCGGAATTCGAGGTCATTACCAGTAGTGTACAAAATCCATTTCGTTTGAAAGAGCTAGAACAATTTAACTGCCCGTCAATCTTGTGATAATGATAAACGAAAAGCATCCAATATCTATTGGCTGGTACGGAAAAATCCCTTCCTTAGGAGATTTTGTTCTGCGCCGGTTACCGATGAATTTCATCAATCCATGGGACTCGTGGCTTGAAAAGTTTATGACGGCTGGTCGGGTTCAATTAGGCGAACGTTGGCTTGAATTGTATCTTACCAGTCCAATATGGCGCTTTTTGATAATGCCAGACACGTGGGGGAATAGTCTAATGTGGACCGGGATATTGATGCCCAGTGTGGATAAAGCAGGGCGGCATTTTCCATTGACAATCGCGGCACCAGTGGAACCATACCCTGAAATGATACTTGATACACTTTCTGCACAAGCCTGGTATGCATCACTAGAACAAGCAGCATTAGCTTCTCTTGATACCGATGCCTCTCCCAATGACCTAGATCACAGATTATCGAAATGCCCATTCCCACGACACCATTGCGAGAATCATTCGAATCATAGCCGCGAACTTGCAAGTTGGTTGCAAAATACTTCCATTGATTCGGTCGATCATAAAACTTTTACATTACCAAGCGCTGACTCTGTTATTAAATTATATCAAGCAACTGTTGGGGATATATTTTCTACAATGAGTCAAAACAAGAGTTTCTGGTGGAAAGTGCATTTTGAAACATATCTAACTCAGTTACATTGTTTTAAGGGGCTTCCTCCCGAAAATTATTTTGCCACACTGCTCGGAGAGCCGGAAAAAAACTGATATCGTAACAAACACAAATATAAGATTCATCAAGGAACATTAAATGTCATCAATTGAACCTCCTACTGACAGTGATATTACTGTGCTTTCTCGCACAGGGATCTCTTCGTCTTCCAATAATGAGAAATTTCATGATAAAGATGCTCTATCCATTGGTGCAAAAGTCGGAGAATTCCAAATTACTCGTTACATTGGGCGAGGAGGTTTCGGTATCGTATATCTAGCTTTCGATTATAGTTTGCGTCGTGAAGTAGCTCTCAAGGAATATATGCTAGATGAGTTTGCTATACGAGGAAGTAATGCAAAGGTTGTTATCAAATCTGGGCAACATGAAGATAAAGAAGCATTTCAAATAGGATTGCGAAGTTTTGTTAATGAAGCACGTTTATTGGCGCGTTTTAATCATCCTTCATTTGCAAAAATCTATCGTTTCTGGGAAGAGAATGATACCGCCTATATCGCAATGGAATATTGCCAAGGTAAAACATTCAAAGAAAAATTAAGCGAATTAGATAATTTTCCTGATGAAGTATGGTTAAAAGAAATATTATCCCACCTGCTTGATGCACTCAATATTCTTCACAGAGAAAACTGCTTACACCGAGACATTTCACCCGACAACATACTCTTTCGCCCTAATGGTCAACCCGTCCTGATTGATTTTGGTGCTGCACGCTATGTAAAAAATAATACGCAGCCACCTACCGTAATTGTAAAACCAGGCTATTCTCCACGTGAACAATATGGCAATGAAGAAAAACAAGGGCCTTGGACGGATATTTCTGCACTTGCTGCGGTTATTTATTTTGCTATTACAGGAAAGAATCCTCGTCGCAAATCTTCAGATCAGCTTAAACCTCTCAGTCAGAGCGTTAAAAAAAACCATTACACGCGGAAGTTTCTCAATGCAATTGATCGGGCGCTTTCAGATAAGCCAGAAAACCGCCCGCAGTCTGTTGAAGAATTTCGAAACATGTTAGGTTTGACGGAAAATTCAATTTCTTCCGTCCCCCGAAATTCCAAAAAGAATCGACTTGGAATAATTCTAGCAATCGCTGCTTTACTTACTGCAACTGCAGTATTTCTTTTTCCCTTAAATACTCCCCCTTCCCTCCAGCCTGAACCCTATAATCCAATAAAGGTATTGGACGAGATTTACGAGAATCGTGATCCTACGCATATCGTTAACGTCGCAATTGAGAAAGAGGTACTACGTATTGGAAAAGATCCGCTTAGGTTAAAGATAAGCACTACAAAACCTGGCTACGCTTATCTTTTTGTGATTGGTACAGATCGAGATTCAAGCTTCTATCGAATGTTTCTATCCGCAGAGGACAATGAAAATTACATTGATACAACTTCACCGCTTGAAGTTAAATATGAAATGATGGGCCCTCCTGGTGAAAGCCATTACATCGTAATAGTCTCAGAATATAAACGCAACTTAAGAAATCTAAGCTCCTCGGACGTTACCATTGGTAATCCCGAATGCCCCCAAAACATCACTGCAAACTGCAATGATTCCTATGGGGCAACACGATTTTCCATTAACGAAGTATATCAATAATAACAAATAGTTATATGTTATTCGCTTTAAAACTCTTAATCTCTATTAATAAACACAAAGGAAACACGACGATTTCTTTTTGAAGTGGGATTCTTAACATCGAACAGCTCATCGTAACCTTTACCAATCGATGACAACCGATTTTTTACTATACCATGTCTTTGCATAAGATATTTTCTAACCGATTCAGCCCTGGCTCTCGATAACCACTGATTCAACTCATAAGTTCCGCTGCGATCTGCATGTCCTTCAATAACTACGTCATAAATTGCTAGTTCGTCATTTAAAGCTTGTCCTAATTCATCAAGGGCAGCCATGGCACCATACGAAAGTTCAGAAGAATTTTTCTCAAACAAAAGTAGTATCTCATACTTTTTATAATCAGACGGACTAGAAGAAAGGACTGGAGTTGGATTAGGACTTCTAACTGCCCTGACTATATCGGATTGAGTAACTTCATCTTGCGGTGTCGGGATTACTCTTCTTTCTTGTGCAATTACTGGAGAAATCAGCATATTTAAAAGCACTAGTAGTAAAAGTGAGTTTACTTTCATTTGTGACTCCTCATTATCTTGATTGATTGTAATAGAACTCGTCAAAATGTGACTCAGGATAAATGGATTTGTTTGCTTTAAGCTGAGTTATTGGTGTTGCACCATAAGGCCACAGCAGAGTAATTATCCTGTCCTTTATAACCACGCGCAAGTATTTGTCTCTCGAGAATTTCCAGCCATTCTGAAGCTGAGCCAGAAGAACTCAGCGTAAACTCCATCAAATTGTCCTCAACATGTTCCCATAAACCATCTGAACACAATAAGAAAACATCTCCATCAACTACTGAGAACTCCGTTGAAACTATATCAGCTTTAAAGTGATCACTGTTTCCCAAAGCAGCGTACAATTGATTGCGTTCTAGCGAGAAACGTAATTCTTCCGCTTTTAAATAACCGGCATCAACCATGTTTTGGCAAACGCTATGATCACGCGTTTGTTGAATGATTTTATTATTGCGGAAACAATATAACCGCGAATCTCCAACATGCCCCCATGTCGCCAATTGCCGATCAGCATCAATAAGCAATACAACAGCTGTTGCCCGCATATGTCTGAGCTCTCGTTTTTTTTGCTGTTGTTGGATGATTGCTTTATCACTTGCACGCAAAATTGATTCTATAGCGCTCACACTGCATTCTTGCGTTTCCTGAAATGCATTATATGCACTACTAATAACCAATTTAGAAGCAATGTCGCCACCAAAATGCCCACCTAGTCCATCAGATAGCACGCAACAAACAATAGTCGATGTTCGCCAATAATCACAGTCATCTTCGTTAACGTGACGTCCACCGACTTTAGATAATTTAGCAAGCTCAAATTGCATCATGAATGACATCGCTCATTTACTACTGTTGCCATTTCCTAGCTTAGCAAGCTGCTCCTCGTATGCTTTGACAAATTCTCTATCAAATATCGCGCGAAAATCTTCTTCGGTTTGTTGCGAAATATCTTCGTAGCGCTCTGTATATAGATCCCATAATTTTGCTTTAAATGTTGCTGAGAATACAGTATCGACCATTGATTTTTGTTTTACTCTCTTCTCTAAATGAACAGGATCAAAACGTTCAATTATTCCAGAGAAGGCGGCTCGTATACCTGTCATAAAGCCAATTTGGTGGGAACATAGGTCATTATATACATTTTTAATTGCCGGCAATGGCATCATAAAACCTTGCTCCTGCCCCTTAGGTGCCAGTAAATGCATCAAAGCCACTTCTACATTTGGTGAGAATTTCAATGGATTATTCTCCCTTGGCACAATCATTGTTCTTTCTGCACGAATTTCTTGTCTCATTTGCGCTCGCAACTTCAATAAGTCGAGTGTTCCTTGCATGGATTCCCTCATAAACTGCCCTAAAGCATGCATCAATTGCGGGGTCAATTTAATTTGATTCTCCACATTCTTTAGTCCTGCACCCTCGAGAAATTTCTGTAGCAATTCTTCTTCAGCTGACAAAGCTTTGTCTGTAGACGATATTGGATCGGGTATTATTCTGGCAGGTGAAATCTCACTAACTTCTTTAAGTTCTTCATTATTTTTAATTGGATCATCTATTATTTGCTCAGGTGGCTCGGTATTTTCTACAGACAATTGATTCTCATTGCAAATATCCGGCAAATTAATATCTTTAAAAGGATCATCCTTTAAAGTTTGCGAAACAACTGATTGATGATTATTCGCAGTAGATTCAATATTTACTGGTGAATCCAGTTCCGTTCTTCTTGCTTCTGAATTGAGGGATAAGTCTTCAGAAGTCAGTTGAAGTGAAATAGAAATATCATCCATTGAGTGATCATTATTCCTATCTCCGAACTGATCACGCCCAAGCGTCGTTGTTTCTATTCCTAATTTTTCATCACCTGAATCAATCAATTTTTGAGACGCAACAACTAACATTTCATAATCATGAATGCGAATTTTATCGCCATCTGAAATTTTATAAAATTCCTTATTTAGTAACTTTCGATCATTCAAGTAAACAGGCAATGAGCTTCCGACCCCACAAATATAATAGTCTCCTTTTTTAAAGGAGATTTCCGCATGAATTCTTGAAATACTCCGGCCAGGATCTTCTAAAACAAGAGTATTATCTTCAGCTCGACCAATACTACCTCCAGATTCATTGAAAGTGACAAATAGTGATTGCTCTGATGATTCCATTCTATTTATGTGATTGCTAATAATTTGGATTTTTATCATGATTTAATTTCATCTCTTAAAAATTAACATAAACAATAAGATACAAATTTTATTTGAGTACTTAATAAGTTGAACTGAAACCACAAAACTAAATAGGGTGTGAAGCTTTATAAAGGATAGTATAGGGGATCATAATCAAGAGCAAGAATCGTAAACAGAAGTGATCCCGGCCAGTTGGACACTAAAGAGGTAAAGTTAAGAAGTTATTTTCTGTATTGAATCGCCCCGGGTTTACAGGAGACTCTATTTCTTGAGAGGATAGAGTAATGAAAAAACAAATGAGATATTCACCGGAAGTACGGGAACGCGCTGTCCGGCTATTGCGAGAACACCAGGGCGAGTATGCGTCGGAGTGGGCAGCACTGGAATCGATAGCATCGAAGATTGGTTGTACTGCTGAGACGCTGCGTAAATGGGTACGACAAACTGAGACTGATCAAGGTATTCGAGGCGGCATGTCAACCTCGGAACGTGAGCGACTCAAGGAATTAGAGCGCGAGAATCGTGAATTAAAGCGTGCCAATGAGATATTGCGCAAGGCGTCTGCTTATTTTGCCCAGGCGGAGCTCGTATATGGACGCCTCCAGTTTGCCAAGTGATTTTTTGTCATTTTGGTGTAGAAGGTTAAGATCGCAGTCGTATATTCGGGCTATTTATGCGCTCATTTTGGCCATGCGCTGCCCATGATGGAATCTGCTTGCCGGCTCCCAAACGACCGCACAGCATTGACCGATTGGTCTTTGCTATCGAGCTCCACGGGTTTTGCCGGCACCGGTCTGACCTGTCTATGCCATCACGTCAATTAGTCACCTGTAGCAATCAAGGAAGAAATATAAAGTTGTAGTTTCAGTTAGGCCGCGGCCAACTGGTTTGCCAGTTGACTGCGGAAATTTCCATCAAAATTCCGCTCCTGCGTCATCACGGCCCAGGCAATGCGGGCATTGCGATTAGCCATGGCCACGACTGCCACGTTCATGTGCTTTCTGGCCAACCATCCCATAATAGTCTTGTCCTGCTTTTGGACATTGGGCGATTTGCGCACAGAAGCCACGACGGCTCTCGCCCCATGCACGAGGAGCCTGCGTAAATAACCGTCTCCACGCTTGCTGGTGCCTAGCAGCATCGGTTTCCCTCCTGTCGAGTGCTGCCTGGGAACTAGACCCAACCATGCGGCCAACTGCCGTCCTGCCCGAAACTGGGTGGCATTGCCAACGTATGCTTCTAAGGCTGAAGCGGTAATTGGACCAATGCCTGGAATTGTCTGCAGACGACGCGTAACGTCCGACTGACGGGCATGCATTTCGATTTGTGTGGTTACGTTGTCAATACGCTGATCCAGTTCTCCGAGATGCTCCCATTGCTGCTTGATACAGCTAACGAGAAATGTGGGCGAGATCTTCATAAGATCCTCAAGCAAAGCGGGAATTGTGTTATGCAGTGCTCTACGCCCTATTGGGGCTGTTAAGCCGAATTCAGTCAGTAATCCGCGCAGCTGATTTATAGTCGCCGTTCGCTGGCCTATCAGCATCTCACGCACCCTGTGCAGACTCAGAACCGCCTGCTGCTCGACGGTTTTTACTGGGACAAAATGCATGTCAGGACGTTGCGCCGCTTCGCAGATAGCACGTGCATCGTTACGGTCGTTCTTATTGGATTTGACGAATGGTTTGACGAATTGCGGCGAAATCAAACGGACTTCGTGGCCCAGTAACTGGCATAACCTGCCCCAGTGATGGGCGCTTGCACAAGCTTCCATTGCGACCGTAGTGGGCTCGCTGCGATGCAGATACTCGGTCAGTTTCAAGCGTGAGAGCTTGATTGCCTTGACCTGCCTGCCAGTACTGTCGACGGCATGCAGATGGAATACATTTTTTGCCAGGTCAATGCCAGTGATGGTGATTTTGCTCATAGTAGTCTCCTCGATTTTGTGTGGCTACACGTGGAATAAATACCCCATTTGAGAGTTATACGTCAACGTCAGATGGAGGCGTCCATTCCATTGACCGCCGACCGAAATGACAATGGTATTTGTCGATCAACACAAGGAACAGTATGGGGTCGAGCCGATCTGCAAGCAAATTCAGATTGCCCCATCGAGTTATTACGAACACAAGGCTCGTGAACGCGATCCTGACCGGCTACCTGATCGCATCAAACGAGACAGAGCGCTTGAACGGGAAATACAGCGCGTATGGGACAGCAACTTTAAAGTCTACGGCGCCAACAAAGTCTGGCGGCAGCTGTTACGTGAAGGCATTCGCGTAGCGCGCTGCACCGTCGAGCGACTGATGAAGAAGCTTGGAATACAAGGCGTCAGACGCGGTAAAAAGTGTTGGACGACGATTGCAGATGACTTGCTTGACCGGCCAACAGACAAGGTTAATCGACAATTTGTAGCGACCCGCCCAAACCAGCTATGGGTTGCGGATATCACTTTTGTAGCGACCTGGGCGGGATTTGTTTATGTGGCTTTTATTATCGATGTTTTTGCACGGTGTATCGTTGGCTGGCGCATCAGCCGGTCATTGCATACAGATTTGGTACTCGATGCACTGGAACAGGCGCTGTGGGCACGGCGAGAAACTAACGGGTTAATCCATCACAGCGATCATGGCAGTCAATATCTGTCAATTCGCTACACGGAACGTCTGGCAGAAGCCAATATTGAGGCTTCTGTTGGCAGTGTTGGCGATTCTTACGACAATGCGATGGCTGAGACAATTAATGGATTATACAAAACAGAGGTCATTTGGCATCGCGGCCCATGGCGCAACATTAGTGAAGTGGAATTTGCTACCCTGGAATGGGTTGACTGGTTCAACAATCGCCGGTTACTGGAACCGATTGGAAATATTCCGCCGGCTGAGTTTGAAATGGCATATTATCGCCAACTGGAGGAGTCAGCTGATGCAGCCTGACTCAAACAAAAAAGTCTCCGGAAAAGTCGGGCCGATTCATATGGTGATTTTTATAAATAAAAGGTGATGATAGGAAAATTAACGGAACAGCAGCGATATCAGTTTTTTCCTGTTTATCAAGGATAGTCTCACCACGGCCATAGTAAGCACCAATGCGCGTTAAATTCTTCAATGTCTTATGGAGAATTGGAACTGGAAAAAGCCACACCATTATCGATGGGATGGTGTATCCAATTCAGTGTAATGTTTCATGTATTACATTACAGATGATGTGATATTTTTTAACCTTTTGATTTTTGCAACCGGACTTGTTATTCTCATTCTACTTTTAATTCAGTTTGTCACAACAAGTTACGTACCTATGCGACCATCAACGTTACGATATATGATTTATTTGCAATATTAGGCAATCATTCAAGCGCGGGAAGTTAATTTTTTGTGGATTTTGAGTGGAATAAAAGCAAAGCTGAAATTAATCTCAAGAAACATGGTGTATCGTTTCAAGAGGCAGCTACGGTGTTTGGTGACAAATTAGCGTTAACGTTCAATGATCCAGATCATTCCATAGATGAGTACCGGTTGCTGACTTTCGGAGTAACACGAACTGGGAAGTACATTGTAGTGTCTCATACTGAACTGGATATAACGATACGAATCATCAGTGCACGTCAAATGACAAAGCAAGAGAAAAAAATTTATGAAGAAGGTTAAGGTAAAAGATGAAATGAGGCTTGAATATAAACGTGAAGATCTTGGGAAAGGTGTACGTGGCAAGTATGCCTCGGCATATGCTGAAGCACATAATATAGTTCTACTTGATCCGGAAGTGGCTAAGGCATTTCCAAGTGAAGAAGCTGTAAATAAGGCATTACTGTCATTGATAAAAGAAGCGCAGGCATCAAAAGAACTTACCAAGAATTAGAACAAAAAGTCAGCAAATTAGTACGGCGCTCAAAGCACTGCAAAAAATGCTGTCAAGCTAAAGGATTAACTATCTCATGTATGTAAATTTTATACCTGTATATTTTCCAGCTACATACGTTTTAGAGGATGAGTGATACAAGACACTCTCAAATTGCCTGTGTCAAATTTGTGCCAGACTGCCACTGAGATACCATAGATTAAGGTTGTGTGACACTGATTAAGACTGCGGCAAGCGTTGTAAGTGTTTGATTTATAAATAACTAGAATTTGCAGACATGCTTCGTAATCAGTAGGTCGGAGGTTCGACTCCTCTCAACAGCACCAATTATTTCAATAAGTTACCGAAGATAGACAAACCGACAAAACTAACCGGGGTTACGCCGGGGTTACAGTCGATATTAATCTTTATTAACTTATTGGAGTAATTATCATGCGTACCATTTCAGCAACACCAGCCAGTATTAAGCCCATATCCTGCTACATTCGCCGGATCGCTAACGGAAGCTATCAATTATTCACTTCCATAGGTCTGGCGCTACCGGTTCACCATTCAGACCATTATTCACGCCTTGAAGCGCAGCAGGAAGCACGCCGCCTTAATGCTTCAGTCGTCATGGAGGTGCGTTAATCATGGATAGCGAAAACACCACCATTCACGACCTGCTATTCCAACTTTACGAACGCAACAGCCAAACATTCACCAAAGAGGAACTGGAATGGCTTGCCTGCGCAATCGAACAGGCTGAAGTTGTGGCTACATCATTGCGTTATAGTCTGGCTAATGCTGCTTTTTTGCTGGAACAGCAGCCAATGGCATCAGTCGCTCATGATATGCCTGACCTGATCTCAAGTGCAACGCACCAGCTTGACGCCATTCGCGGCCTGCTGCATGTTGGCGGATCGGCTGCATACCGGTTACGCCATCCGGAACTGTTTGAGAAAAAGGAATCGAAGCCTACCGCAGATATTGAGCAATTGCGGAAACAGGTGTAGTCGGACTACACCAATGATCGTGGTCACATCGTGTGACCGCGATAAATAGAATTCGGTCGTTAATGAAGACCGATCTTTTATGGGTGCAACGTTGCACCCATTTCCGAAGTGTTTTAATTCGGTACTTATCTTTGATTTTGTCCAGACGTTATAAAGCGGAACCTGGAATTCCTGCTCTTCGTGGTTTGCGTGAGTTTTAGCGGATTTTGCAAGGTTGCCTAAATCGCTAAAGTTTGCAATTCTGTCGCCTACTGTCTTTCTCGGCATATCAACCGCCGCCGCAATTTCTTCCTGACTATAACAAGCCAGGTACATATCCATGATTGTCTGGTTTGTCACTATAATTTCTTTAAGTGAGGAATAAGTCACTTGTAACGGTTATAAGTCACTATCCGATCGGACAGTGAGGAGTTTGTCACTCCAATTTCTTGGAGTGAGAAGTAACTCCTCGCGCGCGCGCACGAGAAAAATTGTGTGTTTACGTTAACGGAAAGGCACAGCACGGTACTTTAAGCCGGACACCATGAAGATTCAGACCGGGGCGGCTATATGCTAGCCACTAATCGCAGCGCGGGCGAAGGAAAGGCAGGAAAGCGGAATAAATCAATATAGCCTTACGGCAAATTTGCCGGAAGCCGCAAAAGGCGAAACCCGCGACGAATTATCAAAGCTTGCCGGTGTGTCTAGCCGGAATATCTCTGATTTTGTACGCGCAGAGTTGGCATTAAAAGCAGAGCCACTAATTGCAGCGCGGGCGAAGGAAAACCTTTCTGCTGTTGGCGGTGACAAGAAAAGCAATGAATACAAAGAATCGGGTTTGGCAAATTTGCCAGAGGCGATTCAGCCTGTTAACACCCGCGACGAACTATCAAAGCTGGCCGGTGTGTCTATGCTGGCCACTAATTGCGGCGCGGGCGAAGGAAAGGCAGGGCGCAAGGAATGACTTAAACATTCCGGCAAATCTGCCGGAAAGTGCTGGCAAAGAAACCCGCGACGAATTATCAAAGCTTGCCGGTGTGTCTGTCTTGTCTGGAAATGAGTTTTATAACTTGACAGTGCAAAAATTTTGGCAGGTGTCGGTACGTAAAGCCTTATCCTTCAAAGATTTGCTACCGTGGCATACCTTACCATTGCGCCATGAATATAATCGCTCTGTGTCAATCCTAGTGCGCCATTATCTGCGGTAAGGCGTTCTCTCGTCACTGCTTTCTAACGGTTTGTAGATGCTGCATATTCCAGTTGCCTGCCGAAGTAAGCAGTAGATACTTCCACGATGCTGGCAGCTTAGGATATTCTCCAGTGACTTCTGGTAAGCCTTCTTCTGCCATTTAACGATATGGAAATAATTTAGATTGCTCATGCGCTTGATTGTTGAAGGTGCCTGACGCTTGACTGACCAAAGCCAACGCCAGGCGGTCATGGTTTGTGGAGTTCGGGCACTCATGACTAACCCCGCTTACACCAATTGAAGCGATAGCCTGCCACGTGGGGACGACACCGCAGGCACTGAAACTGTTTCTTGACACTGGCCGTTTACAGCTATTTCACCAGCCGCGAATTTACCCGTCCGCGTCGGGGTCGAAACTATTAGACTGTTTTCAGAATTCTAAACAAAGACTTATGCTGCGCAACATAGAATCCGCCACGCAAATAGGCAACCAGCATATGACTTGCATCAGTTAGCCCGTTCCACCTGACAACTTCAATCCGTAAATCCTGCCTCATCGCCAGCAGCACGCCATTGGCAAAATCACCAAGCAAACCCTTACCGCTGGTCATTGCTGTTGAATGAAGGTCTGACATATTGCTCAAATAATCCGGCCTGCCTAGCCATTCGCCACCGGTTACGGTCTGGCTGTTTCTGGCGTTAAACTCACTTGAACTTGTGATTAACGCTTGCGGTAGGTCGCCATCATTTGCCAAATGACTACCAACCGCACCAGTTATGCCAGACCATAGGCCAGGATCTTGACCGGCTGCTGACTCGGAAATATTCGCATCCCCCAGCAATGTGGTTAGCCCAAGATCGTCAAGTTTCCGGCTAAAAGCACCAGCAAGCGAAACTCTAAGCAACTGATCCAGGTTAGTCGAATCCGCCACAATTTCGACCGAAAGCGGAATTTGACAAACCAACATAGCCGGATCAAGCTCGACACCCGCAAAGGTCGGCAAACTTGGCGAAATATCCGCCACGCCTTCGCTGTGCGTATGTATTACCGCATCGCCGGTAATCTTAGAAATCACCGTCTTACCGTCGATCACGATAGTTGAGCTGCCCGCCTGAATCAGCGTGTTTCGTTTCCTAACGTCATCAATGATTTTGGCCGCAAGAGTCGTTTCAATGGTCGCGGTTCCGCGTTCAACGATAGCGTTCGAGCGTGTCTGCAAGCCCATGGATTGACGTACAAAATCGCCAATACTCCACTGCTCCGCTTGATTACTTGCCGGATGATGCGCCGCGAATTGCTCGTCCTTCGCCAGAATAGGCAACTTTTGGCCTGTTGGCGTTACAGCAAAACGCTTCGCTTTCTTGCCTGCATTGACAGGTAAGCCCAGACTTGGCCGGTTTAGTATCTCTTCCAGCCGGTCGGCTTGCTGCTGAATCTCGTTAATCTTCTCGTTATGTGCGTTCACCTTGCTTACAGTTTTTTCAACAAAATCGCGCACGGATTTATCCAGGTCGTTAAGCACTTCTTTGGATGTCCTTTCTACTGTCTGTGTCATTCTAAAATTCTCCAAGTAATTGATTTAACTAATATCCAAGCTCCGTCTTTATCATTCTGTGCAAACGTCGCATTTGCCGTACAAAACTTTTCAGACCTTCGCCAATCAACCACAGAGAAGCACGTCACGTTACCCGCCGCGATTGTCAGTTACCAACGTCTCGCTAGTAACTCTTTGAATTATAACACATATACTTTAATGTGTGGTGTTTTTATCAATTAATTCAAGGACTAAAGCTAAAATTCTCCGTTTGCATGTTTCAGGAAATACGCCAATGCTTCAGGATCGCTCTTGCATTTCTCCAAAACAATAAAATGATCTGCTTCCGACTCACCAATCTTAAAAAGCCATGCTCTGACCATTTCCAACTGAATCGAATCAGTTGCCGGTCTATCTGCAACAATATTCATGTTTTGATTTTTCGTACCGAATAAACTAAAAAACTGGCTATGTGTGAAAAACTGAAAAACTGTGAAAACTGGAAATAGGTATTACTCCAAAGTAAAAGCGCTCCTGTGACCTTAGCCGCTGCACTCGTATGGCGCACCTCTGAAAGCCGCACGTGGTCTTAGTTTTCACAGTTTTCACAGTTTCTTTAGTTTTATTAGTTTATTTAGATTTTTAGATTTCCAGTTTTTCACATACACCCCAGTTTTTCACCAGAACAGCAGCCACGCTAGGCTAATATCCTTCTTTGGCGTTAACGTAGTCTTCCGCCGTCGCCGCGTTAGAAAGTAGGTAATAAGTCTTGGTGTTGTGTTCGCTAATGGTCATGCCCCACACGCTACGCTTCTTCTTTGCTGTGCCCGTGTACCGATCGAGCACTTTTCGCAGTACCGCTTGTGAGATTCCACTGTTTTTGCTGGCGTCTCTGATTAGCTCCGTCTTCGGCTTTGCTCCGTTTGATAAAACTTCCGCAATGGCATCAATGGCGGCTTCGTCTCTGTCAAGTTGCTTTGCTGCCTCGGCTTCTGCCTTTGCGTTACTCATGTCTGCACCTGATCGCCTTAACACCGAGTTCAGCAGGTAGCCATACGGCCGTTGCTCGATTGAGTAGGTGAAGCAGAGCTCGCGCTCAACATTTCCACGTTTTTTAATGTTTTCGAATACCACCACCTTTTCCGTGTCATCCTGTTTTGGCGTGTTGCTGTCGATCAGGTAAGCACAGTCCGCATCATCAATGACATCCGAAGTGCCGCCAGCCACCAGCCGCTTGTCATCGTCCCGCCGCTTATTGGTGTGTGCTAATAAAATCAGCGTTCCGCCGCCAGTGACAAAGCGCCGCGCCGCCGCCATAAAATTTGAACATCCGTCTTTATTCATGAGGTTTGTGAATTTTTTAAGCGTATCGAGCACAATAATCGCCCCGCTTGCTGTGCCGTCCTGCGCCATTTGATCCATGTACCGCGTGAAGTTCTTCGGCTCAAAGCCATTAAAATCGGGTACAAGCATATTTATACCGTGTTTCTTGAATATCTCGCCTTTAGTTATTACGCCGCTGTACGTATCATCTGCATTGACGTAAAAAATATTGCTCCCGCTGATTCGTTCAGCCTCTACGCTATCGATCAGCATTCGGATCGTTAGCAGTGTCTTGCCGGTATTTGGTTTCGCGTACAGCGCCGTCGCCTGTCCTTGTAGTGCGATACCGTCTAAAACAAAAACATCGTCACGCATCTGTTTTTTTAGATCATTTACCATGTTGGTCACGTTGAATTTCGATAGGTTGAATTTATCTTCAGGTGGCTCGCTGCTCGGCTTCTCCGCCATTTCCAGATCAATCATGCCGCGCCTCCAGAAATGTAATCATTCCAATCACACCCGGCCTTTGGCGGTATCAAGATTTTGCCATTCACGGCTAAAGCTGCCTCCCTCGCTTCTGCCTGTCCCACGCCGGAAATATCGTTATCGCCACAAACAATGATTTCCGAATCTGGCGACAATTCCCGGATATTTCGCGCCACCGGTAAAAGATTGCCCGCGTCAAATGCGATAACAACACGTTGGCCGGTGTTCTCGTGCAAACTTGCGCCGGTTGCGAAGCCTTCGCAGATAAGTAGCGTGTCGGTAAGGTCGCCAATAGTGAAAAAGCAGCCGCGTTTGCGTCCACCAGCCAAGAATCGTTTCGTTCCGTCTGCTGTGATAAATTGCAGGTTTACAAGCCGGTCAGACTCGTTGTGTATCGGAATAACCAAAGCATCACGATATAACCTCGCTCCATGCGGCTGAATCCGTTTCTTTGTCAGGTAGGCGTGATTTGTAGCAGGCTTCGCAGATCGCCAAATATACGCCGCTGTTTCCGCCGCTTTCTTATGCGCCTGCAACCGTTCCGCTTCGCGCTGCTGTCTTACTTCTGCGATTTTTACCGGATCATAGGCGGCTTTTTGTCCGCCGGTCAGCTTCCATGTCTGTGAAATACCGCTGGCGTAATTCTGGAACCAACCTGAGGGGCAACCATCGCCATGCAGGACATACGCGCCGTTAAGCGTTCCACGTTTATGGCCGTCAATGTGGAATCTGCGAAGTTTTCCGTCTGGAATGATTTCGCCGTCGTAGTGAATTCCAGCTGCCTGCATCGCTTTGCGGAATTGATCGGCAATGTTATAATTCGGACTTGGATTATTTAGAAGTAGCCTTGCGCCGGTCTGCAAACCGGCGTTTTTGTTTGTGTTCATGTGCTAGACCTCCGCCTGCCCGCGTGTGCGTCGTGTCAGAAATGCGTCCAAATCGGATTTCCGATATCTGACCAGCCGCCCGACTTTGATAAAAGGGATGCTATACCGGCCAACGCAGCGCCAAACGCTAAGCGTGTCAACGCCAACACTGAGGTATTCAGCGGCCTGTTTTGAGTTAAGTAGTGTGTCGTTTGGTTCCATAAACTTTCTCACATCTGTGTTAAACATGGGAAAAGTTTAAAGAGAAGACATCGCGGGGTAATCCCGCAAAGTTTTAAAATTTCGTGGGATTTTTTTGCTTTTTTCTTACTGTTTGTAATTTCGTTTCCCTCAAAGGGAATCCAGTAATTTTTTCTGCTGAGCGGCAATATTCTTCAGCTAGCGTCTTTCCAATATGAAACTTATTGCCCACTTCTTCAAATAACCCGGCATCAATTGCACGCTCCGGGCTTCGTGATAGTATGTCTCGGGCTTCATTCAGTACACCAAATTGAAGTGCGCGTTTTTTTCTCAACGCGTTAAGATTCGCGCCCTTTGGAATAGGACTACACAAAACCTCATTCCAGTCTTTGCTTCGATAATTCAATATGGTGTCATGTGCTTTTATATAGTTTGTCGCCACCCATTCAGGCATAACCAAGCCGCAACGCGCGCATTCCCTTAGCGCTTGCATTAATGCAAATTTGCTCCCCTGTTTAAATTGCTCATGAAGTTGATCCAAGTAATTCAACCCATGCCATTGAAATAATGGCAAAGTAGGGTCATTCGGATTTCTCTCTGGGTTTTCGTGTAAAGCAGCGTCATTTGCTGCTTGCGCTTCTTTGGGCGTCCAGTTTTTATTTACCGACACATCAAACCTTTTTCGTTCTTCTGAGACTCACAACGCCAGCCGGTTTTTTAATTCCGCTAGCCTCCAGAATTGCGCTTGTTGCTTTATTAACCGAATCACGCACCGGATCAAGATCAAGCCGCGCATAAATCGCCGTTGTGTTTTGGTTTTTGTGGTTAAGTGATTTTCCAATGATTGTCAGTGAAGCGCCTGTTTTGGCCTGCCAGCTTCCAAGCGTGCGCCGTAGGTCGTGAATGCGTAAATCTTCAATTCTTGCACGCTCTAAAATGCGCTTCCATCCTTTCTTTGGCTCCGCAAGGTGTCCAGACTTGCCAGCACCCGGGAAAACGAATACGCCGCCATCTTCCGGCTTTCTGTTCTGCAATATTTCAATAGCTTCAGGTGATAGCGCCACTGTTTGTGGTGTTCCGTTCTTTGTAATGTCTATTCGCCATTCTGCCCGCTCAAAGTTGACATCTTGCCAGCGCATTGCCAAAACATTACCGCGCCTTGCACCGGTTAATAGTGATATTAAAAAGTAATCACGCATGGTTTCGTTTGGTTCTTCCGATAACGCCTTGAAGAATCGTGGCAGTTCATCGCTTTGCAGGAATCTATCACGTTGCGTTTCCGTGTTGCCTCTTATCCCATGCGCTGGATTAACCTCGCATAGCCCAACCGATACACCCCAATTGAATACACTCGATAACAGCGCCTTTATCCGGTTTGCTCTATGTGGGTGTCCTGCTTTTGTTATAGCACTATGAATATGTGAAATGCTTTTCCGGTCAATGCTTGATAGCTTCTTTTTGCCTAATGGCTTTTCAAGATAAAGCCTGAATTGCGCCTGATCTTCTTTCCATGTCTTCTTTCTTGGTTTGGCGTGTCGTTCCATATAATCGCCAAATAAATCAGAAAAGGTTGACTCTTCTTTCTGTCCGCGTTTGATCTGTGCTGGATTTTTGCCGTCTGAAATATCAACGGCTATTCTTGCCGCTTCACGCCTCGCCTGTTCAATGGTCATATCTGGATAGCGCCCCAGTGTTACGCGCTCTGGATCGCCGCCTTTGATACGCCGGTAAACGCTAAAAGTCTTTATTCCTGTGGAAGTGACTCGAAGCTGTAAGCCGCTGGCCTTTGTATCGCGGTACGTGTCACGCTTGCCGGGTTCGGGTGTTGGTAATGCGTCAATGTCTTTTTTGGTGAAATTGAATTGAGTTTTCATATCAATAATGCCGGGGTTACACGGGGTTACAGACCCACTGAGTTCTGCAACCGGGGTTACACTGGGGTTACATTCCGCATAAAATATGGTAATATTTGATACGTCTTCGTTAACCTTGATATGATTGTAACATACTGATTAATATATTAACGATAGCTTTCGTTAATGTACATAAAATGGCAGGCTTTGGCATTCGTAATCAGTAGGTCGGAGGTTCGACTCCTCTCAACAGCACCAATAAAACAAAGACTTAGAGAAACGCAATCGAACCTGTTTTACTTTGATTGTGTCAAATTTGTGACATTTAGCACACCATCTAAGTGTGCCGCGCCGCGCTGTTTGGGACTATTTTTCGTTTTATTTGGTACTGCGTTAGAAGTTCCTCACTATCAATTCGCTGCGATTTTTGCGGCCTTGTGTTCTGAATTGTTTAAATTTTCAGAACAGTTTCATGCCCTTTCTTTTAGAGCAATCCGCACCCGTTCCAATAGCTTGTTGGTTACATTGCTGCGACGTTCAATCTGGCTGATATAAGCCTGACTGACGCCCAGTCTATTGGCAAGTTCTTCCTGCGTAATACCAGCTTTGATACGCGCGCGCGCAACCGGATTGTCTACATAGTCTTCAAGAACAAAAGGCACATATTTCTGAACATTATCCTGTCCGGTTTCATAAGCAGCCAGTTCATGCTCAATCTGTTCTTTCAGCGCATGATAAACGGGCATGGGTAGTAAGACATATTCATCGGTGCCGTTAATGGATTTGATTTTTTGCAGTGTCATTTATAAGCATCTCCACGCGGTTTTATTTTTTCCACCGCAATTATTCTGACCGCGTCCTGTCTGTCGAAGATTACGCGCCAGTTACCAACTCTTAGTCTGAAATATGGTTCTCCTTCGAGTTTTTTGATATCCAGTGTTTCATCATCCGGATTGCGTCCCAATTGCATGATTTTCTCGGCAATCCTGAACCGTTCCGGCCTAGGCAGGCTTTGCAGCTTTTTCTTGGCTTGCGATTGGATCAATACTTGATAGGAATCATACATATTATAAGTTATAAAATGTTATATTCAAGCTGCAATGAAATATGAATTATGGCCTCTTCACCGTTGAATCGATTATAAATTCAATTGCGCCCTGAAAGTATAGATAATAATCTATACTATTTGAACTATGAACTTTACGTGGAATGAAACAAAGCGCAAAGCTAAACTTAAAAAGCACGGACTGGATTTTGCTGATGCCGAAAGGGTTTTCTCAGGTCATACACTAACCCGGCCCGATACGCGCGCTTCGCCTACACAGAAAACAGATTCTCCACAATAGGTTTGCTTGGTGTTGACGTAGTGGTATTGCACACACTGAAACCGTTGACGAGATACATATTATTTCAATGCGAAAAGCAGAACATTATGAACAAAAAAACTATTTTGCCAGCCCCCAATGATTTGGATGAAGCGCCGATCTGGACTGACAATGATTTTAAGCATGCGGCACAACGCGTCGGACTGAGGCCATTGTCACAAAAGAAACAGAAAATCAACATCACACTTGATCCCGATGTAGTAGCCTGGTTCAAACAACAAGCCGGAGGACGTGGCTACCAGACACTTATCAATGCTGCCTTACGAGAAGCAATGCAGAAAAAAAAGATTGAAGAAACGATACGGCAAGTGATTCGGGAAGAATTGCATTCATCCTAAACAACCTATAAATATAATTTCAATTTTCTATTGCTTGGAAAATTGCAGTATCTTTTTTTCTTCATCAACCCCGAAGTACTGCAATATTCGCCTGGATATCTGTTCCATCGGCTTACGCAAACGCTCGACATCGCTGACGATATACCCCGCCGTTACATCATTGGTCATTTTGTGATTGACCAATCGTTTAAGCGCGTAAGCTGAAATATCGATACTTTCTGCAATCGTTATAAATGTTCGGCGCAGATCGTGCAGGGTGAACGACACACCGGACGTTTGAACGACTCTCTGCACCTGACGGCGCGGCTCGATTAAATATCCTGCTTTGCCATCGCCAGAAAAAACATATCCAGATTCCGAATCAGCTTTTCTATTTTCCAACAGATGATAGATAAAATCAGATAACGGCAATGTCAGCGGCTCACGGTTCTTGGTGTTTGTTAAAGTGAACGTCCGGTCTTTCAGAGAAGTGGATCCAGTTAGTTGGACACTAGGGGGTCAAAGTTAAGGAGTTATTTTCTGTATGATTATTTTTATAAATAAGAGGAGTACAGAAAATGAGCAAGAAACGCAGAAATCATTCACCGGAGTTTAAATCAAAAGTTGCACTGGCGGCAATCAAGGGCGACAAGACGCTAACCGAGTTAGCCCAGCAGTATGGCATCAACAGCAATCTGATTGTGAAGTGGAAGAAACAGCTGATTGAGAACAGCACTGAAGTATTTGCGTCGGGTAAGGGGCTGGCGCCGGATCGGGAGTCAGAAATTCAGTCACTGCAAGCCAAGATTGGTCAATTGACCATGGAGAATGATTTTTTGTCCAAAGCGCTTGATCGCTAGATCGGGCGCGGAGAAAAGATATGGTTCAGACGGCACATCAGCTACCCAGGGCGCGGCGTTGCGAATTGTTGGATATACCAAGATCGAGCAGTTATTATCAACCGCAACCGGTAGCTAAAGAAGATTTGTTGCTGATGCAATTGATTGACCGGATTCACATGGACAAACCTTTTCTTGGTTCGCGGCGAATCGTGGATGCGCTGGTAGAACAAGGCCATAAAGCAGATAGAAAACATGTGCGGCGTTTAATGCGGCTCATGGGTATACAGGCGATTCATCCTGGTCCGAAGACCTCGAAGCCACATCCGCAGCACAAGGTATATCCATACTTGTTGCGAAATCTGGAGATCAACCGGGCCAATCAGGTGTGGTGCAGCGATGTGACCTATCTGCCGATGGCATCCGGTTTTCTTTATCTGACAGTCGTCATGGATTGGTATAGCCGCAAGGTGCTGAGTTGGCGTGTATCTAACAGCCTGGATGCCAGCTTCTGTATCGACGCACTTGAGGAAGCGGTTTACCGTTATGGAACACCGGATATATTCAACACAGACCAGGGATCACAGTACACCAGCGAAGCCTTCACCAACGTATTGAAAAACCACGGCATTGATATCAGCATGGATGGCAAGGGTGCCTGGAAAGATAATGTATTTGTTGAACGCCTGTGGCGCAGTGTCAAATATGAGGAAGTTTATCTCAATGCCTATGAGTCAGCGTCCGAGGCTAAACAATCGTTGGCAAAGTATTTTCACTTTTACAATGAAAACCGGAAACACCAAACCTTGATGGCTACGCCGGATCAGGTTTATTATGAGTCGGTCAGGCTGCAAAAAGCAGGTTGATATGTCGGGAAATAACTCCTAAGACAACTGTCCAAAAAATGGGGGCCACTTCTGTTGCGTATGGAATACTCAAAACGCTGATTTTTGTAGAGACACCCTGCGACATTTCCTGTCAAACCCACTTTACGGCGTTGGCCATAACTGATTACCGTCGAGAATGACGGGCATATCACGATTCATCTGTGCGGCGGATGGCGTCACCACGACAGTCTCACCGTTTCCTTCACAACCGGCGGGCAGTGCGCTGGAACGCTCAAAGGCAATGGCTACCATGTTATTACTGACATCACCAGGATTATCGTAGGGCGTACCCAGATTATTCGGTGTCCATAGATTGACGTTTCTGCCATGAATCAATCCACCTGCCGCCGTCAACTCGCACACTTCCACCACGGGCGCCTTGAAGATTACACGCATAGCGCAGGATTCCGGATTAAACAGGACGGAACCGATTCTGATCGGCAGACGCGTTTCAAGGCCGCCAAAATTGTTTCCCGTTCCGGCCACCCACATGCCGACAACATTGCCATTACTGCTTCTTTTCTCGTCGCCCATGGCATAAGCATGCCTGCTGTACAACATCTGCACAGCATTTCCCCAATTCTGAACAAAGTCGGTCAACGGTCCCGAATAACTTTGTCCGTTGACGGTAATCAACGAATCGATACCGTTGGGGAAGACCATGGATGAACCCAGCACCGGCAGATTTGATGTACCGCACGATGCGTCAATAGAAATACCGTTTATCTCGGACTGACTCTCTTTAACCAGCGTTCCGTCCAGACGATTGCTCACATTTCCTCCGGCTGATGGTGGCGGTGTCGGTATTGGTGTTGGCGTCGGAGTAGGTGTCGGGGTTGGGGTCGGTTCAGGCACCGGTGTGGGTTCCGGCTCGGGCTCGGGAGTTGGTGTTGGCTCCGGCTCAGGTGTTGGTGTTGGCTCCGGCTCCGGTTCGGGCGTTGGTGTTGGCGTCGGAACCGGAGTCGGTGTTGGCGCAACAGGCGTCAAATCAAAAGTGACATTGTCGATTTGCGCAATCAAATCCTGCACCTGCACTGCGGTGTAAGGCGCTGGCGGGTCTTGCGGATCTTCACCCCTGCCGGGCGGATCGAACCAGTATTCCACCTGATCGACGTTACCAAACTCGCTGTTCAATGCAAGAAAATTGACCGTGGTGCCGGACGAAGCGCTTGTCAGTTGAACGCTGGCAACGACTGCGCCGTCTCTCAGACCAACCACGTGAAGCACCGCATTTCCGCCGCCGTTCAGTGCCGTCAACATAAAAGGGATATTCATGCTTTGGAAACTGAATTTATCCCCGGTTGCCGCGCGAAACAATCCCCCTCCCGCATCCGAATGAAGCGTCGATGTCCGGTTACTTGAAGAACCGTCTCCGTGGTCATGGCCATCACCGCCCAGAATCTGCTGCTGGCCATGAATATGGCTGGTCAGTTTTGCCGGATCATTGAAAATAATCGAAGTCGTTCTTAAGCCTTCTTCTTCATGAAACTGGTCAAAATTGCCAAATACGGACGCCGACATGGGTGGCGTATCGAAATCCATCACTCCGACATGACTCTGATTTTCAGCATAAATCTGTGTTCCCATGGCCATGCTGATGAGCAGCGCCAGCCTGTTTTTATTATTTATCATTTGTTCATCTCCTCGACAGGACAAAAATTGTCCTTTCCAAAATATTCATAAAATCATTTCACCCGATATAAATCTTGCATTTCCTGACCATTCTGAACTGCTTGAGATCATCTAGAACCTGAACAGAACAGCCACATTGGTGAAATAAAAATTAAAGTCAGCATAATCATCCTTACTGCCGCCCATTTTCAGATTTGCTCTGCGAAACGTGTACTCAAAGCCCCCCCGGAGACTAACCCGGCGATTAAAGTCCTTGTTGATCTGTATACCCGTACTGATCGCTCCATAGGACGACAGCCGGAAGTCACTGGTATAAAAACCATCCTGCCGCGGCGTCAGGAAGAAAGGTGCGAAGAAATCCGCATCACCTTGCGAGTAATAGCGAAAATTAGGCCGTATCAACCAGCTGTGCACGGGTTGAAGCCAGTTCACTTCAAAGGTATGCGAATTAATATTCCAACTGTCGGTATAAAAGCGGTAGTCAAAATGGATCGATGCATCGGTAAGTGGCACATACTGAACCAACCGATTGGATACAGACCATTGTTCGCGCAAGTCCGGGCGGTTCTCATGAAAAACCTCGATACCTGCTGGAATTAAATTTGTTACCGAGTCAATTGTCTTGCCAAATTCCGTCGTGAATGAAAAATACTCTTCCGCCGTGATCTCTCCCCGAATGTGCACGAGCTTGTATGGATTCGATAAAAACCCGTTTGCCCGCGTATACGTTACATTGCTCAGAAAGAGTGAATTCTTGCCGGTGACCTGGGATAAGCCGAATTGAACCGTATGCGTGTCACGCTTTCCACCGATGTTGTCGACAACGATAGATGAAATGTCATCAACCGCGTAACCATAGCCTGCGTTGAGTGTCGTCAGTTTTTGATTGATTTCCCAGTTGAGATTGGCGAAACCGAAACTCGATTTGTAATCCGGCTCGGTCGATTGACCGCCTGTCAGCGCCAAGGTCACGTCATCAAAAAAATAACTCGCTGTGGCGCTGCCAGAATAACGGTTTTCCCTTGGATGTTTGACCAGATACTCCACGGGTTTTATGCCGGAAGGCACGGCGCGCTGCAAGACGCTGTCAATTCCCGCGACTGCCTGCTCCGCCCCGGACAAACCACGTTGACCCGCCTCAAGGATTCCCTCCACGATAGCCGGTTTTTTCAACATATTAAAGAAAATATCCAGAACACCGCCGGAAGCCTGCGACACCACGTCAAACATATTCCCTGGCGCACTGTAGGCGGGCGTTGCACCCGCATAAGTATCATGCTCGAAATTACCGGATAATTGGAATCGGTCTCCTAATGGAACCACAACGGACGTGCTGTTGACATCCACCCGCATCCTGTCGTTGCCTTCCCGGTAATTCGTATACCGATGATTCAATTGAAAGGTTTCGCTGGGGCTGGCTGCTTGCGCTCTGGAAACAGTACCACCAAGCCCCGGAAGCGCCAGCGCGGCCATGGTCAAAACTGTCAGCGCCTTGCTGTTTTTAATTGCAGCCACACCCGCCTCCACCGCCGCCACTGCTTCCGGATGACGCTTCCTTGGCGCGGAAAATTTCATTGCGAATGAGTGACAGCGATGGATCCGGATCAAGCTGCATATGGGGTTTTGCCAGATTACCCCTTTCCCACGGCTTTACATTCAGACTGCATGCCGAAAGAAACATGCAAAACAGCCCTATATACAAAGATCTCATAAACCTTTTATTCGAACCGACAGACTTGTTTATATCGCGATCAATCGGTCTGCAAAATTACAAATCCTTTTTATAGCGCGCAAGCCTGCTGAACAGGCGCCTGCCGCGACCGGGCTGCAAAACCAACCACCAGCAGCCCTGCCAGCAGCATAGCGTATGTTTCCGGTTCCGGAATCGGTGCGATACTGATATTGCCCGAATACGAGCCGCTTGCAAATCCGCTGTTCAATCCACCGTTCACGACAATATCGTAGTCGTTGCCACTGATCAGACTGGGAAAGTTTGCAAAGCCCAGAAACTCGCCCGCGACAATATTCCCGGTCGCCACAATGGATGCACTGGTCACATCCCACAATTCAAGGGAGTCGAAACGGACATTGAATCCCGCAAGCGTGAATCCGCTGACGACACTCAATCCACCGCCACCGAACATGGGCGGAACAGCACTGAAAGTGTAGTGATCCTCGAAAGGCGTAACGGAAACCGAATCATTGCCAAAATTGGCGTCGAAACTGCCGCCATTGTTAACAAAGCTTGAGCCTATCGGCCCGGGTGAGAGCGCATGTGCTGTGGTGCTGAAAAGAATCGCACTTATAGCCGCCACAATACTGCTCCATTGAGAAGCATTTTTCATGATGATATCCTCGCAAAAAAATTGAATTTATCTCCGCATTCCTATTTCTTGACCCATCAGACAAAAAATTAAAACATCAAAGAAAGCTTTTCAGTTTTCCAGACTATTCCGGAAAGCGGAGAAATAGATTAGTAGTAATGTCTACTGCGGCGATTGGCGGCAAAACCGACCAGCCCCAATCCGGCGAGCAGCATGGCATAGGCTCCGGGTTCAGGCACTGCGGGGATGGGATCGTTAAAAGTGACGTTATCGACGATAGCTTCCAGAAGATCATATCTACCGTCTGGAACACGAGGATCGACGCCTCTTCCGGCCGGATCGAAGAAAAATTCGATCAGATCAACATTACCGAAACCGGCATGCAAAGAGATGAAATCAATTGTGGAGCCCGCAACCGAACTGAGCAGGGTGATGTCCGCAACAACCAGACCATCATTGAGGCCGACAACATGAAAATCGGAATTTCCGCCACCCCCTGCCGGTGTAATCGCGGTCACCAGTTTTTCCATGTCCCAGCTCGTCAATGAAAAATCACCGCCATCGGTACGTCTAAATAGTGAGCCACCCGCATCCGAATGAAGCTGCGACGCACGACTGCCACTCGGCAATGTGGTGCCATGAATATGACTGGTTGGATCACCCGTAATAAAGGCGACGGACGTATGCTCAAAATCGCCTTCAATATGTTTTTGACCAAAACCACCAAATACTGAGGCTGACATGGAAGGGGTGTCAAAATCCATGATTTGTGTATCCGCATGCGCCTGATGCATGCCAAATACAAATGGAACAACAGTCAACGCAGCAAGTTTTTTATACAAGCCTGTCATTTTACAAAACTCCTTGAATTGAAATATTAATAATTAGAGTATCGCAGCAATGTATCGCTATTTGCGGCATTCATTGTGGTATTTGATGTGTATCAATACAACCTGGCCGATACCTGCCGAGCCCGTTTTTGATACCCCACCTTGCATGTAACGCTCCAAAATACTGGCTCGTGCTTTTTCTCGTAAGGCTTTAAAACCTTGCAATGATCCAGACATCCAGATTTCAGATACTCCTTTACTACTCTCTAATCCATTTCAGGAGGCAACCCGGCCATCTCAAGGTGTGTCGCATGAGATCCGTGGTTTTCCGTATCCGCTTCAAAGAAATATGATGCGGACGTGGCTTTTACGTGACGCTCTAATTATCTTTTAAAAAAAAATTAATGCAATGTGACAAATTGTCGCAGCTTCGTACTGACAACGTTTTCACGTATCTGATACAGAAAAATAAACTACTTGTGATGATTGGATTTTTAATGTAGGCCAGAAAAAGGGGATTGGAAAAGATTACCGGTTCTCCGATTACAGACTGGAAGAAGCTCGGGAAAAGAAAGGAAATGCTTATTTGGAAAGAGAATAACAGCGCTCGTGCTTCAAAATCCGGCTCCCTGCAATCCAGACAGGCCGGATTCTAAAGCACGATATGCAAAATAATGCCGTGCAAAGGTCTCTAATAGTAATTATGTCTGCGCCGGAAAGCAGCAAAGGCAACCAAACCCAAGCCAGCGACAAGCATGGCGTAAGCTTTTGGTTCCGGAATGGGCGCAATACTGATGTTGCCTGAATATGAACCGCTTAAAAACCCGGAGTTTAATTCGCCAGACACAACAACATCATAATCGTTGCCACTGACCAGACCGGGAAAACTTGCAAAGCCCAGAAACTGTCCAGCCAGGATGCTTCCCGTCGCGATAACCGTTGAAGTTGTAACGTCCAATAACTCGAATGAATTAAAACGGACATTAAATCCCGAAAACGAAAAACCACTTACAATGCTCATGCCGCCGCCATCAAACATTGGCGAGATAGCGCTAAACGTATAATGGTCTTCAAAAGGCGAAAAGGAAACAGAATCGTTGCCAAAAACAGCATCAAAACTGGCGCCGTTGTTGACAAAGCTCGAATCTATCGGACCTGGCTGAAGCGCCTGCGCCTGCTGCATGTAAAATGCGAACAGCACGGTAATGACTGTGGCTATAGTATTGCTTCGTCTCTTCATATTCCCCCCTGAAATGAAAGATTACTTGGCGATAACCCGAATTGATCCCGCAGCAGATACGGCACTCAAGTCGAATCGAAGCAATAATACAGTTATTCTATCTTTAAATCAAAGAATTATTATATGAATAAACGAACGTCCGCATAGAAATCCATAACAAGTTATTATCCGTCTGATTACACTGATTTCTGAGAAAGGGGAAAATTCGCGCCTGGAACAGCGATTCGACTATTCAAGTTGTGTAAACCGTCGAAGCTTGTGCTGATGCACCTGGGTGTAAAGACTGAATTTTGTTCATAAGCCAGTGATTGAATGATTCGCCGACTTCGGGGTGACAACTGGCCAGATCGACAACTGCCTGCAAATAGCCGATTTTACTGCCGCAGTCGTAACGCTTGCCATTAAAGCGGTATGAAAACACATCTTCCGCTTTGAGCAAGTTAGCGATTCCGTCAGTCAGCTGAATTTCGCCCTGAATACCCGGTTGCTGTTTTTTCAACTGATCGAAAATAGAGGCTGTCAAAATGTATCTTCCGACAACCGCCAGCGTACCCGGCGCATCTTTGGGTGACGGTTTTTCGACGATCTGATTGATTCTGAGCAGCGCCGAATGCGATTCATGTCCACCGACAATTCCATACAGATTCGTTTGTGATCGCGGCACATCCTGAACGGCGATAATGCTTCTCTGGAGTTGCTGGTGCTGTTCGATCATCTGGTGCATGACCGGTTTTTCCGCCACCATAAAATCATCGGCCAGAATTACCGCAAAATCATCGCCACCGACGATTTTCTCAGCGCATAAAATCGCATGCCCCAATCCTAGCGCGCGAGTTTGTCTGACATAAACACAATGCATGTCCTCCGGAGTGATATTCCTGACCGCTTCCAGCAATTGCTGTTTGCGGGTATATTCCAGCATGGATTCGAGTTCGTGCGCCGAGTCAAAGTGATCCTCAATCGCACGCTTAGTGCGGCCCGTAACAAAAATCATCTGCCGGATACCCGCTGCGTATGCCTCTTCAACCGCATATTGAATCAGCGGCTTATCCACTATGGGCAGCATTTCTTTTGGGGAAGCCTTGGTGACCGGCAGAAAACGTGTACCCAGTCCAGCTATGGGAAACACTGCCTTTGTGATCGTTTTGAGATTTTTGGTGCGCATGAATCGTACTCCTCATGAATGACAAGTCACTTATAACACTACTCTTCCTGCAAGACGCGTACCGCGATATATGCGGATACAGTTTTTACAGCTTTTGCGTTTCAGCGATGGCAGAATTCTACACAGGTATTGTAGATAGGAAATGTGACAAATTGTCGCACTGTACGATTTCCGTTGTGATACCTGCTACCATAATGACCAGAATCTGGTGACGACATATTCTTTTTTGAAAAAAATGGGATGAGAAATTATAAAGAACCGCGCTTTTAACGTGCGATTTTTTGTAACTATTCAGCGCACTTTGTCATTCCGAGCAACGCGAGGAATCTTGGGTTTTGGGAGTATTAATAAACGCTCAAGATTTCTCGCTGCCGCTCGAAATGACAGCATAATCAAACGCCTTGTCAAACGAGGCTGAATAGTTACCGATTCTTACATAGCGCCAAATACTACAACAGAGTCAGCACCTCTCGCGTCAAATTTAATCCATAAAAAACTGAATTGCAAAAAACCTGTGAATCACGTTGTTATCATCGCTTCTGCTCAATTTGGCTATCACATTGACACCTACTACTACTGCAAGCATCTGAAACACAGGTGCAACGTAACTTATATCGGATGGAATCAAGGCTTATCCCCTGTTGTTCTGGATGGTATTGAAGTTATCTCTGTCAGCCGGAAAGGCGGCCTGATTCGAGTTCTGAGATTGCTGAATGCCATCTGGCGTCAGACAACGAACAAAAATTCCATCGTATTCATCAAGTACTTCAAGTTTTTATCCTGGTTTTTCCGAATGATGCGTCCGCGCAACCCGATGGTGCTGGATATCCGCACCGGATCTGTTGAGACAAGCAGCGTTCTGCGCTTTCTCTACGATACTGTTTTAAAAATCGAAGCACTGTTTTTTAAACATATCACCGTCATATCCGGCGGACTTTCCGAGAAACTGGGGCTGCGCAATATCAGGCTGCTGCCTTTGGGTGCGGAAACTATTTCCCCTGCTGACAAAGTTTTTGACACCTGCCGGATGCTGTATGTGGGAACACTCTACAACCGCAGAATCGAAACGCTGATCCACGGATTGGCGGATTATCATGCGCAAGCGGATACCCATGATAAAAAAATTTTTTTGACCATTGTCGGCGATGGCTCGCCTGGACAGCTGGATGGGTTGATCGCGATAGCCGCGGAACGGGGTTTGAACGATATCGTCGCATTTACGGGCCGGGTACCGCATGATCAGCTAAAGCCCATCTTCGATACCCATAATGTGGGCATCTCCTACATTCCATTGACACCATTTTTTGATCACCAGCCACCGACAAAAACTTTTGAATACCTCATGTCCGGCATGCCGGTCATTGCCACGAGAACAAGCGCCAATCAATTGGTTATTACTTCCGAGAATGGCGTCCTGATTGGCGATACCGCCGAGGAAGTATGCCGGGGCATCAAAGTCATGCTGCAAAAACTGAATCGATTCTCATCCGAACAGATCAGGCAATCCTGCCAGGACTATGCATGGCCGAAGATCGTGGACAATCTCTATACCTATTTATGCGATTTGAAATAACTTCATGAAAAATACTTTACTGTCCCTGAATACTTACCATTACCGGCGTGGCGGTTCAGACGCGGTTTTTTTTGATCATCAGAAACTTTTTCAGGACATTCGCTGGAATACCGTGGCCTTCACCATGCATCACCCCAGGAATATGCCGTCAGAATGGGCGGACTATTTTGCCGATGAACTGGAATTTGGTCACGACTACAGCTTATTGCAAAAAATGATTATGGCAGGTAAGGTCATCTATTCATGGGAAGCCAAGGCAAAGCTAAAAAAACTGATCCGGCATACCCGGCCGGATATTGCACATGCGCATTGTATTTATCATCACCTATCACCATCGGTGCTGAGTGCACTCAGGGAAGAAGGCATTCCCACGGTCATGACCGCGCACGATTTAAAAATTGCCTGCCCCGCCTACAAGATGCTCAACAAAACGGGCATCTGTGAATCATGCAAACAAGGCAATCTGCTGCATGTCGTCAAAAACCGCTGCATACACAATTCGCTGTCGGCAAGCATACTTGTCGGCATCGAATCCGCTGTGCATAAAACGCTGGGGCTATATAAAAACAATCTTGACAGAATTATCACGCCCAGCCGTTTTTACCGCGACAAACTGATCGAATGGGGCTGGCCGGCAGACCAATTGGTCTACATCCCTAATTTTATCCACTACGAGTCCTATACCCCGCATTTCAATGCTGGCGATTATTTTCTCTATTTTGGACGACTGGCGCCCGAGAAAGGCGTTGATACCCTGATCAAGGCTGCTTTGGCCGCCGGAATCCGCTTAAAAATTGCCGGCACCGGACCCGATGAACAAAAACTGCGTCAGTTGCTGCCTGACGGCTGCACAACAATCGAATTTATGGGATTCTGCAGCGGCGACACATTGTGGTCACTGATACAACACGCCAGGGCCGTCGTTCTGCCTTCGCAATGGTATGAGAATGCGCCAATCAGCATCCTCGAATCCTATGCCTGCGGAAAACCGGTTATCGGCGCTCAAATAGGCGGCATAACCGAAATGCTGATACCGGATGAAACCGGTCTGTTATTTGAATCCGGTAATACAGCGGCGTTAACCGCGCAGCTACTGAAAGTTCAGGACATGTCCGATGCGCAGCTACAAGCAATGGGACGCGCCGGTCATCACTTTGCAACGACGACATTCACCGTTAACCGCTATCTGGACAGCATGTGCGATTTGTATCAATCGCTCGGGGTGAAATTTATCAGTTAACAGTGTATTTATCCCAGGGAGGGCTCTAAAAAGTCAGCTCCGATAGCAATCAGCTGAGGTTTCCAGCCTCAACACCCGGTTAAAGCCATCTGCCACTTCCAGGCCGTTTCCATCATCTCATCGAGGTCGTGCTGGCAAGTCCAGTTAAGCAATTGCTCGGCTTTTGACGCATCGGCCCAGATCTGCTCAACGTCCCCGGCTCTTCGCGCGCCGATAACATAGGCTAATTCCTTCCCGCTGACTTTTTCGAAAGCCTTGATCACGTCCAGTACACTGTATCCCTTGCCGGCGCCCAGATTAAACACTTCGCAATTCTGTTGCATGCCAAACGCAAAATCCAGTGCCTTGACATGCGCCTTGGCCAAATCGACGACATGAATGTAATCGCGGATATTGGTGCCATCCGGTGTGTCGTAGTCGTTGCCGAAAACCGTCAGTTTCTCGCGAATCCCTGCCGCTGTCTGCGTGATATACGGCACCAGATTATCGGGTACACCCAGCGGCAATTCACCAATACACGCTGAAGAATGCGCACCAACCGGATTGAAATACCGCAGAATTACGCCCTTGAAACCACCATGTTTGCATAAATCTTTTAGAATCTGCTCGCAAACCAGTTTAGTCGTGCCGTACGGTGAAATCGCTTCGGTAACGGGGTGCGTCTCGTCAATCGGTGAACGCCTGGTATCGCCGTAAACCGTACAGCTGGAAGAAAACACCATCGTTTTAACGTTATTCTGTTGCATGACTTGTTGCAACGTGATCATGCCATCAATATTATTTCTGTAGTATTTGAACGGCTGCCGAACAGACTCACCGACAGCCTTGTGCGCGGCAAAATGAATGACGCCATCAATGGTCTCCTGTTGAAACACAGCATCAAGCGCCAACGCATCAGTGATATCGACAATATGCAGTTTTACAGGGATACCGGTAATAGCGGTAATCCGCCGCGCGACTTCCTTGATTGAATTCGACAGATTGTCGACCACGATGACATTAACATTTTGTTCCTGTAGCGCCACAACGGTATGACTGCCGATATAACCCAGGCCGCCGGTTACAAGTATGGTTTTTTTCATGTGTAATTCTTGATTGTTTTCGCTCTGGCTAGGAGGCTGTCCGAGAATAGACTAATCTACTGCGAACGAGCCTGATTGGCTGGATTTTCCGATCCTTTTCGTTGAATAGAACGACTATTCGCCTCAAATGATCGAAAAATCCTGCTCAACCAGCCTCGCCCTCGCTACGATCGCTATTCTCGGACAGCCTCCTAGAGAACATCGCTTCATAATTTGAGAAAAATATAAGAACATATTACAAATCAGTCAGTCAATGCGACAATTTGCCACACTATGTTAAGGATAATTCGGTATAAAATAGCAATCCCTTTCATTATTTTATCCTGTAGTCTCTCTCAGTATTTCAAATTCACTGAATAACAAAAAAGTAATGCAGTGTAAGTAAAGCTCTACCACTGACTTCTCAAGAATGTAGAAAACATTTTTTGATCTGAAAAAAGGACACAAATTTTTATGCGGGTAAAAATTCTTTCGATGCAGCGGGTAGTCAACTATGGTTCATTTCTGCAAGCTTATGCACTCAAGCAACTGATTGAATCAGCGGGTCACTCGGCAAGTTTTTGCGATTTCAGAAACGGTGAGCCCCGGCATAACGGAATGAAAGTCAGAAAAGCGAACTTGTTTCAAAAGATCCGGAGCCTGCGGAATCTGGCGATCAATCCCGCGACATACTTCAAGCGAAAGCGTTTTAGTCGCGAAATGAGAAACATCTTTCAGCAATATGCCGCCAGATATCTCGGATTGCGCAAAAAGATGGATTACGACTACAACACGGATTTAATGATAGTCGGCAGTGATGAAGTCTTCAATTACGCGCAAAACCACGCATTTGGCTATGTGCCTGTTCTGTTTGGGCATGGGATTCATGCCGCATCCATCATTGCCTATGCCGCATCCGCCGGCTACACCAGCGTGGATGACGTACTGAACGATAACATGCAACAAGAAATATCCACTGGTCTGGCCCGCTTCGATGCAATTGGCGTGCGGGATGAAAATACATTCGAGATTGTCACGCGTTATTCAGACAGGAATCCGGTTTATGTTCTGGATCCGACATTACTGTATGATTTTCGCAAGGAAACCACAGATGCGCCATTAGCGTCAGGCTATGTACTGATTTATGCGTATAGCGGCCGTTTTGAATCCACCGTTGATGTCAGCAAGGTAATCGCGTTCGCCCATGCAAGGAATTTGCGCGTGGTCTCCATAGGCTTTTACAATTCATGGTGCGACGAAAATGTTGTGTTGTCACCGCTCGAATTACTCTCGGTATTCAAAAATGCAAGTTTCGTCATTACCGACACGTTCCACGGCACTATTTTTTCCATCAAAAACCATAAACAATTTGTTACGGTCGTTCAAGGCGAAACCGGCTGGGGAAGCAATTCAAGCAAATTGGGTTTTCTCCTCAAACAACTCCAACTGGAGCATCGCATCAATCAGAATCTGGATAACCTGGAAACTCATTTGCCAACTCCGATTGATTATCAAGAAGTTGATGCCATTGTTGACCGATTACGGAAAAAATCCTTGCATTTTCTCTTCGACTCAATCAAACAGGCTGAAATTAAATCAGGAGACAAGTATGGCGACACTCAAGAAAATGATCTGGCATATCATGCCAAATTTTACCCATCTCTGGATACGTAACCTTTATTTTGCCGTCAGATTAATACCCAACGCTTGTTACGATACGTGGCGTTTTTTTACTTACTCGGGTCTGAACAAAAGCCGGCACTATCAAGGCGAGCAGGCCGCCCGCATTACCATGGCATATCACCAATTGGAAAAGGGCCTTAGCTTCGCATCCCCCAGACCTGGTTTTGGCGGAAAAACCGTTACCCGTTTGATATCCGCTATCGAACCTTTTGTAAGCCAATATGGTTTTATCCCACCCGCGACCACTGCGGTAGGCGTATTGAAATCGTATATCGCTTTCAATGAATTGAACGATATCGACATGTCCGAAACGAAACGTAGCGTTGAGAAACTGGAAAGTTTTGCTGCACGAACAGAAGACTGCGCAGGCGGCGTGGTATCCATCGATCTCATGCAGCTTGAACAAAATCGCGCAGCCGGTTTCAAGCATTTTTTCAATTCAAGATACAGCATCAGGCATTATTCCGGTGGCGAGATACCGGATGAGCACATCATCGACGCAACTCAAACCGCTCAAAAGACGCCTTCAGTCTGTAATCGTCAGTCCTGGAAAGTCCATGCATTCAAAAACAAATCCGTAATGCGCCAGTTACTGGAAATTCAGAGTGGCAATCGCGGATTTGGTGAACAGGCGTCTGCTGTTTTGATCATTACCTGCGATCTGACGCGATTCGTTCACGTGGGCGAACGCTTCCAGCCCTGGATAGATGGCGGAATGTTCAGCATGTCGCTGTGCCTCGCTTTTCATGATCTTGGCTATGGAACATGTTGTCTTAACTGGTCGAAAGAATACGGTGATGACCTGGCGTTACGAAAGATCGCCGGAATCGATCCTCAGGAGCAAGTCATTATGATGTTGACAGTTGGTACTTTGCCAGAACATTTCCAGGCAGCCCGCTCGATTCGACGGCCACTCGGCGAAATCTTGCAAATTCACACTGAACAAGAAACGCGATAATTTATGGGCATCTCTAGAAATTCAGATTTTGTCACAACACTTTGTTGCTCATTTTCTGCTCATTCTTTGCTCATTCTTTGTTTAAAACTTTGAATTTTTAGAGACGTCCTTATCTTTCGGCGCGTTACCAGACAAATAATTTTTTCTTGAAAAATCCATTCAATCTGTCTCTTTCCTCAGATCTGAAAGGTTTCAAGAAATAAGCCGTCAGCAGAAAAAAACCTGTCACACACAGAATCATACCTATCAGATACAACCATCCGCCCGATTGCGGAAATGGAATATAAGCCACAACAAACACACTCAGCGCCGCCGCCATGAGTTTGAGAAATCCAATCGAATCGGGACGATAAGTAGTGTTATAAACCAGAAAATAGACGATTACCGCGTTAAAAAAGATTTGACTGACAAGCATGGCTATAACAGGCCCCCATAAACCGTATTCCATCTGAATCAAGCCGTAGGCTATCGGTAGCGAAAAAACCCCTAAAAATCCACTAAATAAAATAATATGGTTTTTATCGATGGTTACTGCGATGGTTTCCAGAATACGGCGCTGACTGAATGGAATCATTGCCACCATCAAGCCTGTCATGTAGTTCCCGGACAATACGAATTTACCGTCACTCAACAAGTTCAGCAATTCATCGCCAATCAGCCAGACAGACGCCACTAAAGGCATTAATACAAACAAGCTGAGTTTTCCCGCAAGATTGGCATTACGAATCAATTCGCCCATATTCCCGGCATGTATATACGATGCCACCAGTTTCGGCTGAATAAGGCTGAAAAGCAAGGTCGCCGGAAGATAGTTAACAATCTGCAAGTAAAGCTTGCACAGAAAACCAAATAGTGCGGTTGCTTCGATTCCCAGATAACGTTGCGTTAAAAGAATGAGAACCTGCGGGCTATACGTCAGAATAATCAGGTTATTGAAGTACATATTCCGCGCAACCCGCCACATTCTGTTCCAGTCTGGCTGCACCCAGTTGGCATTCGCATCCCTATTTCGATAAGTATTTAAATGGCGTGCCAACCCTTTGAATAGTAATGCCAGACCGAGTGCCGATGCAAAAATTTCCGCGCATATCACATGCCACAAGCTTATTTCTGTAGACAGAAAAAAAATGCCGATCAATGCCAGGACAACGAAATTCCGTATCACCAGCGTAATTTGCGCAATCTTCTGCTGCATCAGTGGCCCCAGAATATTTTCGCGAATGTACCGGCTCAAACCCTCTAACAGCAATACAAATAAAAACAATCTGACCACATACGCATAGTGCAACAGATCGACGGGCAACAGCCAATGCCCAACAAAAAATAAAACAGTGGAACCGACCACCAGGGCGCATGCCAACAAGGCAATAATTCTCCATACAAATGGAACAACCAGCCCGCCGCCATGCAGGCGAAACTCAGGTAGATAACGCGCCGCCAGCCAGGGCAGACCGAATGAAAGTACTGCCATGACAAGCTCCATGCCGGCAACAAGTAGCACATACATGCCGTACTCTTCGGTAGACAGAATTCTAATCAGCAACAACAGGATGATCAGTGTCAACAGCGCGGATACTGCCTTGCCTGCCAGAAAATGCACTGCGCTGAATTTCAACTCGACTGCGGAATACATCATCTTGAGCTTAGGCGGCTTGCATATTGCTGGCTTGCGTGTGTTGACGGTATAGCCAGGCGAGATAACCCAGCAGAATCGTGAAAATAATCTGAAAACTCAGTAGCTCCAGAATGCTGTTCCTATAAAACAGATAAAATGCAAAAAGCGCCAGCGCAGCCTGAATGGCTACCGCATCGGCACGAACAATCGCATTCCCGGATTCCCGGATTAATTGATTGGCGCAACGCCAGGCCGATAAAAAAATGATCAGAAATAAGATTAGGCCCGTCAACCCCAAATCCCAGAGTAACGCCGGCACAGCTGTCAAATCAATCCCATAACGCGGATATTGCGCGGCGACATGTCCATTCGTCGCGGTATGCGATGCACCCAGCCCGTTGCCAAAAACAAGTGCCGCCGGATCACTGGCCTGTTGACGCTGCACCCAAAAAATGATCGTCGTAGTTCGATTCAAGGCATAGCCGCCGTAACCTTTGTCCTGAAAATTATATTCAATCGTATCCGCAATCAGTTCATCCCGGTTTTTTTCCGGCATAAAACTCAGGTACGCATAACCGGCGATGATCGTGATCAGCATGATGGCAGCAAAACTCAGCAACCAGGCGCGCAGCTGGGTAAAGATTTTGCGGCGGTTGAGCACCAGGTACATGAGCGGGAGCATCACAAGCACCGCTTTTGTTTCCCCTAGAAATAGCGGCGCGATGATGACAGGCGTCAATACGGCAAAATAACCCGGCGACAGCACATTTTCCATGCGCCGCGCCAACAGGAAACCCAGGATGATAATCAGAAAGACAGCCATTTCAGCACTAGCGCCGCCGCCCGTGATACTTGAACCGAATGTACCGGCGACCACATCGATCGGCACCATATTCGGATAAGCATTTTTGATGCTTTCGCGCAAAGGCACCCATGTCACCAGCTGATAAATCGCCAAGGGCAGTTGCACTAATGCAACGCACAAAATGAATTTTTGCCAGCGATTTATGCTTTGCGCATCCAGCGCCAACCAGCACAAGGCAAAAATAAAACCCCACATCTGGAAATAGCGCTTGGCACCCCCGAGAAATTCACCCGCGGAATGCCAATTGGCGACCGTACTCAGGATCGCATAACCAAAAAACAGGAGCGATAGCCATATAAATGCTGGCGTTACCTTGTACATGCCCGGTGTTGCCAGCAATTTCAGAAATGCGACACACATCAAAAAAAAACCGAGTATCGAAATACTCCAGGCGCTTCTCGCGGCGAATCCTTCATGAATATAAAGCGGTAGAATACCAATGACCAGCAAACCGAATATCAGTATCAGCCAAATAATCCATCCCGGTCTGAATAAGAAGGCCGTACCGAGAATCAAGGCCACCGCGAAACCAATCAGCAGCGGATTTGCGCTAACGGCAACCAGACCAAAAAAAAGCGCAAATGGAATACTGAGAAATAGAATGACCGACGAAGGCGTTATCAGACGTACCGGAGCAAACGGCAAATGCATTATATTCGTGTCTGATCCGACTGTTTATCGCACTAAAAATCAAAAATGCCGATCAATCGGTCACGCGCCGGAACATCCATCGATGCCAGCATATCCTGTATAAAAACAGTTTGAATTTGATACGCCTGATCAGGGTTTGTGTCCAGTGTCGAAACACGCACCAGCATACCGTCAGGCACCTTACCCGAGAAACCGTAACGAATTTGCTGCAACTTCTGACCTATACCGGAAAGCACCGCTTTATCACCGATGGTAACCCAATAAGTTATCGGTTCAAAGCGATTACCCCGCACAGCCAGCAAGCGTCTACTGGGCAAATCACCGAACTGTGTCGTTGTTTCAACCGCAGCATTCTGCTTGATCTCGAATCCTTGCGCGAGATAACACACTTCCGGTTTATGCAAAGACAGATGATCACTCTGATCACCACCGTAAGCCACCGAAAGCATCACGCGCGCACCTTCGGAATTCACATAGGTTCTGGCCAGCACCTGATTATAAAGCTTATCCAGTTGCGCCTGCGTCTTCGGATCAATCTGCAATGGCACGATGGATGTATCGAGACGCCAATCGTCAAATGATGAAGGAATCAACGCTTCAAGATCCAATGTATCCCGCAGGTCGGCAATTTTAGTGGTGGGTGTCATTGCCGTAGTCAATGCGGCGGTGAGAATCATTGTCACACCCAGCGTAAGATTGATGATGAATGGTTTTTTCATTGACATTCCCTTTACAAGATTCAGGTGGTTAACAAGTTGTTAAGCGGCCACCGCGGAATTGGCCATGCGGGATCTGGAAAAATATTGCAAGCAGGAATCGACGCTGAGAATCAAAATCAGCGCGCTTAAAAATAAAACCATGCCCGCGAATCCGTGCATGAATCCTTGTCCGGCTGCATCACCATAATGATAGGTAATCAATGTCAATGCCATAACGCGAATGACATTGGCAACGAATGAAATAGGAATAATCAGAATAGCCAGCGTGACATTGCGAAATACCGACGAATGCTGCACAAGATTTAAATAAAACAAGCCCAGTGCTTCCAATGTCAGCAGTGTCTGCAATCCGGCGCACGCATCCGCCACCAGCAACTGGTATTGTCCGATTTGAAGAATAACGCCATTGCGCGCAATCGGATAATCCGCCCAGAATAGGATATGTTCAGCCACATAAGAAACCGCCATTTTCATCGGCATGGTTAACATACTGACAACCGGACCGGGAAGCGGAATCATAAACAATAAAAAGAACAATGGAAACCACAGTGTTTTCAGCGCAACGCCACCGCGAGTAATCAGCAGGACAGCGCAGAGGATTAAAATAAAGGAACCGATTTCAAAAACCAGTATGTGCTGGGAACGGCCGATACTATAGAGCATCATTGCCAGAACAAACACGACCCAGCCGCTGCTGGCGGCGGGCTGGCCTTCGCTGCGTCTGATCATTTCAGGCCACTTGCGATAAATCAACCAAAGGGAAAGCATCAGAATAATCGGGCCATGAATTTGTTCATCATTCGTCCACAATCCATTGGCGAGGTCATAAAAGGTCGGCAAATACAACACCATCAAACCGACTGCAACAGGAAGCCACAGTAAGGGCGTTTCTTTCAGGTTATCCCGGTATGTTGTGGTAAGCGGCATAATAATCCATCCGTTTCGTTAATAGTCAACAAGTACTGAACCGATGATTTCGATACCGTTCCCGGTAATCTGTTGGCATACCGCGCTAACATCAGTCAGCCGTGATTGATTCCTGTGCACCACCAGCAATACGCAGCCTGAATATTTAGCCACCATCAGTGCATCAGTGCTCTCAAGGAATGCGGGCGTATCATAGAAAATAATGTCAAACTGCCCGGTTAGATCTGTATTTAATGCATTAAACGCTGACGCACTGAGCAGCTCCGAGGCATCCAACTGCACCGCGCCAGCCGCCAGAAGTGTCAAGTTAGGCAGTGCATCAATCGAAAACAATGCTTCACTCAGTGTGGTGCGATGCGTCAGCACATCGGACAACCCGCTTGAATTGTTCAAGTTAAAAATATGATGCACGGTTGGGTTTCTCATGTTGGCATCGACGAGCAACGTTTTTTCCCCCACCTGCGAAAACAACGCAGCCAGATTAGCAGAGAAAAGACTCGCGCCGCAGTTCTGACTGATACCCGCCACCACCACGGTTTTCCTGCTGGATGGAAAACCGCGCAACAACAACTGTGTTCGCGCCGCACGGATCGATTCCGTCAATGCACTGTCAGGTTGCCGGATTACCGCCAGTTCAGGCGAGAGCTGCGCCGTCTCCTGCGATGAAACTGATGAATCCAGTTGAAACGTCAGCGCGCGTCGGATATCAGTGTCTGTAATCAATCCGGATTGTTTCGCGGCATCACCGAACAGAATGTTCTGTTGTTTCTGCAACCGCAGTATTTTCTCGGTATCCTGCCGTGATAGCTTTCCCAGTTTCAGCAGAACCTGTCCAATCGGTTCAGCATAGCGCTGCGACACACCCTCCAGAAAGAGGTTTTTGCGCAAGTTATCAATTTCAATTAAAGGTAGTGCAAAGCTATTCATTTGAATATTATGAGGATGCTGTGTTGTTGGCGTAGCGTAAGAATGGCGGTTTGAAACGCGCAAGACGCCCCACGCGGGGACACTGGCCACGCAAATCTACAGCACCCAAAACTGGCGCCTGCAATATAGCTTTCAGATCCTCGTCCGAGCGTACACGCCGGTCGAGCATTTCAACCAGCAAGCCGAAAAACATGCCCAGTAAACCGCCAAGAAAAACGGACACAGCCAAATTCAGTTTCACATTGGGACTATCATGACTTGCCGGAATTACCGCCGGATCGAGTATCGATACACTTGATAGATTCGAGCGGCCTTCCAGACGAATTCTGTTGAGATACTGCAATGCGCTGTCATAAGCATGCTGTGCGCCTTCCGCTTCTCTCAGCAACAGTTTGAGTTCGTCCCGCACCTGCTGTAAAGCCAGCACTCTGGTTTTCTGCGCTTCCAGCGCCTCGCGGACTTCATTTTCTCGCATAATCGCACCGCGTGATGTTATTCGCGTGTGTTTCGCCAGCTCGGCCTTGAGCTTGGCTACTTGCGCCCTGGCGCCTTCATGCTCCGGATGATTAACGCCCAGGCGCTCCCCGGTATCGGCGAGCCTGGCTTCTGCTTGAACCAGATTTGCTTTGAGTCCGTTGATCAACGCGTTATTAACCACGCTGAGCTCACCCGCCGCACGATCACCCCCTCTTTCCACTGATCCCATAATCTCGTTCTGCGCCAGAACCAGTTTAGTGGACAGCTCATTTAATCGTCTGGTTTCAATATCAAGACGATTATCAACATCGACAATGCCTTCTTCCTGTTGAAAGCGCGATACCTTGTTCTGCGCCTGCTCCAGCTTTTCGCGCAAGGCATTCAATTGATTTGACAGATAAGCTGAGGCCTGCTGTGAGGGCTCAACCGTAAGGCGAATACTCATTTCCTGATAAGCAGCGGCGAATGCATTGGCTATCGCCGCCACAAACGCGGGATCGGTTCCCCTGAAACCGATGGTAATCACATTGCTTTCGCGTGAAGGTTCGATAGTCAGATTCTTGGTCAGCATAGCCGCCAGCCACTGCTGGATGCCGGTTTCCTCGCCACTGTTTTCAAACCGTTGGCGAATCGCTGGACTCTGATCCAGTTTAAGCCTGTCGACGACCATCAGCGCTGTCCGCGTGCTGCTTATCACATCCAGTTGCGTCGCCATAAAGCCATGCATCAATTGTATCGGTAAAGTATGTCCTGTCACTGGATCAACACCTTTATTGATCAGCAACACTGTCGTGGACGCTTTGTAGGATTTCGGCAGCAACAGGCTGACGGCCAGCGTCGTGAGTACGGTAACCAAAAAAACAAACAACACAATTTTATAGCGGGCCCGCAGAATACGGATAAATTGCAGCGGGTTCATTTATTTTTTTCCTGATTTCTTTTCATTGAATATATTCAGCATCCTGCCATTGGTCAGAACAGGCTTTCCTGAATATACACAACATCATCGGGTTGCACCAGATCATCGGGCTTTACCTTGATCACTTGCAACGCACCATCAGCGCCCCGGCGCTGGATGCGGACACCACGCTCCGTACCGCGCACATTCAGTCCTCCGCCCGTTGACAGCGCCTGCACGACGGTCATGTTCGGCTCCAGCCGGTAAAAACCTGGCCGCTGCACTTCGCCATAGATGTAAAAACGAGGCGCCGCCGCCACGTAAATCAGGTCTCCGCCGCGTATTGTCCGGTTCATCGTCATGTCACCGGATTGAAAAATTGTAAGAATATTGATTTCATCCTTGACAAAGACTTCCCGGTCCGCACGTATCAATGTCACGATATTCCCGCCATCCGGACTGATGCCGCCCGCCATGGCCAATACATCCGTTAAACTGCGCTGACCGTCTATGGGATAACGCCCCTGGTTACGGACATGCCCGAGCACCGAAATCTGTTGGCTGTACAGCGCTGAAGTCAAAATAGTAACCTGCGGTTTCCGCAGATAACCTTCATTCTCGAGTCGACTGGCTAATTTTCTCTCGGCTTCGCTGGGTGTCAATCCTTCGATGATGAATTCGCCCAGCAAAGGAAAAGTGATTTTTCCATGTTCGCTGACCTTGGTTTCCAGTGTCAGATCCGGACTGCCATAGACAAGAATTTTGAGCACATCGCCCGGTCCAAACTGACTCTTATTGATTTCGCTCTGTTCAGCATGGCTATGAGCTGCTGAAAAAAACAACAGAAAAAACGGTACGAGCAGAACACAAATTTTACAAATTATTTTTCTCTCACCCACAATACAACCGCACGCGTTATACATTATTGTTTAACAACCTGTTAATCATTACTTCAGGCCACTGATTCCCCGTTCAATTGATTCATTCTGGAGCAATACGTTATCCAATGCCGCAGCATCATCCTGCTGACCAACCAGCGGCAGCATCGCCGGCGGCTGCTCGGCAGCCGCATTGTCAGCTACGGCCGTATCCTGCGTGACATGCAGATATTCGATATTTGCAGCCGCGCGCAGCCGCGACACTTCGGCTTGCATTGTTTCGCGGCGTTTAATATTGAGCAGATGCGCCACGATCTGAGGTTTGATAGCTTCAAGGGTAACCGGATCCGCTTCAATATTTTTAATCATAATGAACAAACCGGTTGCATTCTCATCCATCAAAAACATTTCGCCTTTGGTGGCTTTTTCCAGCCTTGCATTCAATTGTGGCGACAACTCCGTGGCCGTTCTTATCAATTCATCGCGCAAGTAAGAAATTTGCTGCTTGTCGAGCCATTGCGCCACATCACTGAGCGTTTTGGCGGATTGAATGACTTTTTGCAAATCCTCGTTCATGCGGTTGGCCGGGAATCGCAAAAAAGCCAGCGTGTATTTTTTTCGCTGCGCGAAAAGTCCGGGATATTCCTCGTAAAACTGATTTATCTCGGCATCCGATGGATTGCCAATCTGACTCAACGTGGTTTGCATGTATGACTGCGCGATAATCTGCTTCTTAGCACGCTCTATCGCCCGCATGACGTTTGGCGAACGGTCAAGTTTATTCTGCTGGGCTTCCGCCACCATGAGTTGAAGATCAATCATTGACTCCAGCAGTTGCTTTTTTGCCTGCTCAAGCTGATCCGCCTGAACCCTGGCGCGACTCAGCTCATCGTTCAACTGAATGACCGTAATTTCTTCGCCATTGACACGCACCAGGGATTGCCCTGGCTCAGTACTGGCGGGCTCCCCGCCACAGGCCGAAACAATCAAGGCCAATCCAGGAATCAACGCTTTGCTTACAAAAAACCTGCTCGACGAGACAAAAATTTTTCTCATATTACTCAAAATTAAAATAATGAAACCATCCTAATTGCCAGCCACTGACAAATCAGATTGGATAGCCGGAAACTTGATTATGGAAGACCAGGAGGCTGGCGCTATTATCAGCGCTAACCGCATATATTTCAATGCGACAATATGTCGCAGCTCATTTCGGCTTTTTGTTGATATAGTACAGTCCCTGTAATTTTTATCAGCCGCTAACAGGCTGTTGCAAAAAGAAAAATGAAGGCCAAAGAAACTCAAAGCAAGCCGGAATCGGTCTGCAAACCGCACAGAAAAGGAATCATACTCGCAGGCGGATCAGGCACCCGGCTTTATCCTGTCACGCGGGTAACCTCGAAACAATTATTGCCGGTTTTTGACAAACCGATGATCTATTATCCACTCAGTACCCTGATGCTGGCTGGCATTCGGGATTTTCTGGTTATATCCACACCACTGGATACGCCACAATATGAACGCTTACTGGGAGACGGGCATCAATGGGGTATCAATATCACCTATGCTGTTCAACCAACACCAGGTGGACTGGCGCAAGCTTTTATTATTGGCGAATCCTATCTCGGCAACGATTATTCAGCGCTGATTCTGGGCGATAATATTTTTCATGGACACGATCTTCATCATTTGCTGGATAACGCGATGAATCGCCCTTCTGGCGCAAGTATTTTTGCATACCATGTGCTTGATCCGGAACGCTACGGCGTCGTTGAATTTGATTCGCAAGAGCGCGTTGTCAATCTCGAAGAAAAGCCACAGTCTCCAAAATCCAATTACGCTGTCACAGGATTGTATTTTTATGATCAGCGCGTCATCGATTTCGCCAAAGCTATCCGTCCTTCTCATCGCAATGAACTGGAAATTACCGATATTAACCGAATTTACCTGGAACAAGCCTCACTGCATGCTGAGATAATGGGACGCGGTTACGCATGGCTCGACACAGGAACGCATGAATCGCTGCTGGAAGCCAGTCATTTTGTTGCCACGATTGAACACCGCCAGGGACTCAAGATTGCCTGCCCCGAAGAAATCGCTTTTAAACAACAATGGATCGATGCAGCGCAGCTTGAGGTCTTGGCAACCCCTCTCACAGGCAATGGATACGGAAAGTACCTGATGCAGGTGTTAAAACACAAAAAATAGCGCATAATCCGGAATAGCAGTTTGCGACAACCTGTTAATGACAACCGCTCGCCAACCCCGGAATAGATTTCAATAAACAGCTATACCATGACCGTTGAAAATTCCTCTGCAACCGCCAATCAGTTCGAGGCTGACCTGCTGTGGGCCAGCGAACAACCGCTGATACCCGGACGGCAGTATCAGATTAAATTTGCTTCTCAGCAGACAACCGCCACAGTGACAGCGATTAAATACCGGATGGATAGCCATTCCGGAGCACGTCTGGCTGCACGAACACTGCATGCGAAGGAAGCCGGCAGAGTTTATTTGTATACAGACGAATTTTTGTTATTTGAAGATCTGAATAGCGAGAACAATCTGAATTTTCTGCTGACTGACTGGCAGACTAACGAAACGCTTGGCACGGGCACCATCGATTTTGTATTGCGCCGCGCCACTAATCTTAAATGGCAAGCGTTGACCATTGATAAAGCAGCCCGGTCAGCACAAAAACAACAAACCCCGAAATGCATATGGTTCACTGGCTTGTCCGGCTCGGGAAAATCGACAATCGCCAACTTATTGGAAAAACAGCTCCACCAGGATAACCGGCATACGTACTTACTCGATGGTGACAATATCCGGCATGGTTTGTGCCGCGATCTCGGTTTTACGGATGCTGATCGCGTCGAGAATATCCGTCGCGTTGCTGAAGTAGCCCGGCTCATGGTCGATGCAGGACTGATTGTGCTGGTCAGCTTTATCTCTCCTTTTCGCAGCGAACGCCGCATGGCCCGCGAATTATTTGCGGCGGATGAATTTATAGAGGTTTTTATTGATACACAATTAGCTGAATGCGAGCGCCGCGATGTAAAAGGTCTTTATGCCAAAGCACGCAGTGGCGCGTTAAGAAATTTTACCGGTATCGACAGTCCCTACGAACCGCCGGAATCGCCGGAAATCCATATTCAGACCGCTCTGTTATCACCACAGGCAGCGGTTATGGACATATTGAAACATTTGTAAAAATCGAATTCTGATATCAACCACCATGCACTACATTGACGTCTTTAATGGCGACGCCGATGGCATTTGCGCACTGATACAGTTACGCAAAACCAGTCCACAGCAGGCACAGCTTGTCACCGGCGTAAAACGCGACATCAATCTGCTCAAATATGTTGAAGCAACACCAGAACATCACATCAGCGTATTGGACATCTCATTTGACAAAAATCGGCAAGATATATCACGTCTATTGAATCAAGGCGCTTCCATTGAATACTTTGACCATCATTACCGTGGCGAGCCGGTACAACATCCGAGGCTGCAAACGTTTATCGATGACCAATCATCCACCCTGTGCACCGGTTTGATCGTTGATCAGCATATAGGCGGAAAATTCCGTGCATGGGCGCTGGTTGCGGCTTTTGGGGATAACCTGAATGCCCCGGCCTGGTCATTGGGCAAGCAATCGGGATTCAGTGATGAATCCCTGACCATGCTTCAGCGTCTCGGCATGTATATCAACTACAACAGCTATGGCGGCAGTCTTTCCGATCTGTTTTTTCACCCAGATGTACTGTATCAGCATTTACAACCATTTGATTCGCCATTGGATTTTATGGCTGAAGATACCTTTATCCACAACACATTGGACACGGGTTACAAGGAAGATATCGCGAAAGCAAAAGCCAGCGCCTATCTTTATCAATCAGCGACCGCAGCGGTAGTTTTTTTACACAATGAAAAATGGGCGCGCCGGGTCAGCGGTGTATACATCAACGAACTGGCCAACCAATATCCTGAGCGTGCGCATGCTGTCATTACCGAAAACAGCGACAATACGTGCACTGTCAGCATACGTAAACCACTTGACCGGGAAACAATGCCCGCCGATCAGCTGGCCCGCCAGTTTGCATCGGGTGGCGGACGAAAAAGCGCCGCGGGTATCAATGCACTGCATACTGATCAAACAGGTCAATTTATTGAAGCATTTAAAAAATATTTTTCCTGACGCTGCCGTATATCAATCCATGCAGAAACCGGCCCCTGGTGTGCCGCGTTCGCATTAAAAATCCTTGACTGCTTGACATACTTGAATCAGGTAGCATCATTCGACGAAGGGAGGATTGGCTTCAAACTCCATAATTGAAATCGTTTTATGTATATTCGCAAGCCTGGAACCATTTTTAATCGGCCCCGGCGGATTGATGGTAGCCACATGGTGTATCCGGGTTCCTCTTTTAATCAAACCAAATCTGGAAGCAGCCGCGGCCGGAACCCAGTTTAACGGCGATGCAAAATCCTTTGGCCGCATGTTGATATTCGGATAATAATCCACGCCAATACTCAACAACAATTGTGCTTGCGCGCGATCATCTATTTTTTCAGAATCATCCACGATCAGCTCTGAAGTTAATTGCGCATAAATTGCCTTAACATCCGGCCCATACAATTCATACTTATAAATGCCGCCATGAATCGGATTGAATTTACTGTTCAACTTGTAGGAAATTTTTCCGTCAGACTCCATTCGCTTGTTCACTTTCTCCCCGGCAGTACTCGGCGACACATACGACTGATGAAACTGCCAGGTAGGATCGGTAGTATCCACATTAATCCGCTGCCAGGAATTGGAACTGCGTTTCAGAACAAATAATTTAATTTCAGATACTTTCACGCGTACATTAGTGGCTTTATGCATGGTGCCTGGATAAATGACAAACCAGGGTGTTATACCGTGCCAATACGCCGAGGATTTATAGTACTGATCGCTGGGTTGCCACCAGGACGGCGTGGCGTCACCGCGCGGCGCAGCGCCCATATCGATATTTGCTTTCTTTGCCCAGCCTGTATTACTCGGCGCTTTCAGCAACTCAGCCTCATTCAGCAACATATCGGCTTTTATGTCGTCGACTAAATTTGACAACGCCTGGTTGCTGGCGGACAACAAGGCAGACAATAGAACAAAAATGATTGCGATTTTGACGATGCCACGTGTACGGATTTTTTGTCCGGCGATTTTTCCGTGGTCACCTGAAATAAGACTGCCATACGGCAATCTGCTGTTAACGTTCACGCTTGGTCCTCCTGTTAACGGTTATGGATGGAAGACTGGAAGATAATTTTTACATACCCATTCCGCATTAAACGCGAAGGATTATCACTACCAAAAAAATAGTGCAACGACAATTTTGCGCTTAACTCGGCCCGCCGAACGGTAACATAAGTAAATATCTTTGCAGTGCGGCCATCTTGGGTTGATTTACCTTTAGATCGATCACTTTGCGTCCCAATCTTTCGATTGGTTTGCCCTTAAAAAAGCTATTTCACTTTTTCTGCCACGCATCGTATTTCAATATTCATTATTTATAAATAAATTATGAAAAAAGAATTTTGCAAAACCACGCGCAGATTAGAAATGATTCACATACAACACGCATCAAAAGCCGACTTCAGAATCCTCCATCGGGGAAAAGCTGGATAAAGGATCAAAAGATCAGGATTATTGGAAACCGAATCCTGATACAGAGGCGCCTAGCATATTGAATTGCGTCAGTATTCGAGAATATTTCACGACATTTTCCATTATTTCTTTAATTTGAAATTTCGAAGAAAGCTTATTTCCAGTTGTATTTCAGATATTAATCTCGGTATTTTTATGCTTAGTCGGTTCTTTCTCATCCAAAAACAGGTAAAAAAGCGAAAGTTTATGCGGGATAAATGCACAGTTCTATCCTGTTGTTAACGGACTCACAGCGGCAAAACAGATCATTTCTCAACAATTATCTGTCTAAAAAAACTGCCTATGGGGAAATACTGTTCATTACAATGACGAGAACGCACTGACCCCGGGTTTTATTGCGCGACCGATAAAAGACAGTTGCAAAATGTAACCGGGGGAAACCAGTGACTCGGCAGACACAAGTAACGCACACAAAGCGCAGGGGCAACAGATCGTTTTTCAACTCGCTCCACCTGTCAAATAACTACATGAGCACGTAATCAATGGACAAGAACAAAACGTTGAGAATACTCGGCACGCGCGGCGTGCCTGCACAACACGGCGGTTTTGAAACTTTCGCCGAACATCTGGCGCTTTATTTAACCCGGCATGATTGGAATGTCACAGTTTATTGTCAGGATGAAGGCGATGGCGCGATCTTCACGGAAGAATGGCAGGGCATCGAGTTAATCCATGTACCGATCAAAAACAAAGGTGCTTTGGGCACCATTCTTTTCGACTGGAAAACAACGCTGCACGCCGCCCGGCGGCAAGACGGCATACTGACGCTGGGCTACAACACCGCGATTTTTTGCGTGCTCTACCGCCTGCTGAAATTAAGAAACGTCATCAACATGGACGGTCTGGAATGGCAACGGGAGAAATGGTCGCTGGCGGCCAGAATATGGTTGTACGTCAATGAACGGATCGGTTGTCTGGCCGGTAATCACTTGATTGCGGATCACCCGGAAATACAGAAGCATCTGGCAACGCGTGTCCAGCCCGGCAAAATAACCATGATCCCCTATGGCGCAAATCACATCGACAGCGCCGATCAGGCATTGCTTGAGCCGTATGGATTACACCCGCGGGAATACGCGATTGTAATCGCCCGCCCAGAACCCGAAAATTCCATTCTGGAGATCGTCGCCGGATTTTCCCGGCGCGCACGGGGCAAGAAACTTGTCGTGCTCGGCAATTTTGACAAAGCCAATCCGGAATACCGCAAGCAGGTATTTGCCGCAGCCAGCGCGGAAGTGCTTTTTCCAGGTGCTGTTTATGACCAGCCGGTTGTCCAGGCACTGCGCTATTTCGCCTGTCTTTATATTCATGGTCATCAGGTCGGCGGCACCAATCCGTCGCTGGTCGAAGCGCTTGGCGCGGGCATGCCGATACTCGCGCACAACAATCGCTACAACCACTGGGTGGCTGGCAATGACAACCATTACTTCGCCAATGCGGATGAATGCGCACAATCACTGGATTTCCTGCTGGAAAATGCAGCGCTGCTGGAACAGATGCGAGTGAAGAACCGGCAACGCCATCTGGACTGTTTCACCTGGGAACATATACTGGCGCAATATGAGCAAGTATTGAGCGAACAGCTATAGGACATCTCCAGGAGGTTGTCCAAGAATAGCGATCGTAGCGAGGGCGAAGCTGGTTGAGCGGGATTTTTCGATCATTTGAGGCGAATAGCCCGCTCTATTCAACGAAAAGGATCGGAAAATCCAGCCAGCCAGAATCGTCCGCAGTAGATCAGTCTATTCTCGGATAGCCTCCTAGAAATCCAGAATTTGTCACAACACGTTACCGCACCCGTTTCGTATTAAAAGGCGCGGCCATCGGCTCGCCCACAAATACGCCCTGTCCCGGCCAGGCCACGCTTTTCCAATAGGCTTCAATCAGCGATTCCCCTCGGGTGTAACGGTCAATGACAATACCCGGATGCGGGAATTTCTGGGGAAAGGCGCAGGGCTCGGTCACGGCGCCATAACTGGCGGTAACGCCCGCATCCAGCCATCTCAAGATACTCATTTGCTGGCTGTCAAATAAAACGCCGCCCAGGGACGTCAGGTGGTCGGCGATCGCACCGGGCAAGTAACGGTTGGTATCAAGCGCTTCAACCGAGGCTCTGCCGGTAAAATAAAACAGCACATCCTCCCTGTTCGTCAGCGCATCGGCTTCGACGATTTCCATTCCGATCCGCTGGCCGAATACCGCCGCAACCTGCGCATAAACCCGCGCACGCACATTACGCGCCTGATCCGACGTGCTGACGAGATAAGCCGTACCTTTCGGAAAGGCACCATCCGATTGCACGCCACGGTCAATCATCGCCTTGATCTGTTCCACGCTGCCACCCGCCAGCAGCATGGTTGGGCGGATATTGAAATCCCGATAGGGTGATGATGAGTTGGAGTTGAAATACGCACTGGCTTTTGTCGGTGAACAATCATCCGCGCAGTATGCCCGGTCAAACCCGAATGTCATCGCACTGGTCACCGACATGCAGGCAACCTTGTAAGGCTTTGACCAGGCAAGCACATAAAACTGCACCTGTTCAGGGGTTTGCGCGACAATCTGTTCTCTCAGCAGCGTGAACAAATGGCTTCCCATGACACCGGTTTGTGGAAATTCGATGCGAATCATGTTTTCATCCGGTATTTTGCGCTTATTCTGGTAGTACCGGCCGATTTCCCGGCTGGCGCTATCGCTCTTATTGACAATCACCGCGACATGCTCAGGCAGAACAGCAGCCTGAAGACAGGCCACCGATAAAACCCATCCGACAACCGCATAGAATAAAAAACGCATAGCAAATCCACCATCATCAGGAATACAGATCCATGCATTATTGCACACTCACCTCGCGCGAAGGCTTCCGGTGCGGCAATATGCCGCATTGTACTCCACGCATTTTTGGCCATAATTGCGAACGTAAATAAACAAGCTACCCTCGATGCGAAGCGAGTCCGGAAAACATACGGGTCTCCGTCTGGTTATTCAGCGCCGAGATAGCCGGGTTGCCTCCCGGGGAATGATGGGGAGTTTCTGAAAAGCTGCATGCCGGGTACTCCTGCTGCAAACTCGGAACATCATTCATGCGCCGGTGTTCTGTTATCTCAAATTCATAGTCACGGCGTCGGCGTGTCAAGCTGTTTTATTTTTCTAATGGATTATTTTAAGGAGAAATCATGCCTCAAAGTCATGTACGTTCAACCACTTTCGCCGTACAGGCATCACTGATTGCAGCCGTTGCGCTGTTCGGCGTAAACGCCGCGGAAGCGGCCAATGCCGTCGTTCCTAAAGTCTGGAGCGGTAACGATTACCTGGATGCCGGTTCGACAACCATTACGGGCGCCGGAGCCGGTCTTAACAGGCAAGGAATGACCACCAATCCTGCGCTGAACTACTCAGCCTGGGCGCACGCCGGTCACTGGTACAACTTCGAAAACAAACTTGACGGCGCGGATGTCAGCATCACAGTGACCGGCAATGCAGGATATGTTCCCGGTCTTTCAGTCTGGGCAACGGGCGCCTCTGCCTTTGATGGCGGCACCGAAGGGTTTGCCGGTGAAAACAGCAGCGCAGGCTGGGGTACGCCGCATTCGTTCAATGCTACCGGTGCGCAGGGTGATTTTGGCACGTTGTGGATGGCCAACGGTTCCGGCGGCAATGTTCTTGAAACGCTCGGCTACGCCGTAGCGAATCCAGCCGTCAACTATGGCCCGGCTGTTACCGGATGGGGCGAGACCATTCAGTCCGGCGTGCACGACGTCAGCCTGACCAATACCTTTGAATCCGGCGTCAGCGGCAGCACGGGCGCGCAGATGGTTAACCTGTCGTTCAATGATCTGGCGTCAGGCTGGTACACCCTGTATATCGGCGGCACTGATGCCAATGCATTGAATGGCGGCTATGATCTGGTTGTTAGTGCGGTACCTGAAGCGGAAACCTGGGCGATGCTGCTGGCCGGTCTGGGTCTTATCGGCTGGCGTCTGAGAAGTCAGCCGCGCGAGGAATCCGGTCTGGCGCTTGCTTGATAGAACCGTAAGCCTGGCAAACTGAAGTTGGCGCGATGCAAAGAAAGGACGGACAGTCACGTAAAATGTCCTTTCTTTGCCGTCGCACTTCAAAATTCAGTTTTTGATTTATCTTAATCTTGAAGCACGGTCAGTATAAAGCATTAGTCAGTATCAGCAACACATCAACAGAAAGCCAACTCAACTCAGTTCAGACTATTAATCCCAGCTCAATCACGCATCTGACGCCTTTCTGGATTTGCACCCTGATTCTGTTCAAGTTGAATTGCAACCGGAATCGATCATTGCCCACCGGGAGTGAACCGAATTGTGAAGACACAAATATAACGACAAGCCCGCGAGAATCACTTGCAGAACGACCTGCATGGCACATTATTCTATCCGGATCTGGCGAGCAATTTACTCAATTACTTTTCCATGAAACAAATAACATGAATAACCGAATTTCTTTAAACCACCGGGCATTCCTGCCAGGCATGATTTTACTCATGCTGATATGGAGCATCCCGCTGCATGCGCAAGCCAGTGTCGGCATCGATACCTTTGATGCTTCCAATCAACTTAACAACGCAGGACAAATCAGCGCATCGGCGCGGTTTGGCCTGAGTGATTCATACACCGGCAATGTCTTTCTGGATTATTCCGCCTGGGGTGTTAACGGCTCCTGGTTTGCCTTCCAGAATCAGAATATTACCGATGTCACGATAACCGTCACGGGCGACGCCGGATTTGTTCCGGGGGTCACCGTCTGGGCAACGGGTGCAGCCGAATTTGACGGCGGCACGCTGGGTTTTGCCAGTGAATTCAGCACGGCGGGATTCAGCACGCCGCTCTCGTTTAACGCAACCGGCGCAATGGGCGCTCCCGGTACGCTCTGGATGGCCAGCGGCCATGGCGGCAACGCGATTGAAACACTGGCTTACGCCGTGGCCAATCCGAACGTTAACCATACCTTCGGCACAGGATGGGGCGAGACGATTCTATCCGGCGTACATGACATCAGCCTGACCGATACTTTTGAAGCGGGCATCTCGGGCAATACGGATGCCAATGCCGTAGCGCTCCAGTTCAACAGCCTTGCCGCGGGATGGTATGCGCTGTATATCGGCGGCGCCGATACCACGACAACCGGCGGCAATTACGACCTGATTGTCAGCGCTGTGCCTGAAAATGAAATCTGGGCGATGTTGCTGGCGGGCCTGGGCCTGATCGGCTGGCGCTTGAGAAATCAATCCGCCACGGATGGTGTTAGCCAAGTCGTCGTCTGATGCTCAAGGCATAACCGCACGAAACACAAGCAAGGAGAACAATCATGCTGAGAAATTTATTTAAAATAACGACTGGGTTAACGCAAACAGTTTTGCTGTCTTTTTGCGCCAGTACCCTGGTGCTGGCGCATGGCTTCGGTCCATTGCCCACGTCGCTGAAAGGCGCGCCTGTTCCGGAAGTGCCGGGATTGCTGGATGGCCCCGATCCGATCATCATCAACAAAGATAAAGCCATTATCCTGGGCAAGGCGCTATTCTGGGATATGAGTGTCGGCAGCGACGGCGTGGCCTGCGCAACCTGCCATTTTCACGCGGGCGCCGACCGGCGCACCAAAAACCAGCTGGCGCCAATTGGCCGCAACAGTGCGTTGCCGAAGGAGTTTTCCATGGGCAAAAACGGTACGCCGCATGGCCCTAATTACACATTAACCCGAAACAGTTTTCCTTTTTTTGACAGAGAAAATCCATCGGAAGAATTCAGTCCTGTGATCTACAACAGCGATGACGTCGCTTCTTCTGCGGGAACCTTTGGCGGCGCACACCGCGATGTCAGCTGGTTTCAGACCATGGAAGACAGTTGCGACCGCAGCGTTGATCCGGTGTTTCACGTGGGCGCAAAAGGCACGCGCAAAATTGAACCCCGCAATACGCCGACAGTGATCAACGCTGTCTTTAACTTCCGCAACTTCTGGGACGGCCGCGCAAACAATATTTTCAATGGCAGCAGTCCGTGGGGCGACCGTGATCCCAATGCCGGCGTCTGGATCAGGAACGCCAATGGCACGGTATCCAAAGAACGCTTGCAGCTGATCAATTCCTCGCTTGCTTCCCAGTCTGTTGGTCCACCTTTGGACAATTTCGAAATGTCCTGCGAGAATCGCACTTTTTCCGATCTGGGCCGTAAACTGCTGTTTCGCCGACCGCTCGAGCATCAGCATGTGCACTGGAACGACAGTGTGCTGGGTGATCTCGCGTTCAGCAGCGAAGGGCAATTGAAAAAAGGATTGAATACACGCTATATCCAGTTGGTCATGGAAGCATTCAATCCCAAATACTGGTCGTATAACCGGCGCGGGGCTTTCGGCGCGCCCGCGGCCAGTTCACAGACACATGGCCTGCCCTACTCCCAGGTTGAAGCCAATTTCGCGATGTTTTTCGGGTTGGCGTTGCAGATGTATCAATCCACACTGATTTCCGATGATTCCCCGTTTGACCGCAGCGCGGTAAATGCAGTCGGCACGCCGATTGATCTCAGCTTGTCCGCGCAGCGCGGCATGGATCTTTTCCGCGAAGGACACTGTTCGCTGTGTCACACCGGCCCGACATTCACGAATGCCGCGGTGGCAACCAACGGTATTTTACAGAAACTCAATCCGCTCGCTTTCGGCAACGAATCCTTTCGCGTCAGCACCACTGTCGTAGTCACGTTACAGAATGCCAATGCCGGCGCAATGTTTCATGACGTCGGCTTTTCCGCTACCGGTGTAACGCCCAACGAGAACGACCCGGGACTTGGCGGCATTGATCCGTTCGGCAATCCGCTGTCATTCACCGATCAATACATCCAGCTACTGGCCGGCAATGAGAATGCTGTTGTCGATCCCTATGTCAGCGATGTGCGTCCCTGCGACATGGACATTCCCATGGCGCTGAACATCAATACGCCGCACGTGTTCAAGTTCACGCATGTGGATGGCATTCAGCAGCAGACTCAGGACACCGACGGCTGCTTCCTGCCCGATGGCATCTATATTCCTACCGTGGCCACAGCATTGGCGGAATTGCAGAAACCGAACCGCAGACGCTTCCTCAGCGCCGCCAAGGGCTCGTTCAAAGTTCCAACGCTGCGCAATGTCGAACTGACCGGACCTTATATGCATAATGGCGGCATGGCCACGCTCGAACAGGTTATCGAGTTTTATACCCGGGGCGGCAATTTTCCAGTACCTGCGGTTGAATTTGCCAAGGTTTTCAATCAACCGTTCCTGAACCTGCCGCAACAACGGGAAGATATTTTAAATTTCCTGAAAAGTCTGACCGATGATCGGGTTCGCTATGAACAAGCGCCATTCGATCACCCCGAGTTGTTCATACCGCACGGCCATGCGGGTGATAATCAGATCATCGCCGATTCAAGCTGGCTCAGCGAAGCACTGGCTGCCGATGAAGTATTGCACATACCCGCCGTTGGCGCGGAAGGTCTGGATCAACCGGTACTGCCTTTTGAGGACTACCTGGAATAAATCATAAAGCGCCAAACTTCAATACGCCACCGGCAATACCGGTGGCTCTCGATTGCAGTAACTATTCAGCCCTATTTGACAAGGCGTTTGATTATTCTGTCATTTCGAGCAGCAGCGAGAAATCTTGAACCTAGAAACCTCAGTTGAATGGGATTTAGAGTGCGTTGATTTTTATTTCCGGCAAGGCGCAATGAGGCGTAATAACGCGTTATTACAACGAATTGCAACGTAGCCAGAATTAAAAAGCAGCGTGCTATAAATACTATAGTGTGATGCATCATTTGGGTGAGCTGATATTGCTCAGGTTATTCCATTTATTCATGCCGTTAGTCATCGCGGATAACGGTCAACTGAGGTTTCTAGGTTGAACGTTTATTAATGCGTCCAAAACCCAAGATTCCTCGCGTTGCTCGGAATGACAAAGTGCGCTGAATAGTTACGATTGCATTAACAAAAATCCGATTACGCAACGCTAATCGGGTCTGACGGACTTTCTTTCAAGGCGAGCAGTATTCATTCAGCGAGACCTTTGCACGGCGTCACGAGCGGTACGAGAATAAGGCAAAATTTTGCGAAAAAGCGGAGTTTACCGGGGTAAATGAGCATTTTTCGCAAAATTTTAACGCAATTATCGTGCCGCGTAGTAGCCGTGCAAAAGTCTCTCAGTAGGCGTTTTTCCTGTCCAGCACGGCCCATACCGTGCGAATGATGATCCAGATATCCAGCCAGAGCGACCAGTTGTTCAGATAGTACAAATCATGCTCGACGCGTTTCTGCATTTTTTCCAGCACATCGGTTTCTCCGCGCCAGCCATTGACCTGCGCCCAGCCGGTGATTCCAGGCTTGGTTTTATGGCGCATCATGTAGCCCCTGATCAATTTGCGATACATTTCGTTATGCGCGACCGCGTGCGGCCGCGGGCCGACAACACTCATGCGTCCCTGCAACACATTAATGAACTGCGGCAGTTCATCCAGCGAAGTACGCCGCAAAAAAGCACCGACTTTCGTCACCCGCTGATCATTCCGGGTTGCCTGCTTTATGTGCTCGCCGTTTTCTGTGACCGTCATCGAACGAAACTTGTAGACCATGATCTCTTCGCCATTATGGCCATACCGGCGTTGCTTGAAGATTACCGGCCCAGGTGAAGACAGCTTGACTGCCAGAGCAATGCACAACATCAGCGGTGACAGCAGAATCAATATCACGGTGGCAAACAGATAATCACTGGCGATTTTAATCACCCCACCAATGCCTGCATAAGGTGATTCACCCAGCGAAACAATGGGCATATCGGCAACATAATCCACCTGCGCCTGCAACAAATCAAAAATATACATATCCGGCAGGAAATAAATTGAAATGGTGGTATCCGCAAGCTCTTCGACGATGCGCTGTATGCGGGGCTGGGAAGTCATCGGCAGGCTGATAAAGATAATGTCTATTCTGTTACGCTGGATATATGGAATGATTGCGCTGGTTTCACCAAGGTATATCCCAAAATCGCCGCTGACTCTGGGTTGCCGCCGGTCATCAAAATAGCCCTGATTGACAATGCACAACAAAGGCTGTTCGTCCAGTGTGCTCAACAGTTTCAGACTTAAGGCGTTACCGCCGATGATGATCGATGACCTTTGCCTGCCCCGGCCACGCTCGATACTGACAATCGCCTTGACAATCAGATGACTGAGGATTAACGCCATCGGCGTGATTGTCATCCACATGACAATGACCTGCCGGGAGAAATGTTGCGAAAATTGCGTGGCATGCCCGAGAAAACCCAGAATGGCAATAATGAGCAACCAGCCAATCAACGTATCGCGAACATAGGCCAGCAGATTTCCGCGCCGCCAGTTACGATACAGTGATGTATGATCATACACATAGCTGGAGATAAAGAAGATGATAATAATCAGCACCAGGTAATGACTGGTAAACGTCTCGCCATACAGCCAGATGGCCAGCAGCAGCACACCCCAGGTTATCGTTGGATCGAGGATGTATTTGAAAAAAGCGATGATCGGCAAATCAAATGTTTTCATTGTCTTCCCAAAATATAACGCAGCGAAATGGTTACTCCCCTGGCGTCAAAATCTCCCAGCGTGGAATTTGTCGACAGACTGTTGTGATACCCGGTGGCACTCAATTCCGTGCCATGAAAGGGCATGTACACCAGTCCCAGCGAAGCGGTAATAATTTTGTTGATGTTGCCGAAACCGGCTTGATTCAGGAATCCTGAGAAACTGTCAAATTTCTGTGTGTTATAGGAAAAGTCACCGGTCACCTTTGTTTTACCGGTCACCCGCCAGGCGGCCGACGCGCTTCCGCCGGTATTCAAACTGAAATTGGCCGTCAGGCTTTGAATAGCCACGGTTTCCCGCCAGCCACTGAGGGTGATGTCGATCTTGCCTGTGGGTTTCCAGAAATAGTTCAACCGCATATTTATTCCACTGAAATCGCTGGTAGAAACGGAAGAATTACGCCGTTCCACCCAGCCACCCGAAAATATGGCGTGGGATTTGGCGGTCAATTTCCAGTCAATCTTTCCTCTGAGTTCGTTCTGGATGTAACTGTTCTCGGTAAACAGTCCGTCGAATGTCTGGATCGGCGAAGTGAAGTCGCCGCGAATATGCCGATATTGCAAGCCAATCGAACTGCTGCTGGATGACAGATAATCCCAATCCAGCTCAAACCGGTTTTCCCTGCGGTTCTGGAAGCGTAGCAGATCGTTGCTGGTTTCAAAGTTAAAATGGCTGTAATCCCCGCGTATTTGCCAGCTCGGATGATAGCGCCAGGCCAGATTGATATACTCGGTGTGTTGCGTGCGTATATTTTTTATTCCGGGTTGAAACAGAAAAGGCGAAAGACTCTTGTCGAAATTCGCGCCCATATTGCCTTCCAGGCGGTTGCCCAGAAACCAGCGCCAATTCCCGGTCAGCAGCATCGCGTTGTTATTCATCTGGTCGAATTTCTCAAACCGATTGTGGCTCCAGTTTCCGTTAAATTGCAATTGCTGCCGGCTGATCTGTTTGTGGATAACCGCACCGCCCAGAAGCCGGTGAGAAATATCAAACAGGTTATTGGTGCCGAGCAGCGCTTCCGCGTCGGTTCGATCGCGAATGCGCAAAATATTGTCATCCGCCGTCATGGCATAACTCACGTAAGGACGGATCAATTTCCCGACAACAGTGGCCTGAGCAGGTACACAGCAAAGCAACAGCACGAATGCCAGCAAAACGGAACCTGTTCCGCACCCGGAAAAATACCCGGCTAACCTCATATCACTTTGCAGCAGCGCCTGACGCCGAATCGTGGAACCATCGTTTTGAATTGTTCAGAATAATTCGCTGAATCTTTGACAAGAATTTTTGTATCCGTTGGGGTCAAGTTCTGGATAAGGTCAGGACAGCAGGAGAAACATAAAAATTACGCATAGCCCAGTTCGCGCATGGTTTTAAGAAAAGATTCGTGAATCAGGGGATTCAACGTACAGGCAGCTTTAGCGACCGGCGGCTTGAGTGACGATCTTGCGTAGCGGAAAAACAATGCATCATTGTCGGCCAATTCCAGAAAATCGACAATCTGCGCCATGGTTTTTTGCGGATCGCTGCACAGCGCTTCATAACGGACATGCAGAATATCGTCAGGCAACTGTTTTAACAGCGACAATCCCTCGCGCATGGTGACAATCCACTCAACAGCCGCCATATCGACCTGTTCATTCCAAGTCTTCATTGCGCTGACATGCGTGGATAGATCAGCATGCCGCGAAACAATTTCGGCTGTCAGCAGATTCCACTTCCGGCGATTGACGCCCCACCAGTCATGCGTCTCATTGTTGTGCTGCCGGCCCAGCCGTTGCGACCAGTGCATGACCGAATGACAGGCATCCCAGCCATTGCGCGTCAGGAAAAGAAATTTTGCGTCAGGAAAAATCGACCGGATAAACGGAATCCGGAAAATCAATTCGGGGTATTTGTCCACGATGCGGCGCGAAAAAGTCGCCGACAGATACGCGCTATAAAGACGATGTGCGGCCTGAATAACGTCATCCGAGGCATCCGCTTCGGTCAGTCGGTAACGCGCGTGATTGCGATTATAACTGCCGATCAGATCTTCATCCGGATGAATGGCATGCCACAATGCCTTGGGTTCATTGAGAAAACCGACATCGCGATGCATCGACAGCACGATGCCGAGTATGGTCGTACCGCTGCGGCCAGTACCCAGAATGAAGACGGGTTTGGAAATTCTACGGCGTACCGGCAGCCGTTTCTCAATCGCAAAATGGGCGAATAGCAACGGATTGATCCATTGCCCGCACGTCGTGAGCGGCCTGCCTTCAAACAAGGCATAGCTGATCATGCGGCTCCACAGTTTCCACGGACGTGCGTTGATATAAGCTGAATCAATCTGAGCAATCATTTTGGGATTTTATACGATAAGACCCTGATCAGGGTGCGACAAATTGCCGCACGCCGGAAATTCAACGCCACACTCATTTTTTCGTAACTATTCAGCGCACTTTGTCATTCCGAGCAACGCGAGGAATCTTGGGTTTTGGGCGCATTAATAAATGCTCAGGATTTCTCGCTGCCGCTCGAAATGACAGCATAATCAAACGCCTTGTCAAATAAGGCTGAATAGTTACATTTTTTCTTGCTCATTTTTTCTTCTTAACGTAATGCGACAATTTGTCGCATTGACCTGTAAAAAGAGTTAATCAATACTCGTCCCCGCGTGGCCACGCAAAAAAGGGAGAGATATGTCATGTTTTTTGGGCTGATGACTGATTTATCTCGCTATTAAAAAATAGTAATCGTTATAAAAGGATTTACAATGAAAAAAGTCGCACTAAAAAACACGCTTGCTTTTGCGTTGTTTCTGGCCGGCATGACCGCGCTGCAAGCCATGGCGCATATAAGCTACAGTGGCCGGGATTTCGGTTCTTTCACCGGCGCTTTCGCACAATCACAAACCATTACCAATCAGTCCTTCACCGGCAGACACGGCTGGGTTGACGGAACCGACGCCGATTGGGGCGATTCACACCGGTTGCGCGCATACCGCTTCCATCTCGACAATGAGGCTGATGTCACCATTTCATTCCAGGATCAGGCTTTCACCACTTCAACCGGCGCCAGCGTGCTCGGTGGAATCAATGCCGGCTTCACACTCTACAGCGGGCTTGCGCATACAGCGCCTTTCGCCGCAGATCATGACGGCGCGGCAGGATCAGTCGCCATCCGTGACGCCATTGCCGGTGCTGGCAATACAGAAGGTTCGTTCAGAGCACTGACAACCTGGAGTCTTACAAACGACGACAACGATCCTGCGAGTGTTTTCACCTATGTCGGCCATGCTTATGACGGCAGCGTGGATTATGGTTCAGGCGTTATTGCCGGTGGTGACGGTGTTGCGGATAATTTTGTCTCGCAAACCTTCCATTTGGCAGCAGGTGATTACACGATTTTTGTCGGCGGCACGGATTACAGCGACCAGGTTGCGCCGTGGTCTTCTTACGGCGTGGAAGGTATGGTTTCAGTTGTTCCGGAACCCGAAATTTACGCCATGCTGCTGGCCGGTCTGGGGCTTGTCGGCTTTGCCGCAAAGCGCCGCCGCATCGCACAGGGTGAATCAGGCAACATCAATCCGGCTTACTGCTGATTGCACTGAACTGCCCTCGGCATAAGTCAAGGACAGTTCATGATTCAAGTAAGACAAAAAAAAGCCTTGCATCCTCTCTTCTATTTTTGATCACAAGCAAATGGATGCAAGGCTTTTTCTCTCCCACCTTGTCGCGCATGTTCTAAGCGCTACTGTATAAGAATCCATCACATGAAAAACATAGCGTGTAACCGGATTATCGGACTGGCCGCTTCTGCGGGAATGATTGCGGTTGCCGGAATTCCCATTCCAGCACAGGCGTCGCTACTGCCGGTTATTGACATCAATGACACTCAAGCCTACGCACCACGGATTATTGCCAGCGACGATCCGGCTAACTGGCGGGCGCCATCAGGCGATCCATTCGACGGTGTCGGCAAGCTGATACTGAACCGTACCGACGGCACGTTCGGCTGCTCGGGTTCACTACTGGATGGCGGTAGTTTTCTGGTCACCGCCGCGCACTGTTTAACCGACGATGACGGCAGCAGCATACTGAATTCGGCCACGGTTTCCTTTCAAGACGGCGCTGTAACAACTACCGCAACACAAGCGCACATCTGGAGCGGCTGGGATGGTCACACGCTGGAAAACAATAGCGATATCGCTATCCTCAGGCTGGATACCCCCGTCACCACCATTTCCGGTTTTGCCATCGCCACCGGAAATCCTTTTCTGCAACCCGTGCTGCACGCCGGTTACGGACAGACCGGCACCGGCGCTACCGGCATGCAATCAGGCACCTTTGGTGCATTGCATTATGGCTACAATGTCTACGATGCAGTCTGGACTGGCGGTAGTCTGGCGTATGACTTTGACGATGGTACTGTCGCGCACGACACCTTCTGTATTGTGGCCGGTTTATGCAACACCGGTTTACCGTATCCATTCGAATCCATGATCGCCTCCGGCGATTCCGGCGGACCAAGCTTTATTTTAGAGAACGGTGAATTCAGGCTGGTGGGTCTGCATTCATTCGGCGCGACTTTCGGTCTGGGGGCGGGCGATATCGACGCTATTCTGAATGCCAGTTTTGGTGAAGCGGGCGGCGATACCTGGTTGTTGCCACATATCGGCTGGATCGAAAGCATCACCGCAGTGCCGGAACCGCGGGCATATGTGTTGTTAATCACCGGGTTGACCGTTATTACTGCATTTGCGCGCCGCCAGCCTCGTTTTATAGGGCTTTAGCTTTCAACCAGGTCAACGAAACAAAGAAGGTCTTCTCCAGAATTCGCGTATCACCATCATCCTCTCTCACCCCGTCAGCTTGCTTCTGAACATGAAATACACCGCGCCGATCAGACAAAGCCCGGCCCACAGATAGTCCAGCTTCAACGGCTCTCTGAGATAGAGCACTGAAAACGGAATGAACACTGTCAGCGTAATCACTTCCTGGATAATTTTGAGCTGACCGACGTTGAGCACGGTATAACCGATACGGTTTGCCGGCACCTGAAACATATACTCCAACAGCGCAATGCCCCAACTGATCAGCGCCGCGATGACCCAGGGCAAGTGATTCAGTTCCTTCAGGTGCGCGTACCACGCGAATGTCATAAAAATATTGCTGCAAATCAGCAGTGCAATGGAAATCAGGACTGGATTCACTGTATCCTCAATTTTCCTTGAATCGCTTTAACAGGCTGCAAACCGATTGCGACACTGTGCATACACGTCATCCATCACAAATCATGGGCAAAATCAATTTTTTCGATCAGACTGGAAGCATTGATAAACAGCAAAAACACGCCGCCCATCGTAAATTTCCGAAATAGGCACAATGGTATCGCCGCCCAGCATGCCGGCTTCGTTACGGGCAAGATTGGCCAGCTCGGCAGCCACTTTTTCCTCATCCCGTTCGATCACGACACGACTGACAACCTTGGCGTTTACCTTGCCGATCCGTTTGCACGACTCAACTGCGCGCTGAGATTGCACAACGCGGACGGTTTCACCCATCGGCGTCACTTTTACCCAGGTAGTACAGGAAGACAACAACACAACACTGCAAGCAATAATCAGACTTTTTTTCATCATGCACCTCGATTCCGGTATAACAACGGCCCCAATAACCAATCCGCCTGTCGACAGATCTGGCACCGGCGATTATAAAGCACTCGCACAAAAAAAATCGTACCGCCGCTCATCCATCACTCAAATAGGTCATACCGGATTCGTTAGGGTCAGATAAACTCAATTCCGGTAGTCGACAAACCAGTCAAATCAATATTGGCCGCGTTCAAATCGGTATCGGCCGCAAAAACACCCAGTTCACCCATGGTCAATACCGCATTATTCAGCATATCCACATAAGGCTGAGCCTGTTGCGCGGTCGGCGCTGCGCCAACCACATTGCTCCAGAGCAGCGTGACAATTTCAGACGGTGTGCTGACACCCATGGCCGAAATAGCAAATTCGGCCAATTCCTCATAAGTCGTGCCATCATCCACCAGTTCAAGACCAATACCGACAAATGCAGGATTCGAAACATGCTCACGGCCAACCACAGCGCCGATTACCTTCGCCACCTGCCCCGCGCCCGCATCCAGATCATAGGCGATGCCCTTGTCCGAGAACCGCAAGCGTTCAATGTCGATTAACGTATCCCGGCCATCAACACCCGAGGTATCGATGACATCCAGATTATTGGATGAGCCGGTAATAACATAACTGCCGGCCGGATTTGAGAAAACGGCGGTATCCGATCCACCCATGCCATCCAGTATGTCATTACCGCGACCGCCTTCAAAAACATTGACGCCATCGGAACCGACAAAATGATCGTCAGCGGCGGAACCGGTCAATCGCGCCGCGCCCGCGACAAATTGCTCGATGCTGGTGAATGTGCCGCGCACCGATTGTGTTCCGGTGACAAAATCGATTTCCAGATCGACATCTGAATCCACAGTATCTTCCACCACTGGCGCACGCGCGAGATCACCGCTTGAATTGGCGAAGGTTGCATCCGCTTTCAGCACATCCTGTGGTGTCAGTTGCAAGCCGTCCTTGCTGCGCGGCGTCATGCCCGAGTCGCTGCTCCAGACCGGTTGTTCCACTTCGAGCTCGGCCTCAAAAGTACCCGCCGCCGTATCGATGCGTATCGTTCCCTTGAATGTGCCGAAGTCCAGCGTATCATCACCATCGCCACCATCTATCGTCATATCGCCAAGCCCGATGACGAAGCGGTCGTCGCCATCGCCGCCCAAAGCAGTATCATCGCCATCGAGCACCAGCACATCGTTACCGCCGCGCCCTTCAAGCCGGTCAGCGCCCGCGCCACCGGACAGCATGTTGTCCCGGTTGTCGCCGCGCAGGGTATCGTCGCCATCGCCGCCGATGATATTCTCCACACCGGTGAGCGTATCGTTTTCCTGACCGCCGGAAAATAATCTGAAAGTGGCGACGCCTGCCGCCAGATCGACATCGAGGTGTCCGAAACTGCTACTTGCGATCTCGCCCCGGTCAGTACCCGGCGCGGCAAACGCCCATGAAGCGGTATCGATGCCGGAACCGCCATCAAGGTGGTCATTACCGGCGCCGCCATGCAGGAGATCATCGCTCTCGCCACCGGACAGGGAATCATTGCCTGCGCCGCCATAAAGCGCATCATTGCCACTCCGCCCCTCAAGCGTATCGTTGCTGCTTCCGCCGATCAAACGTTCGCCAGCCTCGCCGCCGCGTAAAATATTCGGATAGGCATCGGCGCCGATGAGTTCTTCAACATTCTGCACAGTGCCTGAGAACCGTTCCCGATCGTCAAATGTTTCAATCACGCCGATAAGCAGGTCGACATCAAGTCCGGCAAAAATACTGCGCTGGTTGGCTGATAGAGTGTCCCGGCCTGCGCCACCGTCAATGTGAACCTCGCCGCTGCGTAGAATGATAACATCATCACCATCATCGCCCATGACCTGTATCGTCTGGCTCAGGCCGGCATCAATCTCAATCGTATCGTCCCCCTCGCCACCGGATGCCAGTCCACTGTTCTTGATCCTAATTTGATCATCCCCGGCTTCGCCGTACAGTTCGAATGAAGGATTGCCGTCTCCGCCGCTATTGCCGAGAATGAAATCGTTGCCGCCACCGGCATGAATGACTATCAGGTCGCGTTCCCGAATATCGAAATAATCATCGTGGTCGCCCGCATAGTAGACGTCAAAATTCTCAACATTGCCCGAGGCAATGACCGATGGGCCGCTTTCGTTTTGCAAGCTGCCATCCGGTGTAGCCAATTCGTTGCCTTCCAGCGCATTGAATGCGCGCAGTGAAGAACCCAGCGAACCGTCAATGTGAACAAGCCAGCGAACATCGGGAACTTCGGTCAGATACAGCGTATCGAATCCGCCACCGCCGTCATAGCGCGCACCGCCTGTACCGGCATAAATAACATCATCGCCCTCCCCGCCGCCGACAAAACGCCCGGCCTGTTCGCCGTAAAGTATGTCATTGCCCAGGCCGCCATCGATTTCGGTGTAACTGCCAGAGCCACCGTAAAGCGTGTCGTCGAAATCGGAACCTGTAAACTGTTCAATATTGACCGCGGTATCAGTCGCAACCACCGAATTGCCATCTGTGGATAAACGCTCGATCTGACCGGTTCCGGCGAATATCCGTACCGGGCCCGATGCTTCGGACTGGTTGCTGGCTTTTGAACGGATACCGTCACTGGTAATATATTCACGTTGCATCAAACTGTGAATGTTGGAGGAGGCATAGGTTAATAAATCAAAATCACCTTCGCCACCATCGTAATAATTACTGATCCCCGGCGCAGCCCGATCGGCAGCCACCAGCACATCATTGCCTTCCCGGCCAAACAACACATCGCTGCCTGAGCCGCCAATCAGAATATCCTCGCCGCCGCCGCCATCGAGATAATCGTCGCCCGCCCGGCCGTCGAGCAAATCCCGATCGGCATTGGCAATCAGCCGATTAGCCGCGGCATCGCCAAACAGAAACGCATTGCGGAAATCCTCGACCACGATATTTTCAATAGACTGCAATGTCGAGGTATTTCCAAAATCGACAAAAATCGTACCGCGTTCGAGATCGGCGTCGATAGGCGAATTACCGATTTCATCGTTAATCGGAAACCGCCAGGTGTCGCTACCCGAACCACCCGAGAATATATCCTCGCCACCGCTGAATACCAGCAGATCGTCGCCCGCGCCGCCGTTGAGCACATCGCCGCTGGCTGAACTGCCGAACAGCACATCATTGCCGCCAAATGCGTTAATCGTAATAGCTGTATTTCCGCCAAACAGAATGTCTCTGTCTCCGGTACCATCGAGCACGTTCTGTCCGATCAGCGCACGAAAGACACTGTTCAACAAAATCTCGGGCGTCAACGCGACATCACCGAAAACAAACCATTCGATATTGCGCGTTTCATCCGTGCCGTCGATCAAAGCCGGATTTGTCGGATACAAATGATTGAATGTAATCGACTGACCATCTTCGGATTGTGAATAGCTGTACTCCAGAAAATTGCCGCGAAATACGGCGATATCGGTGCCTGTGCCGCCATCCAGAAAATCGTTGCCCGCAGCGCCGAGCATAACGTCGGTGCCCGCCTCGCCGGTCAGGGTGTCATCACCTTCGCCGCCATACAGCAGATTAGAGTCACCCGTACCGGTCAGCGCGTCGTTCAACGACGTGCCAATGCCAATCGGCCCGGTTTGCGTATTGCCCACCGGATCGATCACCTGTTGATTCATATTATCGACCCATGCGGATACGCCGAGATAATCTTCAACCTGACTTAACGGATCGATTTCCAGAAAAGCCGTATCGAAATCCTGCAAAACATTGTCGAAAATACCGGGATTGGGCAGCAGCTTGTTGATGCGCTCGGAAACCGAATCGATAATGCGGTTAATGCCGAGTGTTTCCATGATGTAGTCAATAATCGGTCCCACAGTGACATCGAAGACAAATCCCACCGCATCCAGCAAACCTTCAACCGGTTTGAGGACTTTTGAAATTTCATTTAACGGGCCGCGCAAAAAACTCAGCGACGAGGATATACCGTCGAATGCCAGCCGCACACTGAGTACCGGCAAAAAAGTCGCACTGGGCACGGCGTCGTCGATCGCCTGGGTTTTTTGCTTGACTTCAGCAAACAGATTATTAATCGCGGAAATTGCGGCATTCGGCGGCGTCACCAGCGTATCAGCACCTGTCGCTACGGGCGCGGCGGGATCACCATTGGGATCAAATTCGTCGATTTTGTTTAATGCGTTAATCAATTGATCGACGGCAGTGATATTTTTAAGCAGTACGGTTTCCGTTCCAGCAAGCTTGGTATCAAAATTTTGCAGTTTTTCCTGCGCCGCATCGAGTTTTTCCTCGATCTTGCTGTCGTCAATCTTTTTGGCCAACGCCTTGGCCTTATCCCTGACCTTCCGGGTCACATCCTGAACGCCGTCGAGCACTTTGGTGGCAACCTTGGCCAGAAATTTCAACGGCCCGGCCTTGTCCATTAGTTTCAGATTTAATTTCAGCTTTGAAATGGTGTTACTGAATTCATTGGCTTTATCCTGAATCGCGTCGACAGCATCGATAGCCATTTCCACTTTGCCGATTTTGTCATCAATATCCGATATCAGTGTACGGATTTCACCAACATTCTTGTTTGATTGCGTTAAATTGCTCCCATATGAACGTAATTGCGGTCCTGCGGACATTTGTTTTTTCTCCTGTTCTTTTTTTTAAAATTTCATTCTAATTCGCACTTTTCCGACAAAATACTATAACCACCGACGCTTGCACCAGCACTTTCTGACATAAATCCTCAATTAATCAATGGGCGCGAACTCGAAAATTCAAGAAAGCCCGGCCATCACAGAATAAATCACCCGTACTGAAACAGCGGCTGGCGTGGCGACGAAACCTTGCAGGCAAGGCAATAGAACGCAGAACATGACTCAGTTCACCACATTCCACTAACAGCCTGCCAGTTCCATCGGCCACGCGGCCAATAGCACAAAAATAAAAACATTTATCCCATGTTTTCAACATGCTGCGGCAATTTGTCACATTCCCATTTTTTGTAATGCATGGATAATGATTTGATCATAGTCAAACTAAAGTGAAATTTTATGCTGAACAGCTTTCCAGGATAGCCTCCTGGTTGAGTCACCCCGATCAATTCAAATAACTCATTCACCATGCCGGAAATACCTTCTCCACATTCTTCAACCAAACGCTACGCGCGCTTTTTACCGATCACCCCCGATTCGCGGATTCTTTTTGCGATGTTGCTGTCGCTTGCCATGCCACACATTGCATTCAATTTCCATTTCGATAGCGACTGGAATGAAGGCTTCCGGCATCCATTGACTGGCTGGGATCATGTGCTCGTGATGGTTGCCGTTGGTGTCTGGGCGGCGCAGATACGCGGACAGGCGCTGTGGGTGCTGCCGGTTGTTTTTGTCGGCGTGATGAGCCTTGGCGGCCTGATTGGCGCGGCAAGCCTGGTCATTCCGGGTGCGGAAGCGGTGATTCTCTTGTCCTGCCTTTCGATCAGCGCACTGATTGTGCGTGGCATACGGTTCAGCACGCCCGTCAATATCATCATTATTTCGCTGTTTGCTTTTTTTCATGGTTACGTGCACGGGCAGGAAATATCCGCATCCGCCAGTCTTGCCTCCTACACCACCGGTTTTATGCTGGCCACGCTATTTTTGCATGGCGCCGGCATTCTGATTTTCAAGCTTGCCGTTCTGGCGATTACCTGCTTTGTCAGCTCAAGCCTTCATGCGCATGACGCTGCCGCGCCTATTGATGCGAACGCCATGAAATCCGGTTCACGCAGCGACCGGCTGGCGCATGTGGTTCTGGATGAAATGCGCGTCACCGGGCGCGCGGATAAGTTGATCGGCATGGCTGACAGCGCCTCGCAAGGCAAGGTGGGACAGGATCAAATTCGCTACCGGCCGCTGACCCGGCCCGGCGAGATACTCGAAACAGTACCCGGATTGATCGCCACTCAGCATAGCGGCGAAGGCAAGGCGAACCAGTTCTTCCTGCGCGGCTTCAACCTGGATCATGGCACCGACTTTCTGACCCGGATTGAAGGCGTGCCGGTTAATCAGCTTTCGCATGCGCACGGCCAGGGATGGACGGACGTTAATTTTCTGATTCCCGAACTTGTCGAATCGATTGACTTCAGAAAGGGCAATTATTTTGCCGACACGGGCGATTTTTCCAGCGCCGGATCAGCCAATATCCGCTACTTCAACCGCCTGCCCGAGAATCTGTTCCGCTTTACCGGCGGCAGCTTTGATTACTATCGCGGACTGGTAGCCGGATCGCATCAGTTTCTGAAAGGCGATGTTTTATATGCCGGAGAAGTCGTGCACAATGACGGCCCCTGGGACGTGGGTAATAATTATCTGAAATTCAACGGCCTGTTGCGCTACAGCCGTGAATATGGCCATCACAGCTGGCGTATCACCGCCATGGCGACACATGCTGACTGGCGGGCAACCGACCAAATTCCAAGGCGCGCGCTCAAGCAAGGCCTGGTCGGCCGGTTCGGCGCGCTGGATCCGACCGACGGCGGCAACAGTCATCGCTACAGTCTGACCGCCGACTGGCGTATGCGCGGAGAAAACAGCATAACGTCCGTCATGGCGTACGGGGTGTATTCCAAGCTGGATCTGTTTTCAAATTTTTCCTTTCTTCTGGATAATAACGAGACGACCAATCCGGCGGGATGCGCCGGATTACGCGGGCTGCCGCCCGGCAACCGGGTTTCTCCAGAACTGTTTCGAACCTGTGGCGATCAATTCGGCCAGCCGGACGACCGCTGGACGACCGGCTTTGCGGCCAGCCACACCCTGTTTCACACCATCGGCGCATTCGATGCTGAAACAACATTGGGTGTTCAACTGCGCAACGATAACATTCAAAACGCCCTGACCAAAACCCATGCGCAGAAAACGTTTGGCATTACCCGTCAGGACACGGTCTGGGTGACCAGCATCAGTCCTTACCTGGAAAACAGAATACACTGGCGGAAATGGCTGCGCACAAATCTGGGTGTGCGTTTTGACGGTTTCCGTTTCGACAACAGCCACAGCAACATCCTGCAAAACAACGGCACACGCTACGATGGCCTGGTCAGTCCGAAATTGAGTATTGTCTTTGGTCCCTGGGCGGATACCGAGGTTTATTTGAACGGCGGACTCGGTTTTCACAGCAACGACGCTCGCGGAATCAACACCCGCATCGACCCGACAAGCGGAGACGCCGTCAATCGCGCCGATCCGCTGGCGCGCACATACAGTGCTGAAACGGGCATCCGCTCGACCTGGATTCGCGGACTGCAAAGCACGCTGACGGTCTGGTGGATGGATCTTGAATCCGAACTGGTTTTTGTCGGAGATGCGGGCGCCACCGAAGCAAGCCGGCCCAGCCGCCGCTATGGACTTGAATTCACCAACTACTACCAGCCGGTGCACTGGCTGACACTGGATGCCGATTTCAGTTTCTCGCACTCACGTTTCCGCAACACGGTTGCCGGTGAAGGCAATTATGTGCCCAATGCCGTGGAAACGGTGGTTGCCACAGGCGCGACATTTCATGATGTTTTCGGCGGTTTCTATGGTGGCCCCAGGTTACGCTATCTCGGGCCGCGCGCACTGAACGAGGACAATTCCAGCCGCTCGAATGGCACCATTTTGCTCTCAGCGATGCTGGGCTATGAGGTCAGCCGGTCGCTGCGCATCCAGGCTGAAGTATTCAACATACTGAATCGCAAGGATGATGCGATCACGTATTTCTATACCTCGCGCCTGCCGGGAGAGTCCCTGGCGGGTGTGAATGACTTCCATTTCCATCCTGTCGAGCCGGTGAGCTTCCGGATCGGCTTTATTCTCAATTATTGAGTGACTGAAAACCAATGAACAAAATGTTCAAAGGTCTCGTTCAACATGAAAGATAAGGAGAAACAACATGCTATTGAGAAAAGTATTCATCATTTTGCTTCTGATGACAGGATTTTTGATTCCCGCGCAAGCTGAGGAAACCGCACTGCGGCATTTTACTCCCGGCAGTTACCAGCAAATGCTCCAGAGCCATACCGACAAGCCTGTCATGCTTTCCATCTGGTCAACAACCTGCTCAACGTGCCTGGAAAAGATGCCGCTGCTCAGCGAACTGCGGAAAAATCAACCGGATATCAGCATTATTATGCTCTCTGTCGATGATGCGGCAGATAAGGAACAGGTTCAGGCCATTCTGTCCGAAAACGGGTTGATCGATCTGGAAAACTGGATTTTCGCCGATGAAAATGCCCAGCGCCTGCGTCATGAAATTGATCCGCTGTGGTTTGGAGAATTGCCGCGCACTTATTTTCTGAACAGTGACCATGAGCGCGAAGGTATCAGCGGTGCCTTATCGCACGAGGATTATCAATCCATTTTTAAAATTCTCGTCAATTGATGGCGACGCCGGTTATGCCAATCATGATTCACCGCAAAATAAACAACGGGCAACTGCGAATGGCGATCTTGTCAGTCCAGATATTTCTGTTCAACCTTGGCGTCATACCTATCACGCATTCAGCAGAAACCGGTGACGAATCCAAAGCGCACTATACGAAATCAACACTGGGCCTGTACGACGTCTCCACATTCGATATATACAAAGACGGGCAAAACATACATATCATCGCCGGTGGACGGCTATCGCCAGACGACACTTCTCTCACCATTCGACATAAGCAATCAAAGAACGGCGGTTACAGTTGGACGGATCCCGTCACGGTCAAAGCGGAAGGACAATTACCGGCTATTAATGCCAAGCGGGGTAATGATATTCAGCTGGCGGCCAAAGGAAACCAATTGGTCGCGCTGATGCAGAAAAAAAACGAATTACCGGGAATGGGCTCCATCATTTGCCTGTATTCCACGAACAACGGTGAAACCTGGCAATCCGGCTCCAATCCGGCAAAGGATGATGCAGGTAGTCAAGCTCACATTGAGATCGTGGCTGACAATAAAGGATTTTTTCATGCCGTCTGGCTTGAGGATCCGGAAGAAAACGGATACCAGAGTTTGCGCTACGCCCGTTCGGAAGATGGCGGCAGAAGCTGGAGTCAGCTGAAAACAATAGAGGGCTCAACCTGTTCATGCTGCTGGAATACGCTGCTGAATTCTCCACTGAATCATCTGAAGGTACTCTATCGCGACATGGCGCCCAGAGATATGGCATTGGTTCAGTCCACCGACGCCGGCATAACCTGGCAACAACTGGGAACAGTAGGCCATTTCGGATGGCAGCTGAAGGGTTGCCCGCAAGTCGGCGGCAACGCGGACTATGTTATCAACGGCGATGCCCAATGGCTGCACAGCCTTGTCTGGACCGGCATGCCGGAGAAAGCCGGTCTCTATCATTTGTTTTCCTCAGACCACGGATTCACCTGGTCTATGCCCGCACGGCTGAGCAAAACCGGAATGAACGGTGATATCGCCCACCATGGCGGTCATATCGTTGCGGTATGGAATGAACTGGAAGCCGCAGGCATGAGCGTCGTGTATGCCCGTACAACAGATAACGGCGCAACCTGGTCCAAACCGGCGCAGCTAGCGCAGGCGGAAAACGCAACAACACAACCACGACTGATTTCAACCCAAAACGGCGTTCTGGCGATATGGACCGAAAAACCGGCCAGACAAGCCGGTTATCTGGCGTGGAAAATGATAGAGATTACAACAGCACATCACACCAAAAGGGAGGCGCCCATGTAATCACTCCACAAACAAAACATCAACTCAATCTACTGATATTAATCATCAATTCCTGTTGATTGCTGGCATTCCCGGGCTATCATGTGTACAACCAACGGGCACTCTGGAGAATAAAAATGAAACATTTTCGAGCTATTCGAAATACGCTGATGCTGCTAATGCAGATTGTTTTAATAACCCTGCCTTCCGCGGCATTTGCGCACGCGATACTGGTGGAATCCGAACCCAAAGCGGAAAGCATAGTGAATACTTCTCCCGATCAAGTCAGCATCTGGTTCAATGAAAATGTAGCCAGTGAATTCAAATCACTGGCAGTAATCAACAGCGCAGGAAAACGCGTAGACAATAATGATGTCAGACAGGCCGCGCTGGATCGCTCCCATATTTTCGCCACAACGCCAGAGCTGCCACCCGATACCTATACCGTTCGCTACCGCGTCATGTCGGCGGATACGCATATTGTGACCGGCAGATTCACATTCACTGTCACCACGCCTGACAAAGCCGAACTTCAAGCTGATTAAAAAGGAGAAGCACGCCATGAAAACATTATTAACTGAAAAACCGTATCTGCCTCTCGTACTGTTCATCATTCTGCTGCTTGCGGCCTGCAACCGCATCAGTCCCGTGCAACACCATTACAGCACCAATGTCGGCTGCGTTATCGCCAATGACCTTTATGCCGTCTACTTCAGCGCTTATGTCGCACCCGAGGACAGCACCGGCGATCCGGACGAAATCAACGAATCACTGTATACCTCGTATTGCAGAAGCATTCCCCGCACCGGCGCTGTCTTTTTTACAGCCGATCTGATTGATGAAGATTTGAGAGAGATGCCGATCAGTTTGCGGCTGGTTGAACAGGAGCCGACCGGTGACAGCAAGACACCGGACTACAATGATGGTCATGTTCTGTCGAAGGTAGACCCCAGAATCTATTCGCAGGGAACAATCGAAGCACAGGCATTTATCGACAAAAAAGGCCATTACGCACTCTATCTGATTGTCGGCGAAGAAGCGGCATTCGAAGATGTTATTCTGAAAATTCCCTTCACTGTCGGCATGGAAACCGCTACGCAACCGATCAGATATTACGTTATAAAAGTGACCGATCTGCTAATGACATTTGTATTCCCGGTATTCATCCTGTTGCTAATCATGCTGCCGATGTTGCCAAAATTGCGCTTGATGGCTTTGTCGAAAATATTATCCAACGCGCAGAATCGTGAAAATTGACCGATATTGACTGAAATTTTCATATGCCGCGTCAATATTTCTTGCTCGCGCCTCGTTTTGTTTAAAACCTTGAATTCTTAGAAACTTAAATTTTTTTATCAAAATCATTTTTTAATCAATATTTAATGTCATTTTTACATGCTATTGATATATGCCGCCTTAGCGTATTCACTACACCAGACGATCCAACCCGTCATAGCGCGCACATTATCAATAACTTGGAGAAATGACATGGGTAAAAAAACATTGGTCTATGGATTGATTCCGGCGCTTATTTTTGTACAATCATGCGCCCTGTTTGCGGCCGAGAAATTGGAAACTGACGCGGCCACAGAGGAAACAGCACCCGCCCTGAATACTGAACAATCTCAGCATTTTCAGACGCTGACTCATAAAATGATGGGACATATCAGTCTTGCCCGGTTCGCGCTGGCGATCAAATTACCGCGCCAGGCAGTACACCAGATTGAAAAAGCACAGATTATCGCGGCCAATCTTGGCTCACACTAGCCTGAATCCAGAATCAACGCTGATTTCAATTACGGCAAGATTGATTACACCAAAAATAACCGGATCAAGGATTATTATGTACCGGTTGTGGACGATGTGCTGCTGATCAGCGATTACGAAGATATTTTCAATTATTTAAGAACACTCAACGTACAGGAAACCGGCGCCAGTCTGGTTCGGTTAAAAATCGCAATCCATCTGAATGATATCGAAGCAGCGCTTGATAGCGCGTTGCGGTCGATGCTTGAGTATAAAAAGTATGAAGAAGCGCAGCAGACACTTGCGACGACCTTCAATCATGCGGTTATCGAAGAAAAGGAAATTGAGGACCCGGTACTGGCAATTTCAGAAAATCTGGCGCTTGCCAAAGCCTTTCTGAACAATGCTCAATACGATAAGTCTCGCAGCACGAAGTATGTGCAGGCGCGCCTCAACGCGCATGCAGGATGCCGATAGGGATGAAAATAGCGTAAAAAGATTCACAACCGAACTGGATGAACTGCAAATCGCATTAAGGAAGAACGACCCGACAAAAGCGCTGAGTATTTACGATCATATCGATGAACGGATGAAGATAGTCAGAGGGTATTGATCGGCGTGAAGCTTTGCCGGCCACAACATTAATCGCCAGCGATCGTATAATAATCCATGGGTTGCAATGAAGAAATGCGCGCGCCACGGTTGATCGTGTGAGTTGGCATGTCCATAATAACTTGTCTTGAGAAAGTCTGTCGGACATAAGCAATCGTAGCGAGCCGAGTGGGAGAGCAAACGCGGATTTTCTCAATTTTGAGGCGTATAGCAGGTCTATGTAACGAAAAATTGAAGCAATATGCGCCGTTATCCCGCTGACGCAGCAGATTAGTCTTATGTCCGACAGATTCCCGGATACGAGGCATAAATAATACTGTTTTCTCATTGCTCTATTTTTTTACATCCTTCCGGGGATTGTCGCCGGGTTATTCGCACTCTCGGACAGCTTCCCAGCATCCACTGGTACTTCCGTTTCATTTTTTATTTTATATTTGCAACACAATCACAAAAAACTTCGTTAACATTTTTCTCACAAAAAGTTAACAATTTCTTGATGATTCAGTGCGTAAACTACAAGAACGACATAACATAGGAGTACGGCCATGAATGTGTTGATTATTGAGGATACCGAAGACATCGCCGCAAGCATCCATGATTATCTAGAGGTTTTGGGTTATAAGATCGATGTGGCGGGCGATGGTGTGACAGGATTGCATCTCACGGTCACCAGGAATTATGACGTCGTTATCCTCGATCTGAATTTACCAGGCATTGATGGTGTTGATCTTTGCCGCCGGATTCGCCAGGATGCCCAGAAAGCTGTCCCGATATTGATGCTGACATCAAGAGATTCGCTCGAACACAAGCTGGAAGGTTTCCGCTCAGGTGCTGACGATTATATGACCAAGCCTTTTTGTTTGAAAGAACTTGCAGCGCGCGTGAAAGTATTATCCGAGCGAGTTAATCGTTTACCGGATTCGCAGTTAATGGTCGGAGACCTTATATTGGACATGAATACGCACAAAGTTTCTCGGGCCGGCAAACAAATTAGCCTCAATCGCAAACTTTACCGGATCATGCTGTATTTTATGCAAAACCCGCATCGTGTGATTGAACGAGAAGAGCTTGAATACGTAGTGTGGCCGGACAAGACGCCCGATAGCGACGCCCTACGTACACATCTTTGCCATTTGCGCCAGGTCATCGACAAGCCTTTTGATCAGCCTTTATTGCGTACGGTGCGAGGGTTTGGTTACATGCTTACTGACGAATATGCAAAAGGCGAATAACCGTATCGCCCGGCGCATTACCTTTGCTTTTTTATCGTTTGGTATTTTTTTAACGTTAGTGTTGGGATTAAGTCTGATCGTCGCATTCAAGACCATCGTTACCAGCATGCTGGATGACATTCTTTACGCGGAGCTGAAACATTTCCGTCAACAGATGCCGAACATGCTCAGCCCGGGTCATTTCCGTTCGCGAACAACGACCATATACATTTCTCTAATCAACGAGAAAGACTATAACTTACCGGCGCATGTTCGTGATCTCGATCAGGGCATCTATGACCTGACGCATATTGGTCGTGATTACCGCGTTCTGGTCGAAGATATCAATGGCGTCCGTTACATTGTAAAATTTGACGATACGAATATCCATGAACTGGAAAGTGAATTTATTGCTCTGGTCTGGATCTGTTCGTTAGCTGTGTTGATGTTTGCACTTGCTATTGGCTGGAAGATTGCGCATGGTGTTGTTCAGCCGATCAAACAACTTGCTGACCAGGTAATTGCGTTTAAAAATAAACTGAATGAATCCGTTCAGTTATCCGGTTTCAATGATGATGAAATAGGCGATCTTGCGCATGAGTTGCAGCACTATCACGATCAATTGCGACTGCTGTTGGTTCGTGAAAAGGAATTTTCCAGCAATGTCAGCCATGAATTACGTACCCCGATAACCAATATCAGTCTGGCTGTGGAAATTCTGTCTTCGAATGACAGTCTGCCGCCAAAGGAACGTGAACGGATCAGGCGGATTCAGCGTGGCATCAATGAAATGGTCGAATTGATCGAAACCTTTCTGGTGCTGGCGCGCATTAACAATGAATCGAATGAAGATTGTCATTCACGCAAACTGGAACCCATCGTTCGAAAAGTCATTGAGCAGCAGCATATATGGCTGGGTAACAAACCGGTTGAAGTGAATGTCCTGGAGAAATCGCCATTGGAAGTCTCCGCGCCATTGGGTATTCTCGATGTTCTGGTCGCCAATCTTGTGAGAAATGCCTTCAAATATACGGAAAGGGGGCGCATTCAAGTGTTATTGCTGCCCGGACAACTGACCATCGCAGACACCGGTATGGGTATCGATGCACTGACGCAGGCGCAAATTTTCAAATGCTATGTAAAAAAGGATTCGTGCGACCCGAATAAAGTCGGACTCGGATTAATGATCGTTTACCGGATTTGTGAACGATATGGCTGGCGCGTTACTTTCGAAAGTATCAAAAACCAGGGCTCTGAATTCACGGTATGGTTTTCAGCCTGAAACTCTGTTTCTTTCACTATTAACCGCTGTTCGAGACCTTTGCACGGCTACTACGCGGCACGATAATGGCGTTAAAATTTTGCGAAAAATGCTCATTTACCCCGTGTAAATTCCGCTTTCTCGCAAATTTTTGCCTTATTCTCGTACCGCTCATGACGCTGTACAAAGGTCTCAGTCTATAAATACGGGTAATACGGTGCTCCGTATAAAACTCGTTTCTAACTCACTCAAAAGGAAAGTTTGTAAGGATCTGGGGCGATAATGTTTTCTTGTAACTATCTAGCTTGATGAGTTAAACCGTACAAGTCTTTCCCAGTCAATCGCACCATCCGCATCACAAAACAAGTTGCCAAATTCCAGTGTAAATTTATTGATTCGTTTCGCGTAGGCTTCGCAATCGCCTAAATATAGATCATGCCTGATTTCCATTTTTCCCCTGACTTTCTGATCTTTCAACTATAATGACGCATCAAATTGACAAAAACATCTTCAAGATCGGGCTGCTGCAATTGCATTTCCAGAATTTGAATATGCGCCTGGCGTAACTCGGCGAGTACCGCTTCAATCTGTGCGTACGCATCGATTTTCAATTCGTGCAGGCCGTTGTGATAGCCGGTCTGTTTTTCCTGCACAATTGCAGGTAAAAGATCCGGCTGCAAACGCAAGCGCAGTGTATAACCCGCTGTCATGGCGGTAATCAGCTGTTGCATGCTGTCTAAGGCGATAATTTTACCTTGTTTCAGCATCGCGACGCGATTACACAACGCTTCGGCCTCTTCCAGGTAGTGCGTCGTCAGCACAATGGTATGCCCCGCCGTGTTGAGTTGCTGGATAAAATCCCAGAGTGATTGGCGCAACGCCACATCCACACCCGCCGTTGGTTCGTCGAGAATAATGACCGGCGGCTTGTGCACTAAAGCCTGCGCCACCATGACACGCCGTTTCATGCCACCGGACAGCGCGCGCATATTGACATCCGCTTTATCCGTCAAATCCAGGCGTTCGATAATTTCAGTGATCCAGGCGTCGTTTTTACGAATACCATAGTAACCCGATTGAATCCGTAGCGCTTCGCGAACGGTAAAGAATGGATCAAAAACCAGCTCTTGCGGCACCACGCCGAGCAGCCGCCGGGCTTCCCGATACTGCTGGGTGACATGCCGTCCCTGGATGCGGACAGTTCCGCTGTCGGCAATGGCCAATCCGGCAATGACGTTGATCAGTGTGGTCTTGCCGGCGCCGTTGGGACCCAGCAGCGCAAAGAATTCACCTTCGTGGATATCGAGCTCGATGTGATCAAGCGCACAGACAGAACCAAAACATTTACATACCTGCTTGACTTCGATAGCGGCTGTCATGGATGAAACCGGAAAAAAGGGATCTGCACCGGCAATGGACTGAAGTACAAACTAATGTTCCGGTCGATCCTGGTCAGACGCCAGAATCGATGTAACATCATAGAGTTGCATTAAACTTTCGAGACTGGCCGGAAAATGAACGAACTTCAACTGGCAGCCTTTTCGATCGGCCGCGCGCCGCCATTCAAACAACATGCTGATAACGGTTGAATCAACCTCGGTGACTTTCTGCAGATCAACGTGCAGCAGATTGCTGCTCAGCAGTTCAATACCCTGCCGCGTCAGACCGGTGACATTGCTTACCGTCACCTCGCCTTCGACAACGAGCGTATCGCCATCGCGGTATATCATACTGTATCCGCCATTATGCATGATGATACGCCGGTGATCACGGGCTACCGTCTGCCTGTTATCGACTGCCTTCGAGCGATCGATTCTTGTCCGCCAAGGTTTTTATCAGCCCATCAACGCCACCTCTGCGAATCTGACTGCTGAACGAACCGCGATAATTGGTCACCAGACTGACGCCCGCGACGGTTACATCATAGACTTTCCAGCCATCCGAATTCTTTTCCATACTGTAATCAATCGGCACCGGTTCCCGGCCTTGCTTCTGGAAAACCATCGTTCTGACTGTCGTATCGTTTTTGTCACCCAGATTCGCTACCGGATTAACCTTGACGGTTTCATCGCGATAGGTCGTCAATGCATTCGAATAGGTTCTGACCAGCAGCGTTCTGAATTCGTTGACGATTGTCTGTTGTTGCTCAGGTGTCGCATCGGACCAATGCTTCCCCATCGCCAGCCGCGTCATACGATTAAAGTTAAAATGCGGCAGAACCTTGATTTCAATCAGATCCAGCATTTTTTCCTTGTCGCCATTTCTAAGTGCTTCATCCTGCTTAATAATATCAAGCACATCACGAACGGTTTGGTCAACAAGCCGATCAGGCGCCATTGCCCATGCCGGGAACACAAACAATGGAGCAATCAATAAAGCAACCCAGAAAGTTATCACACGCGCATATCTTTTCATTGTTCCCTCACTTCTTCATTCCGTAATCGATATTGAATTAATAAAACAGTTTCTCGAGACGCTCTGCCAACTAAAAGTCATTATCTTCCGATGCCTTGTCAAACAGGAATCGCCCGATCATTTCTTCCAGCACCATGGCGGAATTGGTTTTCATTATTGTATCACCTTCCTTGAGCATCACCTCATCGCCGCCCGCCGCGAGCCCGATATACTGCTCTCCCAGCAAGCCGGCCGTCAGGATGCTGGCAAACGTATCCTTGGGGAATTGATAGCGGCTGTCGATATTCATCGTGACGATCGCATCATACGTGCTGGTGCTGAATTGAATATCGGCGACACGGCCAACCACCACGCCCGAGCTTTTAACCGGCGCTCTGGTCTTGAGGCCGCCAATGTTGTCGAAATTACCCTTGACCACATAACTGTCCGCGATGCCATACGTATCCAGATTGCCGACTTTCAAGCTTAAAAACATCAGTGCGGCAATGCCGGTCATCACAAACAATCCTACCCAGAAATCCAATGTCCTGCGTTGCATCACTTTATAATCCTCTAAACATGAAAGCCGTCAGAATGAAATCAAGCCCCAGTATCGCCAGCGAAGACGTCACCACGGTGCGCGTTGTCGCGCCGGATACGCCCTCGGCTGTTGGTGGTGAATCATACCCTTCAAAAACAGCGATAGCGGTTACCGCCACGCCAAAAAAACAGCTTTTAATAAAACCGTTGAGTATGTCAATTCTGAAATCAACGTTACTTTGCATCTGCGACCAGAATGAACCGGCGTCCACGCCGATAAACGTAACCGTCACAAGATACCCGCCGAATACGCCCATCACCGAAAAAATGGCTGCCAGAAACGGCATGGAAATCACGCCTGCCCAGAAGCGCGGCGCAACGACGCGCGCTACCGGGTCGACGGCCATCATCCCCATGGCGGCCAATTGTTCTGTTGCCTTCATCAAACCGATCTCGGCGGTAATCGCCGAGCCCGCCCGGCTGGCAAACAACAGCGCGGCAACCACCGGCCCGAGTTCGCGCACCAGCGACAGCGCAACCAGTGTGCCGACGGCCGATTCAGAGCCATACTTCTGCAATGTTTCGTAACCCTGCAAACCCAGTACCATGCCAACAAAAAGCCCTGACACCACGATGATGATCAGCGACAAAACACCGACATAATAAAGTTCGCGAATAACCAGACCAAAACGCCGGAAACTGGTTCCGGATTTTAGCAGCACCAGCAGAAAAAATCGGGTGGCATGCCCCAGCTGCCAGATCCCTTCTATGGTGCGGTGACCGATGCCGCGAATACTCGCGGCAAGATGTTTAAACAAGTGCTTTCTCCAGATTTAAATCCCGGCGATAGGACTGCGCGGGATAATGAAAAGGCACAGGACCGTCGACTTCGCCATGAACGAACTGATGGACAAACGGCGTTACGGAATCCCTGACCTCCGCCGGCGTGCCATGCGCGGCGATAACACCGTCCGCGATAAAGTAAACGTAGTCGACAATTTTCAACGACTCCTGCACATCGTGCGTCACAATGACCGATGTCATGCCAAGCGTGTCAGTCATGCGCCGGATCAGGCTGCCGATAACACCCAGTGATATCGGATCCAATCCGGTGAATGGCTCGTCGTACATGATCAGCATCGGATCGAGTGCAATCGAACGCGCCAGCGCCACGCGGCGCGCCATGCCGCCGGATAATTCAGCGGGCATCAGATGATGTGCGCCACGCAATCCAACGGCGTGCAGTTTCATCAGTACCAGATCGCGGATCATGGATTCCGGCAAGTCGGTGTGTTCGCGCATTTGAAAAGCAACATTATCAAACACCGACAGGTCGGTAAATAATGCGCCAAACTGAAACAACATGCCCATTTTGCGGCGTATTTCGAAAAGGGCGTCGCGTTCCAGCTCATGGACGACCTGGCCTGAAACCTTGACATAGCCTGAGGACGGGACAACTTCACCGCCTATCAGTCTCAACAGCGTCGTCTTTCCCGATCCGCTGCCGCCCATGATAGCGATCACCTGACCGCGCTTCATGGTCATGTTGATGCCTTTCAGGATTGGGCGTGAATTGTAGGAAAAATTCAGATCACTGATTTCCACCAGAACTTCGGGTGTCATGATGCTATTCGCTCACTGGCGGACAGAGTAAATGGATAATTCTGATTCGAATACAGTTTGGAGTTGCACATAGAATGGCATTTCATCAGTCGGTTTGGACAACAATCATGGACGCGCGTTAATGTCCTGTAAATAGGCATAAAGATCTTTTTTGATTTCGGGGGCGAGCAGATACAACCCGATGATGTTCGGTATCGCCATGGCGAATACCATGGCATCGGTAAACAGGATGATGTTCGACAACTGTGTCGCCGAACCGATAACGATGAAAAAACAAAACAGGATTTTATAAAAATTTTCAACGATATCGTATTCGCCGAAAAGATAGGTTGCACCTTTCAGTCCGTAATAAGACCATGAAATCATGGTTGAATAGGCGAACAGAAAAACGGTTGCCGATAATACGAAGGGAAACCACGTTATTCCGGATTCGAATGCGCGCGATGTCAATGCCACGCCCTCCATGCCATTGCCCTCAATGTATGCCCCCGTTATCACAATTACAAAAGCAGTGACCATACAAATTACCACAGTGTCGATAAACGGACCGAGCATACCGACCATACCCTGGCTGACCGGCTGATCTGTTTTAACCGCGCTGTGCGCAATCGACGACGAACCCAATCCCGCTTCATTGGAAAACGTCGCACGTTGCACACCCATCAGCAAAGCGCCCATGAGTGCACCGACTCCCGCTTCCGGATAAAGCGCCATTTCCAGAATGGTCATTATTGCAGCGGGAATCGCTTCGTAATGTAAACCAATAACGAAAATGCCGGCTACGATATAGATAATCGCCATCAGCGGCACGACGCGACTGGCCACGGCCGCGATCCATTTGATCCCGCCGATAATCACGAGGCCGACGAGTACGGCCATAAAAACGCCGAACATCCAGCCCCTTTCTGACAGGATGCCGTTTTCACCTCCCGTGACAATCAACGCCTGCTGGTAGGCTTGATTGGCCTGAAACAAGCCGCCTGCGCCAATTGCACCGCCAACGCAGCACAACGCAAACAACCCCGCCATAAACCGGCCCAACTGCGATTTTCCATGCTGATCAAACGCGGCGCGTAAATAGTACATGGGCCCACCAGAAATGGCTTCCGGATGTTTTTTTGATCCATGCTGGCGGTACTTTACACCCAGCGTAACTTCGATGAACTTCGTCGACATGCCGAAAACGCCCATCACCGCCATCCAGAATGCCGCTCCGGGACCACCGACAGAAATCGCCACCGCGACACCCGCGATATTACCCAGTCCCACAGTGCCGGACAACGAAGTCATCAATGCCTGGAAACGATTAATCTGTCCATCGACATTCTGACGATCGTACTTGCCCTGCAGCACCGCGATACCATGCATAAAATACCGCACATTGATGAAGTTGAAATAAAATGTAAAAAAAAGCGCTGCAATCACCAGCCAGATCAATACCAGCTTAATTTCCAGTCCCAGCAACGGTATGCTATAAAAAATGACTGACGCAACCGCGTTTGAAACGGGTTCAAAAGCAGTATCAATAATTCTGTCAATTTCCATTAAATTTTAGAAACTCCCTGGCTTGGTGCTGCCACAAGGCATTTTTCACATTAAAAAGTCAGCAATAAGATTTCGCTAACGAAAAGCAAAGTTAAAAACCCTTTTTTCCAGTGCATGTGTTTTGATTGATATGTGCTTTAATGAAAACCCGAGGCGCGGATTGCGCAGTTTATGTGATCAAAGCGCAGTTTCAGCAGCGCAATGGTTTTATTTCACTGATATGCATTGCATGCTTCTCTTGCGCAGACTTAAAGCCCCGTAATTGTGCCATATTTTCAATTCAAACGCATTTTTCACGCATAACCCCGATGAATACAGGCCATTACCCTATGACAAACAAGGACTGGCGCTCACATGAATAACACAATGCGGAAACTGTATTATCTGTTCACAACGATATGTTGCCAGTTAATCGCACAACCGCTTCTCAACGCGGAAATTTATCGCATTGTAGACGAATCAGGTCGAGTGCTTTATACGGACAAAGCACCCGAAAACACCAGGAATATTCAACAGACGACTTTGTCTGTGCAGGCATACCGGCGTTTGTATCCGGTCAAAAGTGTTTATGACGGCGATACGATCATCCTGGAAAACAATCAGCGCATCCGATTACTGGGTGTCAATACGCCGGAAATCGAGAGCCGCCACCGTCCCGGCGAACCTGGCGGCGTGGCAGCCCGGACGTGGTTGCACAGCCAGATCGAAAACCGACAGGTTTATCTGGAATATGATCAGGAAAAAAAGGATAAATACGACCGTCAGCTCGCTCATGTCTTCCTACCTGACGGCACGCACCTTAATCTGGAATTGCTCAAGCAGGGACTGGCATTCATGAGCATTGTTCCGCCCAACCTGCGCTATGCGGAAGCCTTCAGCCGCGCGCAGCAGCAGGCCGAAAAACAGGCGCTGGGCATCTGGCGTGAACCCGGTTATCAGGTGCGCCCGCTGGATCAAATCGCATCCGGCGCGCGCGGCTGGCAGCGTTTTACCGGAATTCCGAAGCAAGTCCAGCAAAAACGCAGCTTTACCTATCTGATTCTTAACGATCAGGTCAGCATACGCATTGCCAATGATCATCTGAGTCTTTTTCCCGCGCTGGAAACATATCTGAACAGGAATATTGAAATTCGCGGATGGGTGTCGCGCAGACACAATCGTTTCATGATATCCGTTCAGCACCCGAGCGCGCTCATACTCCGCTGACGTTGATTCAGAATCGGCGCAAGTCTCGATAAAGAGAACAGTGTGAAATAAAATGGAGCGACGAAACAGAATATGCGCATACCCGTTCGATTTGAATGCAATAATGCGTTTTCCAACGAAATCACTGACGGGCGTTGTCAGAAACTGCCATACGACGAACGTTGTCTGCGCCAGCTGATTTTAGGAATAATCAGACCCAGCAGCAGTCCACCACCCAGTACTAGCGCGCCGGTAATAAACCAGTCTTTTTCATTATTGTTGCTTAACTCGCTGAACTGTTCCTGCAGTGTCTTAATCTGCGCTTTTGCTTCGGCCAGCTGCTGTTGCAACTGTTTATTTTCAGCATCAATCGCCAGCACATTCGCAGCCCTGTTCCTGATTGCGTCCAACTGCTCCTCCACTGCTTTTTTTTCCGCTTCAATAAGCGCTATGCGCTTATTGACATTGTCATACTCGATTTTTACGGCATTCAGCTGGCCACGTATGCTCGCATCCTTCGGTTCAGTTTGGGTGACTTGCTTGACCAGATTCTCCAGTTGCACGCGTGCAACCGGTTCACGAATGAGATAGCGGGTCAGTACCCAGCCTTCCGTGCCGGCGTTTGTCTGAACACGCACGTAGCCATTGTCAACTTCCGGATCCAGTACGGTCAACGCCGCGCCGCTTTTCAGCATGCGTATGATCGCGTGATTGCCGCTGGGCCCGGTGCGCAACATCACTTCGAACTGATCGGTGACATAGCGCTGATCGGCATGAACCAAGGCTGGCAATGCTGCACAAACAGCGATAAAAAATTGCAGTATCAAAAGAATTTTTCTCTTCATAAACCAAGCATTCCCTATCGAATTAAAACATGCCTAGAGAACCCCGCCGTGCAGCAATACCGAACAAAATCGGAGCGAAACTGACGGTGTCATTGAGCGTATGCGCTAATACGTACGTTTTTTAGGTGGAAAAGAATCCACTGTCAATGGTTTCAGCCGCACGGGCTTATAATCCAGACGATGATCGTCGCTAAAAAACAATGTATGTTTCAGCCAATTGTCGTCATCACGCTCAGGAAAATCGTCACGCGCATGCGCGCCGCGACTCTCACGCCGCGCTTCGGCTGAAAACATCGTGGCGACAGCGACTTCCTTCATATTATCCAGCTCCAGCGCCTCGATACGCGCCGTATTGAACACCCTGCTTTTGTCCTTGATTTCCGTCCGCCCCACCCGTTCAGCCACTGCCTTGATTTTTTCCACACCTTGCAACAGCGTATCTTCAAACCGGAAAACACCGCAATAAGTTTGCATGGTTTTACATAGCGCATCGGTTACCTGCGCGACATTCTCGCCATCCTTCTGATTTTCCAGCCGCGCAAGCCGGCTTAACGATTTTTCCGCCGCATCCGCGGGTAGCGGCTTGTGATGCGGATTGATTTTCAAATCCTCGATAATCTGATTTGCCGCCGCCCGTCCGAAAACAACCAGATCCAGCAGAGAATTCGTACCCAGACGGTTAGCGCCATGTACGGAAACGCAGGCGCATTCCCCTACCGCATAAAACCCTGTCACGACTTCCTCCGGCCCCGTTTTATAGGGCGCTACGACCTGGCCATAGTGGTTGGTCGGTATTCCACCCATCATGTAATGCGCTGTCGGCACGACAGGTATGGGATCGTGAATGGGATCGGCATGCGCAAATTTTATTGCGAGCTCACGGATTCCAGGCAGCCGCGACTTGATAATATCCGCGCCCAGATGATCCAGTTTCAGCAACAGATGATCGTTATCGTCACCGCAGCCACGGCCTTCCTTGATTTCAATGGTCATTGCACGCGCCACCACATCGCGACTGGCAAGATCCTTGGCATTGGGTGCATACCGTTCCATAAACCGCTCGCCATCCTTGTTGATGAGATAACCCCCCTCGCCGCGCACCGCCTCGCTGATCAATACACCGACACCATGAATGCCCGTCGGATGAAATTGCCAGAACTCCATATCTTCGAGCGGAATACCGGCGCGCGCAGCCATGCCCAGTCCGTCGCCGGTATTGATCAGCGCGTTGGTATTCGCCTGAAAAATGCGGCCACCGCCCCCTGTCGCGAACAATGTGGCTTTGGCCTGCAACAACATGACCTCGCCGGTTTCCATTTCCATTGCAGTAACGCCGAGTACATCGCCCTGCGCATCGCGAATCAGATCAAGCCCCATCCATTCCACAAAAAACTGGGTATTGGCGCTGACATTGCGTTGATAAAGCGTATGCAGCAATGCATGGCCGGTGCGGTCGGCGGCCGCACACGAGCGCGTCGCCTGCGCGCCGCCAAAATTCTGCGACTGTCCGCCGAACGGGCGCTGATAAATCTTGCCGTTTTCCAGCCGGTCGAACGGCATACCGAAATGTTCCAGTTCATACACCACTTCATTCGCCTGGCGGCACATAAATTCGATGGCATCCTGGTCGCCGAGATAATCGGAACCCTTTACCGTATCGTACATATGCCAATGCCAGTTATCTTCGGTCACATTACCCAGCGACGCCGCGATGCCACCCTGCGCGGAAACCGTATGCGAGCGCGTGGGAAAAACCTTGGACAGCACCGCAACCTTGAGCCCGACTTCGGAAAGCTGCAATGCCGCGCGCATGCCGGCGCCACCCGCACCGACTATAACAACATCAAATTTTCTTTTTATGATTGTCACATCAGCTCCACAAAATTTCAGCTGTCCACACCAGGTAAACCAGCAAAGCAATAATCACCAGAACCTGCAACGTCAGACGAATCGCCACCGGCTTGACATAGTCCATCAATACATTGCGCACACCAACCCACGCATGCCAGAACAGCGCCGCAAAAAACAGGAAAGTCGCGATACGCATCCATGAGTGTTTGAAAACACCGGACCAGGCTGCATAGTCCTGAGGCGGGCTAATCGTAATCAATACCGCCAACACAACCACATAAACAACCATGAAGACGGCCGTGATGCGCTGCGCCAGCCAGTCCCGCAGTCCATAATGCGCGCCCGTAACAATACGACTGGAGTGCTTCACCATAACGCCACTCCAGCCAAAAGCGTCAGCAGAACGCTGATCGCCAGCACCCACTTACTGCTGGCGCGCGCCTGAGCAAGCTCGACGCCGTAATGCAGATCCAGCGCCAGATAACGAATGCCCGCGCACAAATGATGCAGAAAGAACCACACAAAAAAAACCAGCAACAGCTTCAGACCCGGATGCTGCAAAACCGCCTGCATGGCCGCAAAGCTTTCAGGGGATTCCAACAGCATGTGCAACCCATACAACAGGAATGGAATGCCCGGAAAAAAAAGTAAAACACCGCTGATGCGATGCATGATAGACACGATGGCTGGCAATGGCTGAGTGATCTTGAAGAGATCCAGATGCCTGGGGCGCTGATGTTTTAATTTCACTTCCATGCGTGAGACCTTAAAGTGATAGTTTCGAAGCTGATCGCCTGCCCGGAACTCCATCGAACTCCTGGCTGCGCATTTTCGTACCAAGTTTAGTCTGTAATACAACAGGACACAAGCCATAACGCGCCACCATCACTGCGCGCCGGATCACAATCGGACTGCGCCGATTTGACTGCATCCCGAAATCGTGGACAATCGGGTGATCATACATGCAATGCGGGGATTCATATGCATTCAGATACGCTCAACGCCGCCCGGCGCGCCATCAATCAGGCTTATCTCGCCAACGAAGCATCGACAGTACAGCATCTGCTGTTGCAATTAACAGACTATCCGGCTGATGCGGTTTCCAGGTCTGCGCAGGCGCTGCTTGAGAAAATACGTTATAAGCCGCACCAAGCCCGACAGTCGCTCACGCAGGCATTTCTGACCGAGTACCAACTCAACAGCGATGAAGGCATTGCGTTGATGACTATTGCCGAGGCCTTGCTGCGCATCCCGGACAAAGCCACACAGGATCGTTTCCTGACCGACCGGTTGAGCGCGGTGGACTGGCGTCCGCCTACGCATCACAGCGACTTGTTAACCCACATGGCAATTGAAGCGCTGGCTTTTTCCGGATCACTGGAACGGCGGCAGTTGCAGATGCAGATGGACCAGCAGCAGCTTCATCCGGTGATGGAAAGATTACTGCTGCGTTTGGGACAACCCTTGATACGCGTTGCCATCAAAAAGACCATGCACATTCTCGGCGCGCAATTTGTATTTGCAGAAACCATAGAACAGGCCATTTGCAAATCTGCTGACGCGACCGGAAATACCGGTAATGGCATACGCTACTCATTCGATATGCTCGGAGAAGCCGCAATTACAGCAGCAGACGCGGATCGTTATTTCGCCGCATATCAGCAGGTCATTACGCAACTGGCGGCAAGTCGTGCTTCTGACGCTGAAGATTCCACCGGTCTTTACGTAAACCCAGGCATTTCCGTCAAACTTTCCGCGCTTTATCCGCGCTATGAACCGCTTCAGCACGCGCATGCCGTGCCTGAACTGACATTCAGATTGATGCAGCTTGCAATTCAGGCGCGCAAGGCAGGCATTACACTGACCCTCGATGCCGAAGAAAGCGAGCGTCTGGACATGGCGCTGGATATTTTTGCAGCGGTTTTCATGCATCCGGAACTGGATAACTGGCCCGGACTGGGGCTGGCTGTGCAGGCTTATCAGAAGCGCGCTGTTCACGTTATCCGTTGGCTTGCGCAACTGGCGAAAAGCAGGCAGCGCGGAATTCCTGTCAGGCTGGTCAAAGGCGCGTACTGGGACAGCGAAATCAAGCGTGCGCAGGAAAACGGCCTGGACGGCTATCCCGTTTTTACCCGAAAATCGGCGACCGATATCAGTTATCTGGCCTGCGCGCGATTGCTGATCAGTGCGCCGGATTATTTTTTCCCGCAATTCGCCACGCATAACGCGCATACCGTTGCCGCCATTATGCAGATGGCGCAAGGACATCCCGGTTATGAATTTCAACGATTGCACGGCATGGGCGATGCGCTGTATCACACCATGCAAACGCATGCGAATCAGCCGACTTCCTGCCGCATCTATGCGCCCGTCGGCGGGCATCAGGAACTGTTGCCCTATCTGGTGCGGCGCTTGCTTGAAAACGGTGCAAATACTTCATTTATCAATCAAGTCGAAAATCCGGATATTCCCCCGGAAGAAATCACCCGTGACCCAGTCACTGTCTGGTTGAATGGAAAGCCGGAAGGATTGCCGTTACCCGCCGCGCTGTACGGTCCTCGGCGCCGTAACGCGCAAGGATTGAATCTGGCCGACTCGCAAATCCGGCAACAGATTCAGCAAGCCTTGAACCAGCTTGCGGACAAATTTCACCAGGCTGCGCCATGGATCGATGGCACAGCGCATGCAGGCCGAACACAGGCAATTGCCGCCCCCTACGATCATCGGGAAATCGTTGGCGAAGCAGTCTACGGCAGCCGGGAGACGGCAGTCGACGCACTGGATGCCGCCGTCACCGGTTTCGACAGCTGGCGATTGCAACCTGTTGAACAGCGTGCGGCTTGTCTGCTGAAAGCCGCCGATCTCATGGAACAACAACGCATGCATCTGGTATCGCTTTGCGTACGGGAAGGCGGGCGTACGATCAGGGACGCACTAGCCGAAGTACGCGAAGCGGTGGATTTTTGCCGCTATTACGCGGCGAACGCACTGGAATTGTTCAGCAAACCTGTCACGCTGCCGGGACCCACCGGCGAGATCAATCAACTGCGGTATTCAGGACGGGGCGTTTTTGTCTGTATCAGTCCCTGGAACTTTCCGGTCGCCATCTTTACCGGTCAGATCGCCGCGGCACTGGTTGCCGGCAATACGGTGATCGCCAAGCCTGCGGAGCGAACCACGCTGACCGCAATGGCGTGCGCACGCATTTTTTATCAGGCCGGCATCCCGGAATCGGTCTTGCATTTTCTGCCTGGCAAGGGCACTGAAATCGGCCCTCAGCTGATCGAAGACCGCCGTGTCGCAGGCGTCGCTTTCACCGGCTCCACCGCAACCGCGCAATGGATCAACCAGCAATTGTCCGGCCACCCGGTCATTGTTCCGTTCGTCGCCGAAACCGGCGGGCAGAATGTGCTGATTTCCGACAGCTCCGCACACAAGGAACAGTTAGTGCAGGACGCTGTGTTATCCGCATTCAACAGCGCCGGACAACGCTGCTCGGCGCTGCGGGTATTGTTTGTGCCGCACGAAACCGCAGACCGGATCAAGGCGCTGCTGGTCGGCGCAATGCAGCAACTGCGACTGGGATCGCCCGCCGACTACGCCACCGATATCGGGCCAGTCATCAGCGCATCCGCAGTAATGCAACTCAAAACCCATATCAGCCATATGCGCGCGCTGGGTAACACCATTTATCAACTTCCCCTGCTTTCCGGCGCCACCCATGTGCAGCCGATGCGAAGCGGTTATTTTTATCCGCCGACGCTGATCGAATTACAGTCGATGGAACAACTGCGCGAAGAAATTTTCGGTCCGGTGCTGCATCTCGTCCGCTATGCTTCCAATGAACTGAATGCTGTCATCGAGACTGTCAATGCCAGCGGTTACGGACTGACGCTGGGCATTCACAGCCGTATTCAGCACACGATTGAAACCATCCGGCAACATGCCCGGGTCGGCAATATCTACATCAACCGCAACATGATTGGCGCCGTGGTTGGCGTACAACCGTTTGGCGGCATGGGCTTATCCGGCACCGGCCCGAAAGCCGGCGGACCGGATTATCTGCGCCGTTTCGCCGTGGAACAGACAGTTACCGACAATATCGCAGCACTCGGCGGCAATACCGGGCTGCTGGCGCAGAATCTGCTTTAGCGGCATGGCGGATACCGCCGCAGACCGTCTCACCCATCTGAAACAAAAGCGAGGCGCAGGAATGATTTAACGGATTAATTTTTTTGACAAGTTTCTAAAAACTTTATTTTAATTGGTAACACTCTGTTTTTTTACCCTGATCAAATTTTACGCAGCAGGATTTTGTGAAAATCGTTCCAGATACGAGATCAACCCTTGCAGAATCGGATAGAATGACAAACGTCAGGGTGGTAAAAATCTGAAATGCACCTTATTATCAACGGAAATGCAGTAATCCATTTGCTCACGCTTTTTTGAATGAAACCCAATTCTCCACGACGAAAAACATTTATGGCGATGCTGCTGTCGAGTTTTTTCCTGACCGCCTGCGCATTGGGTCCGGATTATCAGCGCCCGGGCGTTGAAGTGAACGCGCAGTTCCGGATGAATCAGCATGAAGGCGCATCGATTGCCACGCTGAACTGGTGGGAATTTCTGCGTGACGAGACGCTGCAAGCACTGATTCTCCAGGCGCTGACAAATAATCAGGATCTAAAGCAGGCTGTCGCTCTGGTTGATGAATTTCATGCGCGTTCGAGAATCGCGCGGATGGATTTCCTGCCCAAACTGGAAGGTAAAGCAAACGCACCCTTTTTCGGTACATTGGGCGGATTTTCCCAGGCTGGTTTTCCTACCGACTTCAATTATTTCGGTAATGCCGCGCTAAACTGGGAGATCGATGTCTGGGGCAGAATCCGCCGGGCGACCGAAGCCGCCCGCGCCGATCTGTTTGCCCGGGAAGAAAACCGCCGGGCAATCATTCTTACACTGGTCAGCGCGGTCGCGCAGACTTATTTTGATCTGCTGCAATACGACATGCAGCATGAAATTGCGCTTCGCGCCCTGTCTTCATGGGAAGAGTCAGTCGCCATTTCCCGGGCGCAACTGGAAGGCGGCCTGATATCACGGCTCGATCTCGATCAGTTTGAAGCCGAGCGCGCCAATGCTGCCGCACTGGTTGCGGAATTTGAACGACTGACTGTACAAAAGGAAAATGAACTGAATGTGCTGTTAGGGCATAATCCGGCGTCAATCATCAGAACGCATACGCTGGCGCAGCAATTCATACCGCTCGAAATTCCGGCCGGATTGCCTTCCGAATTGCTGGAACGGCGGCCGGATATATTGCAGGCCGAACAGGCATTGGCCGCTGCAACAGCCCGTGTCGGCATGACAAAAGCCATGCGTCTGCCACGCTTTTCGATCACCGGATTCATGGGCGTAGCCAGTCCGGCATTGTCCAACCTGCTGCTGTCAGATGCGGATTTCGGCACGGGCGGCATAGGACTTGCCACGCCCTTGTTTAACGCTACCAGTCTCGGTTTCGAACAACGCGCAGCCGAGGCTCAGGTCCGGCAGGCATTGGCGCATTACAGGCAGACAGTGCTGTCCGCTTTCCGGGAAGTCGAGGATGCGTTGATCACGATCCGCACATCGCGCGTTCAACGCAAGGCCAGACAACAACAGGTTACAGCACTGCAATCCGCGCTGCATGTCGCGGATTTGCGCTATAAGGGTGGTATCACCAGCTATGTCGATGTACTGCTGGCCAAGCGCAATTTATTTCAGGCGGAATTCTCGCTGACCGAATCGCACCGTCTGCATCTGGTGTCGATCGTTCAACTCTACAAAGCGCTCGGCGGCGGCTGGAATCCCGGTGATCCCTATGAAGAATAACGCACATCGCCCGAATGCCTCCGTGTGCATACGCACAAACCGCAAAGGAAAACTGGACAATACAATGATAAAACCCTGCACGCCCGACATGACGCAATCACGCCATCACTATACGGCAACGCTGATCCGGACGGGATGGCTGACGGTATTGACGGCAGCCGTGGCGCTGATCGCAATCGGTTGTACCGCCGACCAGCCGGCAGATACGCCTCTGCTGCCGCCGGAAGTGGAAGTCATTACCGTCACCGCGCAAACGGTTCCGGATGAACCCGAATTTATCGGGCGCACCGAAGCTTTTCGTCCTGTCGAAATCAGACCGCAGGTTTCCGGCATCATCAAGGCAGTGTATTTCACCGAAGGCCGGAACGTGAAAAAGGGAGACAAACTCTATCTGATCGACCCCGTGCCGTTCAATGCGGTTTATCAGGCTATGCGCGCGAAAGTGGCGCAACACCGGGCGCGTCTGGTGCAGGTCAAGCAGAATCTGGGGCGCGTGCAGCCGTTGCTCGAACAACAGGCCGTCAGCCAGAAAGACGTCGATGATGCGATAGCCGACGTGCGCAGCGAGGAAGCCGCGCTGGAAGCCGCGCAGAATGATCTGGTCAAGGCCAAATTCGATCTCGACAATACGCGCATTGAAGCCCCCGTAGACGGCCGCATCGGCCGCAGCCAGTTTTACGAAGGCCAGCTGGTTTCGGCGCAGACCACGCTGTTGACCGTCATCGACCAGCTCAATCCGATGTATGTCAGCGTCAACGTGCCGGAAAGCTATATTCTGCGGCGGCGCAAGGAACTCGCGGAAAAAAAGGTTGAACGGCCGGATCTGTATCAACTGCGCGGCATCATGACATTTGCCGACGGCAGCGTATACGCGGAAGAAGGCGTGCTGGATTTCACCGCGGTAACCATACGTCCCGAAACCGGGACATTGCAGGGCCGTTTCAAATTTCCCAATCCATCCGGCTACTTTGTGCCGGGATTGTCCGATTTTCTGCCGGGGCAGTTTGTCAGTGTCCGGCTGATCGGCTATGTTCGTCCAAATGCCATACTGATTCCGCAGCGCGCAGTGCAGCATGGCGTCAACGGTACATTTGTCTATGTCATCGACAAACAGAGCACCGTCGAACTGCGCCCGGTCAAAGCTAGCATGTGGTATGACACTGACTGGCTGATTGAAAGCGGCGTCAGTCCGGGTGAACAGGTCATGGTCGCAGGTTTTCACCGCGTTCAGCCGGGCGTGCAGGTTACGATCACTACGAACACCGCTGCCGAGACCCGTTCAGGTCAGCAGGAAATGCCATGAATCCACGTTTTTTTATTGAACGTCCGGTTTTCGCATCGGTATTATCCATCCTCATCGTTATCGCCGGACTGGTCTCCTTGCAGAAACTCCCCGTGGCGCAATTTCCGCAGATCGCGCCGCCCATGATACAGATCGAGGCGGACTATCCGGGGGCAAGCGCGGAAGTTGTCGCCGAATCGGTCGCGCGCCCGATCGAAGTACAACTGCCGGGCATCGACAATCTGCTCTATTACGACTCGACCAGCACAAACGACGGTCATATGGTGATGCGGCTGACTTTCGAAATCGGAACGGACGTGGATATCGCACAGGTTCAGACACAGAACCGGCAGAAACTGGCCGAGCCGCAACTCCCCGACGAAGTGATCCGCCAGGGCATTACGGTCAAAAAAATGTCGCCCAACCTGCTTGCGGTCGTCGCGCTCAATTCGACTGATCCGAAGCATGATCCTGTATTTATTTCCAATTACGCCCTGATTCAGGTGCTCGACAATATCAAACGGATACCAGGCGTGGGCGATGCGGTGGTCTATGGCGCGCAGAATTACGCCATGCGGCTGATCCTGGATCCCGTGCGCATGGCGCAGCTCAATATCACGCCGACTGAAATCGCGAATGTTGTGCGCGAACAGAACCGGGATTTCCCGGCAGGCAGAATCGGACGCGAACCGACCGCAAAAAGAACGGAACTGACGATTCCGGTAATTACCCGCGGCCGCATGAGTGAAGTCGGGGAATTCGAGGACATGATTATCCGCGCCTACCCGGACGGCTCCATGGTGCGCATGCGCGATGTCGCACGCGTTGAACTCGGCGCGCAATCGTATGATCTGGAAGGCCGCTGGAACGGCATTACCAACACCTTTCTGCTGACCTTTCTGGCGCCCGGCGCCAATGCGCTTGAAACCGTCAAGCATGTGCGCGAAGAAATGGCCAGACTGGCCAGCGGATTTCCGACAGGCATGTCGTACGACGTACCCTATGATACGACGCAATTTATCGAAGTGTCGATCAACGAAGTGTTTAAAACACTGATCGAAGCATCCATTCTCGTTATCCTGGTGGTATTTCTGTTTCTGCAAAGCTGGCGCGCGACGCTGATACCGGCGGTCGCCGTGCCCATTTCGTTAATTGGCGCGCTGGCGGGGATGCATGCGCTGGGATTCTCGATCAACACACTGACGCTGTTCGGCATGGTGCTCGCCATCGGCATTGTCGTGGACGACGCCATTATCGTCGTCGAGAATGTTGAGCGTAACATCACCAAAGGCGGGTTATCACCGAAAGACGCCGCGATCAAGGCGATGAACGAGGTGACCGGCGCGATCATCGCCTCGGTGCTGGTGCTGGCCGCAGTCTTTGTCCCCGTCACTTTTCTGGAAGGCATCACCGGACAGCTGTATCAGCAATTTGCCGCCACGATAGCCATTTCAGTCGCCATTTCCGGTTTTGTCGCGCTGACGCTGAGCCCCGCGCTGTGCGCGCTGGTGCTTAAGCCCGGCCATGGCGCGTCGAAAGGTTTCTGGAAACTGTTCGACCGTTTTTTTGACTGGACGCAAATGCGGTATGTCGGCGTGGTCGATATCATCATCAGGCGATGGCTTCTGGCGCTTGCCATTTTCGCCCTACTGATCGTCATTGCGGCGGGGTTGTTCAAAACCATTCCGCAAAGTTTTCTGCCCGAGGAAGATCAGGGTTATTTCATCACCATCTTTCATCTGCCCGAGGGCGCGTCAAAATCCAGAACCGTCGAAGTCGTCGAAAAAATTGAACACTATTTCCAAGCCAATTCCGCGGTTCATTCCACGGATGTGCTGGCCGGTCAGAATTTTGTGTTCAATACGCGCGGCTCGAATCAGGCAACCATGTTTGTGCCGTTACATCACTGGGATGAGCGGCAGCATCCGGATCAACAGGCTCCCGGATTGATTGCCGCGGCATTCGGGGAATTTGCGAAAATTCCTGATGCACTGATACTCGCGTTCAATCCGCCCGCAATACCGGGTCTGGGCGCTACCGGCGGATTCTCGCTGCAATTGCTGGATCCGACCGGACGTGACTTCGCTGAATTCGCCGCTGCGGCGCAGGCATTTGCAGCCAGGGCATCCGAACATCCCGCAATTGCCAAGGCCAGCACCAATTTCCATATCAACACACCGCGGCTTTACGCGCAGATCGATCGCGAGCGGGCCAAGTCTCTGGGTGTGCCGATTTCTGAAGTATTCGATACCATGCAGGCTTATTTTGGCAATATGTATATCAACGATTTCGTCAAATTCGGCCGGGTTTATCGTGTGCAGACCGAAGCGCCGCCGGAATTCCGTTCCAGTCCTGAAGACATCAGCAAGATTTTCGTGCGCACCCGGAACAATCCCGAACAGACCATGATTCCACTGGATACTATTGTTTCCACTTATTTCAGCAGCGGCCCTGATCCGGTCACGCACTTTAATGGATTCAACGCTGCGCTTGTGCTCGGCGCAGCTGCGCCCGGCTACAGCTCGGGACAGGCCATCGAAGCACTCGAACAGCTGGCCGATGAACTACTCAGGCCGCATGGCTATACCATTGGCTGGGACGGCATATCACTGCAGGAAAAAAAAGCCGGCGGGCAGTCGGTGGTCATTTTCGCGTTTGCGCTGCTCATGGTTTTTCTGGTGCTGGCCGCGCTGTATGAGAACTGGTCGGTGCCGATGGCGGTGATTCTGATCATACCGTTCGGCGTACTCGGCGCGCTGCTGGCGATCTGGACACGGGAGCTGACCAATGACATCTATTTTCAGATCGGGCTGATTACGCTGATCGGTTTGTCGGCAAAAAACGCCATACTGATCGTGGAATTCGCCAATCAACGTTACGCCGCGGGCATGCCGCTGGTAAAAGCCACGCTTGAAGCCGCACGCCTGCGCTTCCGGCCGATTATCATGACGTCGATGGCGTTCATCCTCGGCGTGCTGCCGCTGGTGCTGGCTTCCGGTGCGGGCGCAGCCAGCCGGCACTCGATCGGCACCGGTGTATTCGGCGGCATGCTGGCGGCCACATTCCTGGCGATTTTTTTCGTACCGCTGTTTTTTGTCATCTCCGCGCGACTGTCACGCAAAGCAAAAAGTAGCGGCTGATTCACCGAATCCTATATGATTGTCCGCATAAAACACACACGAGTAACGCTATGGATCTTCTGATTTACAGTCTTTCAACGATGCTGGGGCTGATCATTATCGGCATGATCGTTTTCTGGTTCATCCAGGACATCACCCAAAAAAAACACTCCGTGTTGCGCAATTACCCCGTGATCGGTCGTTTGCGTTTCTTTTTCGAACAACAGGGGAAATATTTCCGGCAATATTTTTTCTCGGATGATCGTGATGAAATGCCGTTCAACCGGGCCACGCGCAACTGGATTTACCGGCATTCAAAAAACAAGGGCGGACTGGTCGGGTTTGGCTCCACGATGGATTTGCGCGAGCCGGGCTCGATTATTTTTGTCAACGCCGCTTTTCCGATACTCGAAGAAGACCAGCTTCCAACGCCATCGCTGCTGATCGGCGAAGGTTACGCCGATCAGCCGTTTGAAGCAAAATCCATCGTCAATATCAGCGGCATGAGCTTTGGCGCCATTTCCAAACCGGCCGTGCGCGCGTTATCGCTGGGCGCGGCCCAGGCCAATTGCTGGTTTAATACCGGAGAAGGCGGTCTGGCGCCTTATCATCAGGAAGGTGCGTGCGACATTATCATGCAGATCGGCACGGCAAAATACGGCATCCGTGACGCACAGGGCAATTTTTCATCCGAACGCGCGATAGAACTGGGCAAAATCGTCAAGGCATTTGAAATCAAGCTGTCGCAGGGCGCGAAACCGGGCAAGGGCGGACTATTACCGGGCAACAAGATTAACGAGGAAATTGCATCCATCCGCGGCATTCCGGCATTCCAGGATTCCATCAGTCCGAATCGGCATATCGATATTCACAACATTGAGCAACTGCTGGAGAAAATCAATTATCTGCGCGCATTGACCGGACGTCCGGTGGGTATTAAAACCGCGATTGGCGGCTGGCATTTCATCAACGAACTCTGCGAATGGGTTGTTCGCAAAGGATTGGATTATGCACCTGACTTTATCACGATTGATGGCGGCGAAGGCGGCAGTGGCGCCGCGCCGCAATCGCTGATGGATCACGTCAGCCTGTCGATCGCCGAAGCCTTGCCGCGCGTTGTTGATTCCTTGATTGAATCCGGACTGAAAGAGCGTATCCGCGTCGTCGCAGCCGGGAAACTGGTCACCGCCGCGCATGGCGCATGGGCGCTCTGCGCCGGTGCGGATTTTGTCAATACCGCGCGTGGCTTCATGTTTTCCCTGGGGTGCATACAGGCCATGCGTTGTCATAAAAACACTTGCCCGACCGGCATTACGACGCATAACCCCCGCTTGCAGAATGGCCTTGTTGTTGAAGAAAAATACCTGCGCGTGGCGAACTACGCCCGCAACTTCAACAAGGAAATCAACATGATTGCGCATTCCTGCGGCCTACGGCACGCGCGCGAATTCCGCCGCGAGCACGTCCGCATCGTCGAAACCGCAGGCAAAAGCATTGCGATGAATATGCTTTATCCGTACCCCGAACCGAAATAAGCGGTGTAAAAGTAATCAGTGGCGTAACTTGTAACCGCTTCTAAGCATCGCCAAAGTCAGCGTAGACAACGCGGCGAAACAGACCGCCACGACCAGAAAGCTCAGGTAGGGCGAAACATCCGATACACCGAAAAAACCGTAGCGGAACCCGTCGATCAGGTAAAAAAACGGATTCAGATAAGACAGGAATTCCCAGACCGCTGGCAGGGAATGGATCGAATAAAACACACCCGATAAAAAGGTCAGGGGCATGATAATAAAATTCTGGAACGCCGCCAGCTGGTCAAATTTGTCCGCCCAGATACCTGCAATAATGCCCAGTGCGCCCAGCAGCGCGCTGCCTGTCAAGGCAAACAGAAAAACCCATAGCAGCTGAAAAGACGGTATTGCAAAAAACAGCCACGCCGACAGATAAACACCCGCGCCGACCAGAAAACCGCGCATCACGGAAGCCAGGATATACGCCAGAAAAATTTCCAGATAGGTCAATGGCGACAGCAGCAGAAAAACAATATTCCCGCTGATTTTGGATTGAATCATGCTCGACGACGCATTGGCGAACGCATTCTGCATCATGGCCATCATGACCAGCCCCGGAATCAGAAAAACAGAATAGGAAATATCCGGATAAATCTGAATGCGCCCTTCCAGCGCATGAAAAAATATCAGCAGATACAGCAGCGTCGATACCACAGGCGCGGCGATAGTCTGGAAACCGACTTTCCAGAATCGCAGCAGTTCCTTATACAACAATGTTGAGAAGCCGGTCATGAAAATAACGAAAAAGCACCATGGTACATGGCAATGACGATTGTGCACAACAATACAGTTTTACATGCTATGACTCCAGCGCACCCCTATTCTTTACTGCAAGCATCCAAATCCGAGAATCTGTTAAACGAAGCCATGCGTGTAACGCACACTGAAACTCAAACAGCTGTAATCGTACTGGCGCTGGAAGAATTAATTCACAAGGCGAAAATTGCCGGACTCAAGCAATTCAAGGGAAAAATCGCAATAGAGATCGACCTTGGTGACAGCGGCCAGTGGCAAACCTGCGAGCCCCAACACAAACAACAATGTTGGAGTTCATATTATTCACTCCAACCTACTGCCCTGCCGCTTAAGATCTCGATAAAAATTCTCGTGAGCCCCAAAAGCCAGTAGTTTTAAGCTATTCCGGTCGAGAATCCGGTATGCCAGCATGCACAACTGGTTGGATAAGCGGAACTTGAAAACACGCACACCCAACAGATCTCCCACCTTTGCATCACCGCATTCAGGGTCATTCGCAATGATATGTACTGCTTTATCAAGATCGGCTTTCTGCCCAGGATGCAACTTTTTTACCGCACGCCCAAATGTCGGCGTAACATAGAGCCGCATTAGCCGAAACGGTACTCGCTCGTGGCTTCCTCCTGTTCGGCGATCAGAATATCCCGGATCATGGCAAATGGTAAATCAGGATTTTCCTCGGCAATCTTGCCGATCCGCGACCAGTACTCAATCTGTTTAGGCACCGAGCGGTGTTGGGCCTGCGCATAACGCCTGGCTTCAGCAACCAGATTCTCAGACAATTTTATATTTATCGACATGGCAACTCCTGAGCAAAAGCCCATTCTAGCCTGATTTTTCCGGGAAAAACAAGGAAACATGCCTTTATTACACAGGTTGGCGGTAAGCCTGCGAACTCCAACATAAACAACAATGTTGGAGTTCATATTATTCACTCCAACCTACGGTACTGGCATCTATGTCATTCACACCAACCTGCAACTCTTGCTACACGCCACTTGCCATCTTCACTTCTTCGCAAATTCCCTTGATCTCATCATTCTCCGGGTAAAGGGCCTGGTTCGGGATCGCATGAAAATCTGTTCCCCAAAAAGAGCTAGCCTCCGGAATCGCCAACTTGGCTACGAGACGAACACCCAGGTCATGCGAAGATTGTTTACTATCGGCCCGAGTCGGAAACGTGCCGACCAAGTAGCCCTCTTGGAAATGCGGCCTCAAAGCAGCATATGGGCTTGCACTCAAGAGGCGAACGTTAAGGAGTTCGTCTTCCGTCGAATACGTAATTGTTCCTTGTGGATGCGGAATCGCGAACGCAAATAGAAAGCCCTCAGGCGCACCGTCGTTGAGCGCAAAGGAGGCAGCGACACGGAGAGAATGAGTAAGGTCAATAAGTGGCGTATCGCAGACTTCATAGTGTTGAAGGAGTGACCACTGCAACTCTGGAAACTTTTTGAGCTTCTCAATTCCTTCTACCTTCCTTTCCGCTAACAGCTTGAGAAGATGGGAAGAGCAAGCATCAAGCCTCTGAAAGCGTCGCTCCAATTCTTTCTGTCGCAGAGTCTTCCCGGCGTTGCGAAAGATCGTTGGATAGAAGGAACTAGCTTCTGATTTAATTCGGTAGTCCTTCGACTGCCCTCTGAAGAACAGCGTGTAGTCTGGATTATGGTTTGCGATCCGTCCCACAACCTGGACGATGTCACTAAAATTTTTAACACGAAGGGGGTCGCTCTGACGCACCCGCTGGTTGGTATATTTCTCATCGGATTCGATCGAGAGGTGAGACCAAATCTTTTGTTTCCCGAAAGACCTCATGGCATCTACCTAGAATTACACGTCCGGAATGATGAAATTCACTGCGTCAAAAATGAAACACAACATAGGAAATTGCATGCTATCTCCTTCTATTTGATGAAAAAACCATGATTCAGTTTTTATAAATAACGAATAATAAACTTCACCAATCCCACGGCATTATAACCAACAAGCACCGGCACTTGTAGCCAGTACGCAATATACCCGCGATTAAACGACAGCCTCACCGCTCACCCAGACATTCAACGCCAGGGCCGATAATCCGGCTTCTTCCGCCGGTTTGTGGAATGACTTCGATTTGCGTGCTGATGCGCGCTTTCAGCATGGGTACATGCGAGATGACGCCGATCAGTTTGCCGTCCTGTTGCAGCCCGGCCAGCATGTCGAGCGCCGTATCGAGCGCTGCTTCATCGAGCGTGCCGAAGCCTTCGTCGAGGAACAGCGAGTCGATGCGCACGTTTCTGCTGGCCATGCGTGACAGGCCGAGTGCGAGCGCAAGACTGACGATAAAGCTTTCTCCGCCGGACAGGTTCCGTGTCGAGCGGATCTCCCCGGCCTGATAACTGTCGATGACATTCAGCGCCAGCGGTTTGTCGCGGTCGTGCACCAGCAAATAGCGGTCGGTCAGTTTCTGCAACTGCCGGTTGGCGTGGTCGATGACGATTTCGAATGTCAGCCCCTGCGCGAAGTTGCGGTATTTCTTGCCGTCCGCGGAACCGATCAGATCGTGCAGTTTTTCCCAGCGGCTGCATTCATGCTTTTGCGCGGCTATTCCGGCGAGTTTTACCTGCATGCTGTTCACCGCTGTCTGATTGGTCTGCAACTGGTGCCTGATTCCGGCGATTTCGTTGCGCAGCAGCGCCGCCTGCTTGTCCAGCGCCGCGTATTCAAGCTCAAGCGCCTCGCGGCTGGCCGTTGACAGGTTTTTTTCAATTTCCTGCGCAAGGCGGACTTCCCTGTCCTTCAGGCGCGCCTGTACATCAATCTGCCGATCGTCGAGTACTTTTGCGTCCGTTTTGAGCCGCTCCCTCTCCTGCGGCGTCAGGCGGCATGCGGAAAACGCCTGCTCATCGGCAAAACCCGCGGTACGCAATTCGTTTGCAAAGCGGGCTTCCAGCGTTTGCAACGCCGCCGCGTTTTTTTCGATGCGTGTTTTGAGCGCATCAATTTGCGTGGTTGCGGCATTCCATTGCTGCCGCGCTTCGCTTTCCGCCGTACGCGCGACTTGCTCGGCCTGCTCGGCGGCGATGGCGGCCTGCTCCAGCCGGGATTCCTCGCTGTTCGGATTGCGCTCGCCAAACCATTCTCGACGTTCGGCTTTCCGGCTTTCGACTGTTTCCCTGAGTGCGTTCAGCGCCTGCTGCTTCTCCGACAACGCCTGATTCCGGGTTTCAATCACCGCCGTGAGTCTTTTCAGTTCGCTGTTGAGTGCGTTGATCTGCTGTTCCATTTCATTTTTCTGCTTTACGCTGGCCTGCCAGTGCTGCAATCGCCGATTCAGCAACGCCAGCACGGCCGGTACGTCGGTATCCGGTGATTCCTGTAGTCCATAAGCATGGAGCCGCGCATGCGCCGACTGTTGCAAATCGGCACAGCGCTGGCTGCTTGCTGCAAGCGCCGCCGCGCTGCCGGCCAGGTTTTCCTCGATGTTTTGCTGGGTCTGCTGCATTGCGGTTACCCGCTTTTCAGCTTCATTGGCCGTATCAAGCGTATTTTTCGCGGATTTTTCCAACGCTGTGATTTCGGCTTCAAGTGCTTCGGCTTTCTCAATGATGGCAGTCACCGCGGCAATCTTCTGCTCGGCTGCATCGGGTTGCGGCATTGCTCCGGCAGCGTAGGGATGCGCTGTTGATCCGCACAGCGGACACGGTTTGCCGTCTTCGAGCCGCTTTCTTTCGCGCTCCAGACTGGCAATGGTGTTCAGCAGCGCCATCTCGCGCAGCAGATTGTCTTTTTCCGCGCGGTATTCGCGCAGCAGCCGGTTGTTCAGTACTGTCTGAAGATTGTTCTGTCCGGCTTCAATCTGCTGCTGAACGTCAGCGCACGCCTGCCGGCAGGTTTTCAATGCCTCGGCTGCTTCCGGCAGCGCCTGCGTGGTTTTGTCCCGCTGTGCCTGCAGTTTGTCGTGTTCCATTTTTCTGGCGACGTAATCCTGCTGCGCCGCGATCAGATTGCCCAGTTGCGCTTCGATCGCAGCGAAGTCACTGATCAGCCGTTCGTCCTGCGCATTCGCCTCCTGATAGCCGATAATCTGCGTCAATGCCGTTTGCGCGGCCGCCAGCTTTTGCTGATGCTGCGCCAGCAATGCTGTGTCCGCGGCAATCTGGTCGGCGGCGCGCTGGCAGTGCACCGTTTCGTTTTCAATCAGTTTTTCTTTTTCCAGCAACTGCTGATCGAGTATGCGGACTTTATGAATCAGCGACGCTGTGTCTTTCTGCGTTTGCCTGGCCTGCGCAGTCAAATGCCCGGCGCTGGTCAATGCGGCCTGTTTTTGCTGAGCCAGCGCGGTCACTTCCGGCAGCAGGGACACAGTCTGTTCCAGCATCTGCCGATCCTCCGCCTGCTGTTGCCGCGCCGATGCCAGCGCAGCATGGCTGCCGTCAAGCTCCGCCGCTTTCAGCGCGCGGTTTAAACGTTCTTGCTCAGGCTTGAAGGCTTCCAGCTCACCGGCCAGCTGCCGGAATACTGTTTGCAGCGTTTCGATTTCGGTGCGCAGTTCCGCGATGCCGGTTAACCAGGTCAGCGCCTTGCCCGTTTGCTGAAGTCTGCCGGTTATTTCATTCGCCTGTTTCTGCTGCGCATCCAGCCTGTTTTTCAGTTCATTTTCCTGTTCACCGCTCAGCAGGGTGATGCCGGCGATCTCCGCTTCCAGTAGATTGAGCTGTTCACGTTCTTTGCGGTTTCGTTCATGAACGCCGATGGATATCCGGCTGTAGATTTCAGTGCCGGTGATCTGTTCCAGTATCGGTGCACGCTCGTCCGGATCCGCCTGCAGAAACGCGGCGAAACCGCCCTGCGCCAGCAGCATGGAACGGGTGAAGCGGTCGAAATCCATGCCGGCGATACGTTCTATCCTTCTGGCGACATCCTGGATTTTCGTTTCCAGAATTTTTCCCGACGCGGCGTCAGCCAGTTCGTGTTTCGGCGCCTGCAACTCACCCGCGGGATGCCTGCGCGCCCTGTGCTGGCTCCAGTGACTGCGGAAACGCCCGGCCTGTGTTTCAAACGTGACTTCGGCGAAACATTCGCCGGTCTGGCGCGACAGAATCTCGTTACTGTTTTTTGAAATTTTGTTCAGCCGCGGCGTGCAACCGTAGAGCGCAAGGCACAGCGCATCCAGGATCGTGGATTTGCCCGCGCCGGTCGGACCGCTGATCAGAAAAATGCCATCCGCAAGGAATTCAGAGCGGCTGAAATCGATGGTCCATTCACCGGCAAGTGAATTCAGATTCCTGAACCTGAGTTGAAGTATGCGCACCGCCGTTCCCGTTATGCCGTCCGGCTGCCGGTATCAATCGGTAGCATAAAGCGCGTGCACGATTTCGTCGTAAGCGGCGATCAGTTCAGGCTGCTGCGCTGGCGGCACGTCGTGCGCCGCAAGGCAACGCGCGAATACATCCCTGACATTCAAGTCGTCCAACGTTTCCTGATCGCAAGCCCGATGCAGCACCCGGTTCATCGCCCGGCTGTTTTTGACGCACAGAATATCCAGCTGCGTGCCGTTGACGGCGTCATCCAGATTTTGACGCAGATCGCCAGCAGAGGTCACTGCATCACCGTCATAAATTACCTCCAGCCAGGCCTGTGTATTGTTTTCTACCAGTTCCCGTATGCGGTTCAGAATCAGCGTTAGATCACCCTGAATGCGTTCCAGTTTCTGAAAGACGGGAATCGGAACCAGTTTAATCCGCGACCGATCGCGCCAGTCGGCAGTCTGTTCACTCGATTGCGCGTCACCTGCGGTTTCCGGTGTAAAGAATTCCACAATCACCACGCTTTTCTGCTGCCTCGCTTCGCCAAAACCCATCGGCAGCGGCGAGCCGCTGTAACGCACGCTGCCGGAATCACCGACTTGCTGCGGCACATGCAGATGACCAAGCGCGACATAAGCCAGATCATCCGGAAAAATATTCGCCGCGACATGCGCCAGCGATCCGACGTACAGCTCACGCACGCCGTCGCCCTCGACCGTCTTTCCGCCTGCGGCAAACAGATGCCCCATCGCCACCATGGGAATATCGACGTCCAGCGCAGCCCGTTTTTGTCTGGCCAGACTGACAATGCCGGCATAATGATTGCGGATGCCTTCGATGAGTTTACGTTCCTTGTCGGCGATGCTTTCACCGGCCTCAGCGGTACGGATGTCGCGGTCGCGCAGATAAGGCACCGCGCAGACGATCATTTCCGGATTGCCTTGCGCGTCACGCAACACCAGCAATTCGTCGCGCAGTTCATCACCCCATGCATTGCCCAAACCCTCGGCCGGGCTGCCGACGACATACACGTCCAGCGCCTTGAGCAACTCCCTGGGCGCGTTGAGAAAAGACGGTGAATCATGATTGCCTGCGATAATGACGACATGGCGGCAGCAGGATGCCGCGACACGGTGAAGAAACCGGTAGTACAGTGTCTGTGCGGTATTAGCCGGCGTACCGGTATCAAACACATCGCCGGCGACCAGCAAAATATCGATTTGTTCCTGCGCGATGATTTTCAGCAGCCAGTCGAGAAAATGTTCAAACTCCGCATGACGTTTGCGCCCGTACAGCGCACGCCCCAGGTGCCAATCGGAAGTGTGGAGAATTTTCATCAATGAATGATCGATAATCGGGTGGAGACACACCCTCGAATGCTATTTTGTCGTGCGTTGCTCATAAATTTAGTCGTTGGCGGAAATTCCGGCGGACGGGATCGCTTCACGTGTCGACCTCAATCGATAATTTCGCTCACGCATCGCGTTACTTACCCAAAGCAGGCCGGATACGCTAAAATTTACCCCATTTTGCGTTGCAATGCACATCATATCCCAACATCAAAAGGCTAAAAATGACTGAAATGAAATACGACGGCGTCGAACAGGATGAAAGAAACGGCCTGACCCCTCTCGGACGTATCGTTCGGGATGCCTGGGTTTTCGGGTTTCTGCCGGAGTCGGAAACCTGCGCAGGATGGGATCATGGGCAGATGCAGAGTCTCTATGAAAAAGTCTATGCTGCATGGGAACCCTATGCGCACCTGCCCAGCCGTTTACCCGACGAACTGCGTGAAAGGCATGCCAGAATTTATGATCAGGCGATAACGGCCGCGCGGGCAAAAGGCTGGGATCCCGAACTGGATGAGGATGATTAATTGGCAGGTTTTCCAGACCCGCGGAACGGAATAATATGCGCAGAACCTTTGACTGGTGCTTTATCGGCCAGCACCCGCAATGCCGACGGAAATTCGCTTTGCAGGCGCGTCATAATATCCGCAGCACCCGCCGAATGCGCGCGATAAAATACCGCCTGATAAGCAACCGGCTGGTCCAGCGTCTCGCGCTCATGCCGCTTGAAATCGCGCCAGGCGATGTCGATCCAGCATTTGCGTTCGCCATCGATAAAAACAAATTCTTCGGCATCAATAATTGCCATATACTGCATGCTGCGAATGGGGACAAACAGGTGGCTGCCGCCACTGCGCGCGAGCAGTGTGATGGCCAGATTATAAGTACTTGCCGGCAACTGACGCGATTCACGGTTGATTTCTTCGTCTCGGTAACAGGTGATTTCCATAACTGTTGTCCAGTAAACAAGTTGAGGTACTACTGGTATTGAAGCCGAATCGCATTCATTCGTCAATGATCAATCGACATTAACATACAACCGATCACAGTGCTCCAGAACCTATCGATATTAAACAAATGATGACCCAGAATCGACTTTTCAATGGCCTTCTTGCAAAACTGGGACCGGGACTGCTGTATGCGGGCGCGGCAATCGGTGTTTCTCATCTGGTGCAATCAACCCGCGCCGGCGGCATGTTCGGGTTCGAATTGATCATCGCCATTATTGTCATTCACCTGATTAAATACCCGTTTTTTGAATTCGGACCGCGCTATACCGCGGCAACCGGAAAAAACATCCTGCACGGCTACCACAAACTGGGCCGCTGGGCGGTCTGGATTTACCTGTTGATGACCATTTCAACCATGTTCATCATCCAGGCCGCGGTAACCGTAGTCACCGCCGGACTGTTCACGCATATTTTCGGTTTTGAAGCGCTGGGCGGGCATGAGCCGCAGGTTGTCGACGCGATTATCAGCAGCCTGATCCTGCTCATCTGCTTCACCTTGCTGGCGAGCGGGCGCTATGTTCTGTTGGACAAACTGATCAAAATCATCATTCTGATTTTGTCGGTTACGACCATCGCCGCCGTCATCGCTTTGCTGTTTGACAATCCGGGACATTATTCATCCGCCACGGCGCATTTCGACATCACCGATGCCGTGCATCTGCTGTTTTTAGCCACATTTCTGGGCTGGATGCCGGCCCCGGTTGAAATTTCCGTCTGGCATTCGGTCTGGTCGGAAAGCAAAAATGAAACCGAAGGCAAGGTTGCCAGCCTGAAAGAAGCACTTTTTGACTTTCGCGTGGGTTTTATCGGCACGGCGTTTCTGGCGATCTGTTTTCTGGCTATCGGCGCACTGGTGATGTATGGCAGTGGCGTTGAATTCAAGGCCGGCGGCGCGGCATTTGCGGAACAGCTGCTGGACATGTACAAACAGGCGCTGGGCGACTGGGCTTACCCCATCGTCGCGATTGCCGCGCTTACCACCATGTTCAGCACCACGCTGACCTTGCTCGATGCGTTTCCGCGCACGATCGGCATGTCACTGGAGTTGATTGCACCACGTCAATTCCAGCATCGCAAAAACAAATCGATTTATATCTTCTGGTTGCTGGTCACCATTGCAGGCACACTTTTTCTGCTGTTTTTCTTTACCCCATCCATGGGTGAAATGGTCAAGGTCGCCACTGTCGTCGCATTCGTTGCAGCGCCCGTTCTTGCCATACTCAACACGCTGGTGATGTTCGACAAATCAATCCCCGAACCTTATCGCCCCGGAAAAATAATGCTCGCCTGGTGCATGCTTGGTTTGACCGCCTTGATCGGCTGTTCGATCGGCTATCTGGTGTTGATGTAAATCAACATCGACCCAATGGCCGGTGGTGGATCGATTTTCCACGTTCCACCGCAAACCCTTGGTGATCAGATTATTCTGAAACTTTTCTGTCCAATGCCGCGCAATTCCGCCGAAACCAAAAAAACCGATACGCATCGAAATCTCAAGACAATTGCATCACTCCTGCCTTACTTATGGGAATTCAAGGTTCGCGTCATCCTTGCGCTGAGTCTGCTGATTCTGGCAAAACTGGCAAACGTCTCCGTGCCGCTGGTGCTGAAGGAAATTGTCGATGCGCTGAATCAACCGCAGGCAGTTCTGGTACTGCCTGTTTTTCTGTTGATCGGATACGGTGTGTTGCGTTTGTGCAGCACGTTGTTCGGCGAATTACGCGATGCAGTATTCGCCAAAGTGACGCAACGCGCCATCCGACGTATCGCCACCCGTGTTTTCGCGCATCTGCACGCGTTGTCGTTGCGTTTTCATCTGGAACGACAGACCGGCGGCGTATCACGGGACATTGAACGCGGCACGCGCGGCATCTCGTTTCTGATGAATTTCATGCTGTTCAATATTCTGCCGACGCTACTGGAAATCATCCTGGTCATGGCGATTCTGATCAAACAATATGATCTGCTTTTTGCTGTCATTATCTTTATCACATTGTTGGCGTATATCGCCTTGACCCTGATCGTCACCGAATGGCGGATGATATTCCGGCGCACGATGAATACCATGGACTCCAAAGCCAATACGCAGGCGATCGACAGCCTGCTCAATTATGAAACCGTGAAATACTTCGGTAACGAGGCATGGGAAAGCAGGCGCTATGACGAACACCTGCAAACCTGGGAGAAAGCGGCTATCCGCAATCAGGTTTCGCTCGCCACGCTCAATTCGGGACAAAGCGCCATTATCGCGATCGGCATGACGCTGCTTATGTTCCTGGCCGCCGACCATGTCATGCAGGGCACCATGACGATCGGCGATCTGGTGCTGGTCAATGCGTTTTTACTGCAACTGTATATGCCGCTGCATTTTCTCGGATTTGTCTACCGGGAAATCAAGCATTCGCTCGCCGACATGGAGCGTATGTTCTCCCTGCTCGACGAAAACCGTGAAATTCAGGACAAACCGGGTGCAGTCGCGTTGCAACTGCAAGACAAAAAACCAGCCACTATTCGCTTTGATCATGTCAATTTCAGTTATGACGCCAACCGGCAGATTTTATTTGACGTCAGTTTTGAAATTCCAGCCGGGCGGAATATTGCCGTGGTCGGACACAGCGGCTCCGGAAAATCAACGCTGGCGCGCCTGCTGTTTCGCTTTTATGATGTGCAATCCGGCGCCATAACCATTGACGATCAGGATATCCGCGACATCGCCCAGCAGAGTCTGCGCGCAGCGATCGGCATCGTACCGCAGGATACGGTGCTGTTTAACGACAGCATTTATTACAATATCGCATACGGCCGTCCCGGTGCCACGCCGGAGGAAGTATACGCCGCAGCAAAATCAGCCCATATCCATGACTTTATCGAAGCATTGCCGGATAAATATGCAACCGTCGTCGGCGAGCGTGGACTGAAACTTTCCGGCGGCGAAAAACAACGCGTCGCGATTGCGCGCACACTACTGAAAAACCCCGCGATTCTGATTTTTGACGAGGCCACTTCAGCACTGGATTCACATGCCGAGAAACAGATACAGTCGGAATTGAAGCGTATCGCACGAAATCACACGACGCTGACTATCGCGCACCGGTTGTCAACCATCGCCGATGCCGACCAGATCCTGGTTATGGATAGCGGCCGCATCATCGAATACGGCAGACACCCGCAGTTACTCGCCGCCGGCCAAACCTACGCGCGCCTGTGGACGCTGCAACAGCAGGAACAGCAGAAGCAACCGCACTAATCCTTTACATGCGCAGTGCGCTTCATAGTTCCGGCGTCCCGCCCAATCAAGCCGTGATTTTTCGCGGGTTGTTGTGTATCATTCATCCCATAGGCATCAAGATCAACCGGATTGAGACCTTAACATTCTGATTAAATAACAATAATCTCGCAGGCATACCGATTGACGTAACCGATAACCGCGATATCCTCGTTTTATATAAGGAATACCCATGGGTGCTATCTTTTTTTATATCTTCATTTATTTTCTGGGGTATTACGGATCGAACATCCTCAACATGTTCACCGTCCGCCCGCTCATCACCAACCGCTTTATAGCGGCATTGATTCCCGTTTTCTGCATCGCTCTGCTGCATGGCTATATGATCGTCACCAAGCCGCCTCCTTCCTCACAGGACATCACGGTTGAATCGGCTCTATTCACCTACGTTGCGATGCCCGTTGTTATTGTTACGCTGGGTGCAATCTATTTCATGTGGAACGCACGCCGCTCCGAAGAGGAAGAAGCCGAGGAAGCCGCTCGCAGAGCTGCGGAGGACGCGGAAGAAGATGATGACGAGAATCTTAAAGATGAACAGGAAACATCCGGCGCATCAGCTGCTGAAAAAACAACTCCAGATGCGGATGAAAAGAGAAATTGAGATGCTTGATTGATGCTTTAAAGGTAATCATGCCGCAAAAGCGGCATGATTATCGTGCGACAAAACAACAGGATTAATGCAGTGTAATGGCCTCTTTCTCTGTTTCTTCCTGCGCTGCTTCACAAATCAAATTGGCGCAATAGGTTTCGTGGATGCCATCGAGGAAACCCCAGAGTGCGTCACACGCTTCGCGGGTTGCCGCAAGAACTTCTTCCTGCTTTTCCGGCGTATCGGCGAAACGCTCGATAATGTCCCATTCAGCTTGTGAATGATAAATATCCGCTTTCTGATGAACTGAGAAAAATTCATAGTCTTTAGGATTGGTCATGCCATAAAACTCCGCCAGACCTTCGATTTTGACTTTCGCAATATCGGGTACCTGCGACTCAAATGCATGCAGTGCAGCCAATCCGGCGTAGAACGGGCGATTCAAGCAGATATCACGGAATGTGGCAACCAGTTTGTCCGTATTAGGCAGTGCCTTGGCGCTGGCCAGACTTTCATCGTTCGCACCCAGGGCAAACGCGAATGCCTTCCATAAAGCCGGATGATTGGATTCGCCGTGTTCTTCGTCGATCAGATTTTTCAGCACTTCCTGCCGCACGCTGATGTCACCGCTGTTCGCAGCGGTGCTGAAATGCGGCGTATTAAAGTGAACGGCGCTCAGATAAGTCGGCTCCGCCAAAACATTATAAAAATATTGCTCGGCATAGTGACGCAATTGCTCCTTGGTTAATTTGCCTTCTGTCCAGGCAATGTAGAACGGGTGCTTGAGCAAATGCTTTGCATTGATTGTATCTTTAACGCTTTGTTTAAATGTATTCTGGATAGTCATAGTGTTTCCTCTTCTAGTTGGGTTCTTTCTGATTACCTTTAGTTACTTCTGGCCGCCTCTGTTTCGCCTGTTTACTACTGTTGAACGCAAGCGATCTGGACGGAATCAAGCGGAATTAAACGAAAACAAACCGGTAGCTCCAAGCTGTATATCATCGCTAATTAAACCCTGCAAGTCAAATTTAGCTGGCCGGGACGGTTTTGAAATGCGCCGCCAGATGACGACTGGCTGCAACCATATTTTTCAGTGCAGGCCTGACTTCTTCCCAGTTTCGCGTCTTCAATCCGCAATCCGGATTGACCCACAATCTGTGAAACGGTATACGCTGCGCCGCTTTTTTCATTAAATCAGCAATCGCGTCCACCGAAGGGACATTGGGCGAATGGATATCATAAACTCCCGGTCCGATTTCATTCGGATAATGATACTGATCAAAAGCATCCAGCAGCTCCATCGCGGAACGGGATGTTTCTATGGTAATGACATCGGCATCCATCCGGGCTATGGCTTCCATGATATCGTTGAATTCCGAATAGCACATATGCGTATGAATCTGCGTACTGTCCTCAACGCCATTAGCGGCAATGCCAAACGCCAGAATCGCCCAGTCAAGATAAGTCTGCCATTGCGACTGCCTTAACGGGAGACCTTCCCTGAGCGCAGCCTCGTCAATCTGAATAATGGCAATCCCGGCTTTTTCCAAAGCCAGCACTTCATCACGTATCACGAGCGCCAGTTGTTTGCAGGTCTCCGAACGCGGCTGATCATCCCGCACAAAAGACCAGCTCAGCATGGTGACCGGGCCTGTCAACATACCTTTCATTGGTTTCCCGGTCAGCGACTGCGCGTATTGAATCCATTCCACGGTAATCTCGTGCGTATGCGATACATCGCCATAGAGAATCGGCGGTTTAACGCATCTTGATCCATAGGACTGTACCCAGCCGTGTTGCGTCAGGGCGAACCCCGCAAGCTGCTCGCCAAAATATTCCACCATATCGTTACGCTCGGGTTCGCCATGAACCAGTACATCAAGATCGAGCGCTTCCTGTTCGCGCACGCAATGCTCGATCTCTTCCTGCATTGCCAGCCGGTATGCTTCCGCCGACAACCTGCCCTTGCGAAAATCCAGACGGGCTTGACGAATAGCCTGTGTCTGCGGAAAAGAACCGATTGACGTGGTTGGAAAAAGCGGCAAAGGTATTTTTCTTCTCTGTTCTGCCGACCGCTGCAAGTAAGACGACTTGCGTCTGCTCATTGCCGGATTGATTTCGAGCAGACGTGACTTAACCGCAGCGCTATGCACAGATTCAGACTGCCGACGGCTTTCGATTGCCGCCCGATTCTCCTGCAATGCCTCGGAAACAGCTTCCCTGCCATGATCGAGCGCGGTTGCAAGAACTTTGACTTCCTGTAATTTCTGCACGGCAAACGCCAGCCATGAACGAATGTCATGTGTTAACGCCTGCTCACTGTCGAGATCAATCGGCACATGCAGCAGCGAACAGGATGGCGCAAGCCACAAGCGTTCCTGCAGGCGCGCATGGACAGGCTCCAGCCAGTCCAGTGTGGCATTCAGATCGGTTTTCCAGATATTGCGTCCGTTGATGACACCGAGAGACAGTATCTTGTGACTTGGCAGCCAGTCGATTATTTTGGCGACTTCGTCCCTTGCTGTAACCGCATCAAGATGGATTCCGTCCACGGGTAACTCGCAGGCCAGTTGCAGGTTCTCCTGTAATTGGCCGAAATAAGTCGTCAGCATCAGTTTTACCGGCGCTGCCTGCAACTGATAATACGTTTTCCGCAATGCGTGCTTCCAGGATTCATTCAGCTCCATAACCAGCACCGGTTCATCAATCTGCACCCACGTAACACCCTCATCCTTGAGCGCTTTGAAGAGCTGTTCATATGCATGCATCAAATCGTCCAGCAGATCATGCTTATCCGTAGCGTCCTTGCATTTGCCGAGCCAAAGATAAGTAACCGGCCCCAAAATAACCGGTTTTACCCGGTCATACCGCTGCCGGGCTTCCCTGATCTGTTGCAGCAACCGTTCGGCATTGAGCGCGAACCGTGTGTTTTTATCGAATTCAGGAACAATGTAGTGATAGTTGGTATCGAACCACTTGGTCAGTTCTCCGGCGCTGACACACCCACAGTCAGCACCATCGGACACACTGCGTCCTCTGGCCAGACGAAAATAATGATCCATCTTGCTTCCGGCGGATTGACTGATCCGTTCCGGCACGTTACCCAGCATAAAGCTGGTATCGAGCACATGGTCGTATAACGAAAAATCACCCGCCGGTAACCAGTCAAGTGCGGCCTGATCCTGCCAGTTCTGAATACGCAGATTTGCTGCCACCTCCAGCAACGCTTCTTCGGTTATTGCATTTTTCCAATAACGCTCCAGCGCGAATTTCAGCTCGCGCTGACGGCCGATACGAGGAAACCCCAAGCTATGTGTTGTTGTCATGATTGCTTTACCATTCAAAAAATAGACGCATTATTGTACAAACAGCAAACAATAAATAATAATGATGAATTTCAAGGTTTCCATTAATATTCCTCATACATGATTGAACACAGTCACCTTAGAATCATACAATCGCTTGATCATCACGGAACACTCACCGGCGCAGCGCACGCCTTATGTCTCAGCCAGCCGGCGCTATCGCATCAGATCAGCTATCTGGAAAAGAAACTGGGTATTGCATTGTGGCAAAAAGAAGGGCGCGGCCTGCGGCTGACACAGGCAGGCCGATTGTTATTGGATGTTGCAAACCAGATTCTGCCTGTTTTATCGCAGGCGGAGAAAACATTGAAGGCTTATAGCGAAGGCTGCCAGGGTATTCTGCGCATAGGCGTGGAATGCTATCCCTGCTTCCAGTGGCTGAATGCCGTCATCGGCCCATTCATGCAGCAAATGCCCGGCATCGATATCGATATCGTGCAGAAATTTCAATTCTCCGGACTCGAAGGGTTACTCAGTCACCATATCGATATTCTGGTTACACCCGATTTAATCAAAAAAGAAAAAATTCACTATGAAACCCTGGCCGAATATCCACTGGTTTTACTGGTATCCCGCAATCACGCGCTAGCAAATATCGGGCAATTGAAACCCGAGGATCTCAGCAAGGAAACCTTGCTGTCTTTTCCAGTGCCCCTGGAAAGGCTTGATATTTTGACACGTTTTCTGACGCCGGCGCATATAGCGCCTGCTCGAGTAAAACAAATTGAATCGCTAGAAATCATTTTGCAGATGACGGCACTCAATCGTGGCGTGTGTGTATTACCGGAATGGCTCATCGATTCAGAAATCAATGCACTGAAACTCAAAAAAATCAGCATCGGAAAACAGGGCCTGCGCCAGAAATTATTTCTGGCCATCAGAGAAAACGACCGCGCTGTTCCGTATATACTAAAATTTAAATCAGTCGGGCAGCAAGCGGCGGATCGCCTGAACGGGCATCCACATACAATGTAAAATAGCATGGGAGCGAATACTGGAATTTTGCCATGCGACTGAAATATTTCGGTAACTTCGCGAAACCTGTCCGCGCGGACTTATAACCACTTGATTGGACCAAACTGATGGATGAACAAGCAAGCCTACTGACACTTTTTACCAGCAGTTTTCTCGCCGCGACACTGCTGCCCGGCGGTTCTGAAGCTGTACTCGCGGGTGTTCTGATTGCCTATCCCGAGCTGCTCTGGCAGGCGCTTATTCTGGCCACTATTGGCAACACGCTGGGCGGCATGAGTTCTTATCTGATCGGGCGACTCATCCCGGATGAAAAAACAATACTCAAGAAAACCGGTGACACTTCACGTTATCTGGAATGGGTACACAATCATGGCTCACCGATTCTGCTGCTATCCTGGGCGCCGGTTATTGGCGATGCGCTGTGCGTTGCGGCTGGCTGGCTGAGGGTTAACTGGATATCCGCCATGATATTCATGGCAATTGGTAAATTTGCGCGCTACTGGATTGTCGCCACAGCGGCCAATGCTGTTGCGGCGACAATCGGCTGATCGTTATCGGCGCTGCGCTTGAAGTCTTATTCCTTGAACAATTCCTGCAATTCGCCGCTTTGATACATTTCGGTCAGAATATCAGAACCGCCAATGAATTCGCCATTGACATAAAGCTGTGGAATTGTCGGCCAATTTGAATAATCCTTAATTCCCTGACGAATTTCCGGATCCTGCAGCACATCGACCGTAAAAAGCTCATCGACGCCACAGGCACTCAAAATATTGATGGCATTGGCGGAAAAACCGCACTGCGGCTGCTCGGGCGTACCCTTCATATATAACACCACAGGATGTTTCGTCACTTGCTCTTTAATCACGTCTTCTACATTCATTTCCATTCACTCCATAACAGTAAAAATTACATAAAATAACGGCCATTACAAACACGTTCGATACCGGCCAGATCCTTGTGTACTTTGATATCTTCAAATTCAGCGCGTTCCATCAACCGTTGGCAGATAGCTGATTGATCATAACCATGTTCCACCAGCAACCGCCCGCCATCAATCAGATAGGCAGGTGCTTCTGCAATAATATGGCGCAGACAGGCAAGTCCATTCTCGCCGGTTGACAGGGCAATTGACGGTTCAAACCGCAAATCGCCCTGCTGCAGATGCGGATCGCGTTCAGCCACATAAGGTGGATTAGAAACGATCAAATCAAATTTTTCATCTACACCCAGCGGTTCATACCAGCTGCCCTGAATCAGTCGTACATTATTGGCGTCCAGCCTGGACGCGTTCCATTGCGCAACAAACAGTGCATCATTAGACAAATCTACCGCGACAACATTCGCCTGGGGCCGGTGTTTAGCGATGGCAACCGCGATTGCGCCACTTCCGGTACCGAGATCCAGAACCCGGTATGACCTATCCTTCTCAGTCATTGTTTCCAGCGCGAGATCAACCAGCAGCTCAGTCTCCGGACGCGGAACCAGCACAGCGGGTGTCACTTTGAAAGTTTGATCATAAAATGCCCGCTCGCCGGTCAGGTACGCCACCGGCATACCACTCTCGCGCCGCAAAACGAGCGTACTGAACGTCGCGGCCTGCAACACGGAAACCGGTTCCTCAGGGTGAGTTATCAAGTATGCATGATTGACCTGCAGCACATGCTGAAGCAACATGCGCGCGTCTATAGCATCAATTTTCCGGCATGCCCAGGATAATGCCCGTGCAAGCGTATCCGCACACGAATCAATCTTTTCCTGATGACTGACTTGCTGTTCCAATCCGCAATCTCCGACGAAAGGTTAACGTATCAACCGGATTGACCACACGCTTACGGACATGCTTTCCGCTTATTCTTCCATCGAAGCGGCAAGTTGCTCGGCCTGATGTTCCGCCATCAGTGCTGAACAAATTTCATCAATATCACCGTCCATAATCTGATCCATTTTATAAAGCGTCAGATTGATACGATGGTCAGTCACCCTGCCTTGCGGATAATTATAGGTGCGTATTCTTTCGGAACGTTCTCCGGTGCCAACCAGCGATTTCCGTGTAGCGGCCTGCTCAGCCTGTTGTGCACGCATCTGTTTGGCATGAATTCGTGCAGCCAGCACACTCATTGCCTGCGCCTTGTTCTTATGCTGCGAACGGCCATCCTGACATTCGACCACAATACCGGTCGGCAGATGCGTGATTCTTACCGCCGAATCGGTCTTATTGATATGCTGACCGCCCGCACCCGAGGCACGGAATGTATCAATCCGCAGCTCAGCCGGATTCAATTGCACTTCACTGATTTCATCCGCTTCAGGAATAACCGCCACGGTGCACGTCGAAGTATGCACACGCCCTTGCGTTTCCGTCACCGGAACACGCTGCACGCGATGCCCGCCGGATTCGAATTTAAGCCTGGAATACGCGCCCTGACCAATGATTTTGGCGATAATCTCTTTATATCCGCCGATATCCGATGGACTCTGCGATATGATCTCAACTTGCCAGTTGCGTCGCTCAGCATAGCGTGAGTACATGCGAAACAGATTGGCTGCAAACAGGGCGGATTCATCGCCGCCTGTCCCTGCGCGTATTTCCAGAAAAATATTGCGCTCATCATTGGGATCTTTAGGCAACAGCTGTTTCTGCAATTCTGTTTCAATTACAGCCAGTCTTTCCTTACCGGCTTGTATTTCAGCTTCAGCAAATTCACGCATTTCTGGATCAGCAGCCATTTCACGGGCGGTCTGCAAATCCCCTTCGACCTGTTGATAAGCATGATACAGATCAACTACCGGTATGATCTCGGCATGTTCGCGAGACAATTTGCGGAAATTATCCAGGTCAGCGGTAACTGTTTCGTTGCTGAGTAATTGATTGAGCTCGTTAAACCGTACACTCAGACGATCGAGCCTGCGGGTGAGGCTCGCTTTCATTGCGGGCGATGCAATTGATAAAGCTTATTCACGAGCTCAACCAGTTGCTCGCGCTCGTCGACAGTCGCATGATTCAGAGAACTGGACGGGATATGCAGAAATTTATTCATCAAACCGTTACTCAATGACTCCATAACTTTCTGCGGGTCTTCCCCTCTGGCGAGCAACCTGGATGCGCGCTCCAATTCGTGACGGCGATAACGCTCGCCCTGATCGCGCAATGCGCGTATCGTTGGCACCAGCTCGCGTGTCGCCAGCCAGCGCATAAAATCAATGACATTATTATCGATAATGGATTCCGCCTGGGCTACGGCGCTTTGCCGTGCATCCATACCTTCTTTCACAATCTCTGACAAATCATCAACATAATAAAGGAAAACATCATCCAGCTCGGAAACTTCCGACTCAACATCACGCGGCACAGCAAGATCGACTATAAAAATGGGGCGATGTTTGCGCGCCTTAATGGCGCGTTCAACCATACCTTTTCCCAAGATGGGTAATGGACTGGCCGTACAGGTCACAACGATATCGTGCAAAGCCAGCTGATCCGGCAGATCCGCCAGAGTAATCGCCGTGGCGTTGAATCTTTTTGACAACGCCTGTGCACGTTCAATGGTTCGATTGGCGACGGTAATATGTTTTGGGTTACGCGCGGCAAAATGACTGGCGCACAAATCAATCATCTCTCCAGCGCCGATAAACAAGATGCGCTGCTCACTGATCTCACCGAAGATCCGTTCAGCAAGCCGTGCTGCTGCTGCGGCCATGGATACTGAGTTTGAACCAATTTCAGTGGAAGTCCGCACCTCCTTGGCAACAAAAAATGTCCGTTGAAACAGCTTATGCAGCAACAAACCCAGCGTACCGGCATTCTCGGCCGATTTAACCGCGCTCTTCAACTGCCCCAGAATCTGCGGTTCACCGAGCACCATCGAGTCAAGTCCACTGGCCACGCGAAATGCATGCTTGACCGCCTTCTCGCGCGGCAGCTTATAGAGATAAGGATCCAGATCATGCACCTGCAAATGATGAAAATCGGCCAGCCAGCGCATGGCTTCTTCAGGCTTCTCAGTGCTGCAATAAACCTCTGTACGGTTGCAAGTCGACACAATAGCGGCTTCCTTGATCGGGTTACGTCCAACAAGATCATGCAGCGCATGCTCCATGGCGTTCTCCGGGAATGTGACCTGTTCGCGCACATCCAGAGGCGCTGTAGTATGGTTAATACCAAAGGCGAATAACTGCATGAGCGTTAGTGTCTAAGCAACTGGCCAGAATAAAAAAACTTGAGATTATAATATCAAGCGGATATAAATACTATCCTGCTTTTGCAAATCCTGCGCGGATCGACAACTCGCCATAACCGTCACCCCGCCACCATCATCGTACAAAATAAGCATCTGGAGGAATCTTTTTTGTATCTGACAGCACCGCGCATCTTACGTTCTTTGCATTTTAACGCTGGTTTCAGAAATTTCTTAATATCTTTTTTTGACACCTGCAAGAACCACTATATTTTCCGAAATTACAATCAAAAAAAACAGTGCCCGACATTATGGCTTGGGTTATACTTCCGCTGCTAATTATATGGGTCGGATAGTCGCTTTATTCCGCACACATCATTTCAATGTTGTTATTTTTGAAAGCTATAGCACTGAAATTAAAAAATAAACAAAGTTCGTCATGGAGATTTTATGAACAAAAAGTTTTTTTGCACACTTTTGTTTTTAGCATTAAGCCTTTCCTGCACAGCATACGCTGAATCAGATGAAGACACAGCGGACGCAACCGATGAAGCAGCTGCAGCGGAAGAAGCAGCAGCAAACGACTCAGCTGGACTGGAAAGCGGTAACGGCTGGAAAACCGTCCGTATCGCTGAATTGGGCAATTCAGGCAAAAAGGTTTACATGGTGCTCGTCGAGCAAAGCCGTCACACCGACAAAACGGTTTATAGCAACGCCATCAGCCGCTTATGCCAGAATGAAGACGAGTTTTGCAGAATACGTTTCTGGAGCAATGAGCGCTACATTCCTGAAAGAGCAGCATTAACCGCAGAACAGAACAAACAATTAAAAGCGGACTATCTGGTCAACAAAACAGCAGGCATAAAAGATTTACGCTGGTCCTGCGGCGTTGATCCAAAAAGCCAGAACTGCCTGCCTAACTAATTGATTTAGACTCTGTCATTAATCCGCTTTAACTCACCAAAACGGCTGCATACATCGAACGACCCAGGCCATTCCAGATCAGCCGTTTTCATCTCAAAACTCAACAATACCACACCCCATCTGGATTTCAAAAAGCCAGGCTTTGCATACATTCTCCCGTCGCATGACAGAAAATCAGATATGTAAGGCGCGGTTATTTGCAGCCAGCGATGCTTCATGAAACACTTCGGACAGCGAAGGATGCGCATGAACGATGGCGGCGATATCCTCGCTGCAAGCCGAAAATGCCATTGCCATGACCGCTTCGGAAATCAGTTCGGAAACATGCGGACCGATCATATGAACACCCAGCACACGATCCGTCTCGGCGTGCGCTAACACTTTGACAAAACCACTTGCCGCATTGATCGCACGCGCGCGGCCGTTGGCCATGAAAGGGAATTGCCCCGCTTTGTATGGAATACCCGCTGCCTTAAGCTCCTGCTCGTTTTTCCCCACCCAGGCAATTTCCGGCGCGGTATAAATCACCCAGGGAATCGTATTAAAATCAACAACCTCATGTTGCTGACCATCGCCGTTTACACTGGCGGCAATGGCCTCCGCCACAAATACGCCCTCTTCCGATGCCTTGTGCGCCAGCATGGGTCCGCGCACCACATCGCCCACAGCATAGACATTGGATAAGCTGGTGCGACAATAGTCATCCACCACAATAAAACCGCGCTCATCCAGTTTGAGACCGTTCTCATCAACACCCAGTCCGGTAGTATTCGGCACTCGGCCAATCGCCACGATCAGCTTATCAACCGACAATTGCTGCGCACCACCCTCTGCATCAAGGTAATCGACAGTAACTTGCGCATCACCGGTGTTGATCGCATTGATTTTTACACCAGTCAGAATTTTCAATCCTGTTTCCTTGGTAAAAATTTTCCGGGCTTCTTGCGCGATCTGCGCATCCGCCGCCATCAAAAACTCCGGCATCGCTTCAAGGATAGTGACTTCGGCACCCAGTCTGCGCCACACACTGCCCATTTCAAGCCCGATGACACCCGCCCCGATCACGCCCAGCCGCTGCGGCGTCTCGGATAACGACAACGCACCGGCATTATCGAGAATGCGGTCATTATCCACGGTGACCATAGGCAGTTGACGTGGCACCGACCCTGTGGCCACAATGACATGTTTCGCCTGAACATGCTGCACCGCATCGCCATCGACAACTTCGATACGCCATGCTTCTGCGGAATCGTCGCGTTTAAGCAGCTTTCCCGTACCATGAACCGATTTGACGTTATTCTTTTTAAACAACGAAGCGATACCCGCTGTAAAAGTCGTTACGATTTTGTCTTTACGGGCAACCATAACCGACACATCAATCGCTGCATTCTCTACCTTGATGCCGTGCGCTGAAATGTCATGCTGCACTTGAAAAAATCGCTCCGAGGATTCCAGCAGTGCCTTGGAAGGAATACAGCCGACATTCAGGCAAGTGCCGCCCAGACTGGCGCGTCCCTTCACATTTTTCCATGCATCGATACAAACCGTATTCAATCCTAACTGCCCGCAGCGTATTGCCGCAACATAGCCCCCCGGCCCACCGCCGATTACCGCAACGTCGTAAGTTTCTGACATTATTTACTCTTCTTCTTGAATTAAACAGATACGCTATTTTACAAGAAACCAGTCCACTTTTACGGACACATTCTCGCGCGACCGTGTAAAAACCGTTCGCGACAGTATCGCACATTACACACTATCCGCTTGGGCTTGCGCTGAATGCGATCCATGAGTGAAATAATCGGCGCAGGCTTTGAGTTCTTCGGTCGTCATGAAGCGACTATGGGTATAACGGGGCGCGGAAATCCCCAGATTCTCAAGCTTGCCCAACCAGAGCGGGTTGTACGGCATTAGTGCGCAGGTTTTAACGCTGTGTTTTGCCAGAAATGCCGCGATGCCTTTCAGGTTGCGTTCGGTTGCGGTAATGCCGGGAATCAGCGGTATTCTGGGAATAACAGGAATTTTCGCGGTTTTGATCAATGTTGAGAAATTGTCGAAAATTTTCTTGCTGGATCGTCCGCTATAGCGCTCGCTTTCTGCCGCATCGATCAGTTTGAGATCAAAATAAATCAAATCCAGCCAGGGCAGCATTTTCTCTTTGAAGGCGTCAAAGGCAAAAAAACCGCTGGTCTCCAGCGCGGTATGAATCCCCTCCCGCTTGAGCGCCTGGAGCAATTGTCCGGCAAAATCCATTTGCAGCGTCGGCTCGCCGCCGGAAAGTGTTACGCCGCCGCCTGTCGTTGTAAAAAACGGTTTATCCTGCAACATGCGATAAACCAGTTCATCTACGGTATACCACGTTCCAATCCGGTTACCGTTCACATCGGCTTCCGGCATGAACCGCTTGCCTTCCGGATTCTGGCACCAGATACAGGACAGTGGACAGCCTTTAAAAAAAACCACGGTGCGAATGCCCGGTCCGTCTTCCGTACTGTCGCGCTTGATGTCGAATATCAGGCCACGATCATTCATATCCGCCGCTTATCACAAGCAAAACTAATGCATTCCTGACAATACAGCCTGCACATGCTTACCGATCGCGCCAAACTTGAACATATGGCCGAAATTCCCGCTGATCTGCACCAGATTTTCAAGCAGCAACTGCACCACATCGGCGTCAGGCCGTTGCGCCAGACTCAAAATCGCTTGGGCATCCCTGAAACGAATCACCAGGTCGACCTTGTCCGGATTCTGTTCGATGCGGTTCGCTTCTGTCTCACTCAACACCTTCGTGTCGACCACAGCGCAGGGATTGAACCGCTTGCCCAGCGGCGTATCCAGGTAAAGTTCGGACGGATTGGGGCAGAACCGGATGAGCACATTCAGGTCGTCATCCGGTTTGCGTGTGCGGATGAGGATTTTTCCCTGGTAATAACGGATACCGTGCGGAGCATAGGGATCTTTGATGACGAAATTGTCCTGAAAAAATGCCTGCGCCTGCGCCGCTTTGCTTTCGCTCAAGCCTTCGCTGATCAGGAAACCAAAACCCAGTTTAATCAGCGCGGCCATACCGCCGGCAAGAATCTTGCCTTCCGCCTTGCTCAGCAATTTGGCCAGCTCGGGCTGCTTTTCGCCGAGTTGCAGTCCCGTTTTTAAAAGATGATGAATACCATCCGACAGTGCCGGTAGCGTAGCATGCATTTTCAGCCTCCCATCGCAGCATGTTGTTCGACACCGCTTTTCATATCAAAATTGGCGCGATCAATAATTTCCTGGCGCATTTGCGGACTCAGTGTCACGTAATAGGCCGAGTATCCGGCCACGCGAATCATCAGATCCTTGTAAGGCGCCAGCGCTTTTTGCTCGGCTTCGCCCGCACCTGCCTTGCCTGCCGCCGTCGCGGCCTGATGCGCGGCGATAAAATCTTCGATCGAAGTCACGCAAAGCTGCACCAGCACGCCATCCTGATCCATGAAGGTTTTCATATGCATGGCGAACAGATCGGTATCTTCCCTGAAGTATTGCCTGCCGCGCGGCGTCAGGCTCAGATTATAGGTATAGCCATTTTGCACCGTATCGGGATCAACACTGACAACCGACAGCATATGATCAAGCAACAGCACCGGATCGCCGTTGCCTTTGACAATGCCTGGGCATGGCGTAATGCCGCTGGCAAATGACGCGCTGTCACGGCGGCCGTTCGGCGTGGCCTTGTACAGCAGGCCAAAACCGGCATGATTGGTCATGCTCCAGTACCCCGTCAGATAACGCCCGCCACGGTGCGTGCGGTATTTGAAAAAGACATCCTGTATCATTCTGGTCAGCAAGCGGGTGTATTTGACCGCCAGCGCATTGTTGTAGAGCCCATCTTCAGTTTCATCCACGCCGGCGCCGTATTTCGGCGCGAGACGGATCAGCTGCGCACATTCCTGCAAACGCTTCGACGTTAATTTAACGGACGGTTTGTCTTCACGATTCGAAAACTGTTTGCGTATCTTCGCGATCAGGGTACTCAGAATATTCCGGCGCTCACTTACCGGTAACTTTGCCGGATCAAAATTGGCGTCAAGCACGGCGACCAGTTCATCGGCTGTCATTTTGCCGCCAAATACCAGCGCATCGATCACGCAGAACGAATCGATCACATCGGCAAGCCCGATAATCGCCACACCGGACGAATTGTACTTCGCACCACCCGAGGAGACATCGCGGAATTTAGCGCCGCTGCCGCCGGGTTTGTTGGTCGGGCCATCAAACAGGCCGGACAGAAACGGCGAAGGCCGCACTTTCTCCAGAGTGCGCCCCAGATAGTTGTTAAACTGTACGCAATGCCGCGCCATCTCGTCGAGCTGAACATGAAAGCTGTCGATAAAATCCTGCATCGACGTCATTTCACGCAGCGGTGGCGTGGTATATTCCGGCTTGCCATAAAACAGATTAGGATCATTTTTTTCGATACCGTCACTGCGGTGCTTGCCGCCAAAAATGGCCAGTTCAAGCACAGCGGGCAGAACCAGCAGCGTCGATCCGGTATGCCCATAGTGCTTGTGGTCGGCGTTCTGTTCAATACATCCGATGGATGCATAGTCATGCGCATCGGCAAGCGCTTCCTCCAGCGTGACATGATCGTGCCGCGCATAATAATTCGCCATGCTGTGAATCACCGGCGCATCGCCATGCAGCGCAGGAGTCGCACGCGTGATCAGATTGACCTGACAAATCCGCCGCAGATACGGTGAAAATTCGTTCAGCGCCAACGGACGGCCATCGGGTGCGCGATGATGCACATCCTTATGATAACGTGCATGCACATTGGGGTCGCGAATCGCCAGTATTTCGGTTGCCTTGAGAATGATATAAGTCATATCGTTGACCGCATCGACGGTTTTGCCGTCGACATAGCGCGTGCCGCCAACCGTCAGCGCCTGATTGGAGCCGCTGCCCGCAAACAAAACCTCCGCTGTTTCCGGCGACAAGGGCACATGATCGGAGCAGCGCAGAAAGAAATGACACATCAATTCAACCGCTTTCTGTGTGTACGCGGCTTTTGATGCTTCGTCCGGCTGCTGCTGCCAGTCGTTCAGATAGTAATCATTCAGTGTCTGATCCAGCCTGCCCAGCGACAGCCCGAAATTGGTATTTTCCTGCAACAGCAGGTGATAGCAGATCCACACAGCCGTCAGCGCCTCGGCCAGCGTCTCCGCCGGTTTTGCCGGCACCTTGCGGCAAATGGTTGCCAGCTCGCTGTTTCCGGCTTTCTCAGCGGCATCGGCGAGATGTTCGGCATAAATCCTGACGCCCTCGTAAACCGTAATCACCGATTCGGCAAATGCCTTCTGCTCGTCCGTCAAGCGCGCCGCATTGACATGCAGAATATCCAGCTGTATCTGCGCGATCAGACCGTCGATGCCGTATTTGAGCATGCGGCTGAAATCCGGCGCAGTGTGCGAAACAGCCGTGGCTTTATCGGTCAGGTAAAACGCAATACGTTCGAACAATTCCTGGCATTTCGGTGTTTCGCCCGCACGTTTCTTTAGCGGCGGATCGATCGACGGCTGGTCGCCCGCCATGCCGCCATCCACTGCATCCCGATGATCATTGGCGTAATCCGCCGTATCGTAATCCGCATAACGCGGGGCTTCCTGAACCGTGCGCCGCTCCAGCCAGAATGGAAAAATTTCCTCGTTCAGTCGTCTGGCCACCTCCGGTTTGATTTTGAACGGATTCTGCGGCCGTGTCGCGATGGTTTCCAGTTCCGGCCAGATACAGTACCCGCTCATATCCATATGCACCACCGGGCCGACAAAACTGGTCGTGGTCTGCCCCGGCAGCAGATCGGTTTTGCGCACCAGCGGCGTTTTATGGCTGAAAATATGCTTCAATGCACGCGCACGCCGCGTCGCGGGCGGCAGCGCATCGTTTTCCGGTATGCGCAGAAACTCGGTCAGCAAACGCGGTAATTCATCGCAGACTTCCGGTATCCATGCGGGGTCAAACAACTGGTTACGCCAGGCTTCCACCACCGGAAAATCGCCGAGTCGGATATGGCTCAGCGCAAGATCCTGCAATGTTCTGATTTGCTCCGGCGCGTCATTGGAAATCGGAAAACAGGCAACATCCTCGCTCGTCACAGTGAACGCATCCGCTTCGACAGCACCCTGCTCAAGATCGATGGCTATGCCGCCACGGTTTAACTTCGCTGTTTGCATCGCTTGGTTCCTCCTGTCAGATTAGTGCAGCGTGTCCAGTCCGATTGCCAGCCGGTGATGTTGCCAGACATCATCGAGCAACAGAAAATAGCCAAAAAGCTGATACTTATAGTCACCCGGATCAACCGAAGAATGAAAAGGCACCGCTAGCGCCGTTGAATAAATCAGTTGGCCGAGATACAGACCATCTGCGATCTCCACAAGTTCATCCAGGCAAAAACCGATGGGCGTTGGACCACCGATCATGGGAAAACGATAATGAAACTGAAACACTGTTTTCTTTTTTTCCGGCCCGTTATTCATCGCCAGTACTGATTCCCGGTCATCCGTCCCCAGAAAAATGTAGCCTTGCCGTGCAAACGGCGCCGGCCCCTCCGCAGCGGCCGCCAGCAGGGAGGTATCGGGCACGCGGTAATTCATGTCGACGATACGCATCAACGGATCTGCCGCAACGATGCGCTTGTCCTGAATATTGTTGCCGTCCACCCAGTGCGCCGCGGCTTCCTGTTCCCAGAATGCTTTGTCTTCATCGGACATGCCGTTATCCCAGCTGCCGCTTTGCAGATGTTTCGCATAAGCCCCATCCGCTTTCCAGTAATGCTCCCGGTTTTTTTCCACCAGTATGTAGTGCGGTCTGCTGGCCAGAAAGGATTTAAGCGTTTTGACTCTTTCAGGATAGCGTTCAGCCAGATCGTCGCTTTCATCCAGAAACATGCTCAACTTACGCGCGGAGATTTTTTCAAACGACTTTCCCGCCCACGGAAAAATGAATTTCCCGATGGAATGCCAGGTCATATTCAGCACGTTAGGCGGCGAGCCCATATCCAGCAGGTTCGCCAGCGAACTGGGAAAAATCCTGGCATCGTCGTGTTTTTCATGTCGTTCCGGCGAGAATGTCTCAGAAAATCCGCAATGCAGATTCAGCGTAGCGCCATGATAATAATCGAATCCGGTGGTACGCACCGGTTCGCCGTACCAGTCGTTCGTTTCCCGGCTGTCGAGGCGGCAGTTATAACCCCGCTCGCCGCTGCCCTGAAACAGGCCGTTACTGACTTTCGGCGCGACACCACGGCGAAACAATGCATTGAGCTTCTCAAAATGCTTCAGTTCGTCGTCGGGATTGCTTTGTGAGGAAATTTCATGGCTGATCCGCTGCAACATCTGGAGTATCGATTCCCCTTCTCGGCGCATGCCCTCGACAAAATCATCCTGCGCACCCAGCGGCGAAGCTTCCAGGATAAACGTAGTGAATTTTTTGGCAAGCGCCGGATTCTGTTGCCAGCCGTTAATCCAGTCGGTCATTTCCGGTTCGTACCTGACTTTGCCTGATGCGGCTGCAACCACCTGCGTTTCTGCCGGTGCTGAAACCGGCGCTGGCGTTGCGGCGGCTGACTGACTATAACCCAGTTCATGATAACCGGTTTCACCCGGACGCGGCCGCAGCTGCGGAAAGGCGTCGTCGGCATAAAACGCCCTGGCAAAAGCCGGATCGACCATCAAAAAGAAACCGTTATTCTGGTATCCGTAATACTGCATATCCTCCGCGCCGCCCATGCCGAGCAACCGTTTGACTTTCTCCCAGAAGCCGCGTTCGGGATAATTCTCGCCGATGGAGATGACATCACCATTGGGCAGTGTGATACCGCCGAGACTGAAATGGTGTGTGGCAAAAACCAGTTGCCCGAGATAAATACCGTCATCGATGCGCACGATCTCGTCGATCAGCCGCGTCATCGGAAAACTCGGCTTCAGCGCAGGCCAGCGGTAATTCAACTGATACACAGCCTTGCGATTCATTTCCGGAATAACCGATTGGCCGGTGTCACACAGAAAATAACCGCCGGTCATCGTGTAGGGAATAGCTTTTTCCTTGTCCAGATTCTCCGCCAGCAACTCCCCGTCAAAACCTTCCACGCCGGTATTCAGTGGCCGCTTTTTCAGATTCCACAATGCCGTCAGTCCAGGCAGGCCAATCGCCTGGATCAGATTAGGATCGGGCGGCTCGCGGAAAAAATTGCGCCCGATGCGCATCGTTTCCGCATTGTAGGCACTCACCGTCGGCGCATGATTGCCGGTTTTTTCCGCAACGGTGTCGCGTGAAACGGGTTCAAACGTTTTTCCCATCCACAGGCCGGTGTCGGCATACGTCGCGTTCCAGGCCGTCGCCATCCACTCGATACTGGCCATCACTGACCGCTTGTCAGACCCGTCATGATCCAGATGCTTGAAATAATCGCTGTCGCGTATCGAGACGGGAATGCCGATCATCGGGCCGCTGATCACCTCCGCCTTGCCGCATTTGAACAGCGTTTCCAGTTTTTTGTGCACCACAGGCCAGACATGGCGTTGGCCGTTATCCGCCAGAATGCGCTGATAACGCGCGAGCATGGCATAAAAACTGCCTTGATGATCTTGAGCAAGGATGTGCTGAAGCGCATTTTCAAGGGATTGGGATTCATCCCTGGAAGTTGCCGGAAAATGCGTGCTGCTGAGAAAGACGTGCGAAGCAGTTGGCGCTGGAGTTTGCATGGTGATCCCCTCCCTGACGATAAATACTTACATATTCATATCAGAATTGCAAACCGAACATTTTGATTTGAAACAAACAACGGTCATTGATTAAGCGCTTGACCGGCAATACGCGCCTATTCAACTTCAGCACATTGCTAATCGACAGCCAGAATCTTCGTCATGGTAAACGCGCCGCGCAATTCACCCGGCTTGTAGCCGGTTGCGGCATCCTGCGGATATTTTTCCGCCAACGCCGCCTTTACCGGTTCGGCAATCGCCTCACCGTGGCATGCCATGCATACCGTATCAATCGGTATCGCCTTCATGAACCGGTAACGGGTTTTGCCGTTGTCTGTTTCGACCACGCTGTTTTGCAAACCGGCCGCAGGTTCGCCGGATGCAAGCTGTTGCTCAAACGCGAGCAGCGTTGCCTGTTCCCACGCATCCGGCCGATTGGCGGGATTACGCAGTTTCAGACTGGTGCGCCCGACTGTCCAGCCGTCTTTGGACAGCTCCGCCGCAATTTCCGGCGCAGCGACGTTGCACACCGCAATCGCACTGGCCGGCCCGCCCGACTCAATCGCCGATTGCAGCCGCGCCTTCAACTGCATGCCCAGCTGCGCGGCAAGCTGTTTGGCTTTTTCTTCAAGCTGCGCCGCGTTGTCATTTTCAGCGGCAAGATGTGTGGCACACAGCATCAACACAAGAACAGCAAAAATCGTACGCATGGCTCCTCCGGAAATTCAGCATCATCAGAAATTTTGATTATAGACCTACAGTATTTAGTCATTGCAATTTTTCATCAATTGGCAAGATAGGGGGATAAACGAAATGCCATCCACCCCAACCTACGGTGCTACCGCCCTATCGCTCCTCATGCAAACGACCTTCCACATACTTGTGGAGAATACTGGCAACCAGGGTTTGGTAGGGGATACCTTCCGCCAGGGCTTTTTTCTGGAGTGCCCGCAGATCCCTGGAAGAAAGCCTGATGTTTATACGGGCATCTTTCCTGAACATCGCTTCCGCGTATTCCTGATGGCGCTGCTTTCTTTCAGCAAAATCCGCAACTCGTCTGAGTTCACCGGCTTCAAACGCTTGCAGAAGTTCCTGTTCTTCCTGATCCAGTCCGTTCATTGACTACCTCCCAAATAGACTCTGGTCGCTTTCCGGCTCGGAATAATCGTTTTCAGAAAAACTTCATCTTCCGACTCTACAAAGGGAACCAAATAAACATAGCCTTCCATTTCGATCACATGTATCCGTTGACCCGGGTAGCACTCCTGATTCGGGTGCTCCAGCGTGTCCAGAATACCGCCAATCGAGATGTGGAAAACCACATCCTCGAACGAAATATTCCGTTCCTTTTGCAGGCGTTTGTTCTTTTCGGGATTCCATGTAATCGGCTTCACGAGAAAGATTCTAGCACAACGTGTGCCATTTGTGCTCAAATACCAATGTTATCC
>JACKLU010000007.1 GCA_024235735.1 Burkholderiales bacterium
GCTCTATTTGTCGAGTGGGAGCAGGAGATTACCCAATACAGTAACGCCAATTTCAAGCGCAGCAGTCAGGAAAAGCTGAACGCGACAAAAAAACATTACCAGCAGCTGATCACCTCAATGAAGAGTGCCGAAGCCAAAATCGCGCCGATTCTCACCGTGTTCAAAGATCAGGTCATGTTTCTGAAGCATAACCTGAATGCGCAGGCGATTTCATCGTTGAAAGGTGAGTTGGGCAACATCGAATCCGATGTATCCATTCTGATTGCTGCGATGGAAAAATCAATCAATGAAGCAAATGCTTTCATTAACACCATGGAGAAAAATTAGAACCTTTTGTATTCAGCTGTTATTCATCTTGACCGGCCTATGATTTGATCATACAAATATGATCAGGAGAGATAACATGAATACGAGAAAAATGCTGGCAGTATCTGCTATTGGCGCATTGCTTCTTCTCGGCGGGTGTGTGGCGACACCTTATTATGGCGGTGCGGGTTACTACGGCGGCGGTTATTATGGCGGTTCAAATTATTATGGCAGAACCGGATACGGGTATGGCTATCAACCCGCAGTCCGCAGCAGCATCATCTTCTCGGGCGGGCACAGACACCATAACGGCGGGCACGGTCATTTCCGCGGTGGACACGGACATTCCCATGGCGGCCACGGGCACTTTGGCCGGGGACATCATGGCGGCGGTCATGGCCATTTCGGTGGCGGTCACCGGGGTGGTCATAGAGGGGGGCATCGTCACTGATAATCGATCGGTGGAGACCTTTGCACGGCTACTACGCGGCACGCTAATTGCGTTAAAAATTTGCGTAAATGCTCATTTACTCCGTGTAAACTCCGCTTTTTCGCAAATTTTTGCCTTATTCCCGTACCGCTCATGACGCCGTGCAAAGGTCTCCGGTAATGTCATAAAAGAAAAAACGGCAGGGTGCCTTGACAGTCCGTTAAGCGCATCCTGCCGTAGTGATGATGGTCTGCGCGCTTATCCTTCGCGCTGATAGTCCGGTAAAAAAACTGTTGATGCCCAATGCTGAAGGGCGCGGTGACCTCAAACGGCTTCAAGGATCAAATTTTTTCCGCTCTTTTTGGCGCGATACAATGCCTCGTCCGCCCGTTTGAAAACCGCTTCCTGCGTTTCATGATCGCCGCATTCCGCGATTCCCGCGCTGAAAGTGATTAGCAGTCTATTGTTTTCATGCAGAAAATAACGTTTGGTGAGATTGCGCCGCACGCGGGATATTATTTCAACGGCAGCTTTCAAATTTGTATCGGGCAGCAGCACGACAAACTCTTCGCCGCCATACCGCGCGACGATATCGTCGGCCCGCGTGGCGGCTTTTATGGATTCAATCAAAAACACAATGGCTTCATCACCTGCCTTGTGGCCATGCGTATCGTTGAGTTTCTTGAAGTTATCGATATCCAGCAAGGCGTAACATAAAGACTGCTGCCGTCGATTGGCGCGCGCGATTTCACGTTCAAACACACAATCCAGGCCGCGGCGATTCAGAACACCGGTCAGGTGGTCTTCATGGATTTTCTCGCTGACATGCTGCAATTCGGATTCCAATTGATGGATTTTTCCCTGTGCGGTTTCCACTTCTGTTCGGGCTGCGATAAATCCGGTGCGGTAATGCTGTGCTTTTTCCTGCATTTTGCGAGTTTCGCTTATGATTTCCACAAGCAGCTCATTCAGCACTTGCAGATCTTCGGTGTGATTGATGCGATTTGCGCAGTCTTTGATTTTGTCGTTGAAGTCTCCGGTCTCATCAGATAACGCTTCAATATTATTGATGAGACCGGTGATCATTTGTTTTAGAATTTCCCGCGAATCACTCAGGTTGCGCTTGATAATGTTTTGTCTTTGCAGAATTTCCTCGAGTTGTGATTCTGCTTGAGCAATGGACCGCTGGCTTAATGGCCGGGACATGGTTTCATGCAATTTTGCGATCTGCTCGCTAGCCCACTCATCCTCAATCAGTAATTGCCGGGCGCCTTCAATAAGCTTGTGAAGCAGACGCAGCAGCCCGCGTTGCAACTTTGCCGTATCTTCGATACTGAATTCGAATTTCTCAAGATACGGTGCATAGTCGTAAATGAACTGATCCCTCTCCTGCTTGCTTTGAGCGCGGCGGATTATCTGCGCCAGATCGTTTGTTTCCATCGTAAACGCAGGATCGGAAAGTGGAATGGTTGCCACATGCTCGAGGATATGCGCCAGCAATTCCGGGAACTGATCGGTGTACTGGCGTGGCATGGCTGATTTCTTCGGCAAATCTGCTGAATCGTGTTCCTTGCCGGATGGATTGGGTTCAGCTGATGTTATCAGCGGACCAACAGGCTCGCCTGCCAGCACTTCAATTTGATCATTCGCATCGGTGGCCAGAATTTTCCACGAGTCTACCAGGGCGTGCAGTTTATCCTGTAGTTCCGCGGGATCATTGGAGAATCGTGACAAAACGCGTTGTAAACCTTCCCGCTTTCTGGCAGTGGTCAGGTTGCCGTGATTCTTTTCCAATTGTGTCAGAAGCACTTCAATCGTTTTGTTCCATGGCGTGCTGGTGTTTTGCGGGGCCTTTTTGACAGCGGACGTAATCACATCCTCTGAAGGAACAACCTTGCCTAACAACGTTAATTTATATTTTTCCCAGTCATGATCTCGAATAGCCCGTGCAAGCGTATTGGACAAATGAATGAGCTCCTGGGTGGAACGTGGAATTTCAGCGGCAAGTTCGGAGAGAAATTTTTTTGCGCTTGCGCACATTTGATTGTTGCCATGCCCGGCTATCTCATCGTATGTCTTTTGATAATTGTCGGGTGTCGGTGGAATTCTTAACGAAGCCAGCCGTTGCAAGGCTTCACGCGCTATTGTGGAAGGAGAAGCATCTTTCAATTTTTTCAACATTGTTTACTGCCTTGTTGGTAGCCAGTTTTTATCCTAAAAACCTCAGTTCACCGTTATCCGCAATGACTAACGGTTATGAATAAATAGAACAACCCGAACAATACCCGCTCACCCAAATGGTGAATCGCACGATGGTATTGATAGCACGCCGCTTTTTAATTCCGGCGGCGTTGCAATTCGTTGTAATAACTTGTTATTACGCCTCATTGCGCTGTGCCGGAAATAAAAACCAACGTACGCTAAATTCCATTCAACCGAGGTTTTTAGGATTATTGATTGTGTCGCAACGTCAATAAGGTATGCATTGCCATTCTCAAAGTATAATGAAAGACTTATTTAGTCGAAGCGACAATTAAATCCCAAAAACGGCTTCATATTTTTTGTTCTCCTGGTGTGCGTTATACTGAAACCACATCGATTGGCGTGTGGAAGTCACGTTATGGTTTAACCGGGTGATTTGATTTGGCGCGGTTTTTGTGTATCCTGTACTGGAAAAATAACGTGTTGTCTTGTTTCTGAATTCTTTTCCATTTTATGCATAATCAGTTTTCCAGGGAAATCGCCACTACCGCCAATACTCCGCATTGGCTGCCACCTGTACGCGAACCGGAACCCTGGTATAAGTCGCGCAGAATAGTCATTTTTGTTGCGGTGTTTCTGGTATGCGCCTTGCCTGCGCTGATTTATGTTTTTAACCGGCCGGCGGTGTATCTCAGTTATGCTACGCTGCTGACAGTAGCCAAAACAGCTATTGATCAATCGAGTAACGATGCAGACATCCAGCATGTCGCCATCCAGAAACAAATCCTGCTGGGCGCCGAGTTGCTGGCAGAAACTTCCCGCCGGTTGAAGTCCGGGAGTCATGGCGGTGTTTCCATCGACCTGAATCCGGACGCCGTTCGCCAGATGCTCGACGTCAGGACTGTTGCGGAAACCAATCTGGTTGAAATGGCCGCCGAAGGTCCTGACCCGAAGATGTTGCCAGCGTTGATTAATACCTGGATTGATGTTTACCTGGATGCCAGAGCCAGGGAAGTGTCCCGTCTGCTGGGCGATACTACGCAAATTCTGCATAGCGAGCTGGATAGTCTGTCGGAGAAAATAACAATCAAGCGCGCGGAGCTTGAACGATTCAGAAGACATAACGATATTGCATCGATAGAACGGGAAGAAAATGAAGCTTTGGCGCGTCTGAAGGGCCTGAACGAATCGCTCAATGTTGCCAGCGAAGAAGAAGTCAAGGCAAAAGCCCGGCTGGATGCGATCAATAAGGCAATAGCGCGCGGTCAGGCGGTGGTGCCGCAGGAAGACACGCGCACACTCAGTCTGCTGGAAAGCCGCGCGCAGGAATTGCGTGAAGAACTGGGCGATCTGAACCGGCGTTATACGCAGGAATTTCTCAATTTGTCACCGACATTGAAAGTAATTCCAGAGCAACTCGCATTACTGGAAGCTGAAATCAAGCGCATGCGGCAGCAGGGACAGGCTGTGGTGCTGTCCGATGCCGAGCAGGAGTATGCCGCAGCACGGCAGGCCGCCCGTGAAATTCGCGCACAGCTCGACGCGCATAAAGCCAAGGCGTCGGAATTTTCATCGCGATTCGTTGAACATGAGGCGCTGCGGAACGATCTGGAAGGACTGGAATCGCTCTATCGCGAAGGACAGGGAAGGCTTGCTCAGATTGAAGCCCGCTACTCCGGAAAATATCCGCAGGTCGATGTGATTGAGCGCGCTTTTCTGCCTGGCGCGCCGATTGGCCCGAATTACTGGCGCGATGCCTTGATCGCGGTTGCCGGTTCCATGCTGTTCGGTCTGTTCTGTGTCTGGCTGAGTGAATTTCTGACCCGCAAAACCTCGCCCGAGCCGACAGTTAATCTTGCCGGCGTTCCGCTGTATGAGCCGGATCTGCTGCCCGGTGTACGCGGAAATGCGCTAAAGCCGGTTACGATATTACCGCATCAGCATGCTGTCCTGGACAGTCCGCAACCCATTGAATTGCCGGTTGAAACAGTTGGTGCAGTGTTCAATAGCGCCGGAAGCAGAGAAAAACTGTTGATTGCGCTACTGCTCAGCGGTCCATCTCTGGAAGAAATTGCCGCCATCGGCAGGCTGGATATCGATACCGGAAACGGCAAGCTGATTATTCATGGCATCTCACCCAGAACACTGCCGATCAGTCCGGTAGCACAGTCCCTTTTCGCCAACCCGGCCTGCCAGTTGATCACCCCGTCCGGAGAACCATTGACATCAGCGGATTTAAACGCCCTGCTCGCCTGCGCGGCCCACGATGCGGGATTGTCCGGGACGGATGAAATAACCGCCGATGCGTTACGGCAGACGTATATCATTTACCTGGTGAAACAGGGAATCCGGCTTGCCGAACTCGAAAGCATCATGGGATACCTGCCGCCGACCGAGCTTTCGGCATACGCTGCTTACAGCCCGCCCGGCCAGAAGCGTCCGCTTGAAGAGATCAACCTGCTTTATCCAGGATTGCAAGGCGTTGCGCTGTAAACCAGATGCGCTGAAATCGCAAGTACCAACCCTGTTGACGCCGAACTGTTGATGAATCAGGAAAAAATCACACTTTCCCAGCTCGAAGGCTTCCTCTTCAAAGCCGCCGATATCCTGCGCGGCAAAATGGACGCCAGCGAATTCAAGGAATTTATCTTCGGCATGCTGTTCATCAAGCGTCTGTCGGATGAGTTCGACCGCAAGCGCGCCGTGTTGCGCAGTACTGCTTTCGCTCACCTGAAGGATCAGCCCGATTTGCTGGCGGAATTGCTCAACGACAAGACCTCCTACGGCGACACCTTCTACGTGCCACCCCGCGCCCGCTGGCACGAGAGTTGGATCGATGAAGAAGGCAACGAGGTGCCGCCGCTGAAGCATTTGAAGCACGACATCGGCAACATGCTCAACAAGGCCATTGCCGCCATCGAGGACGAAAACGACGCGCTGGCCGGGGTGCTGAAGAACAACATCGACTTCAACGCCGTCAAGGGCAAGACCAAGATCGCCGACCAGAAGTGGAAGGACCTGCTCGACCACTTCAACCAGCCCCAGTTCGTGCTGGTCAACGACAACTTCGAGTTCCCCGATCTGCTTGGCGCGGCCTACGAATACCTGATCAAGTTTTTCGCCGACAGCGCGGGCAAGAAGGGCGGCGAGTTCTACACCCCCGCCGAGGTGGTGCGCCTGCTGGTGCAACTCACCAAGCCGCAAGCGGGCAACACCGTGTACGACCCCACGGCCGGCTCGGGCGGTTTCCTGATCCAGGCGCATCAATACGTCGAAGAACAGGGCCAGAATCCCGACGACCTCGCCCTCTACGGTCAGGATTCTAACGGTACGGTCTGGTCGATCTGCAACATGAACATGATCCTGCATAACATCACCCGTTTCACCATCGAAAACGGGGATACGCTGGAAGACCCACAAATTCTGGAAAACGGCGCGCCGCGCAAGTTCGACCGCGTGCTCGCCAACCCGCCGTTCTCGCAGAACTACAGCCGCGCCAGCATGACCTTCACCAGCCGCTTCCGCGAGTTTTGCCCGGAAACCGGCAAGAAGGCCGACCTCATGTTCGTGCAGCACATGATCGCCAGCCTCAAGTCCGACGGCCACATGGCCACCATCATGCCGCACGGCGTGCTGTTTCGCGGCGGCAAGGAAAAGCTCATTCGCGAACTGCTGATCGAAGACGACATCATCGAGGCCATCATCAGCCTGCCGCCCGGCCTGTTCTACGGCACCGGCATCCCGGCCTGCGTGCTGGTGGTGAACAAGCGCAAGCCCGACGCGCTCAGGAACAAGGTGCTGTTCATCAACGCCGACCGCGAATTCGCCGAAGGCAAAAACCAGAACAAGCTGCGCCCCGAAGACATCGAAAAGATCGACCACGTCTTCACCCACAAGCTGACCATCGACAAATACAGCCGCCTGGTGGACAAGGACGAGATCGTCAGCCAGCACGACTACAACCTCAACATCCGCCGCTATGTGGACAACACCCCCGCGCCCGAGCCGGAAGACGTGCAGGCCCACCTCATCGGCGGCATCCCGCAGACCGAAGTCGCCGCCAAGCAAGTCGAGTTCGACAAGTTCGGCGTGCAGCCCGAACGCTTTTTCGAACCGCTGCGTCCCAACTATTTTGCCTTTATTGCCGCGCTGGAAAACAAGCCCGCCATCAAGACCACGCTGGAAGCCGATGCCTCATTGCAGGCCAAGCTCGCGGCGCATTACGCAGCGCTCGAACAATGGTGGCAGGTGGCGCGCGATGATTTCGCCCAACTGCGCGAGGGGCGCAAGCTGCCCGAGGTGCGCAACGAACTGCTCGCCACGATCAAAGCTAAGCTCCAGCCCCTGGGCGTGCTGGACGAATTCAAGAGCGCGGGCGTATTCGTCAACTGGTGGCAGGCCATCCGCTACGACCTCAAGACTGTCATCTCCACCGGCTGGCACCACACCCTGATCCCGGACAACTATCTCATTACCGAATACTTCCAGGCGGAGGCCGACGAGATCGGGGCGCTGGGGGGCAAGATCAACGAAGCCCAGGGCGAACTGGCCGAGGCCGTCGAGGCCGCCGCTGAAGCCGCCAGCTTCGAACCGGAAACAGACGAGGGCGAAGAAGGCGAGGCCAAGCTCACCGCAGCCGTCATCAAGAAATACCTCAAGGCGCTGATCGACGACCTCGCCGATGCCAAGACCGACTCGGCCAAAAAGGAGCGCAAGAAGGTCGAAGACCTGCGCGATGGCGTCAGCGCCATCGAGACCCGCATCAAGACCCACAACCGCGTTGAAAACCAAGCAGGACGAGCTGGAACTGAAACTGCGGCTCAAGCGCATTGGCGGTGACGAAGCCAAAGCCGAAACCAACGGACTCATCGCTCAGGCCACCGCCGCTATGGCCGGGCTGAAACCGGACGTGAAGGAAGAGAAGAAGAAACTCACCGCGCTGCAAAAGGACAAAGCCGCGCTGGAGCAACGCCTGGCCCGCATCGACGCGCTGCTCGCCGCCATCGGCGGCCAATTGAGCGAGGCAGACGCCAAGCGCCTGATCCTGAAAAAGCTGCACGACCTCGCCAACAAGGAACTGCTGCGCTACCTCAACGCCGAAAAACGCGCGCTGCTCGCTATCGTCGAGAACCTGTGGGACAAATACGCGGTGTCGAGTCAGACGCTGGAGGCGGAGCGTCAGAACACCTTAGGCGAGCTTCATGGGTTCTTGGGTGCTTTGGGGTATTTGAAATGAACTTCCCGGCAGACTGGCAGAACAAGCCGCTCGGGTCGGTAATTCTGGATATTGGTGACGGTGGGACACCGAACACCAATAAGAGTGATTATTTTGGTGGCCCAGTTCCTTGGGTGGTGATTCAGGACATCAAAAAGCACATTATATCAACGAAAACGACTTTAACGGAGCTTGGACTTAACTCTTGCTCTGCAAAGTTGTGGCCAGTTGGTGCCGTGATCCTTTCTACTGGTGCCACCATCGGTGAGGTGGGTATCGCAGAAGTGCCTCTTGCTACCAAACAGGGAATACATGGCATCGTCTGCTCCGATGAGCTTTCTAGTGAGTTTTTGTATTACAAACTCTCCACGCTTCGAGACTTTCTGAGAGCCAATGGACAAGGAAGCACAATCAGAGAGGTGCGAGCGCCATTCATTCGAACGATACCGATTGCTTATCCAACAGACAAAACCGAACAAACCAAAGTCGCTGAAGTACTTTCGACGGTGGACCGCGCCATCGAGCAAACCGAGGCCCTCATCGCCAAGCAGCAGCGCATCAAGACCGGCCTGATGCAGGATTTGCTCTCCAAGGGCATCGACGCGCACGGCAACATCCGCTCCGAAGCCACCCACGCCTTCAAGGATTCCCCGCTGGGGAGGATTCCGGTGGAGTGGGATGTGCAGGAGATAAAGTCGTTGCTGGCAGACATAGACCCAGCGATGCGTAGCGGCCCTTTTGGAAGCGCACTATTGAAGGAAGAGCTGGCTGAGTCCGGAATTCCGTTGCTTGGTATCGACAACGTCTTTCCTGAACAATTTGTTGCCGATTATAAGAGATTTGTTCCACCCAAGAAGGCAGAGCAATTAAGAAGATATCTCGTTCGACCTCGTGATCTGATGATTACGATTATGGGGACGGTTGGACGCTGCTGCCTCGTACCGGATGAAATCGGGGAAGCTTTGTCATCAAAACATGTATGGACCATATCGATAGACCAAGCGAAATATTCTCCCTACGTTGCTTGTCTCCAGGTTAACCATTCGCCCTGGGTTCTTAAGCATTTCGCGAAAGATGAACGTAAGCATCCAGCGCATCCACCTGTCATTTGCCTTGCTTTGATGATTGAATGAACTCCGGTGTCAACGGAAGTAATTCATCGATACGGCTATTGGGCCAGGCGGGGAGTTTAGCGAGTGTTTCTTTGAGCCATGTGGCCGGATTGGTGTTGTTTAGCCTGGCGGTGCCGAACAGGGTTTGAATGGCTGCAGCACGTTGGCCGGCGCGTTCCGATCCAGTGAAGAGCCAGTTCTTTTTCCCGATGGCGATGGGGCGAATGGTGTTTTCTACCGGATTGTTGTCGATCGGCAGATGACCTGTTTGTGCGTAGCGGCTCAGGCTTTTCCAACGTTTGAGTGTGTAGTCCAGTGCTCTGGCGGAGCCGCCGCCATTTGCGGTTTGTAGGCGGGTTTGAGTCAGCCAGCCGTGCATTGCATTAAGTAGCGGCAGGCTTTTTTCGACGCGTAACTGTTGACGCGCCTCGGCATTCAGGTGTTTGCCTTCTGCCTCAATCGCATATAAGGTGCTGATACGCTGCAATGCCTCGAATGCCATTGGACTGGCGTTGGCTTTGTGCAGGTCGAAGAATTTGCGCCGCGCATGCGCCCAGCAGCCCAGTTCGATACAGGGCGATGCGGTTCTGGAGAACAGCGGTTTGTAGCCGCCATAGTCATCGACCAGCAGATGGCCTTGCCAGTTTTGCAGGAAGTTTTGCGCATGCCGGCCGCTTCGACCGGCTTGATAGTCGAAGATGACGATTCGTGGCCCCGAGTCAAGATCGTTACTGCGGTAGGCCCATAGATAGGCCTTGCGGGTTTTGCCGTTGCCGGGTTCCAGTTGCGCGATGGGCGTTTCATCGGCATGAAGCATGTTACCCTGCAGCAAATGCCAGATCAGGCGATCAACCAGCGGTTGCAGGGCTACGCCTGTACGGCCTACCCATTCCGCAAGCGTGGAACTGGACAGTGTGACTTGTTCACGGGCGGCCATTTGTTCCAGGCGATAAAGCGGCAAATGGTTCAGATATTTGCTGGTCACCACCCAGGCCAGTAAACCCGGCGCTGCCATACCGCCGTCGATCACTGCCGGTGGCGCCGGTTCTGCAGTGATGGTTTCGCAAGTTCTGCAAGCGTACTGTGGCCGGATGTGACGGTGAACAAAAAATCGAGCGGGTTCAACATCGAGCTGTTCGGTAACGTCTTCACCGATCTTAACCAGCTCGCGGCCGCACTGGTTGCATTGGCAGGACTGGGGTTCATGCCGGTGCTCGATGCGCGGCAAATGATCCGGCAGCGGCTGGCGTCCAGCACGATTGCGCGGCAACTTGGGTTTAGTGTCTTTATCGGCTGGTGCATTGATCTGTTCGATTTCCGCATTGACGGCAGCGATATCCGCCAGCACCGATTCGTCAAACAGACTCGGATGTTCGAATGAAGACAGTGACTCGTTCTTCCTGCCAAAACGGATGCGGCGCAAATGTGCCAGTTCCATTGTGAGCGCCTGGATTTTAATCTCCTGTGCGCGAATCTCTTGCTGGGCCTGATCAAGCAACGTCTGAACAATGTCGGCCACCTGTTGTTTGGTATCCGCATCAAGATTCAATTGATCGAGTTGAGTCAATGATTTCATGGCCATTATTATACCACAAAACCACCATAACTAACTGTTAACATTGAATTATCACATAACATCACACCTGCAAATGAGCAGGTGGCAATGCCGACAGACGCCGCCAGTCCACACCTGCCGTAAGCCATTCCCACTGCATTCTCGTCAACTCAAAACAACGATCCTCCAGCTTCGGCCACACAAACCGGCCTTGATGTAATCGGCGTTGGCATAACCAGACTCCCGTACCATCCCACAACAACACCTTGATGCGATTGCCCGCACGGTTACAAAACACAAACGCCGATCCCGAACACGGCGAATAACCCAGCGCCTGCTGCACAATCATCGACAAACCGTCAATGCCTCGGCGCATATCTGCCGGTTCAACCATCATCCAGATTTGACCGCTATGCGTAATCATTCCAGACATCGCAACAATTCAACCAGCCATTGCGGTGAAACATCTGCCGGTATTTCCAATACATAACCGCCAGAACCGCGTAATTTCAAAGAATTCATCGGTGACGATTCCGGTTTGATCGTTACCGGTACCAACGTGGCGGGCTTATTATCCAAGCAATCATGGCGATAAACTCTCAACCAGTTACAAAATGTCTTCGCATTCAATCCCTGCTTACGACAATAAGCAGCCTGGCTCATGCCGCTTGATTGCCAGATTTCTATATGTTTTCGTTGATGCTGCTGTAATTTCATCAATTATCCTCCTGAAAAATTTACTCAGGCAGAATAATGAAATTCAACAACCATATTAAGATGGAAGGATTGGAGGCTTACCGTTGTTAGAAATCAAGGCCAGGTACTCCTTCGTTACTTCCGCCTCTCTCAAAAGCTCTGTTGTAATTGTTGTATCCTTTTAGGTTCCGAGCTCCATTTCATAAAACGGGCTACTTCGACCGGTGTCAAAAGTACAGTTCAGCCGATTTCGCGTAATTCCTTTGTCGAAATGCCTCATCTGCCTGCGGTCGCAATTGATCAGCTAGAACGTCAAGAGCGTACTCTTCAGACCATGATTTTCGTTCACTTTCGAGTATTGAGAAGAGTTGCGAATCGCCATCAAGAGCCGAACGGCCATAACGCTTCATCAACGAACTCAGCTCATCGAGACCGACGACAACCCCTTCTGGTGTAGTCGTCGCTGGATAGTGGAAATACTTTTCAGCTTCCGAATCTATGTGTCGGATAATTTCCGAAATTGCGTATCGAGTTCCGAACGCATTAATGCCTACTCCAATCTCATACGATTTTCGCCCGTGATACACGTCTACTTCAACGCTGCCTTTTCGTTGACAGTAACGCACAAGTGTTGGCAAAGCTTCGATTTCAGAGAACCCTAAGTCGCCGAGAAATGCAAAGGCTTCCCTAGCTTCATTCTCAAAGTTCAGATGCGCACGATCCGATGCATTCATAATGCTCATCACCTCCGTTATTGCGCTGGTGGATTCCAATAATTGGTCTTCGGATCGAACGTTCAACCGCGATCTTTCAGCAAATTTCGTTCTGCATTGAGGAACTGACCTGCCGTGTCTCCTAGGGAGGCATCGCGAATCGGTTGTTCTTTACTCATTTCCTGGTGAAGCACGCCCGAGTTTTGTTTCCGCAAGGCATTGCCACCACCACTACCACTACCTAAGAGCATTATCCAGCTCGCTTAGCAATTTTTTTGCTTTAGCCCCAGTTGCATGATCTACTGATGATTCTGCTAATAACCTTTCAATATTCCAACGCAAAGCCATGAATATTTCAGTACCTGTTGCACCCTCATCCATGGCATTCTGCAACGCTTTCCCATAATGCTGTAAAGAGGTATTTTCAAGCATCGAAATCAGTTCTTCTGCTTCTTGATAGTGATCGTAAGGCATTATTGAAAGCTTCCGTAATTAAATGTGCGCATTTGTACTCCATTTGCGGGAACAACAACTTCGATTCCACTCCTTTATTAACACCTACAGCAGGGGCATCTTCGCCTGGATCAAATAATCATTGATTGCTTTTCAAACTGTACCGATAATAAACCTCATCTTTGGATATGCGTTGTAATGTTGGAGGTCCTCCGCCATGCATATGACTTTTTGGGTAGGTCAATTCCCAGTAACTTGTACCATTCACGGTGTGATGATTCCTTTAAAATATGGCGCATTAAATCTGTTTTAACGATTTTTTGATAGGCCTCTCGTAAAAAGACTTAAACGCTTTGCCCTTATTAACATCATCCAACAAAACCTTCAATGGTTCCTTTAACTCTATTAATCGGTTTTTTCCTATTATATCCACAGCCAACATTGTTTTTGGCTCTGATCTTAATTCTAGCCAGTGCATCATAGTCATAATAAAATCTTCCCGGGACTCGTCAATTAAACGAACTGAGATCTTATTTATATGTTCATATAAATCTTCACCTGATGCTCTTGAAGGAAAAACTTCCACCGCTTGATTAAGCAGTTCTTCAATTGTGGACGCCATTATCTAACTCTCCGTAAAGCTTCGGGTGGAATCAATGTATCAAACACTACTTCTTGACCTCCTCCTGGCATATTGAAATCACGTTTTACTTGGGTTGGTTTTGGTATTCTGATATCCATGTTTTGGAGAGTTTTCGTGTCAATTTCCATCAAGGCATTAGGTGCACCTCTATTAGGAGGTAACGCTAGATCAATTTGCGCTTGTAGCCCACTTTTCGTTCCATCTGGGGTTGTAAATACTCTACCTGATGCACCGGGGCGTAATCCATTTTCAGCAATACTGTTAGCATATTTACTTGATGTGTAGTGATATAGCTTATCAGGTGTCTTGTTTATAACATTCCTCGATACTTCGCAAGACTTCCTAACACTCCCGATTTTACCCAAAGGACCCGGCAGTGTTACCACGGATTCAATGGCATCAGGGTAGACCGGGTGGGGCTGTATGGGTGCCATCATGTCCAACAGGGTTAGCGCCCCGCCGAATGCCCACAGTAATAAAGGAGGGACGTATTCGCCTGTCGGATCGTTAAAACTCAACGGATTTTGCAGTGCATATCCATAAGTATTCAATCCACCCGCCAGTCCAATGGGATCGCTGGACAAATATCGTCCGCTTTGCGGTTCGTAATCCCTGAAATAATTATAGTGCAGATTGGTTTCGGCATCGAAATATTGCCCGGCAAACCGAAGGTTGTATTTAAACTGGATACCATCGCCATCGGGATCTTCGTCCGGCGGGTTGTCGCCGAAAGCATTCTGGTTTCGCCATAGCCATACCGGAGTGCCGGTCGAGTCTGTGATGACGCGCGGCGTGTTCAAATGATCGGCATGGATCATATAGACCTGAACGGGATCTGCCGGCGATGCCTGTTTGATCACGGCTACGGGTATGTCGTTGAACCAGACCGTTTCTTGCTGGAGTTTCCAGTTTTCTTTGGCGATATTATTCGCGCTGAATTGACTGATCAGTCGCCCGGCGGGATCATGGAAAAACGTGAAGCGTCTTTTTTCCTTGCCGTCCCGGCGTACGCGTTCGCCAAATCCGTTATATGTGTACTTACGGATTTTGTTCCCGTTAATGATTTTCTTCAGGCGGCCGGCAGCGTTCCAGGTGAACTGTATCTGTCCATCATGGATAACGTTGCCGGCCGCATCGTAGGTATATGTTTTAGCCACCGGCCCTGCGACATTGAGCAGGCGGTTGCTGTTCGCATCGATGGTGTACGGATACACTGCGGCACCCGATTGTTCGCTGATGCGGTTGCCGTTGGCGTCATAGTTCCAGACACGGTAACTGACGTTGTCCGACTGATTAATGAGTCGATCGAGTGCATCGTAGGCATAGTTGCGGTTGTTGATCGGATTGGTGTGCAGGGTGCCGACAATCCGGCTTGCCGCGTCGTAAGTCAGCGTTTGGGTATTTGCACCCAATGGGTGCTGTGTGAGTCTGCCGTCGAGATCAAAACTGCGGTTGTGCGGCTGACCGTTGCCCCAGTTCCAGCTTTCCGGTTCACCAAAAGGACGGTAGGCGATGTTTTGCATCAGGCTGTTGCCGTTGACGAGCAACTGTGTGGGTCGTCCGTCGATGCCATAGACATAGTCAATTTGCGCGCCGGACGGATAGGTTATGCGCGTTAGTTGGCCGCCGGTGTTGTATTGGTAGTTTAAGGTTTGTGTCAAACGCCTTGCGCCAAACACAACGGTTTGAGTTTTGCCGGTTATCCGACCGTATTGATCATATTGGTAGCTGGTGCTGCCCGATTCATCATTCATGCTGATCAAGCGCCCAATACCGTTGGCGCCGGTATCGTACACCCACGTGATCGCGCCGGTTTGCGGCACACCGCTAACCGTGGTGTACGATTGAGATATCGGGCGGTTTAAGGCATCGTAGACTGTTGCCTGCACCACGCCTCTGGCATCTGTTTTCGTCAGCGGGTTGCCTGCTGCATCATAGGTATAGGTTGTCGTTCCACGGTCTTGCGAGATTTCCTGAGTGACATCGCCAAACGCATTGGTGGTGTACTGGGTAGTAATGCCTTTAGGATCGGTGATGCGGGTGATCTGGCCGAAGGCATCGAGTGATTGCAGTGTCTGACCGCCCATTGGGTCGTTCGCCTGAATCAACCGGTCGAGTGTGTCGAATTGACGCGTCGATATGTGCAATAGCGGATTCGTAGTCTGTTTCAGATTGCCGCTGGCGTCATACGCGAGTTCAGTCACCTGATTCTGCGCGCCCACGATTTTCCACAGCCGGTTCAATGCATCGAATTCCTGCTGACGGGTTTGCGCGAGTGTATTGGTGGCGTCGAATATTTCTGCTCTGGTGCGGTTGCCTGCGGCATCGAGCGTATAGCGGATGGCGTTGCCGAGGCTGTCGCTGACTGCGATCAGCCGGTGCGCATCGTCATAGGCGTAGTCCATGCTGCTGCCATCGGGGCGGATCAGTTGAATGAGTTGACCGACAGCATCATACCGATAGGTGGTCGATTCGGCGCCCACAACACGCGAAATCAGGCGTTGACGGCTATCGTAGGTTAGCGTCGTGACGAGGTTGTTGGCATCGATCAGCTGCTCGACCTGACCGTGAGCGTTATAGCGACGGATATCGGTAGCATGACCGAGTGCATTGGTGATGCGCATCACTTGCCCACGGCAGCCGAAATGACCGCCGTCACAGATTGCATCAGGCGCGAAGTAATCGATCGTGGTGATGTCGTTCACGTCGGTGCGCGGGCCGTCTTCGATGCGCTGCACGATGACGCCCGGCACCGTGGCATGGTAAGTGTAGCGGGTCGTCCACGTGCGCGTTGCGTTGCTTGCGGTGTCGCGGATGCCCAGTTGCGTCACGTTGCCGTAGGTATCGTACGCAATCGTGGTCTCGCGGCCATCTTCTGTCAACTGTACCGGCAGACGGAAATTCGCATGCCAGTGAGTCACGATCTTGCGTTCACTCGTGTCGGGTGCTGGCGTATAGCTCGCCATATCGGCCGGACAGCTGCTGCCGGAAGACAAACCTTCAACTCGCGCAATCTCGAGATTGCGGTTCAGGTCATAGGCGTAACAGGTCTTGTTGCCGTTAAAATCGGCGCGGCTGGCGACATTGCCATTGCTATCGTAGGTTGTCGCTGAAGATGCTGCGCTGCAACCCGATCCCGCGGGCTGCGATTGGCCGACACGCTTTGCCATGCCCAGAATCGTTTGAAAGTTATGCGTGTACTGACTGCCGAGCGGATCGGTCACTGTCGTTGTCGATGCGGATGCCGTGCCGTCTCCGCTGTAGCTGATCTGGTAACGATCGACGCCGCCGGCATGCTCGGTCATGATCGCCCGGCCTTTCGTGTCGTAAGTATGCGTCGCATAACGAACACTGTTCTCATCGGTGATGCCGGTCAATGCATGCGGCAGGTTGATGCCGCTGGTATAGGCTGGCTCGTTGTAATGATAGATTCGTGTATTGCCGTCGGGATAACGGATGCTGGCCAGATTGCCGGTGGATTCATAGTTGAACTGATGAATGCTGCCTGATGGGTCGATCAGGTCAGCGAAATTGCCCTGAATATCATGCGTGAACTGGAGTTGCCGCCCAAAAGAATCGGTAACGCTGACGAGATTGCCATGGGTGTTATAGGAGAGCGTATGCGTCAATCCACTGCGATCTTCAACTGAAACGAGTTTTCCAGCCGCATCGTAACGTTCAATTCTGTCATTGAACCGGTCAACGTAAAGCCAGCCGGTGCGCTGGTTGTCTTCATCGATCAGTTCGGTCAGCGTATCATTGATATCGCTATCACCCCGCCATTCACCGGTTGCCTGATCTTTGTTGAACAGTAAAGCGCCTTTGCCGCGATAAACTCTTGCACTGCTTGGAACATCCTGACCGTCGACGACGATAGACTTGTAGTAGGAATGGCGCCAGGTTACACCCAATCTTTTCCTGTCATTGTGTTGATAAAAAAGCTGAAATTCAATTGGAAATACACTGTCCCCCGTGCTATAGACAGGAATGGTCAATTCTTTGCGGCCAAGCGCAATATGGACTGGATGAGGCGTTCTTTCTCCACATTCTTCCGGTTTGGCCAGGTCTTTTTCACCATCGGGATATGCAGGGACTGGACAGGCAATGTAGCCACGAGCAGACGAAAGTAATAATGGATTTGGAGCATTAATTATGCTATATCCAGTTGGTTTTGATTTATCCAGATTTTCTGGGCACACACCAGTCTTGCTTGTTAAGGCGCTTATCCTGTATCTACGCCCACTTACAGCGCTATATTTAATACCAGACAATCTCCAGAGCCACCCATCGTATCCAGGTACTTCTTCATTCTCATTACATTCAAATGAAGTAATGTCAGGGCCCGCCATTTTAAATACATACTGTCTGCCTTAATGACATCTAGTGCATTCTTTGGAGAAGCGTAAAAGACCCAGCCAACCCGGATGAAACAGCAGATGTTGCTTCTGTTTCGCCAGAAAAGATTGTTTCGAGATTATTTCTGGTCCAAAGAAATCTGGTAGGTGGCTGAATTTGAACGCCCGATGGAATATTGCTATCCCCCAATTCCGCCATCACAGTTAAGCCTGAGCAAGAAAAAATCAGGAACGCCAATATGCACTGAATAAATTGTTTGAATCTACGCCGATTAGACTTTAACGCCATGATGTTCTCCTTGTCGGCTGAATGTGACCGGTGAATAGAAAACGATTGTTTGAATGAATACGCAATGAGTTGCCCGGACTATTAGAAATGCGATTATTTGCGGGATAATGCGTGTGCCCCGTGATAACTGCATGAAATATGGGCTATTTTGCTTGGTGCCTGTAAAATTTCCCAAATGGTATTCCGGCTCCACGCTTCTCAAATCGATGAATTAAGCCTTTTTCGCTTTCTTATTCTCGAAACGCGCTGTTCACTTGATTCGCAGTGTTGAAATTTTTCTACAAAAAAATTGTAGTATCTGTTTACTCGATTTGTTTCAGCTAGCGTAAGCGCTCAACCCAGTCATCGAGAAATTAAGTGTTGATTCTGACTATTTTATTTTCTTTCAATAAGATAGCTCATGGATGCATACAATCAGGCTTGCTTGTCACCGATAAAACAGTTCGAAATCGTTATGGATGGAATATGTTATGGAACTGACACAAGTTTTAAGTTTCAGACTGGGTAAGTAAGATTAATAAACAAAATAGGAATTCAGTAATTATTTCAATGAATCTACATCTTTTTATACCCGCATTGTTCTGGTCTGATACCACTTTCCCGGAAATTTATCAGGATTTGTCGACACCTGCGCTGGCGGCTTTACTGGCTAAAGGCAGGGCCGCAAAATCTTCCGTAAATGACATGAATGCCTGGCTCTGCAAAGCATTTAATATTGAGAAGCAGTGCGACTGGCCCGTGGCGTCGATTATGCAGCGTATGGATTCCTCCGGACAATGTACGGATTCCAGTCAGGATTACTGGCTGCGCGCTGATCCGGTGCATTTGCGCATTGAGCAGAATCACATTATGCTGGCCGATCGCTTTATGTTTCAGATTACGCCGGAAGAAGCGCTGAAATTTTCTGAAGCGATTAATCAGATTCTGGCTCAGGACAATATAACCGTGCTGCCGCTGAATCCTTACCGCTGGTACATACGATTATCCTGCCCTCCCGAACTGCATACACAAACCCTGAATGCGGCTACCTGCAACAATATCAATTATCTGATGCCAACCGGTAAAGATGCTGGCGTTTGGCATAAAATCATCAATGAGATTCAGATGTTGCTACATGATCATCCGCTTAATCAGGAACGCGCTGCTCGAGATGAATTGGCCATTAACAGTTTATGGTTCTGGGGGGCGGATTTTTGCCGCAATCCGCATCTTCTCCGTATTCCACAGTGTGGAGCAACGATGATTTTGCGCGGGCATTGACGCTGTTGTGTGGCATAAATCACCGGAAATCACCCGATACCGCAGAATCATGGCTGCGGCAGGTAGACAGTAGCACTGAGAATCAGCTGATTGTTCTTGATGACTTGCTGAATAACGAGAAATATAACGATGCCTATCAGTGGCGCGAAAATTTAAAAAAACTCGAGAAGGATTGGTTTTTACCGCTTTATACAGCCTTAAAAAACAATCGAATTCATTCGGTCAGGATTTCAAGCGTCAACGAAAAGTTCAGTCACGATTTTTTCGTTAAACCCTCAAGTCTATGGAAATTCTGGTCGACTATAAAACCTTTGTCTTTTTATGCCGATAAACCATAAAACAAATTATCCGGTTTTCCTCGACAACAAAGATGCTGATCATTAAAAATCCATGATTAATTCAATAAAGTTTTATATTTCAGCCGGCGTTGCATTAGTGTTAGCAACGTTTTTATTGTTAATTGATCTCTTTTTTGAAGATACCGCGGGCCACTGGATCGTCATGCTGTGGATTGGCCTGTTTTCTGTCATTTTGATTCTGTTGGGTCAGCTGGTTCATGCAAATAAGCTAATCAGAAATTATTCTGAACAGTTGACAGCCAGCAAGGAAAGACTGACTAATGAAATCAAACATCGCTTATGGGCGGAAAAAACTACGGCTGAAAGCAAGGTGAAGTCCCAGTATGTAGATGAGAATATACCTGTCATGCTGGCTTATTTTAATACAGAGCAACGCTGCCGCTATCACAATAGCCTTTTTCGTAAATGGTTTGGACTGACACCGGACAAAATAGATGGTTTGCTGCTGTCGGAGTTTGCAGGTAAGGAATTCACTGCCAGTATTTCTGAGCACATTGACGCTATTTTGTCCGGTAAAACGGTTCACGAGGAGCGCATTCTAAAATCAACAAAAGGTTTTCCCTATATTTTTATCGAACAATATATACCGCACCTGGATAATAAAGGAAGGATCGCAGGTTTTTATACACTGCACACGCCACGAGCACAGGAAAAGCATCTTGTCGTGTCGAGAAAGAGTCAACAAACCCTGACAGAGCCTCACAATCTCATGTCGGTTAGTCAGAATATCCCGCCGAATGAAAGCGATTCGAGAGATTCCATAACAGCTTCGCGGATTGCTCAGGCTATCGATAGCGGGAAGTTCAATGTCTACTGTCAAAAAATTGTTCCCGTCGATAAGAACGCTTTGTTGCCAATTCAGTATGAAATTTTGATTCGCATGCTGGAAGAGGAAAATAATCTTATGCCGCCAGGCTCATTCCTTCCTCTGGTCGACCAGTTTGGATTGATGCCGCAGCTGGATAGTTGGGTGACAGGGTATGTCATCGACTGGATTGCGAAGTGCTGCCAGGAAGAAAGATCCTTTTTTTGCCTGAATATCGCCAAGGATACGCTGCGCGACAAAAAATTCATTACCTTCCTTGAAGAAAAATTAAAGAAAACACAGTTGACTGCTTCGAAATTATGCTTCGAAATTGAGGAAAACGATGCACATTCCTATTCAGAAGATGCGATTTCTTTCATCGATGCGATTCGGAAAATCGGCTGTCTGGTCACTTTGTGCGGTTTCGGCCAGAGTGCAGTCTCTATGGACTTACTCAAACAAATGAAATTTGATCACCTGAAAATCGATGGCAGTATTATCTGCAATATGTTGCACGATGATGAGGATATGACACGGCTCAAAGGAATTAATCAGATTGCGCGCAGGTTGTCCATCAAGACAATAGCGGAACTTGTCGAAACCAGGGAGACACTGGCAAAATTGAATGAGATTGGAATCCATTATGCGCAGGGATTTGGTATTGCCAGACCTTGTCCGCTGCATGAAATTGAAGATGTGGCGATGCGTTCAGGAGCCGGATCAGCAGTTGACGCCGAGAAAATAAGCGTTGGGTGAGTACATGAATGCATCAGTAAAAAATAGTTGACCACAACCTGTTGTATTGCGCGACCAACCCATTACCCTGTAGTGATTCACCGGCTACCCGGTTTACTGCGCTGGAAAAATTCGCGGTAACGTGGAAGGCCGGGTTGCCGGTTGTGTAACAGCGCATTTCTCGCCCACCCACCGTCCACGCGTTTCGGCGGTGGCGTAAACGGGATTTCCCATGACTACGCTGTCGAACTCGGTATGTCCGGAAAAATCTTCAGGACTGGTAAAAACGCCCTCTGCCGTTCCGTTGCCTTGAAACTGAGCGTTGTCGCAAAATAATTCGATTTGAAAACGATTCCCGCTGCGCCTGGCATTTTTAATCGAACAACCCGACTGGCCGTCGTAGAAATAAGTTGGAATTTCCTGCGCCGCCATTGCCGGTGTGATGCAGACATGGGATATGGCCGATTTATTCTGGATGTTCGGCATTACCAGTCCGTATTGTCTGGCCAGATCAGTGATCTGTTGCATCGTGTCCGGCGGAATATGCGGCACCAGATTCAACAGATCGGAAGTGGTCGTCACTTCCCATAATCCCGGGCGGATGTCATTTTGACTGGCTGAAGCTGGAACAGCCACGATCCATAAGAAGAAAGCTGCACAAAGAATTCTGTTCATAATGGCCATGATTCAAATAACCGATTGCTAATAATATGCATGTAGTGAGCGTGGTGTGTGAGGTTACCGATTCGGAATTTGTCCTGTCAGGAGTATAGATCAGGCAAGACATGTTTGCTGGCGATGGCTTTTGATTGCTGATCGTGCTCCGGCAATTGAGCGATCAATTTGCCAAGTTCGTTGCCACTCCAGTTTTCCTCGGTGTGCTGATACAAAACACGATCCAGCTGTCTCAATGCTTCGCGCGCAGCCAAATCGCTGAGCCGCAGCGCGAGTTCATCGAGACCTTTGGGTGGCGCATCGGGCCAGTGAACGGCTGCCCATTTGAGCAGGCAGTAACGCGCATCCCGCGGATTATTATTCCGGCAGGCGGTAAGAAAACGTTTCCGCGCTTCCCGGGCGTTCAGCGGTTCGACAGGGGATGTTTTCGCTTCCGCAGCGGATTGCCGGGCGTCATGGCGCTTGCGCCATAGTATGCCCAATGTCATCAGCCATAATGCGGCAAACAGCCAGGTGGCCCAGAACCAGCCGGTATGTCCGATTGCCTGTCCAGCGGCATTGGTTGTCGAACGCTCAGCCTGGAAAAGCGGTGCCGAGGACAAGTTTTGCCGGGTCTGTGGCATGCCCCCTGTTTCGTTCGGATCGACGAAATTCTGTACAGGCATGGTCGTGTTGTTTTGCTGATCCGCCCCGGGCAGGACTTCGATGGTGCGTTCCGGCAAGGTTGCTGTCCGGGCGCTGTCTGTCGTGGTATCCCACCAGTGTATGGCAAATGCCGGCAGAATATGTTTGCCGGGCTGTGTCGGCATATAGGCGAGGCGCAGTGTTTTTTCACCCTGAACATTGTCGGGCAGGTGTTGCGTGCTCGACTGCGCGCGGTCAGGGTAGACTTTAAAACCTTCCTGGTCGGAAAACTTCGGTTCAGGCAACTGTTCGCCAGCTACGCCCAGTGCTTCGATGGTAATCGAACGGGTAACCGGGTCGCCGAAGTTGACGCTGTTGTTTTCCGGTTGCCATGTTTCGCGCAGCGTAACCGACTCCGCTGGCAACCAATATGAGGATTTGCTTTGATCGGGACGCTGCCGCACCTCGAGTGTGATTGCTTCTCCGCGCAGCCGGACAGGCCGGGTATTGGTAAACAGACGATCGAAGAATGGGCTGCTGCGGTTGCTGCTCTGCGGAATCTGCGCATTCAGTACCGGCGCGGGAATCACCATGGAGCCGCTGGCCTGCGGAAAAATGGCGAACTGGCGTTCAATGACGGTGTAAGATCTGTCGTTGCGCTGGGCGACATACTCGCGGTCTTCTCCAAGCTTCTGTACCAGTGCGTTTTCGTGTTCCGGCTCACTCAGACTCCCCTGCGCGAGACTGACAGCCAGAAAAACCCGTTGCGTGTAGCGCACCATGCCTTGTACGTAAGGGTCGGTTTTATCGACTTCGGTTTCAATGAAAATCGGTGCGGCTGCATCCGTATCCGTTCCGGCTGACGCTTCGATGACCTGTAGTTTCAGTTCGGGCGTGTATTCGCCATCGATTTTGAGTGATGGAATGGTTGAGTTCTCCGCTGCGCAGCGGAATCAGTGAGATTGTCCAGGTAGTGCGCGAATCCATTTTGCCGTTGACGATATTGACGCGACTGCCGCTCATGGCGCCGGTCACTTCGAAATCCTGATGCAGCGCGCGGGTATCCGGCATGGCGGCAATCTGTCCGGCGGCTTCGATGGTCAAGCGCACGGTTTCGCCTTCGGTTATCCGCTGACGATCAAGGTGCGCGGTCAACGCTGCCCATGCCTGTGTGTTGATCAGGCACAGACTGCACAGCAGTCCTGTTCTGACGAGAAAATAACGGATTCTGTTCATTGTTGTCTGCGTTGCATGTGTTCCAGCATGAATTTACGGCGCAGCAGACCGGCAGGATCTTCGGGGATCTGCCGCAACCACTGCTCCAGTGCGATGTCTTCCTCGCTGCGTTGCTGTTCGCTTTCATCGTCGATCATCGTGTTTTCCGGCGTCAGTGTATTTTCCTGTTGCCGATCATTCATGTCGGGCTGGTCGGCATCGGCATCGTTATCGTGCGTATCGGTTGACTGGTCATGCGTTTGCCGATGCGCGTCATGATCGTCGCCGTTATCGGCGTCATCATTGTTTTCAGGCTCGGTCATGTCCTGCTGTTGCTCCGGTCGGTTCTCAGCGTTATTGCCATCGTTATGCTCCTGATCGGCGGCGCTGTTATCGGTATTTTGCGACGATTGCGATGAATCGGTGTTCTGTTGCTGTTGATCCTGTAACATTTTTTCCAGCAATTCAAGATTGGCTTTGGCGTCTTCATGGCGCGGGTTTTGTTGCAGCACGTCGCGGTAGGCGGCGATGGCCTGTTGCAACTCACCGGCGCGGGCAAGTGCGTTGCCGCGATTATAGCGGGCTTCGAGTGTGCCGGATTCGGCAAATGCCTGCGCTGCGGCGTCATAATCTCCGGCTTCATACAGCGCCATGCCGCGCCAGCCGGGGTCGCGAAACTGCTGCGCGGCAGTCTGCGCATCGCCCTGCTGTAAATGGCTGTGCGCCTGCTGGTCGGCGCGCAACCATAAATCATTCCAGCCGAAAGCATGCGCCGGTGGCGGTGTGATCAAGACCACGGCAAATCCAAGCAGCCAGCCGCGCCGGAATGCCGCGGCGGCGAGCAGTAATACCACCGGCATCAGCCAGACACCATACTCCACCCAGCGCGTAACGCCGCCCGCGCTGCTCTCGATCGGATCGAAATTGTCCGCTGCGCTGATTTCCGGCAGCAAGCGCTCCAAGTCCGCATTGTCAGCCGTCAATCGGCTGAATGCGCCGCCACCGGCGCGGGCGATTTCTTCCAGCGGGGCGGCATGGAAGCGTGTCACTTCGGCAACACCGTTATTCATGATCGCACCGCCGAAATCCGTGCCGACACCGAGGATGGCAAGGGTATGTCCCTGTTCGTGCAACCGGCGCGCCTGTGCAAGCGCAGCGGCAGGGTCATCAATGCCATCGGTGATGAGCAACAGTTCTCCCTGTCCGACACCCTTCAGGTTGAGCAGTTCGCCTGCCATCTGCAATGCCGGCGCGGCGGAACTGCCGTGCGCGGGAATAATATCCTGTACTCAGCGCCGTGATCAGATTGCGAATGGTTGCCGTGTCTTCGGTAAGCGGCGTGACAACATGCGGTTCGCCCGCAAAAACAACCAGACCGTTACGGCCTTCGCGGGATCGTTCAAGGATGTCGCTGATTTTAAAGCGCGCCCGTTCGAGGCGCGAGGGCGTCAGGTCCCGCGCATCCATTGATGCCGACAAATCGAGAATCAGAATACGCGACAATTGCGCGCGCCAGACCGGTTCAGGCTGGCGTTCCCACACCGGGCCGGCGAGTATAAAGACGGCCAGGAACCAGCCTGAAGCAAGCAGCACGAGTGGCAGGCGTGCGGATTTCCCGGGCGATTCCAGCCATAAGCGGGACAATAACTGCGGATCAAAAACGGCATGCCAGGCACTGCCCGAAGATTGTCTGCGCCACTGCGAAATCAGCAGCCAGAGCGCCGGAATAAGCGCCAGAAACCAAAGTGGTCGTAAAAAATGAAATTCTTCCATAAAAGATATTGCTTTTTACCAGCGCCAGACAAGCAGAAAACTCATGAGCAACCCGAGACCCAACGGCCAGGTAAACAGTTCATCCGTTGGACGAACGATGCGGTTGCCTTTCAACGTGGGCTCGAGCTGATCCAGCCGTTGATAAATCGTTTCTAATGTATCTTTGTCCGTGGCGCGAAAATATTGTCCGCCAGTAAGATCGGCGATCACTTGCAAAGTTTCTTCATCGAGATCGGCAGCCGGATTGATCATGCGCATGCCAAAAAAACCTTGAACCTGACGCGGTTCTCCGCCCACGCCGATGGTGTAAATCCGCAGTTTTTGTTGCGCGGCGAGTTCGGCGGCTTTGCGCGGCTGCACATGACCGGCATTGTTGGCGCCATCGGTAAGCAGCACCAGCACAGCCTCTTCACCGGCATGTTGCAGATGTTTCAAATGCTTGATCGCCATGCCGATGGCGTCGCCGATTGCGGTTTCCCGCCCTGCAATGCCGATTACCGTGTCCTGCAACAGGGTTGCCACGGTGGTGTGATCAAATGTCAGCGGCGTCTGGAGATAAGCCTCGCTGCCAAATAAAATCAGGCCGATGCGGTCGCCTTCGCGGCGGCGGATAAAGTCACCGGCTACCTGCTTGACGACTTCCAGCCGGTTGATATGTCCGTCACCAAGATCGGCGATTTCCATGCTGCCGGACACATCGACGGCGAGTATCAGATTGCGCCCGGTTTCAGGCAACTCGGTTTCCTTGCCCAGCCACTGCGGCCGCGCCGCCGCGCTCACCAGCAGCAGCCAGCACAGCATTAAGCTCCATGCGCGTATCGAGCGTAACCGCAGGGGCGTGACCTGCGTAATCGATTTTTCCGCATTGGAATGGATGAAAGGCGCAAACAGTACACCCGGTTTGATGTCTGTTGCAGGCGGCAGGAGGCGCCGGACAAGCCAGGGCAAAAGAAGCAGCAAAAACATCCAGGGCCAGGCGAATTCAAACATGCGTCTTTTTATTTTACAGGCGCATTGACGCTGATCCATCGACGCGCCAATGCGATTAATTGATCCAGATCGGCAGGCTGTTTCTGGTAAGGCGCAAACTCAAGCGCCCGGCCCGGCCCATGCAGGAATTGCCCGTTGCCGCCATGGGTATCGAGAAAATCAAGCCAGTCCTGGCCGGACAGTGCAGCGACTGTTTCCGCGGGCCAGCAGGCCAGTGCATAGCGCTTTAGCAGCTGATTCAGCACGGCAACGGGTTGGTCTGTCGTGTTCCGGTTTGTATTCAGCAACTTGAGTTCTCTCAAAGCCGCGTGTTTAGGCGCCATGCGTTTGTAATAGCGGTAAATCAGATAAATCGTCGTGGCGGCAATGATCAGCGCAAGCCACCAGCCCGGTGCGGGCGGCCACCAGCCGACCGGAGGCGGGACATGAAGCGGACGCAGCGCAGCGAGTGGATCGGCATCCATCATAGGCTTTTCCCCTGTCGTGACAATCCCGTGCGTAATGCTTGCAACAAGGGATCACTGGTGGCGATGTCCATAAAATGAATGGCATGACGCAGGCACAGATTGCGGATTTTCGTGCGATGACGCTGAAATTGAGCCTGCCATTGCGCCACCGCTGCGGCGTGACGGGTGTCGATGGTTATGCGCCGCTGATGGATGCCCAGGCAATAAGCCGCGGGTGGCGGTGGCGTCATTTCCAGCGGATCATAAAGAAAAGCCGCGATAACATCGTTATGTTGCGCCAGTGCGCTTAAATGCCGCTCTGCCGCATCGCCGGCTTCCCTGAAATCGCTGAATATGACAATCAGGCTGCCCGGCAGGGCAATACGCGCCATGCGCGCCAGTCCCCGATCCATGCGACCCGGCATCATGTCAGCCGGGCGCTCAGGTTGCAGCTGCACCATGCTGCGCAGCAAATGCAGTAGCCCCGATTCGCGCGCTGCCGGCTGGATTTCACGGTGTGCTTCGGCAGCCTGAACGATACCGCCGACACGATCGCCAGCGCGTACCGCAGCCCAGCCAGTCAGTGCGCTCAAGCGGCCTGCGAGCACGGATTTATATTGCACGCGACTGCCGAAATACATACCCGGATGCAAATCAACCAGTAACATCACCGGTCGTTCACGTTCTTCGCGGAACAGCTTGGTATGTGGATGCCCCCGCCGCGCGGTGACGCGCCAGTCAATCGTGCGTGCGTCATCGCCAGCCTGATACGCGCGTACTTCATCAAACTCCATGCCGCGGCCATGGTAAACCGAAAGATAACCACCGGCTTGCGCGGATAACACCCGCCTGCGCGCGCCGAGTTCCAGTCCGCGTGCCGCGGCGCGCAAGCGGATAAGCTGATTGAGTTCAAGCGTAATGCCTTCGCTCATGGCGCCGGTACGCTGACCAGAATCTGATCAATGCATTGCTGGGTGGTAATGCCTTCCGCTTCCGCTTCGTAATTCAGCAGAATGCGGTGCCGTAACGCATCGGCGGCGACTTTCTGCACGTCTTCCGGCGTGACAAAATCGCGTTCCGCCAACCACGCCGTGGCGCGCGCGGCGCGTTCGATGGCGATTGCACCGCGCGGACTGGCGCCCCAGCGTATCCAGCTGGATAGCTCCTGGCCATATTGCGCTGGATTGCGCGTCGTTTCGATGATTTCAACGATATATTCCTCAACCGCTTCGGCCAGATGCAGCTGCATGATTTCGCGCCGCGCGGTAAATACCTGCTCCTGGTTTACTTTTTGTACATTGTGCGGGCGAGTTTGCTCCAGCGTGCACAGCGCTTCATGACGCACCAGTTGCAGTATTTTCCGGCTGGCGTCTTTGTCCGGATAGGTTACGCGCACATGCAGCAGAAAACGGTCCAGCTGTGCTTCGGGCAATGGATAGGTGCCTTCCTGTTCAATCGGATTCTGCGTGGCCATGACTAAAAACAGCGGCGGCAATGGATAGCTTGCGGCGCCGACAGTAATCTGCCGCTCTTCCATTGCTTCGAGCAGGGCGGATTGTACTTTGGCCGGTGCGCGGTTGATTTCATCGGCGAGAATGACATTATGAAAGAGTGGCCCTTTGTTGAAGGTGAAACTGCCGGTTTCAGGATGAAATACATCGCTGCCGGTCAGATCGGCGGGCAATAAATCCGGCGTGAACTGGATGCGGTGAAAATCCGCTTCCAGACAACTGGCCAAAGACTTGATGGCGCGTGTTTTCGCCAGACCGGGCGCGCCTTCCAGCAGCAAGTGGCCATCACACAGTAAAGCCAGCAACAGCCGGTGAATCAACGTCTGCTGGCCGACGATCTGTTGCTCTATATCATGATAGAGCTGCGCAAAAGCTTCTCTACAGGTTTTGTTGGTCATTTTCAGGCATGTCCTGTGTTTCGGGGATATTCCAAGGTTTTTTGGAATCTTCCGGTTGTGATAAGTTCCAGTCAAATGGGAAGACAAATTCACTGCGTGACACAGTATAAGACGATATGCTGCTGTTTGAGAAATTGCATTGCTGTGGAGATTTGCCTGAAACGGAGGGTTTGAGTCAAATCCTGCAATAATTGCGCTATGAATTCGATGCGTCAGTCAGTTAACGAATACATGCGCATTCCTGTCGTGAAAGACGGTTCCGGAATTTCATGATTGAAGAGAAATGTTCTGAATTCTTCCCTGGTCATCGGCCTGGCGAACAGAAAGCCCTGGCCATAGTCGCATCCCATCTTGAGCAATAACTGGCGCTGTTGTTCCGTTTCTATACCCTCGGCGATAACCTTCAGCCCGAGCTTGTGCGCCATGACCACGATGGCTTCGCATAATGCCAGGTCTTCACTTGTCGGCGCCAGATTGTGAATGAATGACCGGTCGATCTTCACATAATGAATTTCGAATTTTTTTAGATAGGACAGCGAGGAATAACCGGTGCCGAAGTCATCGATGGCGACTTGTATGCCACAATTACGGAACGATGAAAATTTTTCGTGTACCTTGGCATTGGCTTTGAGCAACAGGCCTTCGGTTATTTCCACCACGATGCCATCGTGTAAATCTTTCGATATCAGATAGTCTTTCCATCGGTTGCGTGTTTTGCTGCCATCCTGAAACTGGACTGGCGACATATTAACGCTGATTTGAAAATCAGGGTGAATCGTTTTCTGGCAGTAGGCGACTTCATCGACGGCTTGTTTGAATATCCATTCGCCAAGTTCGTGAATTGCGCCTGTTTTTTCAGCAATTGGGATAAATGATGCCGGACTGATAAAACCGTATTCAGACGTTTTCCACCGCAGTAACGCCTCGGCCTTGCGAATTTTTCCGCTGTGCAGTTCCATGATAGGTTGAAAAAAAACCGTAAACTGGTTGTTGGAAAGCGCTTCGCGCAACATCATTGAAAGTTTCCTGTGTTCAATCGCGGTTTCTTGCATTTCGGGCGTAAAAAAGCTGTATCCGCTGCGTCCATTCCGTTTCACCGCGTACATCGCCTGATCGGCATTTTTCAGCAATTCGGTCATCGTGTTGCCATCATCGGGACACAAAGTAATGCCAATGCTGGCGGAAGTATTGATTTTTTCACGCTCGATATGCAATGGTATGGCCAGGGCGTCAATAATGTTTTGCGCAATTTGCTCGGCAGTGGTCAGCGACTTGAGTTGCGTGAGAATGACGGTGAATTCATCGCCACCCAGCCGGGCGACGGTATCCGATTTGCGCAGACAGCCTTTAATCCGTTTTGCAACTTCTATCAAAAGCGCATCGCCAATGTGATGCCCGAGCGTATCGTTAATTTCCTTGAAATGATCCAGATCAATCAGGAATAGCGCGACTTGAAAATGGTTTCGTTCCGCATTCTGTATGGCCTGATTCAGGCGGTCCGCGAACAGGCGGCGGTTGGGCAGATTGGTCAATGCGTCAAAATTGGCATGAGACCAGATCAGTGAATCCGCGAATTTTTTTTCGGTGATATCGGAGAACTGCGCAACCCGGTATTGCACGGTATTGTCGGGATGATAAATGGTGTTAATGGTTAACCGTTCGAGATATTCCTCGCCATTTTTTTTCCGGTTCCAAATTTCTCCTGTCCATGTACCGGAATCCGTGAGCGCTTTCCACATTTGTTCGTAGAACCGCTTGTCCTGTTTCCCGGAACTCAATATCTTTGGATTTTCGCCCGAGATTTCGTCCAGGGTGTAACCGGTTAATCGGGTAAAGGCGGGATTGACGTCAATGATGCAGGCGTTGCGGTCAGTAATCATTATGGCTTCGCTGGTATTCTGGTATACCAACTGAATGATGCGTAATGACTCCTCGTTTTGTTTGCACTGTGTGATGTTCAGTAACGTGCCGACTATCCATTCCGGCTGATTGTGGTGAATGTGGCTGATCAATTTGCCGCGGGATAATGCCCAGATCCATTGACCGCTTTTGTGCCGTACCCGCATTTCACAATCGTAATATTGATTGTCTACCGTAAAATTACGAGTCAGTAATTCGTTTGCTCGCCCGCGGTCTTCGGGATGGATGCAATCTATCCATTTATCGCGGGTAAAAGGCAAAAGCGCTGCAAGCGAATAGCCCAGAATCCTGGCGAAATCTTCATCGATAATCATCGCCCCCGTTGGAACATGCCATTCCCATGTTCCGATGCCTGTGCCACCAAGAATATTGGTCAGGCGCTCGTTGGTTTTGTGCAAATCCCGCGCCAAGCGCCAGCGGTCGATGGCATAGGTCACCACCCGCTCGAGCAGTGCGCTGCTCAAATCACGCTTGGGCAAACAATCTTCAGCGCCCAGGCTGATGATTTTTCGTATGGTTTTTTTGTCATCCAGCGATGAGCTGATAATAACCGGCGCAAAAACGGTTAGTTCCTTTAGACGGCTCAGTGTTTCAGATACCTCGCTATCCTTGAGGGACAAATCCAGTATGATGATATCCAAATGTTCCTTGGATAAAATTTCCAGCGCTCCTGCGATTGACGCATGACAGATGACTTCAGCTTCCGCATAGCAGGTTTGCGCCATCAGGGTCATGAGTATTTCGGCGTCAAATGCATTGTCCTCGATCAATAAAACGCGAAGCTTAGACGCTTGCCGGATCTGTACCTCAAGCGAAGCCGCAGTATGCGGATGCTGATTCGTAACAGCCATTCCAATTTTCTCCAAAAAACCAAAAAACAATTTATTTTCAATGCGACAGAATCTGCCAGGAATCCGGTTCTAACCCGAATCAGGGCTTTAAAAAACGCCTTTCAGTAGTCTGTCGGGATGTCAGAAATGCAATAATGGGCGTTAAAATGATTGACATTTAATGTAACTATTCAGCGCACTTTGTCATTCCGAGCAACGCGAGGAATCCTGGGTTTTGTGCGCATTAATAAACGCTCAAGATTTCTCGCTGCCGCTCGAAATGACAGCATAATCAAACGCCTTGTCAAATAAGGCTGAAAAGTTACCATTTAATTATGAATTCCTGAATAATGCATTGATAATAAACAAAGTTTTTAAAATAACTGCCGGAATAATTTTTGCTTAATGCCCGTATGCCCGTAGCAACTGTACAAATCGTCCAAAATGCTGTGAAATTGAGTAAAACTTTCCGGGAACTGACAGATACTTGTCCGTGGAGAGTGGTTGTTTATGCTGAAAACCTCAGCTCGTGGCTCAGGTTCTATGGCTCAAGTGCACATTACGCCATCGTTATTATTGATGGCGTTGCGACAATCGCTCGTCGATGAGCTCAATCCAGTGTTTGACAGGCAGCGCGGTGCCGTTTTGCAGATGCATCAGGCAACCGATATTGGCGGTGGCGATACACTGGGGGCGGCCTGATTCCAGTGCGCTCACCTTGTTGTTCAGCAATTGTTGCGAGAGGTCTGGTTGCAGGATGGAATACGTGCCTGCGGAGCCGCAGCACAAGTGCGCATCGGGCACGGCGGTGAGTTCGAAACCGGCGGCTTGCAAGATGTGTTCGGCTTTGCCGCGAATCTGCTGGCCATGCTGCAATGTGCATGGAGAATGAAAAGCAAGCCGGGCGGGCGTTGAATTTTCTTTGCGATCGTCCAGAACCTGGCGCAGCTTGTCTTGTTCCTCAGCGAGGATTTCGCTGATGTCGCGCGTCATACCCGAAATCCGCGCCGCTTTCTCCGCGTAAGCCGGATCATGATGCAGAATAGGGCCGTATTCCCGAACCGTTGCACCGCAGCCGCTGGCGGTCATGGCGATATACTCCACCGTATTTTTTTCGATCAGCGGCCACCAGGCGTCGATATTTTTGCGCATGGCATCCATGCCTTCCGTCTGCGCGTTCAAGTGGTAGGCAATTGCGCCGCAGCATCCGGCCTGCGCCGAGGTGATCAACGAAATGCCGATTGCATCCAGCACACGTGCGGCAGCGGCATTGATATTGGGCGCGAATGTCGGTTGAACGCAGCCATCGAGCACCAGGATTTTTCGCGCATGCCGTGCTGCCGGCCAGTGCGGTTTTACCCGGACTGCGGGTGGAACGGATTTTTTCAGGCTGGCAGGCAGCACGGGCCGAACGAATTGGCCGGCGCGTATCAGTGGCTTGAAGAAAACGGGATTCGGCAGAATCTTGCGCAGCAGATAGCGTATCAGTTTTTTCCCGGCAGGGCGTTCGACCTGCTGCTCGATCAGATTCCGGCTGATGTCCACCAGTTCGGCATAGCGTACCCCGGAAGGACAAGTGGATTCGCACGCGCGGCAGGTCAGGCAGCGATCCAGATGCAACTGGGTTTTTTGGGTGACAGGCTGGCCTTCGAGCATCTGTTTCATCAGATAAATGCGGCCGCGCGGACTGTCAAGCTCGTCGCCAAGCAGTTGATAGGTCGGGCAGGTGGCTAGGCAGAATCCGCAGTGCACGCAACTGCGCAAAATGGCATCCGCTTCTTTTCCTTGCGGTGAATTTTTAATGAAATCGGCGAGTCGGGTTTGCATGATAGTCTTAAAATTCCGGATAAAGCCTGCCGGGATTCAGTATCCCCGCCGGGTCAAATTGTTGTTTCAGTCGCCGGTGAAGGCTCAGCAGCGCCGGCGTTAACGGATGGAAAACGGGTGTCGTGTGATGCTGGCCGCGGAAAAGCGTCGCATGCCCGCCAGCCGCTGTGGCTGCTTCGCGTATAACATGCGCTGCGCTATCGCTGTCTTCATTGTTCGTGTCATGCTGACAGACCAGCCAGCGCAATGCGCCGTTCCATTCCAGCAATTGTTTTCCGGGCAAATGGTATTCAGGTGCGGTGGATTTGACCGACAAACGCCAGAGCGATGCTGCTGGCTTGAAAAACGGGTGCGTCTGCTCCCGCAGGGACTGCCAGAATGTCTCATCATCCGCGCGGGATTCACCGCCCAGCTGCGTTTGGGCGGCATGTATGGCCGTTTCTGCGCCGGATAGCCGGATGTAAAGTTGTCCGTCAACATGGCAGGTCGCCGAGATCGGCAGCGGTTTTCCCGCCCACTGGTTCATCTGTTTGATCGCTTGCGCGGCATTCATTTCCAGGCTTATCGTTTTCTCCGCCGCCGGTAACGGCAGCACCTTGAGTGACACTTCGAGCAACACGCCCAGCGTGCCCATGCAGCCTGCCACTAGCCGCGAGACATCGTAGCCGGCGACATTTTTCATCACCTGTCCGCCAAAATGCAAATCGCGGCCCGTGCCGTCGAGCATGCGCACACCCAGCACGAAATCCCGCACAGCCCCCGCTGCTGCGCGCCGCGGGCCGGATAATCCCGCAGCGACACAGCCACCCAGTGTCGCGGTGCTGGCGAAATGCGGCGGCTCGAATGCGAGCATCTGGCCGTGTTCACGCAGTATCGATTCAATTTCGGATAATCGCGTTCCGGCGCGCGCGGTGATCACCAGCTCGGTCGGTTCGTAGTTGACAATGCCCTGATACGGTGTGATATCCAGCGATTCCGCTGACTCGGCGCGCGGATGGCCGTAAAAGGCTTTGCTGCCGCCGCCCTGGATATGCAGCGCTTGACCGCGCTCAGCGGCGGAGCGCAGGGTTGCGGTGATTTGATCGATAATGGCTTGCATGGGAAATCAGTTGACCGAATATAAGCTATAAGAAAGATACTTTAGAAACGCGGCAAATCGGGAAATTTTTCCGAACCGCCGTGGACATGCATGGCGCCGAATTCCGCGCAGCGATGCAGCGTCGGCACGGCTTTGCCGGGATTGAGCAGGTTTTGCGGATCAAAAGCCGCTTTTACGCCATGAAAAATTTGCAGCTCATCCGTCTTGAATTGCAAGCACATCTGATTGATTTTTTCCATGCCCACGCCGTGCTCGCCGGTGATCGTGCCACCGGCCTGAATGCACATTTCCAGAATTTTGCCGCCAAATTCCTCGGTCTTTTTCAGCTCGCCCGGCGTATTAGCGTCGTAAAGAATCAGCGGATGCAGATTGCCGTCGCCGGCGTGAAACACATTCATGCAGCGCAGGCCGTAGTGTTCGGATAAAGTCTCGATGCCGCTCAGAACCTGTCCCAGGTGTTTGCGCGGAATGGTGCCATCCATGCAATAGTAATCCGGCGATACCCGCCCGGCGGCGGGGAATGCGGCTTTGCGCCCGGCCCAGAAACTGAGCCGTTCGGCTTCGCTGCGCGAAGTGCGGATGCCGGTAGCGCCGCTGCTTTTCATGATGGTGTTGATGCGATCGATTTCATCGGCGACTTCCTCGGCCGTACCGTCTGATTCGCACAACAGTATCGCCTCGGCGTTCAGGTCGTAACCGGCGTGCAGAAATGCCTCGACGGCATGGATGGTGATTTTGTCCATCAATTCCATGCCTGCCGGGATGATGCCGGCGGCAATGACGTTGGCTACGGCATTGCCCGCGCTTTGAATATCATCGAAAGCCGCCATGACCAGTTGCGCTTTTTCCGGAACGGGAATCAGTTTTACCGTGATTTCGGTTACGATGCCCAGCATGCCTTCGCTGCCGGTCATCAGCGCCAGCAGATCGAAACCGGCGCTGTCGAGCGCTTTGCCGCCGATTTCCAGCAGCTCGCCTTCGATGGTCAGAACGCGCAGCTTGAGAATATTGTGCACCGTCAGACCGTACTTCAGGCAATGCACGCCGCCGGAATTTTCCGCCACATTGCCGCCGATTGAACAGGCGATCTGCGATGAGGGATCGGGCGCGTAATAAAGTCCGTAAGGCCTGGCGGCATCGCTGATGGCGAGATTCCTGACGCCGGGCTGCACGCGCGCGCTGCGCGCCAGCGGGTCGATTTCCAGAATGCGGTTTAATTTGGCCAGCGACATCAAAATGCCCGCGTCATGCGGCAAAGCGCCGCCGGAAAGTCCTGTTCCCGCGCCACGCGCGACAACCGGCGTGTGTGTTTTATGGCAGAGCTGCAAAACCTGGATAATCTGCTGCTCGGTCTGCGGCAGCACAACGATCATCGGCGTCTGCCGGTATGCGGACAGACCATCGCATTCATAGGGTTTGAGATCTTCCGTGTCATGCAGCACGGCGTCAGGCGGCAAAAAGGCGCGCAGCTGGTTGATTAATTCAGACGCGGTGGACATCGATAATCCTCTGTGTTTTATTCCGAATGCTTGCGTATTTCATGGTTCGCGAGTTTTTCCAGCATGGTGACGATGGCCGAATTATCCCATTTTGCGCCGCCATGCGCGATACAGGCATTGAATAATTCGCGTACCGCCGCAGTGTTGGGCAGGCTGACACCCAGCGCGGATGCGCTTGACAGCACGATATTCAGATCCTTCTGATGCAACGCGATTTTGAATCCCGGATCAAAGCGGCGGTTGATCATGCGCTCGCCGTGCACTTCCAGTACGCGTGAAGCGGCGAAGCCGCCCATCAGCGCCTCACGCACTTTCTGCGGATCAGCGCCTGCCTTGGAGACATAGAGCAGCGCTTCGGCAACCGCCTCAATGGTGAGCGAGACGATAATCTGGTTGGCGATTTTGCAGATCTGGCCCGCGCCGTTTCCACCGATCAAAGTGACCTGCTTCCCTATCAATTCAAAAATTGGCTTCACTTTTTCGAACACCGCCGCTTCCGCGCCCACCATAATGGTCAGCGACGCATTCTGCGCGCCGATATCGCCGCCGGAAACCGGCGCATCGACATAGTCATGACCGAGCGCATGGATTCTGGCGGCAAATGCTTGCGTCGCCTGCGGCGAGATCGTGCTCATGTCAATGACAATGCGGCGCTGCCCGGAGCCAGTGACAGACTGCGGCAAACCGGAAGCAACGCCATTCTCGCCGAACAGCACTTTTTCCACATCCGGCGTGTCCGGCACCATGGTTATAATCATTTCCGCCTGCCGCGCCACCTCCCGCGGCGTTTCGCAAACCGCGCCGCCCAGCGCGGCAAGTTCATCCGGTACGCCGCTGCGAGAATGAAGAAAAAGCGAATGACCGCCGCGTATTAAATGACCGGCCATCGGTTTGCCCATAATACCCAGGCCGATGAATCCAATTTTTGCCATGATGGTTATTTGTCTGTAACGAAATTGTGTACTGTTGTATTTTAGTTGCAGTTATTGCCTGCATCGCCCCGAAAGTGTTGAGGCGCTGGGGTTAAGTCTGTAGATTGTCATGCAATTGATCAACTATTACACAACAAGATGGTTATCTTATCACCACGCAGCATTCTCTTCTGCGGTCTTTTGTCGATTGTTTTCCTGCTCGGCGGTTGCCAGTCTCTGATGATGCAATCACCGGCAACACCGCCTCCGGTCGTCAATGCACTGCCGATTCCGCTCGCCAGTCATGAGTTCAGTATCGATGCTTTTCGTGATGATGTGGTTGGAGAGATACAGGTCATCACCGCCGAATATGAGGATACGCTTTCCGATATTGCCCGGCGATTCAATCTGGGGTATGAAGAGATCGTCAGCGCCAATCCGGATATCGATCCCTGGTTGCCGGGGGAGGGCGCGCGCATCGTCATACCCACCCAGTTCGTTTTACCCGATGCGCCGCGCGAAGGCATCGTGATCAACCTCGCCGCAATGCGCCTGTTTTATTACCCGCCTGCAAAGCAGGGCGAGCTGCAACGCGTGATCACGCATCCGGTCGGCATTGGCCGCCTGAACTGGAAAACCCCCGAAGGCGTGACCCGGATTACCGCCAAGACCGAGAATCCGGTCTGGATACCGACGCCGTCCATCCACAAGGAATATGCGCGCAATGGCAATCCGCTGCCCGCCGTGGTGCCGCCCGGCCCCGACAATCCAATGGGCACGCATGTCATGCGGCTTGGCTGGCCGGCGTATGCGATTCACGGCACCAACAAACCGCCGAGTATCGGCATGCGCGGCAGCTTCGGCTGTATCCGCATGTATCCGGAAGACATCGCCAGTATTTTTCAGCATGTGCCGGTCGGCACGCCGGTGCGGGTGGTGAATCAGCCCCGCCTGTTCGGCTGGCGCGGCGATGCGCTGTATCTGCAAACCTATCCGATACTCGAAGACGACAAACGCAACCACGGCCAGCGCCTGAGCGTCCTGCTGAAAGCCGCGCGCGCCGTGATCAAGGCGCAGATCAATGCGCGGCCTCATGCTGAAATCAACACGGCGTTGCTGGATGAAGTCGTTCAATACCCCCGCGCAACCCCGATCCCCGTCACGCAGCAGAAAATGACGCTGACGGCTTATCTTGAACAGGCTGTGCATGTCCAGAACACGCTGCCCTTTAACGCCACCTGGACCAGCGAAGTGGCCGGAAAGCTGGAGATGGCGGATGATGCGTCAAAATCGGTGCAGTAGCCGGTACTGAATAATCTGCGTAGGTCCGATTGGTTTTGTGAATCGGGCTTTCGGTCTATACCTTGATACGGGATTGCGCTTCGCCTATCCGGTCTGCCTCGCCTGTTCAGGTTGTTCCATTTATTCATACCGTTAGTCATCGTGGATAACGGTGAACTGAGGTTTCTAGGTTGAACTTATATCAGGCAGTGATTTATAGACATGATCGATAATGAATACAGCCGTCATCCAGATAAATTCTCTCCTTGCGGTTGCTCGGGCAATCAAATGGCACAAGCCACCAGCCAATCCGGTTCTTAACGATCTTGCCATTGCCCATTTCCGGATTTCAATATCGCGCGGAATAAATTTTTGCTGGATATCAAGACCCCTTATGTTGCTATGGCGAAGTTTTATCAAAAAGATTGCCTTCTGCACAGCAATGCCATAGACTGATAATTCTCTGTTAATTATCAGTCTATCTGTCATGTTCAAAATGGATGCCATACACCCCGTTTCGGATTTTAGTCGCAAACCTGCCGAGCATATCAAACGGTTAAAAATGACCGGATTACCTGAAATCCTGACGGTAAACGGTAAAGCTGAAATCGTTATCCAGGATGCCAAAGCCTATGAAAAAATGGTTGAGCTATTAGATTCACTGGAAAAAATAGCACGTGCAGCCAAATCTCATGACGAGGGCAAAGGCATTTCCGTCAATGAGTTCTTTAAGGAATTTGAAAAGAAGCATGGTTTAAAGCGTGATTCGGTACAAGATTAATATCGCGCCAGAAGCAGCAAAAGAAATAGAAGATATTTATCTTTATATTGCCGATGATTCTCCGAATAATGCGGTAAAGTGGTATTTTGCTATCCATGACAAAATACACGCACTAAAAGATTTCCCTGATAGCTGTCCTATCGCATATGAAGACCGGTTCTATGATTTCCAGATAAGAAATCTTATTTTCGGGAATTACCGCGTCATTTATCGCATACAAGAAGACATTATCCAGATTTTGCATGTCAAGCATACCGCTCAGCAACGAAATCCATTTTAATTGCTACAGTGGAATAATTGGCCATCTTGGAGCACTACCCTGAATTTGACGCTCGACCAGAATCTGTCTTTCGTCGTTGCAGTCAATCCCCTGCCTCAACAAAATGATCATTCTTCTTTGGTTTTAAGGAAAACATTCTTCTTTGGTTTTAAGGAAAAATTCAATATGAAAATAAATATCACAAAAAAAGAATACAGACTGTTACTCGATATTCTCTATCTAGGAGACTGGATGTTAACGGCGCATGACGATCAGGAAGCACCTGAAAAAGAGAAGTATCAAGACGTAATTCAGAAATTCTACTCCTATGCTAAAGAGATGGGTTATGAAAATTTAATAGAAGCTGACAAAGCATCCAATAAATACTATGAAACGCGAGAATACGAAGATACCGGAGGAACTCACGAGATCATTGATACCTATAATAATGCAACATTCTGGGACGAGTTAGTATTAGAACTTGCTATGAGAGATGCCAAAGAAAAAGTAGGAAATGACGCATTCAAAAAAATGTCACCAGAAGAAAGAATCCACTTATTGTACACATTGGAAGAACAGTATCATGACGAATTCGCCGCTAATGACCTGGCTAATCTCAGAGTCAATAAATGATGCGCAAACATACCCGAAATACCTTCGGTAATTTACACAAGCAAAGGTTTGCCAATGTTTCATTAAAAAAGTCAATAAACGCGTGAATACGTTGATTCAGTGCCTCAATGGAAGGAAAGCTACCGCGTTTGAGCAATCGGCGACTTAAAATCCCGAACCAAATCTCAACGTTCAGCCATGAACAATGTTTTGGCGTATAGACAAAACGAACACGATGCTCAGGGCACTGCAAAAAAGCCGCCGCGAGGCCATATTCTCTAAAATGCCAGATTGACCTTTTTCACCAAGGGGTGTTTTTGTCCCGCACAGTTCAACCACGTATTTCACCAATGAAGCCGATTTATGCGTATTGAGCTGGCCGACTATAAACACCCATTTTGCATTTGGGTCAGCGAAGTGGCTGGAAAGCTGGAAATGGCGGATGATGCCGTCAAAGCCGGCGCAGTAACAATCCGCGTAGGTCCGATTAGCTTTGCGTAATCGGGCTTTTGCGGGTTATGCGAACAGATTCAAGCATGAATAATCGATCAAGGCGCGAAGCGCTGCCAGAATACAATTCTGACCCGGTTTGCAGGTGTGATGATTCTCCTTGGCACATCAATTGAAATCGTGCCATAATTTTTTCCATTATGCCAAAATTGATAACACAAACCGAAGTGCGACTTGATCCTCAGGGCCGGTTGGTCATTCCTGCGCCGCTCAGGCATTCGCTCGGATTTGAATCCGGGGATAGTCTGATTGCTCGTATGGAAGATGGCCGCTTGATTTTGGAAAAAGCGGAGACAATCAAGCGGCGTCTCAAGAATCGTTTCGCCCAGTTGCCGCCAGGCGCCAGCCTGGCTGAAGAATTGATTGCAGAGCGGCGGGAGGAAGCAAAACGGGAAATTAAGGAATGACGGTCATTCTTGATGCATCGGCTTTGCTGAGTTTTTTGCAAAATGAACCGGGAAATAATCAAGTGGAAGCGGTTTTGCCGGAAGCCGTCATTTGCAGTGTTAATTGGTCTGAGGTGGTACAAAAAACGATAGCGGCGGGTGTCGATATCAACGGGATGCGAGAGGACCTGGAAGCGCTGGGATTGAGAATACTGCCCTTTTCCACAGAAGAAGCCGAACTCGCCGCGCAGCTCTGGCAACAAACCCGTCAGGCCGGCTTGTCACTGGGAGATCGTGCTTGTTTAAGTGTCGGTCTCAGAATGAATGCAAGCGTATTGACGGCAGATCAAATCTGGGCAACATTGAATTTGCCGGTGGTTGTGCGTTGTATTCGCTGATACCCGATACCCGATACCCGACGACAGTCTACCGTGCAACTGTATATGATGAACCCTGCTTTTTGCAAAGAGGATCGTAGATAAAATCCAGCCGGAGACGTTAACAGGTTTTCGCAAACTTCTAAAAGCTGCGGGCCGGTCACTGGCGCATTCACAAAGACGGGGTCAGGTCTTTCAATATCGCATCCAGTCTAACCTTACTCGTCATACTGCTGAGCAAAAGGCTGGGGAAATTCATGTTGCATCTCATTCTCCTTATGATAAAGCCCGGTAGGGTGAGCGGAGGCACATCAATCAAGCAGTAGTTTAAAAACAGAAAAACAAGCGAAATGACAGAATACCGGCGTGCCTGTATTGTCTGGGGTTCCTGGTTTTTTTTACGGTCAATTTTGCCGAACGCAAGTACAACCGGCTATTAGTCGAGAAAATCGATTTACTTCGTGGCGCATTTGAATACACAAAATAGCGTTACCCTTTTCCGGGAATTGGGGAAGTCATGAAGGTTATGATATCGAGGGACTTGAATGATACAACCGATGCGCCTCCTTGCGGTCGGCACATCCTACCGAACTGATGGGTCTTAATCCGGGTCTGGATTTTTTTTACGGATGTTATACCGACAACAGACAAAACCAGAAACCGATGGCAAACTGATGACTACATACGCAGTTGCTGAAATTGTCGTGGAACGCCAGCGGTTGAATATCGCGGAAAAACACTGTGTGCTGTACAAGTCTGTTCCGCCTCAAAGCAGTGTTCCAGAGGGATGGCTATAAGTAATCTGTTGCTGTTGTCACCATTTCGATGGCAATAGAAATAATCTATTCTTTTCAATGCCTCCGGAAGCCTGCTAAAAACTGAATTTTATTAATTTCATAAGGAATTTTGTCAATGGGAACAATCAGCCGGATTATCGAAAATGCGCCGGTAACGCCTGAAATCGACGCGACTTTTAACAAAATCAAAACAGCATTGAAAGCGCCTTTTACACCACATTTTTTTCGTGTATGGGCAGCTTCACCGGAGTCACTAAAAGGCATCTGGCCTGTGATGAATCATATTTTAACGCGCGGACGGGTTGGCAGGCGTCTCAAGGAAATGATTTTTGTAGCCATTTCCTCACTGAAAAACTGTCATTACTGTGAGGCTGCGCACCATGCGTTTTGTTTGAATATTGGCGTATCGGCAGCGCAAATAAAGCATTTGATTGAGCATCATACCATTGAGGAAGCGGATGGAGCGCAAGACAAAGCGGCAATCGATTTTGCCGTCAGACTGGCGAAGGATTCGCATGCTTCCAGTGAGCAGGACTTTCAGACGCTGAAAGGACATGGCTTTGACGAAGAGGAGATTATGGAAATAATCGCCATGTCGGGCATGGCCGTCTTCTACAATCATCTGGCCAATGCAACCAAAATCAATATCGATGAGGGTTTTAGCCAGATTCTTGCCGGAAGTGCCGGTAAATAACGCCAGAACCAATGCATTCTCAACATGCCCTGTGTGTGCAGGTTGACAAGCGGACTAACCGGGCCTGCTATCGACTCCTGCCATGCGAACGTTTTTATAATGCACCCACCGCAGCGCGCAGTCCTTCAAGATTCTGAGTCATCCGTTCTTTCTTGTGCTCCCTGCCAATGCTTCTTTTTAACGCATGACCCAGTCCGGTAATCTGGTCTGTCGATGTGCGATGCGTGTAAAAGATCACTGAACCGTCGCGATAGGGCAGGCAGCCGACGATCAGGTGACTGGAATTGTAAGAATGCCCGACATAAAACTGCCTTGTGACTATAACCGAAGCTGTATCCGAGGTCAGCATGATGCGGTGGCTCAGAATAGCCGTTGGCCGGTCATCGACCAGGTTGTTGAGCCAGAAAAAATGTTCCAGCGTACCGGCGGGCAGTGGCGCCGGGTAATTGAGCCAGGCAGTGGCTAAGTTGGGTGAGAAGTGCGCCAGCAGTTTGCTGCTCAACGCGGCCTGACGCAATTCTTCCGCCGGACTGGATTCGCCATCCGCACGCGCATAGGGCGCGATGCCGTTTAATCCTTTCTCGCGATAGGCCTGCCAGCGTTGTAAAAGCAGTTGCTGATACTGTTGCGATACGAGTGCGGCCAGCGCCGTGTCATCATCGACAGGGTGGTTTTTCCGCAATGCCGCGAATTTTCTGATTTCAGCTGCGGACAGGTTGAACTGGTCATCGGCTTCCGCGTTGAGCAAATCATTCACTTCATCAATCTGGTCAGGTGAAAAAACAAAACCGGTGAAGGCGCTGCTGGCGGATTCCGGTGCTATTGCGCCATATTGCCGAACATCCGGATCGATCATTGCCAAATCACCATTTTTGAAAAATTCAACCAGCTTCGCGGGCGGAGCGGCGAGATACATGGCCAATCCCAGCGCGAGTTCCTTTTGCGTCGCTTCCGCAACGTCAAACGATACGATCTCGCCTTGATCCAGCTCGGCGATCTGTTCTTCATCCAGCTGGAATGTGGCGATAATCGCATTGACATCCGCTGTAATCGCCGTTGTCTGCGCGTGCAGCCGCGTTTGCGCATGCAAAACGGCCATCAGTACAAGAAAAAGAACATGGCCATAAACGCTGGCAGAGATTTTGTTTCCGGGCGGTTTTTTCATTCATCAACCCCTGCTTATCAATGATTTATGCTATTAAATCATATTCATGATGACATCATTCACCTATTCGCGAGCCATCCTTTGCGTACTCGGGTTTTTGTGTTGCATGGTGAGCGTGTTGTGCTGAACAGGCAGTTCAGCGATGAATGCACTTTGCTTAATTTAAAACTTTGGTAACTATTCAGCGCACTTTGTCATTCCGAGCAACGCGAGGAATCCTGGGTTTTGGGAGTGTTAATAACCGCTCAAGATTTCTCGCTGCCGCTCGAAATGACAGAATAATCAAACGCCTTGTCAAACAAGGCTGAATAGATACAAACCTTGCAGTGTCTGAGACGCCGGCAGGATTCATAGTGAGGAAACATTTTTTGCGGGTAACAAAGCGTTGTGACAAAATCCGGGTTTTTCGAGATGCCCGGAACAAGGACGCATGAATCATCAATCCCTCTCTGCCTTTATCTGGTCGGTCGCCGATCTGTTGCGTGGCGATTACAAACAATCGGAATACGGCAAGGTGATTTTGCCATTCACGGTATTACGCCGCCTGGACTGTGTACTGGAATCCACCAAGGCAGCGGTGCTGGCCGAACAGGCCGATAAACTGAAAGCCGATATCAACCCGGAACCTTTTCTGTTGCGCAAGGCGGGGCAGAGTTTTTACAACATCTCGCCGCTGGACATGAAAAAACTCATGGGCGATCAGGATCACATCAGGGAAAACCTGTTCGCCTATATTCAGGGGTTTTCTGCTGCGGTGCGGGATATTTTCGAGCGGTTTGACTTTTATACCCAGGTTGAACGGCTCGCCAAAGCCGGATTGCTGTATCAGGTGACCGAACGCTTTGCGAACGTGGATTTGCACCCGGATCAAGTCAGCAACAGCCAGATGGGGCTGGTTTTCGAGGAGCTGATCCGCAAGTTTGCCGAGATTTCCAATGAAACCGCCGGTGAACACTTCACCCCGCGTGAGGTCATCCGCCTCATGGTCAATCTGCTGTTCATCGAGGATGACGATGTGCTGGCCAAACCCGGCGTGGTGCGCACCATCTACGATCCGACAGCGGGTACCGGCGGCATGCTGTCGGTGGCGGGGGAATACCTGCATGAGCACAATCCTGATGCTCGCCTGACCATGTTTGGCCAGGAACTCAACCCGGAATCGTATGCGATCTGCAAAGCCGACATGCTCATCAAAGGGCAGGATGTCGCCAATATCACGTTTGGCAATACGTTCTCGGATGACGGCCACCTGCATCGGAAATTCGACTATATGCTGTCCAATCCGCCGTTTGGCGTGGAATGGAAAAAAGTTGAAAAGGAAATCCGCAGGGAACATGAAACGCAAGGCTACAGCGGCCGTTTCGGTCCCGGTCTGCCGCGCGTATCGGACGGTTCGCTGCTGTTCCTGCTGCACTTGATCAGTAAAATGCGTCCCGCCGTCGATGGCGGCAGCCGCTTCGGCATCGTTTTGAACGGTTCGCCGCTGTTTACCGGCGCAGCGGGTTCGGGGGAAAGCGAAATCCGCCGCTATGTGCTGGAAAACGATCTGCTGGAAGCCATTATCGGCCTGCCAACGGACATGTTCTATAACACCGGCATTTCCACGTATGTGTGGATACTGTCCAACCGCAAGCCGGAACACCGCAAAGGACTGGTTCAATTGATCGATGCCTCAAGCTACTGGCAGAAAATGCGCAAAAGCCTCGGCTCCAAACGCAAGGAACTATCCGATGACCATATCGCTGAAATCACCCGCCTGTTCGGACAATTCATCGAAGCCAGCCAGGACAATAATGGCAAGAAACCGATTTCACGTATCTTCAAAAATACTGACTTCGGTTATCGTACCATAACCGTGGAACGGCCATTGCGCGACGAAAGCGGACAAATCGTGCTGACCGCCAAAGGCAAGCAGAAAGGCAAACCGCAACCGGACGCCAGCCTGCGCGATACCGAGAACGTACCTTTGAATGAAGCCGTGGAAGACTATTTCCAGCGTGAAGTCCTGCCGCATGTGCCCGATGCCTGGATCGATCATGACAAGACCAAAGTGGGTTATGAAATCCCGTTCAATCGGTATTTCTACGTGTTCGAGCCACCCCGTCCACTGGCTGAAATCGATGCGGAGCTGAAGCAATGCACCGACCGCATACTGGCGATGATTAAAGGGTTGTCGGCATGACCGATACGATCGGTTATTGCGGCTATAGCAGCTTAAGGGGTAAAGCAAGGGGTAAAAAATCCTTGAGTTTTTTTGCCAATCAGCCGATAATTCGACCTAACAACACCCGCTACGCCTCTCAACGATGCGCACCAAGCGGGTTACTTTTTTGTGGGGCCGTGAACGCATGACTTTCGCCAAACCGCCCCTATCAGTGGCCGATCAGGTCAAACTGCTCAAGCAGCGTGGGATGGAAATCTCGAATGATGATGAGGCCACGCACTATCTGACGCACATCAATTATTACCGGTTGCGCGCTTATTGGCTCCCCTACGAAATACCCAATCAAAAAGGCGATCATCGCTTCCAGCCCGGCACCCGGTTTATCGATATCATTGCGATCTATCAGTTTGACCGGACATTACGCCTGCTGTTATTGGACGCGATCGAGCGCGTGGAAATTTCATTACGCGCCCGATGGGCGAATTACCTCTCCCTCAATTATGGCGCTTTTGCACACCACGATAGTTCCCTGTTTCAAGATCACGAATTATGGAAGCGGGGATGCGAAGAGTTGAATACCGAATTTCAACGCAGCCACGAAACCTTCGCCAAGCATTATCAGGAACGCTACAACCATCTGGCTACACCGCCCATCTGGGTGTCTTGTGAATTGATGACCATTGGACATCTGTCGCGGTGGATAAAAAATCTGCGCAAGCCGCACGATCGGCAGGCCATCGCCAATACCTACCAACTGGATGAAAAAGTACTGGTGTCATTTCTGCATCACCTGACCATCGTCCGCAATCATTGCGCGCATCATGGACGTATCTGGAATCGCCGTCTGACGATGAAAATGCGCCTGCCCAGGAGACCAGTGGCGTTGATGAAGGAGTTCAATCACGATGCGCGCGCGCACGGACAGCTCTACAATACCCTTGTGATGCTCGCTTTTTTATTACGCTGCATCAGTCCGGAATCGCTCTGGCGCAACAAATTGATCGCGCTGATCAATTCATGCCAACAGGCATCGGTTGACATGATGGGTTTTCCGGCAGGATGGCAAAGCCTTTCGCTGTGGAAGGAGGTATCGTGAGTTTTCCGCGTTACGAGCGCTATAAAGACAGTGATGTGGCATGGTTGGGCGAGGTGCCGGAGCATTGGAGAATCTACCCACTAAAACATATTGTTTCTACCCCCATTACAGATGGTCCACATGAAACACCTAATTTTCTTGATGAGGGTATTCCGTTTGTTTCGGCAGAGGCTGTTGCTTCAGGCAGTATAAATTTTAAAAAAATCCGTGGATTTATATCAGAAGCAGACCACACAAGATACTCTCAAAAGTATCGCCCTCAAATTGGTGATATCTATATGGTCAAATCAGGAGCAACTACAGGTATTACAGCAATTGTAGAAACAATTGATGATTTTAATATTTGGTCACCGCTGGCCGCAATTAGGTGCGGTAACTTGGCAACACCCCGTTTTATTCTTAATTTCATGCGTTCAAGGAATTTTCAGGAGGCTGTTACCTTGAATTGGAGTTTCGGGACACAGCAAAATATCGGTATGGGAGTTATTGAGAATCTCGTCGTCACTTTGCCGCCGGTTGAGGAACAACAAACTATTTCTACCTTCCTCGACCGCGAAACCGCCAAAATCGATGAACTGATTGCCGAGCAGCAACGGTTCATCGAACTGCTGAAAGAAAAACGGCAGGCGGTTATTTCTCATGCGGTGACCAAAGGGCTGAATCCTGATGCGCCGATGAAGGATTCCGGCATTGAATGGCTGGGCGAAGTACCAGTGCATTGGATAGTAGGTCCGGTTAAGTATTTCTTTACCATCCTTGATGGTTGCAGAATACCATTGAGTTCAGAAGAGCGTAGTTATAAACAAGGAAACTTTCCTTATTACGGTGCATCAGGAATTATTGATTCAATAGATGACTATATCTTTGATGAAGATTTAGTATTAGTTTCTGAAGATGGTGCCAATCTTATCAATCGTGCAACACCGATTGCATTTGTTGCGCGTGGCCGTTATTGGGTAAATAATCACGCACACATTTTAAAGCCAGTAGATAAATATTTGGATTATTGGACACAAAGAATTGAGGCTGTTGATCTTGTTCCTTTTATTACTGGTTCTGCTCAACCAAAGCTTACAATTGAAGCTTTAACCAATTTGGTAATTGCAGTGCCACCTAGTGAAAATGAACGAGGACAAATAGAACAGTTTGTTGTTATGCAGAATATGCTGAGTAACAACTTGATTGCCGAAGCCCAACGCGCCATCGAGTTACTCAAGGAGCGTCGCACCACCCTGATTTCCGCCGCCGTGACGGGAAAAATCGACGTGCGCGGTCTGGTAGCGGATTAACGGGCAGTGGAATAAGCCGCAAAACGATTTCCGCCCTGAAATCCCTTTTCTATCGTCCGTATTGTCATACTCAACAAAACACCTATAATGGCTGAATTAGCTATTTGAAGGATTTAACCATGAGAATCATGACATCTGTCGAAGCCCAGAACCATTTTGGGGAACTGATCGATGCGGCGCAACGCGAGCCGGTCACCATTACCCGGCGCGGCCGTCCGGTGGCTTATGTGGTTTCGCAGCAGGAATACGATGAGTTAACCAAGCGGTTGGCCATCAATCAAAGCCAGGTTGACATCGAAAAAGCCAAAGCGGCGGTTGCGGCTTTTCGCGGCAAAGGCAAAGGCGGCGCGGTCGAGCGGCTATTGGAAGATCGCAGGGCTGATCGCGAACGGGAAGAATGAGCGGCTTCTTGCTGGATACATCTGCTTTACTGGCCCTGCGTGATAATGAACCGGGAGCAGACCGGGTCAGTGCGCTGTTAAGCGATGGTTCGCTTTGCTATGGTTCTTTCATGACCTTGATGGAAGTGTTTTACCGGGTTTGGAAAGATGAGGGTGAAGCCGCCGGACGTGAAGCCTATGCGGACTGCCTTGCTTTACCGATGGTCTGGATTCATGAGTCCCCCGATATTCTACAACGGGCCGCCGCGATTAAAGCAACGCATCCGCTATCGGTCGCCGATGCCTGGATAGCAGCGACGGCATGGGAACTGGAAGCGACGCTGGTGCATAAAGACCCGGAATTTGAGCATTTGCCGGAACTGCTGCAAGCGTGTTTGCCCTATAAATAAAGGAGACCGGGTGAGCCTTCATCACGAAATCAGTTTTGAGACTGAAATATGTGACCATCTGGCCGCGAATGGCTGGCTTTATGAACCAGGCGATGCCAAGGATTACGACCGGGCCAGCGCCTTATTCCCGGCGGATGTCGCGGCATGGGTCAAGACCACGCAACCCAACGCCTGGGAAACGCTGGAGAAGAATCACGGCGCGCAGGCGCTGGCGGTGTTGTTGCGGCGGCTGCGCGATTCGCTCGATCAGCGCGGCACACTGGATGTGCTGCGTCATGGCCTGGAAATGATCGGGTTGCGGCAACCGCTTGCATTGGCCCAGTTCAAACCGGCTCTGGCGATGAATCCCGATATTCTGACCCGCTACGCGGCAAACCGGCTGCGGGTGGTGCGTCAGGTGCGCTATTCGTTGCATAACGAGAATGCCATCGATCTGGTGCTGTTTTTGAATGGGCTGCCGGTCGCGACGGTGGAACTGAAGAGCGATTTCACCCAATCGGTCGAGGATGCCGTCGATCAATACCGCTTTGACCGCTTGCCCCATCCCAGGGGGCATAAAGGACAAAGTGCCGCCGAGCCGTTGCTGTCTTTCCCGAATGGCGCTCTGGTGCATTTTGCCGTCAGCAGCCGGGAAGTGCGCATGACCACCCGGTTGCAAGGCGCGCACACGGTTTTCCTGCCGTTCAATCGCGGGGATCGGGGCGCGGCGGGCAATCCGCCCAACGCGCGGGGTGGCCACCGTACCGCTTACTTGTGGGAAGCCGTCTGGGCGCGGGATAGCTGGCTGGAAATTCTGGGGCGTTATCTGGTCACCCGCAAGGATGACAAAAAGCAGATCAGAAGCATTATTTTTCCGCGTTATCACCAACTGGATGCCACTCGGAAACTGTTAGCGGCAGTATTGACCGAAGGCCCCGGTGGCAAATACCTGATTCAGCATTCCGCCGGTTCCGGCAAAACCAATTCGATTGCCTGGGCGGCGCATTTTCTGGCCGATTTGCATGACGAGCATCACCGGAAACTGTTCGATACGGTGCTGGTGGTGTCGGATCGCAATGTGCTGGACAGCCAGTTGCAGGAAGCGATTTTCGATTTTGAACGCACCGCCGGGGTGGTGGCGACTATCAAAGGCGAAGGCGTCAGCAAAAGCGGCGAACTGGCGGCAGCATTGTCGAGCGGCAAGAAAATCGTGGTGTGCACCATTCAGACGTTTCCTTTCGCATTGAAGGCGGTGCAGGAACTGGCCGCAACGCAGAACAAGCGTTTTGCCGTGATTGCCGACGAAGCGCATTCATCGCAGACGGGAGAAGCCGCCGCCAAGCTCAAGGCGGTTTTGTCGGCGCAGGAACTGGATGAACTGAATGACGGCGGCGAAATCAGCACCGAGGATGTGCTGGTTGCGCAAATGGCGGCGCGCACGGCGAATAGCGCGGATGGGGGCATCAGCTACGTGGCGTTTACCGCTACCCCCAAGGCGAAAACGCTGGAGTTGTTTGGCCGCCGTCCCCATTCTGATTTACCCGCCGGTGACGATAATCTGCCCGCACCGTTTCATGTCTATTCGATGCGCCAGGCGATCGAGGAAGGCTTTATTTTAGACGTATTGCAGAACTACACGCCGTATAAACTGGCGTTCAAGCTGGCGCATGACGGCAGGGAATTCGACGAAAAGGAAGTGGAGCGCAGCGAAGCCCTCAAAGGCATTATGCGCTGGGTCAAGCTGCATCCCTACAATATCAGCCAGAAAGTCCAGGTGGTCGTCGAGCATTTCCGTGACACTGTCGCGCCTTTGCTGGAAGGGCGCGGCAAGGCCATGGTGGTCGTTTCCAGCCGCCTTGAAGCGGTGCGCTGGCAACTGGCCATCAACCAATATATCCGATCGCAAGGCTACAGCATCAAGACGCTGGTCGCTTTTTCGGGAGAAGTCAGCGACGCGCAATCCGGCCCCGATCCGTTCACCGAAACCAGTCACGCGCTGAATCCCGGTTTAAGAAAACGCGACATTCGCGAAGCCTTTGCCACGGACGACTATCAAATCCTGCTGGTCGCCAATAAATTTCAAACCGGGTTTGATCAGCCGCTGCTGTGCGGCATGTATGTCGATAAGCGTCTGGCGGGCATCGCGGCGGTGCAGACGCTGTCCCGGTTGAATCGGGCGCATCCCGGCAAGGACATCACTTATGTGGTGGATTTCGTCAACGACCCGGAAGAAATTCTGCACGCCTTCAGAACCTATTACGACACCGCCGAGCTGTCGAGCGTGACCGATCCCCATCGGGTGTACGATCTGCGCATGAAACTGGATGCGGCGGGTTATTACGATGAGTTCGAGGTGAATCGCGTGGTCGAAGTCGAATTCAATCCGCAATCCCGGCAAAGCGATCTGGCGGCGGCTTTGGAGCCGGTGGTATCCCGGCTTTTGCATCACTACAAGGCTGCGCAGGAAAAGCTGAAAATTGCCAGGACAAAAGATGATGTCAAAGCTGTTGACGCAGCGCAAAACGAACTCAATGCACTGGTTTTGTTCAAGCATGACATGACGGCATACCAGCGCATGTATGCATTTCTGTCGCAGATATTCGATTACGGCAATACCGCCATCGAGAAACGTTTTATCTTCTACAAGCGCCTGTTGCCGCTGCTGGAATTTGGACGCGAGCGGGAAGGTATCGATCTCTCGAAAGTGATACTCACCCACCATACGCTGAAGCATCAGGGCAAAAGAACGCTGTCGCTCAATCATGGCGAGTATCCCAAACTGACACCGCTCAGCGCCTCGGGCAGCGGTTCGGTGCAGGAAAAAGAAAAAGCGTATCTCTACGAGATTATTGCCAAAGTGAATAATCTGTTCGACGGCGATGTTACCGAAAGCGACCGGTTGATCTACGTGAATAATGTCATCAAGGGAAAACTGCTGGAATCAACCATCCTGGTTCAGCAGGCGGCGAATAATTCCAAGGAACAGTTTGCAAATTCGCCCGATCTGTCGGAAGAACTCATGAATGCCATCATGGACGCCCTGGCGGCGCACAGCACCATGAGCAAACAGGCGCTCGATTCGGAACGGGTACGGAATGGCTTAAAGGAAACACTGCTTGGGCCGGGGCGGCTTTATGAAGCCTTGCGGGCGCGTTCCGGGTTACAACAGCTTTAGCGAGACCTTTGCACGGCTACTGCGCGGCACGATAATTGCGTTAAAAATTTGCGAAAAATGATCATTTACACCGTGTAAACTCCGCTTTTTCGCAAATTTTTGCCTTATTCTCGTACCGCTCATGACGCCGTGTAAAGGTCTCTTAGTGTGAAGTTGACGGTAGGCCGGTTTACCGCCGAGACCGCCGAGGAACATGCGGTTTGGCTTGACCAAGCATGTTCCAGCTGATCTTTACCGAACAGTACAAGCGCAAGGAAATCAGATTCCTAAATGATATGTAATAAGATATTTTCAATGCGCAACAAAGTGTTGCACACAATACATGAATCTTTTGAGGCGCTTGCTCGATAAAAATCAACATGCGATTAATTCCCCTAATAGGGGTATAATCTGCGCATGGAAAAACGTATTCCACACTATCTATTGTCTGAAATTCATGCCCAGATGCTAACGGAGCAGGATATGAATCTCACAGCCACAGCGCTTGCTGGAATACGTGCAGTTGGTATGTCGCAAGCAGATGCTTTATCGGTTATCAAAAAGCTGGCACGGAAGAATTTTTATAAGAGCATGACTACACATGGCGATAACCGCATTTGGCAAGATGTCTATCACAGTAACTGGAAGGGAATTGAATTCCAGCGCCATGAGGAATATTTTGTGATCTCATTTAAGGAGAGAGACGGTGAGTAAATGGAATGGCAAGGCTTGTCATTTATGTGGCCTTGGAACACTGCATGATGGCAAAAAAACTACGAATCAGTATTACCGGGAGCATTGCTATACAACTGAGATTAGTGGAGCATTCTGTGATTACTGCGGAGATGGCGTGATCGATTTTGATCCTGCCGAGGAGGAAAGATGGTTGTCATTTCGCAGACAAGTTGATGCCGATGAAGCTGCAGAGCTGTTTCGTATCAGAAAGAAACTAAAATTGTCGCAGGCAAAAGCCGCTCGCTTAGCGGGCGGTGGAAAGAATGCATTTTCCCGTTATGAGCGGGGGCAAGCAAAACCGGTTGCCGCCGTTATTAACTTATTCAAATTGTTGGACAAGCATCCTGAATTGATTAAGGAACTGCAGTAAGCGCGATTCACTGCGTTCCTTCCTGACCGAAACCACCAGCAATACCGCCACCACGCCGAACGTCATCGTGTTCGGCAGCGGCCATGGCCACGTCACCATCGCGCAAATGGTACGAGAAGGACTGGCGTTGAATCTTATTGGCGTGGTAGTGATCACGCCGGTGCAAACCACGCCAGTTTCTGGTGCAGTTTGACGACTTCGCCGACGATGATCAGTGTCGGCGGCGCGAGGTGCGCTTCAGCAGCCAATCCGGGTAATGTCCGCAGCGTACCCGTGACGATTTTCTGCGTCAGCGTGGTGCCCTGCTGCACGATGGCGGCAGGCGTGGATTCCGGCAGGCCATGCGCGGTGAATTGTGCGCACAGCACCGGCAATCCGAGCAATCCCATATAAATGACGATCGTCTGACCAGGGCGCGCCAGCGCCGGCCAGTCGAGCTCGATGGTGTTGTTTTTCAGGTGGCCGGTGACAAAAATGCAGGACTGCGCATAATCCCGGTGCGTCAGCGGTATGCCGGCGTAGGCCGCCACGCCGGATGCGGCGGTGATGCCGGGCACGACCTGGAAGGGTATCCGGTGGCTGGACAGCGTTTCGATTTCTTCGCCGCCGCGCCCGAAAATGAACGGATCGCCGCCTTTCAGCCTGAGCACGCGCTGGCCTTCTTGCGCCAGCCGCACCAGCAGCTGGTTGATGGATTCCTGCGGCAATGTGTGCTGGTTGCGCGCCTTGCCTGCGTAGATGCGGGTTGCGTCGCGCCGCACCATGTCGAGTATCGCGGGCGATACCAGCCGGTCGTAGACCACCACATCGGCCTGCTGCATCAATCGCATGGCGCGGAAAGTCAGCAGATCGGGATTGCCCGGCCCGGCGCCGACCAGATAAACCTCGCCTTCGGGCGCGTCATCCTTTTCAGCGGCCAGCAACTGCTGTAAATGATCTTCCGCGGCCTGATCCTTTCCCGCCAGTATCAGCTCGGCGAATTTTCCCTGCAACGCTTTTTCCCAGAACAATCGCCGTCGCGCCACCTGCGTGAAATGCTGTTTGACCTGCTGGCGGAATTTTCCCGCACTGGCGGCCAGCCGCGCATAGGCATGCGGAATCCATGTTTCCAGCCGGGCGCGGATCATGCGCGCCAGCACCGGCGATGCGCCGCCGCTGGATACCGCGATGATCAGCGGGGAACGGTCGACGATGGAAGGCATGATAAACGTGCACAGTTGCGGGTGATCGACGACATTGACCGGAATATTGCGCGCGCTGGCGAGTTCCGACACCTGCCGGTTCACCGCCATGTCACCGGTTGCGGCGATGACCAGCATGCATTGCTCCAGATGCGCGGCGGCAAATTTCTGTGCGCTGTGCCGGATTCTGTGCTGCTGCGCCAGTTCGTCCAGCGCCGGTTCCAGCGCCGGCGATACCACATGCACCTGCGCACCGGCTTGCAGCAGCAGCGCAACTTTACGCGCAGCGACTGAACCGCCGCCGACAACCAGACAGGTTTTATTGTTGACATCCAGAAATACAGGCAGGTAATCCATTGACGGCTAACCCCGATCAGCGTGCGAAAGGATTCTGTCCGGTTGCCGGCGGTTGTCCGGATGATCCGCCGCCCTGACCTCCCTGGCCGCCCAGACCGCCTTGACCGCCGAAAATATTCTGCCCGCCACCGCCTGACCTTGCCCCGCCTGCACCACCCGATCCGCCAAAAGGCGAGGCTGGCGGCGTTGCGCCGGAACCACCTTGCTGGCCTTGCTGACCGGTGGCGCCGGTTCCGGTCTGCTGCTTGAAAACAAAACGCCAGTCCTGATAGGTTTCAGCCTCGGAGAAATTCGCGTAATGCTCCGGGAATTGCGCTTTCTTGCGCGGCGTCTGCATGGACAGGCTGTACACACCCGCGATGCCCTGCGTTAGGGAAACCGGGCTGGCGGCTGTGCTGGTATTGAGTCCCAGTCCCGCCTGACCTGCCGCGCCCTGCGTTCCGGCTTGCGGGCCGGTAGCCTGTTGTTGCGGCGGTTCTTCAATCACCAGTCCCCACTCATCGTCCCGCGTCATCGGGTCGATATAAATTTTTCGCAAATGGCGGATGGGTATAGGGCCGCGCTTATCTTCCAGCAGGTCTTCGAGTTTTTCGGGATATTGCCGGACGCCGGTAAGCGGGTTGTTGTAATAAGACATGATTGCTTTTCTGAATTGATCGCCGATGAAGAGCAGTTCCAGTTCTTTCTCCCGCTGCACTTTAATTTGCCACACTTGCCCGGTGGCGGCCAGCACGACGCCGGCCACGGTTACCGCAAACAATGCCCAGAGATAGACCACGCCTTTTTGCGCATGCTTCATGTTTTGTAACTATTCAGCCTTACAAGACGTTTGATTATTTTGTCATTTCGAGCGGCAGCGAGAAATCCTGAGCGTTTATTAATGCGTCCAAAACCCAAGATTCTTCGCGTTGCTCGGAATGACAAAGTGCGCTGAGTTACCATGTTTTCAACCTCAATGCGCGCTGCCAGTCAGCGGTGGCGGGCGTACCGTCACCATTCCTCGTAAAACGTGCCATCCAGCGCGCGGCCGGTAAAGCCGCTATGCACATCGTAAACGCCTTCCTCCTCTTCATTCGGCGGCGGCATCGCGACCCAGGTTTCATTGCTTTCGGTCATCGGATCGATCGGAATACTGCGCAAATAACGCCGGTCGACGAGTTCTTCAAGATCCAGGGGGTATTTGCCGAAATCGGCGTAAAATTGATCGATGGCGTCGCGCATGATCTGAAGATCCTGGCGCAGAACGGCTTCCTTGGCTTTATCGATGGCGCTGAAATAACGTGGTGCGACAATGCTCAGCAGGGTGGCGATGATCGCCATGACAACCAGCAGTTCGATCAGCGTGAACCCGCCTTGCCTGGTTGGGTTACATTGCCGGAACAACCGGAGAATCGGCAGCATCCGCGTCACCATTTGTAATATTCGATGCCGTTCAGGCCGACGGCTTCCGAACGGGAGTAAACGTCAAACACGTCATCACCTTCCCGCGGGTTCTCCGGCGAGCTTTCATAACTGCGTTTGCCCCAGGTATCCGCCGCCGGCGTTTCTTCAATTCCGGCGACATCCATGTCCTGATGCATCGGATCGCGCGGCAGCCGCCGCAGAAAGTAGATGACTTTTTTATCCGGGCTCTTGACATCAGGCACACCGATCACCAGATCGTCGAGCGTCCGCGGGTAGCCGGATTCATCTTCCTTTTTCTCGATCCGTCCGTCATCCGTGGCCTGTTTGTAGGCATCGATGGCGTTGCGGATCTGGCGCAGCGCCGCGCGCAGTTCCTGCTCCTTCTCGCGTTTGACAACCAGCTCGCGTAACGGCATGGCTGCGGTCGCCAGTATCGCCATGATCGCCAGCACGATCATGAGTTCGATCAGCGTAAAACCGCGCAGAGAGGCTTGCGATGCATTAACGCGATATGACCAATGCCTATTCATCTCAACGATTTATTGGATCTTGACCGTCGCTGGCGACGGCAGCGCAACATCCACCGATTCGCTGGTTTCCTTGTCTTCAGCCGCTGCGCTCTGGACACTGATTTCCGTTTCTCCCGCGTTCGGTGTGATGACTTTAAAGCGCAATTGCGCGGCCATGCCGGTCGGTTCGTCCTTGCCCAGCTTGACCGTATGCGTTCCGCTGTTGTCGGCATCGAGCAATTCGATCATGCCCGGATCGTAGCTGACCTGCGCGGTGCCGGCAACCGAAGCTTTTGCACCAACCATTCTGACCCGTACTGAGAATTCCCGGTCAAACGTGATATTGCTTGGCGCCTGAATCGTCAGGGTGGGTTCGGAAGTATTATTCGCTGCGATCTGCTGCGCAAACGGATTGGACGGCGCTTCCGATCTGTCTCCCCCAAATGCCTGTGCGCCGCGGCTCAGCAGGGACGCGCCGCCTCTGCCGCCCGCACCTGCCGGTGCGATGGCCAGAGAGCTGGCTGACGTCTTGCGGATCCTGACCGGTAGCTTGCCTGCTTCGTTCGACGTGCCATAATGGAATTCGCTTTCCAAGTTGGTTAATTGTGAAAGATTGCGAATGATGCGTGGCGTGATCATCAGCATCACTTCCCGTTTCTGTCGATCAACTGTTTGTTTTGAAGTCAAGCGATCAAGCCCGGGAATATTAATCAGTCCCGCCAGACCGCCAACCGCCCTGGTGTCAATATCTTCAATCAAACCGGCCAGTATCTGGGTTTCTCCATCCTTTAGCGTCAAGTGTGTTTCCGCGCTCGTCGTAGCAATAATTGGCGCTCTAGTGCTGATTCCAGCCGCTCCTGTGTTTGCTACTTCAAAACCGTTAATGCTGCTTACTTCCAGTTGAACTTTCATGGTGACATCATTATTCATGCCGATGATCGGTTCTATATCGAGCTTGGTGCCGATCTCGATAAATGTCGGCGTTGAAGTAACTACGTTACTGATCCCGCCACCGGCGACACTGGCGGAAAACACGGGTTGTCTTGTACCGATATGAATTTTAGCTGCTTCACGGTTTTTTACCCGAATACGCGGATTAGCCAGAATATCCGCATTCGATAAATTATGCGCAAAATCAATGGCAACCTGATTCGCTACTACAAAATTTCTCAGATTTGGAAATCCCCTTTCATCAATTACTTGATCAATCTGACTAAGTTTAACAGAACCAGTTGCACCACCAGTTGTTGTAGTTGTACCTGTACTTGTTCCGGCGGAAGGAACAGCGCCTACTCCCGGGACGAAGCTGAACGTGGCATTTTGTGGCAGAGTGGGACCGAGAGTGAATTTGTTGCTACGATTGACAGTCAGTATCACAACTTCCAGCATCACTTCCGGTTCAGGCAAATCATTCAGCGTAACCAGTTTCTCGACGATACGTATCGCTTCCAGCGTGTCGCGCATGATGAACAGATTCAGCTGCTCGTTCACATAAATATCCTTGGCTTTGACCAGCCCTCTGACCATCGCCACCATTTGTTTCACATCAGCATGCGCCACCGGAAAACTGCGCACCACCAGCTCCTGGTATTCTTTCTGTTTGGCGGGTGTGTTCTGATAAATCAGCAGGGAATTGTCATTCAGCCGGGTATACGCCAGCTGATTGGTCATCATCAGCAGTCTCAGGATATCCTCGACGGTGTTGTCGCGCACGAATACCGATACTTTGACTTCCTGGCGGACATCCTTGTCGAATACAAAATTGATTCCCGCGGTGCGCGACATGATTTCAAACACTGATTTAAGTTCGGTATCCTTGAATTCCATCGACAGCGGTTTGCTGAACGCGGTGTCGAGTGTCAGATCCATCGTTTCAGCGCGCGCGATGTGCTTGTTCAGTTCCTTGATCAATTCCCGCGCCTGCGGTTGCATCGGATTTTCCTGCAATACAGCCCTCACGGCATTTTCTGCGGCCTCCAAGTCGCCGAGCGCCAGCAGCTGCTGCGCGTACTCGATGGAGGCGACATGGTATTGCTCCTGCTGAAGCGCTTCCAGTCCGGCCTGCGCGCGCTCGTTGCGCGGGAACAAATCGAGAATCCGCTGGTATTTTTCATCAGCGAATTCGAATTCGCCGGACAACCGCGCATTGTTCGCATCAGCCAGCATCTGACTCAGCACAGAATCACGCTGACGCGCCAGTACTGTACGTATTTCCTTGTTATTGGGTTCTTCGCGCGCGGCTTGCTCCAGATGCATCAGACCCAGCTCCAGCTCACCCGTTTCAATCAGCCGTTGGCCTTCTTCAAATGACTTGTTCCGGTTCAGGAAAGTTTTGTTATTGATCGCGCAACCGCTGAGAAACAGAACCAGCATCAATAAAAGAACGGCGCATCGTTTAACAGGCTGCTGAGAAACGATCTGCGTTGTCACTGCGGTGTTCAGGACAGCTCCGGAATGCGCATTTATCCGACATAAACGCCGCTTCTTTGCCTGTTTTTGCCTTGCATCGGTTGTCTCGAATACGTTTCTCAATAACCTGTTAACTCTCATCGGAAATTTCCTGCTTGCTTATTGTCATGAATAGGAAGAATCTGTTTTGCATTCAGCGGTAAATACGTTAGCGTGACGGATTCATCGCTGATCGTATCCAGACGATACTGGTCATCAATTTTTTCACCGATTTTGGCAATATAATTTTCGTCGGCCTGGGTGAGAAATACCCAGGTCTGGTTGCCTTCGATGGCTTTGCCGATATATTTGAACTGCAAAGGCGGCGGTGTCGGTGCTGGCGGCGGCGCTTTGGGCTGGGCGCGTTGCTGTTGCTGCAACAGCAGGGCGGCCTGCTGTTGCGGTGTAACGGGTGGCGGTTTTGGCGCCCATGAATTCGACGCAAACAGATCTCCCGCCAGTGCATCGAATTTTCGTTGTCCGAGTTGATCAACGTTCAGATTGTTATTTCGTGCTTCCACAACAGGCGCGCGCACGGATGATGGTCTTGCCTGCCGGGTTGATGCCGCCGGTTCCACCGTGTCTAGCGCTGTTTCGTCTTCGTCTTCGACCAGCACGGCTGCGATCAGCGTTGCCACCAGCGCTGCGCCGATAATGATCTTGCGTTTCTTTTCAGCTGGATCCATGCGTTTATTCGTTCAAGTAAAGACTGATCTCCAGGCGCATCTCGAGCTGCGTTGACTGGATATTGTCGCGCTTGATGGCAAAGCCGGTTATCGCCATGTTGGGGACAGCCTCAAGTGCATCGGCCATAAACCCGCGAATCTGTGAATAGCGTCCGCGCACCGGCATGATGATTTCATACCTGGACAAGCGCCAATCGCGCTCTAGTGTCAATTTAAAATCACTGCTGTTGATTTCTACCCCCTGTTTTTGCGCAGCCCGAATCAGCTCGCGAATCCAGTAGGGTGACGAATCGAAACGCGGAAAGAATTCATAAAAAGCCTGCAACGCCTGGTCGTTAGTCAATTGCTTCTCGACCGCCGATACTTCGCCGGATAACAAACGTTCCTTGGCCTGCAACTGTAATGTTTCAGCACGCTCCTCCAGCATTTTGCGTTCTTTCTTTGCAGGTAACACCGCGCCCAGAAAAAAAATGCCGGCGACAACGCATAAGCCCACGCCGATTTTGCCCGCCGTTCCGAGGCGCGCCAGTTGCCAGCGTAATTGCTGCATGATGTGGTTGAATCGGCGTTGTATCAATTCCTGATTCACATTCTCGCCGTCCATACCGCAGTTAATAAAAAATCGATCGGCCGATAGGGGCTGTCCTGTTTAATCTTGTAATTGACCAGATGCACTTTGTCAAAAATGACCTCACGCTCCATCGCTTCGACAAAATCCAGCAGTACCGTCATGTTCCGGGCTTCTCCACGGATACGCAGCGTCCGGTTGGTCACATCGGGCTGCAATGACAGCAGCGCGATATCCTCGGTGGTAATATGCTCGATGGAATCAAACAGCGATTCCCACGGCAGATTGATTTGTTGCAGAATGGCATTGGCTTTTTCCAGATCCTTGCTGATTTCCTGACCCGTGTCACGACTGCGCGGCGCAGTGCGCGTGCGCGCGACAGCAGTTGTTGCTCTGGGTTGTTCTTTTTCCAGCTTTTCGACACGCACGCTCCAGTAGCTGGATTCCTCGGAAATACGTTTGAATTGATAAAATGCGGCAAGCAAAACGATCAGACCGATGAGCAGCAGTGAAATATCGATAACGCGTACATTCTGTCCGGAATAGGGAAAACTGAGTTTCATGCGTGACATGCATTTTCCTCTGCGGATTCGGTCAGCGGTTTGGGATAGTGTTCGGGCGCGGGACTGCTCCCGGCTGACAGCGGCGTTGTCCGCCAACCGCAATCCGGCGGCAGAACGAGCGACGGATGTTCGGGCGCAAACAGAAAAACCTGTTCGATGCTGTCTTTATGCCCGGACAATACGGCTTCCTGATCAAGCGCGGCCCATAATGCTTCCGCGATGCCGTGCTGATTATGCTGGCCGGACTGAAGCCGCTGATTGCGGATATTGCGCCAGATATTGTTTTCCAGCACGCCGATACACAACCGGCCGGTTTCGATGACAGCCACATAAGACTTGTTGCGGTCGAGCTGTTTTTCCCATCGATCGAGCACAGCCGTAAAATAAGGTTCAATACCGTTCAGCCGGATAGTGTGACGTTCGCAAATTTCCACTATTTTTGCCATCAATTCCTGCGGAATCGCGGCGCTGATGGCGCCATAGACAGGATTCCAGCTGCTGATACTGATCACCCAGTGATCGACACGGGTTCCATAAATTTCACGCATGCGGAAATCCGCGTAGGCCATCACTTCCTCGGGGGAAGTGATTTCCACCTGTGGCATCAGTGTCGCGTAACGGACAAAATGATTGGACAGGGTCATGGTCATGCCCGCACCGGTGTTTTTGTGCAGTATTTCATCCAGTTGCTGCAAGGGTTTTTCCCAGGCGACATGTCCCGGCTCCGGCGGGGCAATCGGGATAGTCACTGCCGGATGCGTCGCGGATGGTTTCACGGGTATGCGGTTACCCGGCGATTGCGCCAGCGTGATGTGTCCCGGTGCCAGAAAAACATCAATCCGGTTACGCCACAATAGTGACACGGTTGGCCTCCTCCAGACTGGTTGCGCCGCTCTTGACCATATCCAGCGCCGCTTCGCGCAAAAAGCGCGTACCGTTTTTCCGCGCGGCTTCCTTGATTTTCCGTATCGGTTCCTGGGCTATGATCAGTTCCCGGATTTCATCATTGAGCAGCAGTATCTCGGCAATGGCGTTACGCCCCCGGTAACCGCTGCCGCGGCACTGGCCGCAGCCTTTGCCGACACGGAATCTGAAGGATTCGGCGCGGTCGCGGTCGATACCGGATTCCGCGATCAGTTCATCGCTTGGGCGTTCGTCAACAGTACAATGTGGACACAACAGGCGCACCAGCCGCTGCGCCGCAATGCCGTTCAGCGCGGAGACAAAACTATACGGATCTACACCCATATGCGAAAAACGCCCGATGACATCAAAGACATTGTTCGCATGTACCGTGGTAAAGACAAGGTGACCGGTCAGCGCCGCCTGAATCGCGATTTGCGCGGTTTCGGCGTCGCGGATCTCACCCACCATGATTTTATCGGGATCGTGCCTGAGTATGGAGCGCAGTCCGCGCGCAAACGTCAGGCCTTTTTTCTCGTTGACCGGAATCTGCAACACGCCGGGCAGCTGATATTCGATCGGATCTTCGATGGTGATGATCTTGTCGTGGCCTTTGTTCACTTCGGAGATGGCGGCATAAAGCGAGGTTGTTTTGCCGCTCCCGGTTGGTCCGGTCACCAGCAGCATGCCGTAAGGTTCGGAGCTCAAACGGCGCAGCAACTGGATATCGCTTGCGTTAAAACCCAGCTGATTGAGCGTTAATCCTTCCACATGATCGGATAACGCCTGACGATCGAGAATACGCAATACAGCGTCTTCGCCGAAAATGCTGGGCATGATGGAAACCCGGAAATCAATTTCACGTCCCTGAATCGAGACCTTGAAACGGCCATCCTGGGGTACGCGTCGTTCAGCGATATCGAGTTCGGACATGACCTTGATTCTTGAAATTACCTGCTCTGCCAGATCCGCGCCCTTGATGACGCCGATCGACATCAAAACACCGTCAATCCGGTATTTGATCGATAATGCGCCGGGCACCATTTCCAGATGAATATCGCTGGCCTGTGACTTATGCGCATCATACAGCGTGGAATGCACAAGACGGACGACCTGACTGGTGCCCTCGCTGATGGTTTTCAGGGATAGATCTTCGACACTGCTCTGAATTTCAACCAGACTCTGATCAGGCAGCACATGATCCATGGCCCGCATGTTTTTTTCCTGCTGGGCGAAAAATGCCGCCAGATCCGCTGGATGAATCAAACGCCATTCGACATGCATGGCAAAATGTTCTTCCGCCCATAAGCGCAACCGGGAGGAGAATGGATCGCTGATTACCAGCAGATAGGCATCTTTATCCTTGAACAGCACGCACTCATGCCGGGTTGCCTCGGAAAAAGGCAGAATGTCGAAGGCGGGCTCGAGTGCATGAATCGTTTTCATTTCCACCGGTGGAATATGCAGCAGACGCCCCAGCTCATGAATCAAATCGTGTGGTGAATAACCGCTGGCTTCCTCCAGCATTTCAAAAACGGAAATGCCGCGTTTTAATGCCTCTGCGCGCACCTGACTCAGGTAATTGATATCCAGGGGCAATTTGTTTTCGTGTTGCGCTTCTGCGTGCATTTGCATGTTAATCAGTTAATGCTGCCGGCGAGTTCAAAAATAGGCATGTACATCAGAACGATGATACCACCGATGACCGTGCCGATCACCGCCATTAAAATCGGCTCGATCAGTTTGGTCGTCCACTCAACCCATCGCGCGATTTCCTCGTCATGGAAATTGCCGATGCGTTCCATCATATCGCCCATTAATCCGGTGCGTTCGCCCACGCGCAGCATGCGATTCCCTACAGCAGTCGTCAACCCTTCGGACTCCATTGCGCTGGAAATGGTCTGGCCTTCACGTATGCGCCTGGCCGCAGCCTCTATTCTTGGACGAAAATGCGATTGCAGCAAGCCACTCACCATTTCCAGCGCCTGTGTAATCGGAATGCCGCCACGCAACAGCATGCCCAGCGTTTTGTAAAAACGTGCCAGCTGATAAACGCGCATACGTTCCCCGATTGCCGGAATACGCCACAGCAATTGCATGACATAAGCGCGAAAAGACTGCCGGGAGACTGCATAACCTATCACCACAACCGATACCAGCGCAAAGATCGCCACTTCCCAGCCGCGTTCCTGGACGAAATGCCCCCATTCAATAAGTAAAACCGATAACCAGGGCAGATCGGAATCCATGTCGTCATAAATAGCGCTGAATTTGGGTACGACAAAAACCAGCAGAAACAGGGATACCAGCAGGCCGACCACCAGCAGCAGAACCGGATAAATTGAAGCGCCAACCAGTTTCTTGCGCACAAAATCCATCTGTGTCTGGTAGGTTACAAAACGCGTCAACGCTTCGGCCAGATCCCCCGTTCGCTCACTGGCGCGCACTGTTGCAATATAGAGCATGGGGAATGCCTGGGGATACGCGTCCAGCGCCTGAGAGAAGGTAACGCCTTCGTAAAGGCGCGCCAGCAAATCATGAATGATTTTTCGATTATCCGCATCCTGCTCTTTGTCGACTAGTGTTTCAAGGCATTCAACAAGGCTCAAGCCCGCCGTAAGCAGTGACAGCAGTTCCTGACTGAAATGCACCAGCGGAAAGTGCGTCCGGGACTTGAATGACAGGCTGGTCAATCGGCGTTTGACGCTCAGCACCATGCCCCCGCGCGCCAGGACCTGACGGCGGACGTCCTCTTCGCTGTTTGCTTCCAGTTCAAGGTGAACGGTGCCTTGTCCGGATATCACAGCTTTTACTTCATAGCGCATGAATCGTAAATTCTGTTTACCAGTTTGTTATATCAGCGGCCTCGCCCTCACCGCCGATTTGTCCGTCCTTACCCATTGAGAACAGATCAAATTCGGCATTGTCGCCGGGGTATTTATAGACATACGGACGCCCCCAGGGGTCCTGGGGCGCTGCTTTGGATAAATAAGGACCCTGCCAACGGGGTTCATTGTTAGGTTGTGTAATCAACGCCGCCAGACCGTTTTCGGTTGAAGGATAACTGCCGACATCCAGGCGGTATTGATGCAATGCTTTTTCAAGCGCGTCAATCTGTGCTTGCGCCATCTTGATCTCCGATTTACCGACTTGGGAAAAATACTTAGGACCGACATAAGCAGCCAGTAAACCAATAATAACCATGACAACGAGTAATTCAAGCAGCGTAAAGCCATGGCCGGATCTTACCCATCGTTGCCGATAATACAGATGCTTCATTTCCAGATTCCTCAATGCGTAGTGTTAAAATAAAAAAACCGGTTATGGCGCTTTAATTGTTTCATGCATTGCACGCTTCAGCGTCGCAGTATCGCCCACCAGCGGCCAATATTCAACAGTGTCATCAGCGATGCGGATACATAAGTCAAGGCCGCGGCGCGCAATATCCGGCGGGCATGCCGCTCGTCACCTTTATGCAAATATCCGCCTTTCTCCAGCATGGGCAGGGCGCGTGAGAAGCTGGCATGCATTTCCATCGGCAAAGTCACCAGATGCACGAGTGTTGCCGCGCCCAGTGTCAGTATTCCGCCAACAAAAAACAATGCGCCGGCTATCGGCGCGCGCGTTACGGCGACAACCACAGGGGTCAGCATAAGAATCGCGGCGCCAAGTTTCTCCGCGGGCGCGGCAATCTGCACCAGACGGGTGCGCAATCTCAGCGGCGCATAGCCGTCACGATCCTGAATGGCATGACCGACTTCATGTGCAGCGACAGTAATTGCGGTCAGTGATTTGCCATTGTATTTTTCCGGCGTCAGTCTTACTGCTTTTTCAACAGGATCATAGTGGTCGCCCTGTTCGGTCACTTCAACTTTGACAGAATGAAGCTTGGCCCAGTCAAGCAGAATGCGCGCCAGTTCGGCGCCGGTGCCTGGATAGCGGTCATCGGGATGACTGTATTTTTCAAGTGTATACCTGACCCAATAGGAAGGTCCGTAAATCAACGCCACCAGAAAAACAGTCAGTAACAAGTAAAACATGAATGCGCTTAAATACTTATAGTATAGCAAGCCTTGATAGGCAAATAATTATAAATGATTCGTGGTTACAATAAACAGTTGTTTATTTTCAAAACAGAACTGTCACGTTCCAATCACAGGAATTTTTTTCATTCGGTGATGAACAACTTAATTGGACATCGCAACGGAACGGTTGTTTAATAGCCTCATACCAACAAATCTATTCCGATGGGAGCTCACCGGAATGGTGATGGTCAGTTTACAGGCAGCCACAGGCCAGCAGCGGTAGCATAGCTGAATTAATATGACAAAAATGTGACATTAATCACCATGAGACCTTTGCGCGGTGTCATGAGCGGTGCGAGAATAAGGCAAAAATTTGCAAAAAAGTGGAGTTTGCATGGGGTAAATGAGCAATTTTCGCGAATTTTTAACGCGATTATCGTGCCGCGTCGTAGTAAGCGTGCAAAGGTCTCATCATTTTTGTTATCAGTCATTTGATTCAAACAGCGTACCGCTGAATCATTAATGCGTTTCTGCTGCTGATATGTCTCTACACAGGGTTTCGTACTCTTCCTGGAAAAAGAATTGCTTTTCTCCAAAAGCCGGTTTTAAATGCTCCAGCCAGGTTGCGTTGGGATCGAATTGGGCATAAAAAGGCCGTTGCACCCAATCAGGATTACGCGCCTGAATGAACCGTAAAACAAAAACCTTTTCGCCCTGTATTTCCGATACGCCCTGGATTTCGATTTTACCCGGCCCGGTGCTCATTGACGGTCCGCGCACGGTTCTCGCCAGCCCGGATACGCGTTGTATTGCCCGTCGATAAACTTCCCAGGCGCGCGCCAGTGGAACTTCGAAATAGCGGCGTGCGCCGGTGTCGCGTTCCACAAACATGTAATAAGGCACCAATCCCAGGCGCACCTGTTCCCGCCACATGCGAGTCCAGACATCGGGGTCATTGTTAATATGATTCAACAAAGGGGACTGTGTGCGGATTACCACGCCAGTCGCCCGTAAACGGCGAATCGCCTCCCGGGCTAGCGGCGTGGTCATTTCACGCCAATGATTGTAATGCGCCATGATCGCAACATGTTTGCCTGCTTTGATGATTTTCTCCAGCAATTCAAGCAAGCTGTCCGAGTCCTCGTCGCTGACGTAACGCTGCGGCCAGAAACTCAATGATTTGGTGCCGATACGTATCGTCTGAATATGATTCAGTTCGGGTTGGATTAACGATTCCAGATAAACCGCCAGATGATTGGTTTTCATCACCATCGGATCGCCTCCGGTGATCAACAGGTCGCTGACACTTTTATGTTTGGCCAGATATTCGCGCAGCCTGTCCGCTTCCTTGCAGGAAAAGCGCAGATTTTTATCGCCGATAAACTGCGCCCAGCGGAAACAGAAAGTGCAGAAACTATGGCAAACCTGTCCCTGGCTGGGAAAAAACAGAACGGTTTCATGGTATTTGTGTTGAACGCCATCGATCGGCTCGTCATTTTCGTAAGGCACGTTCAGTGTTTGTTGTTCGGCAGGATGCGGATTCAGTTTTTTCCTGATCTCGCTGGCTTTATCGAGAATCAGACTGCGATCGTCTGTACTGCGCAGAATGGCGGCCATTTGATCAAAATCATCTTTTGCAAGCATTTCTCTTTGTGGAAAAACCAGCCTGAAAATCGGGTCATCCGGAATATTTCTCCAGTCAATCAGGTTGTCGATCACATAGCGGTTTACCCGGAAAGGCAAAACATGTGCCACGACGCTCATTTCAAAACGCTGCGCCGCGGTCAGCAGCGTCAATGCATCTATCTTGTCCAGCTGGCGTTCGGTATACACCTGAAAAGCCTCGGGCTTGGTGTCAAATCGAGTCGCTTTTATTGGATTGGGTTTCAGAAGTGCCATAACAATCTTCTCTCCTCATGATAAAAATTGCCAAATGGAGAAGCTGCCGCCGGTGTCAGGCGTGATAAAAAAACGTTTTATTGCAATGCCTGACAAAAATAGAGCAATCTATTCAATTCGATTGTGATGCAGATACAGAAGAAGCCAACCGTTCTGTATCCAGCGTTTTGACTGTATGCCTCATATCACTGTGTCATGACTCCAACAACACATGTTTTCAAGGCAAAAGAAATTCGAAAAACCGACGTAACAGTGTTCCCTGCAATTTGTAGTCTAAAAAATGCTGATAAACAAGGTGTTAACAATTAGCAGTGTGGAAAAGACTTCCACTATAACATGAACGAAAATGAGTCGTCTAAAAAAGCATGTCTGAGAAATACCCGGAGAGCGGGCCAGAGTCCTGTAGATAAAGCGCGGAAAAAACAAATTAAGGGCACTTTACCCTTCTTGTAACGTCTTTCACTTGTCGCATGCTTTTATAGAATGACGCGCATATTTGCAACAAGGATGAATCAGTTCAAGGAAAACTGCCATGAAAACCCGCTGCGCTGTTAGGGCACAAAAAAACCGGCTCATTAAATGCAAAATAAAGCTCACCACGCGTACCGGCGAAACCTATTCATACTATGGTCTTTTCAGATCGACTTCCGATGCAGTCATTGATGCGGCCAGTCGCTTTGAGGCCGCGGCAATTCAAGCAACAGCCGCTTGATACGATTCGTTGGCGAAACCAATCTGTCACGACCCTCGAGACAACAAAGCGCCTTGAATATTTCTGAGTACCTGCATGACGATTTGTCGTGGTGCGCCGATATTCAAACGCATGAAACCGCTGCCCTCATCGCCAAACAAAGTACCCGGACTCATGCCGACTTTGGCTTGATGAATAAAAAAATGCTTTAAATCAGCGTCGTTCATGTTTAATGCGCTGCAATCCAGCCAGAGCAAATAGGTGCCTTCCGCCGGAATCAGTTTGATTTGTGGCAATTGTTCCGACAAAAAAGCTGACACACAGTCCCGGGTGTCGCGTAAATAGACGCGTAACGCTTCCAGCCAGGCCTCTCCTTCGTGGTATGCGGTTTCGAACGCGGTGACGCTGAATGGATTTGAAGCGCTGACATGCCAGGTATTGAAAACATCGGTAATCGATTTGCGGAGCGTCTTGTCGGGAATGATCAGCATAGACAAGTTCAAGCCTGGAATGTTAAAGGTTTTGCTCGGCGCCATTGCCGTAATGACCCGATTCACACTGCCCTCGAGTGTCGCCAGCACAGTATGCTGATTGCCGGGATAAATCAGGTCGGCGTGAATTTCATCGGAGAAAATGACGAGATCATGTTTCTCGGCAATCCGCAGCAATCGCGCCAATTCATCGGGAGGCCAGACGCGGCCAACCGGATTATGCGGCGAACAGAACAGCAGCAGGCGAACATTCGCATCACGAATACACTGCTCAAGATGGTCGAAGTCCATGGCATAACGGTCTTGCGCCAGCTTCAGCGGATTACGAATCAATGTCCGGCCCGTCTGGGTCACCGCAGAAAAAAACGGAAAGTAAACGGGCGGCTGAATCATGGCTGATTCTCCAGGCTTGGTCAGCGCCATCACTGCGGCGTTGAGTGAGGGTACTACGCCTGGACACATAACAATCCACTCCCGCTTGACCGTCCAGGCATGTCGCCGCTGCATCCAGTCGATGACGGCTTCAAACAGGCTGTCCGGATAGAGTGTGTATCCATATATCGGATGTCTGGCGCGTTCAATCAACGCTTCGATAACCGCGGGTGGCGCAGGGAAATCCATATCGGCCACCCATGCCGGTATCACATCCGGTTTACCGAACATGGCCTGCCGTCCGTCGTATTTAGTGCTGCCAGTTTCTTCCCGCCGGATTATCTGATCGAAGTAACCCGAACCGAATCCATCAGTCAAGAAACTCTCTCCCAAAGGGTCACTTCTGACAACGTATGCTGGTGTTTGTGACTTGTTTCACGAATGACGAACGGTACCTGTTGTGGTCCCTGTATCAGTCTGAAATGCTGACCTAGTATTTCTTTTAGGCCATCCAGCGTGGTGAAGTTTTCGCCGTCGCGTTTAAAACCACCGATCCAGAATTCCCGCCGGGTATGTTCGGTGAGCCAGGTATAGGGCGAGGCAATCATCAGCAATCCGCCAGGATTAATGCGTGTATGAATCGAGTTAAGCAATTTAGCCGGTTCATAAAGACGGTCGATCAGGTTGGCTGCCAGAATCAGATCATAACCGGAAAACAGCGGCTTCAGATTACAGGCATCGCCCTGATAAAACGCCACCTTGTTCTTGACGTTTTCCAGACCCAGGCCGGTCAGAGTGCGCTCTTTGTAAAACACCAGATCGCCTTCATCGGTCAGCGTATAACGCAGTATGCCCTGTTGCGCCAGCTGTACGCCCTGACCGATAAAGCGCGCCGAGAAATCAATGCCTGTCACGTGATTGAAATGACGCGCAAGCTCAAAGGTAGCGCGTCCCGACGCGCATCCGAGATCCAGCGCTTTTCCGGCTGGCCGGTCACCCATGGCTTTGATCGCGATCTCAGCAAGCGCCCGGGGGAAATTGGACACGTCAAAATAGGTATCACCATAATGAAATTCAGCGTATTCCGATAGCAGTTTGTCGGTTTCGTAGTTTGATGTCTGTATCGCAGCTGGCGCATCGGAGACGACATAGCGAAAACCCGCGTGCTGAAAAAAATGCCTGCGGAAAGCGTAGCGTGAGCTGCGCAGTGTTTCGTTGCCGCAGGAAATCCATGAACCGCCCTTGATCAGATTATGCTGATTATCAAAAGTCGGGGTGGTGAAATCATCGTACAAGGGATGCACGTCAAAACCTTCAAAAGGATAAGTTGGCGTCTCCGTCCATTGCCAGACATTGCCAATGACATCGTAAAAATCCCCTTGTGGAAATGCATTAACTGGACAACTGGATGCGTAATAATCAAGATGCAGATTACCCGCTGCCGGCTTGTCATGCGGCACTTCAGACAATCCCGCCAGATCGTATAGGCGGTACCATTCGTCTTCGGTAGGCAACCTGACGGGCTGACCGGTTTTTTTGGCTTTCCAGTTACAAAAAGCCTTGGCTTCATGATAGTTGACGTCAACCGGCCAGTCCCATGGCATGGGGATTTCATCCGTCATGGTGCGCATGAACCAATCATTGCCCTTCCTGACCCAGAAGGTCGGCTGTTCAGCCTTGCTGAAGTTCCGCCACGAAAGACCTTCTTCTTCCCAGTAATGATCCGTTTGATAGCCGCTGTCATTGATAAAGGACAGATATTCCTGATTACTGACAAGATATTTGCTGGCCTGAAAAGCAGCCACATCGGCACTATGCGCGCCGTACTCATTGTCCCAGCCGTAATGCTGATGCGTGGCCTTGCTTTTTTCGATGACCACCGCGCCAGCAGGTACACTGATCAGCTCATTTTCCGGCGCGGCGCCCGTTTTCTCGCAAGACATCCAGTCTTCGTGCGGTTGAACATATTCCATGGCATGCTGGCGGATCAATACTGACGAAGTCTCCAGATGAATCTGTTCATGCTCTATGCCCATGAGAATCGGCCAGAAAGGACTTTCCCAGGTGATGGGCAGTGTCAGCGGCAAATCACTGATCAGTTGATCCACCCTGCTGCGCATTTTTCTGCGATATTCGGTGACTTCCGCGGCAGTGGGCCAGTCGTAATGCTTGTTATCCAGGTCGTCCCAGCTCATTTCATCCACGCCGACCGCGAACATGGATTCAAAACGCGGATTAATGCGCTCGGTAATCAAGCCGGCCAATATCAATTTGTTCACAAAGAAAGTCGCGGTGTGGCCATAATAGAAAATCAGCGGATGGCGCAGTGCAATGGGTTTTTTATAATACGCGGCGTCGTTGCGCAGTGTTTTAAACAGTTGCTCGTAACAGTCCAGCGTACCGTGAAAATAAGCGCGTATCTCTTCGCGCTTGGCATTGACGTCATCGCCATAAAGCAATGGTGTTCTTTGAATCTGTGGTCTAGGCATATTCTTTATAGTCAATTCATTATTTGGATTTTGCGGGTATTATAACGCTTCAAAGAATTGTTTATCACTTGCATCAAGCAAATTAAGTCCCTCATGTCATTGGGGATTTTAAATGCAACACGTCCTGACAAAGCAAGCGCGCTGTCTGACAGTCATTCGCTTCAATCAATAGTGTGAACCCGGAAAATGCCAATCAGGCATGCGATCAGAACGCTCTGCGCACTGCGCGAACAATAAGTTAAGAGATATATTGATTCAATTGTATTTAATTGATAGTATTAGACTTTTTTACAGTTTCGAGGATCTGCAAATGCTCGCCATGCCTGCCTGCGGATAGTAGCTTTATGATAAATGAACGGCGTAACTTCTACCGACTGCTGAATGTTCAACCCGATGCTGCGCTGTCGGTGATTACAGGCTGTTATCGTGTTCTAATGCAGCAACTGCACCGATGCGTCGATCAGGATTATGCCAATGCGCGAGCGCATATACTGAATACCGCCTTGATCGTCCTGCAGGACCCGTTAAAACGGTGTATCTATGATCGTCGGCTGCGCAAGCAGTATTCGATCAGAAAATTGAGTCTGGGTTCTTTTGCTTCAAAGCCGGCTACTCATGTGTTGGGACAGGAGGGTAAAATGGCTGCCGGTAACCGGCGCAATTATTACCGTATATTGCAGGTTCAGCCTGATGCGCCGACGGCTGTCATCATTGCCAGTTACACCGCATTAGCAGATTATCCTCTGCAGAACCAGGATCTTCTGAGCGAGGCCTTTGCCGTACTGGCGAATCCGGCGATACGCCTGCGCTACGACAACTTTCTCTCCGGCAGCGTCAATCCGCAACCAGAGCAATCACCATCTACACCCCGGTACGGCGCATTGGTTTCCGGGATCAATATAAACACCAGGAAACATCCATGCACCCGGCCGGAAACAACCACGGCTCTGCACCATTGCGTCTTTTGCCATACGCCGTTTGTGTATCAGCTGACGTTTTATCCAAGCGCGCTATGCCTGGAATGCGGCAGCCCTTTGCCCATTGCGACTATTATCGATCAAACCGGATTGTGCAGCCAAAATCATCGCGCTTGTGAGCGCACCAGCGCCGCCGGATCTCTTGCATTTTATCCGTGTTGGCCTGATACGCCGCGCCATGGCGTGCTGCAGGATTTATCGCCGAAAGGCATGGGTTTTTTAACGCGCTCGCCGCTGGGTGTTAGCGACGTCATTAAAATAGAAACGCCGCATTTCAGCGCGGTTGCGGAAGTTATCCGTATCCAGCAGGCAGAAGATGGCTATGTTTCCGCTGGCGCACGCTTTCTGACGGTAAAATTCACACAGGAACGCGGCAATTTTTTGGTTGCGCAGGCATGAAATCTGTCAGCGCATCATTGCCTTGCTTTTTGCCTCAATGACGCGCACTGTTTTATAAACCAGATGCGGTAACAGGATATGCAATGGCATGCGTATCAGATGACTGCGTAAGTAGAGTATCCACCGCGCCAGCGCAGCCCGTTTCATTGGTCTGTCCGGGTGCTGCGGAAACAGGGCCAACGGAACCAGCCGGTGCATTACCCTTCGTTTCAGATTGCCGGGTTTTGCATGCAACCGATCCGCAGCACCTTCCGGTACAGGTGTCTTGAAAATAAGCTGACTGAAATAAAGACCGTAATACAGGATACACCCCAGTTTCAGCTGATTGGCGCGATCAATGAGTAGCTTCCAGAAATCGGTATCCTGGCGACTGAGAAAAAACAGCAAGTCATGCAAATCCAGCAGATCGCGCAAATCGTCGGCCAATTCGTTATTCTGAAAAAGATTAATCGCGCAATGCAGTGTCATGTCGACCGGGCAGAGTAATCTCACCTTGGCGAGCGATGTTATCTGCGCATTTGCAAACAACAACCCGCTATCAATTTTTAACCGGCTGGTCAATGGTGCAAGCGTATGATGGATGTCGACCTCGGTTTCCCGTTCGGCGTGGACAAGCGGTGGAATCTCATGACTCCAGACACGATAGTAGTGCTCGTCATATGCCGACATCGAACGATGTCGCCACCCCTTTACCTTGAGTAGTGATTCGATATCGGCCAGATCGTCAGCAGGAATCAGCAGGTCGAGATCAACCGACAGTCTACCTTCGGCATAAGGCAAGCCAGTCAGTGCATAGGCAGCGCCTTTGAGCGCAACAATGGTGGTATCAAAATCTTCCAGCGCCCATAAAATTCTGTCCAGTTCCCACAGCGTCGATTGCCGCAGCTTGGTGGCCTGGATCAACGCGGATGTCAGCTGATTGGTTACCCGTAGCGGCGCGCACTCCCAGAGGCCATATTCTTTAACCAGCAAAGCCAGACGTCCCAGCAGTTTTACGCGTCTTGCCAGCCGGATTAACAACTCCCACTCTGCATTCGTGTAATGCGCAAGGCATGCCGGGTTTATCAGCGCCTCAAGCAGGGTCTGATGATGGCGGTAGTCAGGATTCATCGATCAACTGATGCAGTGCAGTGGTTACTTCATCCAAATCGGAATAGGTCAATGTATAGCAATCGCACTGGGCAACCAGTTGTTCAACCGCGCGAAATCCGTGTGCGCCAAGCACCTCATAGTTGAAGGCGTTACTGGCCAGCAGCATGAACGCTTCGGCATCGGCAATGGGTTCCAGTTGTGTCTCTGCTTGCACAATCCATTTGGGAAAAATAATCCATCGGGCTTTTGCTGTATTTTCCGACAAGCGCATGCTTTCCTCGGGCGGACGAACATGCGCGACAGTGCCTTTGTGTGTATTCGGTATCGACTGACCGATTACGGCCTGCGGCAGAAGTTTGCGGATCACTGCTATGGATTCATTTTTCAGCGGCATCAGGCGAGGTATCGGATAAATAACATCACGCTGGTAATCCATTAATCCAAACTCGTCGGAAAACAAACGGAATCCACGATGACACAATGCTGTGCACAGGGTAGTCTTGCCGCTGCCCGGCCAGGCCGGAAACAGGATGGCAGCGCCTTTCTTTTCAACCACTGCGGAATGCAGCAATAAAAGATGATTGACGCGAACGGCTATCGCAAGATTGATTCCCCATTCCAGCACGGCCAGCGCCTGCTCTTCCGGAAAACTTTCAAAGGGCGATTGACCATCGATCAGAAAACGGACATTCAATCGCAACGGATTCCTGATTGAGCGTTCGGTATTGATGCGTACATGAAACTCGATAATTTCGTCTTGCACCAGCCGGTAGTGACTGTAAAGCATATAAAGCTGTTTGATGAGCGGTTGGTGGTGCGTGTGTATCCGCACATTGAAAGGACCTATCGCTACCTTGAGGCCCTGGTTCCGCAGCAGCATGAGGAATTCCTGAAATGGAATTTGATTGACCGTCATGCCTTGAATCGCTAAATTTCCTTTTTGACTAAACCCAATGCATCAAAATGATAGAGTATTTTTTCAATGTTGTCCTGAAAGTTTTTATCCGGCGCCTGTTCGGATTGCCTGCTCAGATAATCGCAGATTTCCTCGGTTGAAGCTGGACGCTGACTTAAAAACGAAAGCATATCCATACTCATCTGATTAAAAAAATGTGTCTTTCCGGAATCGGGCTGAAACACCGTATATTCACCATCCCAATCGGCAACCAGTAGCATGTGAAAATTATCTGATAGCCAGTGCATGGCGCGATACATAATTCACGATAAGTTTGCGGGCTTAGTTTCGGAGGCTTTTGCTTTTATTCGCATCACAGTATCATCAGATTATCAAAAGCACTGGTTTTGGCCGCAATAGAGGTAAAAGCCGCTCCCGAAATCATGATGCCACCCAGCATATGGCATTCCGCCAGCTGGTCGTTTTTTTTTGCCAGGACTGTTGCGGGATCATCGATAAGCGGATCTATCGGAGGATTGGTAATCAGGGTATACCCCGGCGTATCGCCCAGATCATACGCGCCGTTATCCAGTTTCTCTTTTGGCAGCACGCAGAGCAATTGAGGACCGTTGCCCATATTGACAAAGACAGCTTCGGTGATCGAAGCGGCTTCTCCGGTAATATTGCTGGTACGCGCCAAAGCCGCGCCGCTGTATAATGTCATAACGACAGGAAGTGCAGCGCCGCCTTTTAACAGCATCCTTCTTTTCTGTTTTTTCGCGCTGCTTTGTTGACACATTTTTTGCGCGGACGCTGAATGATTGTTTTGTTCGAATGATTTATCTTTATCCATACGACTTAATCTCTTCTATTAAAAGCGCTAACTAAAAATTTTTGCTGCTGTTTTTTGAACGGCAGATCAAAGGCAACATGACTATTCAATCATCATAAAAAATGTGGAACCCAATTTAACACGCATGCTGGACAGCTATTGCGCAAAAAATGAACAGATACAAACTGTCCTTATTTAATATACAAGCAATTTTCGAGCCAGTTTTAATACAAAATTATATCTACTTGAAAATAAAAATATTTAAAAATCGTCTTGCACATTCATGAAGAACCAGAATTTCAGGTGTAAAAAAATTCGACACCCTTCTTGATCCCACGAATAGAAATCCGTTCATTATTTCTGCTTTTCATTCTTTTTCATTCCACTGGCAATCTGGTACAACACCGGAAGAACCAGCATGGTCAGCGCGGTTGAAGTCAGGATGCCACCGATGACGACCGTCGCCAACGGTCGCTGAACCTCAGCGCCTATACTGACAGCCAGCGCCATGGGTACAAATCCGATCGCATCCGTCAGGCCAGTCATTAAAACAGGCCGCAGCCGAGTTAGTGCGCCCGTCCTGACGGCGTCTTCCAGCGTGTAATTTTGTTCGCGCAGGTTACGGATGAATGTTAACAGCACCAGACCATTCAGTACAGCGATGCCTGACAACGCGATAAATCCGATTGCCGCAGAAATGGAAAACGGTATGTCGCGCAGCCAGAGTGCCAGAATTCCACCGGAAAGCGCAAAGGGCACCCCGGTAAAAACCAGCAAGCCGTCGCGCAAATTGCCGAACATCAAATACAGCAGCATAAAAATCAAACCCAGCGCAACCGGCACGACAATGACCAGACGTTCCGTCGCGGAAACCAGCTGTTCATATTGCCCACCCCAGGCGACCCAGTAACCGGACGGAATCTGCACTTCGCTGGCGATACGTGACTGCGCCTCGTGCACAAATGAACCCAGATCGCTACCGCGTACATTGGCGCTGATAACGACCCTGCGCTTACCGTTTTCGCGACTGATCTGATTCGGGCCTTCAATGACATCGAAGGATACCACGTCGCCCAGCGTCAGATAGGCCGCAGGGGGAGCGACTGCATTGGGCTGTACAGCTAATACTGCGTTCGGCAACTGAACAGGCAGTCGTTTCAGCACATCGATATTCCCGCGCAATTGCTCCGGCAGGCGAACAACCAGATTAAAACGACGGTCGCCTTCGTAGATCAAGCCGGTTGACAAGCCCCCGATTGCAATCGCGATAACATTCTGCACATCCGCAACATTCAGTCCGTAACGCGCCATTTTTGCGCGATCCATTTGAATGGACAGCATCGGCAAGCCGGTCAGCTGCTCAATTTTGGCATCCGCTGCGCCGGGTATGGTTTCGATCACTGAAAGAATCCTGTCGCCAACATCATGCAGTACATCCATGTTGTCACCAAAAACCTTGATCGCGACGTCGGCGCGTACACCCGATATTAACTCGTTAAAACGCATCTGTATCGGTTGCGTAAATTCATAATTATTGCCCGGCACAGTGTTGACCGCCTGCTCCATGGCGGCGATCAGCTCGGCTTTGGTTTTATAAGGCCCTTCCCATGCATCCTGATCCTTCAGAATAATAAAAATATCCGCGACGCTGGGCGGCATCGGATCGGTGGCGATTTCCGCCGTGCCAATCTTGGAAAACACGCGCTCAACTTCCGCAAAGGTTTTGATTTTTTCTTCAAGCTCGTTTTGCATTTCGATGGCCGTGGTCAGACTGGTGCCGGGAATACGGATTGCATGCAGCGCAATATCGCCTTCATTCAGGCTTGGCACAAACTCGCTGCCCAGCCGGGTTGCCAGCAAACCGGAAAGCACCATGATCGTAACCGCCAGCGTTATCGTTAATGCCTTGTTGCGCAGCACCCAGTTCAGCATGGGCAGGTAGAGCCGCTTGGAATATACAACCACCTTGCTTTCCCTGTCCTGGATATCGCCGCTCAGGAAAAGCGCCACCGCCGCGGGAACAAAGGTGATCGAGAGAATAATGGCGCCAAGCAGCGCAGTCACCACGGTAAACGCCATCGGGTGGAACATTTTGCCTTCGACGCCGGAAAGCGCAAAAATCGGAATATAGACAATCATGATGATCAATTGACCGAATAACAACGCTCTGCGCGTTTCCTTGCTGGCCGAAAAGACAACCGACAGCCGTTCGGGCAGCGTCAGACGTCTGCCGAGTCGCGCCTGTTCCTGCGCCAGATGGCGAACGCAGTTCTCAATAATGACGATGGCGCCGTCAACGATAATACCGAAGTCCAGTGCACCGAGACTCATTAAGTTGGCGCTGACATCATTGGCGACCATGCCGGTCAAGGTAAATAGCATGGACAGTGGAATCACCAGCGCAGTAATCAGCGCCGCGCGCAAATTGCCGAGAAACAGAAACAGCACCACAATAACCAGAATCGCGCCCTCGGTCAGATTGGATGCGACCGTTTGTATGGTTTTGTCAACCAGCGTCGTGCGGTTGTAAACCGGTGTCGCAACAATGCCTTCCGGCAGATTGCGATTGATTTCGTCGAGCTTTGCCGCCGCGGCCTTTGAGACAATCTGACTGTTTTCACCGATCAGCATATGCGCGGTTCCCAATACAACTTCCCGGCCGTTCTGCGTTGCGGCGCCATTGCGCAATTCCTTGCCGATGATGACTTCGGCCACATCCTTGATGCGTATCGGAATACCTTGCCGGCTGCCGAGAATAATTTCACCGATTTCCGTCAGATTGGCGACCTGACCGGGAACCCTGACAAGGTACTGTTCGCCGCTTTTTTCTATATAGCCTGCGCCGATATTCAGGTTGTTGAGTGACAATGCCGTCACGACATCCTGCAGCGTTAAGCCCATCGAAATCAGCTTTTCCGGATAGGGCGTCACATGAAACTGCTTGATATAACCGCCGACTGAATTGACTTCGGTTACGCCGCGAACAGTCAATAGTTGCGGACGGATAATCCAGTCTTGAATCTCGCGCAGATCCGTTGTTGTATAGATTGTGCCATCCGGTTTTCTGGCGCCGGCTTTGGCGTCGATTGTCCACATAAAAATTTCGCCCAGTCCGGTGGAGATCGGTCCCATGCGCGGCTCGATGCCAGCCGGTAGGCGGTTTCTGACTTCCTGGATACGCTGACTGACCAGCTGGCGGGCAAAATAGACATCGGTGCCGTCTTTAAAAACAACGGTAACCTGCGACAAGCCATACCGTGAAAGCGATCGCGTGTAGTCGAGATGCGGCAGCCCCATCATGATCGTCTCGATCGGAAAAGTCAGCCGTTGTTCCGTTTCCAGAGGCGAATAACCCGGCGCTTCGGTATTGATCTGTACCTGAACATTGGTAATATCCGGTACTGCGTCAATCGGTACTTTCTGGTAACTGTAAATGCCCAGCAAAGCCATCGCCAGCACCGCCACCATGACCAGGCCGCGATGATCTATGGAGATTTGTAGAATTCGTTCAAACAAAGTCTTGCTCCGTTATCTGATGGATTGATATTTTTTTTGTGTTGCGCCGAAAAAACGGCAAACCGAATACGTTTCAATGATCGTGTTCGGCGCCCGCCTTGCCCAGTTCAGCCTTGAGCGCAAAGCTGTTACCTGCCGCATAGTGTTCGCCGGGATGCAATCCATTCAGCACTTCAACCAGCTCGCCATCATTGCGGCCCAACTCGACCGGGCGCGCTTCAAAATAATCGCCATACCGGCCAAAAACGACTGTCCAATCGAAAAGAGTCTGCAAAGCATCCATGCTGACAGCCACCGGAACTTCGATTTCTTCTGTAACCACAAAACCATTGACGAACATGCCATCGCGCCACAGGCCTGCCGAATTATCCAGGATGATGCGCGCCATGGCCGTACGGGTTTGTGGATCAAGCATCGCGGAAATAAAGGTAATTTCACCCGTGCTTTCAATTCCCGCCGCCGTGGACTTTACGTTAACCCGTTGGCCGAGTTTTACCGTGCCCAGATCCTTAGGATAGACATTCAGGTCGGCATACATGGTCGAGGTATCAACAACAGTAAAGATAGGATCGTCTTCCCTGAAAACCTGTCCGCGCGCAATAGCTCGGGTTGTAATCAAACCGGCAACTGGTGAGCGAATTTCATAATGTGTCAGATTTTTTAACAGTTTGACTTTTTCGGGTTCTTCGCCAATGGCGCGTAATCTGGCGGCGGCAAGATCCAGCGCAATTTCGGCTTCACTGAGCAGTTGCTGTGTGGTCAGGTATTCCTGCTTGGCCGTGATTTTTTCTTCCCAGAGTTGCTTCTCACGTTGATAATTGACTCTTGCCAAACCCAGTCTTTTTTCCGCGGCAAGATATTGACTGCGCAAATCGGCCAGCAACTGACTCTGAAAAACCGCCAGAATCTCGCCTCTGTTGACTTTCTCGCCCACATCATGAGGAACCTCAATGGCAATGCCGGGCGCGCGGGGTACAACAGGAACGCTATTGAGTCTGTTAAATGTGACAATACCGGGTAATTGAATTTTTGGACGAATAATGGCGGAGTCCGCGGTTTTGATTTCGATTCCGGCTCTGGCCAGTGTTTCATCGCTCATTTCAATGCGCGCCTCAACCTGATCGTAGCCCCAGTGAAACACTTTATTTTTCCACTCAGCAGCTATAGCCACTTCAAAGGAGTGCGGTTCTTCCACGACCTGATCACCGAGCAGATAATCACCCACCGGTTTGAATGAAAACAGCTGGGCTGATCGCCCCAATCGCGAGAGCGTAATGGCTACTCTGGTCTCATGCGGCGGTATCGGTTTATTTTTTTCGTAAAGATAGACGCGAAATTGGGGTTCAACGCCTTTTTCATAAATGGTGACCTCCACACTGAAATCATTCGTGGTAAAAATCCTGCCGCCTTTGGGGCCGATCACCTCTTCCCGGTTTGAATCGATTAATGCACTTGAAACACCGTTCGTGCTGACTTCTTCAGAAACAGTCTTTTTTTCCATGTTAAGAATAACTGTTCCCAGTATGATACCGATAATTATCACGATAAAAATCGGTTTAAGATTGGTTTCGCTCACTATGCGCTCCTGCCAGTTTTTATTAGAAAGACTGATTTTTTTACATTACCGGACGAATTTTCAGCGTTTGTCATCGATCTTGTTCCATGGGGCCGGCAATTAAACGCTCGACTTCGTTGATCAGCCGCTGGTAATTGGCCAGGGCCTGAAGATACAACGTTTGATTTTGAAATAATGTTCGCTGCGCATCGAGTAGTTCCAGAAAACCGAATCGGCCCAATTCATAGCCGCGGCTGGCCATTCTAAAGGTTTCCCTTGCGCCGGGAAGAATTTCGTCGCGCAGTTTGCCGATTTGCGCGTCCGCCGCGATCAGCGATTCATACGCTTGTGTTAGCAGCGCTTTCAATTGCAGATCGGTCGCCGCCTGTTCGTCGATAGCCCGGTTGATGCGCTGCTGCGCCGCAATCAGATTGCCCTGATTGCGGTCAAACAGCGGCAGGGGGATTGAGATGCCAACCAGCGCGGTGGTGTCATTGGCGATGTCATGTCCATAGCGCCTGATTCCCGCATTGACGGTAACATCAGGAATTCGGCGGGCTTTTTCCAGCGTGAATAGTGCCTGCCGCTGCTCAAGATTTTTCAGGCTGCGCAGCGCTAGGGGATTTTGCTGCAAACGGGTTTCCAGTTCGTCCAGTTCAGGTATCGTTACAACTGTTTCCAGTTCACCGGTGACATTCGAAAAAGCCGGGTTATGGCTCCCCCATAGCAGGGCGAGTTGTCGGCGAAACGAAATCAGGTTGCGCTGCGCCTGCTCCACTTCGATATTCGCAGTGGCAAGCGCAACGCGCGCCCTTGTTTCTTCAATTGGCGGCGCTTTGCCTGCCATGACGCGTTTTTCCGCCGCATCCACCACCTTTTGTGCAAGCTCCTGACCCACCAGTGCAAGCTTCAGCCGCTCCTGTCCCGCCAGAACATCCAGAAACACGTTGGCCACACGGGCAATCAGATCCAGCCGCCTGGCGGCGTAATCCTGTTCAGCGCTTTCCTGCCCCAAAGCAGCGGCGCGCGTGCGCGCGGAGCGCTTGCCGCCGGTTTCAAATAACTGACTGATACGTATCGAATCAAATCGCGCCCCCGGACTATTTGACCGGGAACTGACATCTTCGGCATCGTACTGCATGACAGGATTAGGTAATAATCCAGCCTGTATCGTTAATCCATGCAGAGCCTGGATTTCCTTGTCGAATGCCGCTAGTTCGGGGTTGTGCCGCAGTGTCAGCTGCACGGCGATCTGCAAAGTCAATTCAACTTCTTCAGCGGGAAATACTTCGACAACATCGTTGCTCTGGGGCAGCATAATACCCTCAATACCCTGTTTCGCCATATTTTCGGCGTACAAATCAGCAGCTGCGGAGAGCGTGAGCAGCAAGCAGAACATCGCACCTGGACGATAGATCTTCAGTCCTGGAGCAGCCTTCAATTCAATTAAACTCATGTAAGAATCCTTGCGGGGATTCGCACCTTGCACTGAATGGAAACACAGAGAACCAGCGCATCCGGCGAATCCGGTCAATAACAAACAATTCAATCTGACGCAGAAAGGCTATACATGCCGTGCGTCAAATGTCGGCTGTCTTTGAGCTATGCTGCGTGAATACGCGGTGGATGATAAGGCGATTCCGGAATCAAATCCGGTAAAAAAAGGGCTATATGCGGTGCCGGCATTTCCTTGCCCGCCAATGGCGGTACCAAGGCGATACGCAGGAAATAAAAAGGCTGGTATTGGCCGGCTGCATGAAGACATAAGTGCGCGGCCGCATCGAGTTCGGCGTTATCCATAATGACGCTGTTGCGATGCGCATCCAGATGCATTTCAGGATTGGCGGAAAGCGACTGGCGAACATGATCCAGTTCGTGCGCAAACACTTCCGGCTGAAACGAGACGCCTATTCCGTTCGTCAACATGACGACTACCAGAATGAATATCACGGAAGAAGCGGAAAATTTTCTCATCGCAGTGATGATGGCATCATTTTTATAAAGATAGCTTTGACGGTTCGAACTTAAGTGGACACGATCTTTTCACATTATTGTGTTTTTTGCAATGCGCAATTACTCGATTGCCCCAGGTTACAGAATTTGTACTTCCTCGTTATCCAGCATTTCAACCAGTGCAATCAGTGGCAAACCGATCAACGCGTTCGGATCATCGCTGCGCATATACTCGATCAGCGCGATCCCCAAACCTTCCGATTTCGCGCTGCCTGCGCAATGATACGGCTGTTCTTTGCGCAGGTAATTCTCAATTTGTTGATCACTCAAATGCCGGAACTTCACCTGGCAGGGAACTGATCGGATCTGCATATGACCGGTGCTGCTATTCAGCAGGCATAGCGCGGTATGGAAAAAGACTTCTCTGCCACGTACACGCTGTAATTGCCGGATTGCATTGTCGTGCGTCATCGGTTTTCCCAATTGCGCTCCATCCAGCACCGCAACCTGATCCGAACCGATAATCAGCGCACTGGGATATTTCGCGGCGACAGCGCGTGCTTTGATCTCGGCCAGACGCACAGCCGACTGCTGTGGTGTTTCGTCCGGCAAGAGCATTTCGTCAGCTTGTGGATCGACCGTTTCAAATGTGATCTGCAGTCGTTGCAGCAATTCCCGGCGATAGATCGAAGTGGAGGCCAGTATGATTTTTGGGGTAATTTTTTGTATTTTCAAATTTTATTTTCCATTTTTTTGACACTGCAAGATAAAAAATATAACATGCGCGCCTTATGTCTGTAAGATTTGTAATCGATCCTCTTGATTTTGTACGCAAGACTGAAGTGCATCATGGTAGAATACCGCTCGCTGAATTTTCGCGCTTGCAGGATTTTCTCTATGAAAATCATGGGGACGTAGTGTATCAGGTCAGTGGTTTTCTGGATCAGGATGACAAGCCGCGCTTGCGCATGAAGATAACAGGTGAGGCGCAGTTATGCTGTCAGCGCTGCCTCGGCGGTTTGGCGCACAGTATTGATATTGATACTTCCCTGTTACTGGCAAAAACAGAGCGTGAACTGATTCTGGCGGATGAGGATAATTCGGTTGACGTCATATTGGCAACCGCTGAGATCAATGTAGTGGATTTGATAGAAGAAGAAATCATATTGAGTTTGTCGATATCCATACGTCACAGTGAAGGCAAATGTGATGTGCATCAATCGAAATACTATGATCCTGATCCTGCGGAAATTGCAAATCCCAAAAACCCATTCGCGGTTTTAAGCGCGCTAAAAAAGAAATCGCATTGATTTAAGGAGTAAATAAACATGGCTGTTCAACAAAACAAAAAATCACCTTCCAAAAGAGGTATGCATCGTTCGCATGATGCGCTGAAAAACCCGCCATTAGCCATAGAACCCAGCACGGGAGAAGTTCATCTGCGCCATCATATCAGTCCAAACGGCTATTATCGTGGCAGGAAAGTGTTGCATACAAAATCTGACGACGAATAAATATTGTGTCAATTTGTGGTTTGTGGTTTTTAGCGGGTCGTATTTAAGGATATATCGCCAGAAAAGGCCTCGGAATTGGATATCACTGTCGCAATAGATTGCATGGGAGGAGATCACGGACCGCATGTAACAGTGCCTGCTGCGATTGAGTATCTCGACCAGGATCCGGCTGCGAACATTATTCTGGTAGGCATTCCGGAAGCCATTGAAGCGGAATTAAAGGCGATCGACTTTAAACCCAATCCCAGGTTAAGAATACATCCGGCCAGTGAAGTGGTTAGCATGGACGAATCACCGGCGTTGGCGCTGCGCAACAAAAAGGACTCATCCATGCGTGTGGCTGTCAATCTAGTCAAAACAGGGGAAGCACAGGCCTGTATCAGTGCCGGAAATACCGGTGCGCTGCTTGCGACATCACGGTTTGTTCTGAAAACCATCCCTGGCATCGACCGTCCCGCGCTGGCAGTCATTCTGCCTACAATCAGAGGCCATACTTATGTGCTGGATCTCGGCGCCAATGTCAATTGTACTGCTGAACACCTGCTGCAATTTGGCGTCATGGGCGCCTCGCTGGTTTCTTCGACTGAAAACAAGACATCGCCCAGTGTTGGCCTGCTGAATATTGGCGAGGAAGAGATTAAAGGTAACGAAGTTGTCAAACAGGCAGCTGAATTGCTCAGAAAAAGCGGGTTGAATTTTTATGGCAATGTTGAAGGTGATGACATCTATAAAGGCACCACCGATGTTATCGTGTGCGATGGCTTTGTTGGTAATGTCACGCTAAAAACCTCGGAAGGGCTGGCGCAAATGCTGGCCACCTACTTGCGCGAAGAGTTTAAACGCAACATGCTGACAAAAATTGCCGGTGTTGTTGCGCTGCCTGTCATCAAAGCCTTCAAACGCCGGGTAGACCATCGCCGGTATAATGGCGCAAGTTTTCTGGGTTTGAGGGGCATTGTTATCAAAAGCCACGGTTCGGCTGATATTTTTGCTTTCACATCGGCGCTCAAACGGGCGTCCGATGAAGTGCGCGGTGGGATGCTGCGTCACATTACCGAGCGCGTATCCGAACTTTCCAGACAATCTTTAACCACAATACAAAACAGTTAAATTCATGTATTCACGAATCATTGGTACAGGCAGTTACTTGCCGGAGCGCGTACTCACCAATCAGGATCTGGAAAAGATGGTGGACACCAGTGATGACTGGATACGAACACGCACAGGCATTACGCAACGGCATATCGCCCGGGAAGATCAGTCGGCCAGTGATCTGGCCATGCTGGCTAGCCTGAATGCGATGACGGCAGCCGGCGTAACCAGCAAGGACATTGATCTGATCATTGTGGCCACGACGACGCCTGATATGGTCTTCCCGAGCACGGCCTGTATTCTGCAGGACAAGCTGGGTGTGGATAACTGTCCGGCTTTTGATGTTCAGGCTGTCTGTAGCGGTTTTGTCTACGCGCTCGCCACGGCTGATATGTTCGTTAGTTCCGGAAAATGCCGCAATGCACTGGTCGTCGGCAGTGAAATTTATTCCAGAATACTGGACTGGAATGATCGCAGCACCTGTGTACTCTTTGGTGATGGTGCGGGTGCGGTGGTGCTTTCCCAAAGCGACGAGCCCGGCATTCTGTCGAGTCACCTGCATGCCAGCGGCAATTATCGTGATGTCTTGTCGGTTCCGGGCAGTATCAGTGGCGGCATCATACGCGGCAATCCCTATATCAACATGGATGGTGGTGCGGTATTCAAGTTCGCGGTTAAGGTGCTGGAGGATGTGGTGCATGAAGCTGTCGCGGAAAATCAGTTGCAGACTTCCGATATTGACTGGTTGATTCCGCATCAGGCCAATATCCGTATCATCCGTTCCACCGCCCAGAAACTGGGTATCCCCCTTGATAAGGTGGTCATCACGGTTGACAAGCATGGCAACACATCCGCCGCATCCATTCCGCTTGCGCTCGATATTGCGGTCAGAGATGGGCGTATTCATAAAGACCAATTGGTCATGCTGGAAGGTGTCGGTGGCGGATTTACCTGGGGTGCGGTTTTACTGCGCTGGTGACGGTTATGAAATTGGCTTTTGTTTTTCCCGGGCAGGGTTCTCAATCGGTTGGCATGATGGCATGCTACGATGACTTGCCCATCGTGCGTGAAACATTTGCGGAAGCATCGGATATTCTTGGACAGGACTTTTGGACGCTGGTCAGCAACGGTCCGGCTGAAGATCTCAATATGACGATTAATACCCAGCCTTTGATGCTGATGGCGGGCGTTGCTGTCCATAGAGCCTGGGAAAGTCTTGGTGGCGCAACACCATCGATTCTGGCGGGTCATAGTCTTGGCGAGTATACAGCACTGGTTGTTTCAGGCGCGCTCGGCTTCCAGGATGCGCTGTCTCTGGTGCGTTATCGTGCGCAGGTCATGCAGGAAGCCGTTCCGGAAGGCGTCGGCGCCATGGCGGCGATACTTGGATTGGCGGATGAGATTGTCGCATCCATTTGCCAGGATGTCAGTCAGGCCGATAAGCCGGAATCACTGGAGCCGGCTAATTTCAATTCACCTGGACAGGTGGTCATTGCCGGTCATAAAAACGCAGTTCTGAAGGGTATCGAGCTGGCCAAGGAAAAAGGTGCGAAACGTGCTGTGATGCTGCCAATGAGTATTCCATCCCACTGCCGGTTGATGGCGGCGGCGGCAGAGAAGATGCGCTTGCAACTGACATCAATACCGTTGCAAACACCGGATATACCTGTATTGCACAATGTGGACGTAGAAACGTATCGTGACGCTGACGCGATCAGGGATATTCTGGCGCAGCAATTGTTTAGTCCGGTACGCTGGGTCGACACAATCCGCAAGCTTGCGGCCGACGGCGTGACGCATATTGTGGAATGCGGGCCCGGCAATATATTGACCGGTCTCGATAAACGAATTGACCGCGATCTTCAGCATTTGTCACTTTCGAAAAGTGAAACTATCAGGGAAGCGATTTCAGTTCTATGTTAACTTGCGGGCTATGCACGATATCCGAATCGGTTACACTGGAATTAAAGGAGATTTGAGTTTTGGAGAATAAAATAGCGCTGGTTACCGGAGCAAGTCGCGGAATCGGACAGGCGATCGCACATAAGCTGGGACAACAGGGCGCGATAGTCGTGGGAACAGCCACCTCCGAACAAGGCGCCGGGGCAATAACGCAGTATTTGAACAAGTCGAATATCAGGGGAAGCGGTATCGTTTTGAACGTCAATGACGCCGATCAGATCAGCAATGCTATCGATGCGATTCGCAGTCAATTTGGCGATGTTGAAATATTGGTCAACAATGCCGGTATTACGCGCGACAACCTGCTCGTCCGCATGAAGGATGAAGAATGGGATGACATCATGAACACCAATCTCAAATCCGCCTTTCGCCTCAGTCGTGCGGTTCTTCGTCCGATGATGAAAACGCGCTACGGCCGCATTATCACAATTTCTTCCGTAGTCGGTGCGATCGGAAATGTCGGTCAGACTAACTATGCCGCAGCCAAAGCGGGTATTTTCGGCTTCAGCAAATCACTTGCGCGCGAAGTCGGCAGCCGTAATATCACGGTCAATTGTGTTGCACCGGGATTTATTGATACGGATATGACGCGCAATTTGAGTGAGGAACAACAACAGAATCTGATTCAGCACGTGCCTGTCGGCAGACTAGGGCGTGCGGAAGAAATCGCTTCAGCGGTCGCTTTTCTGGCGTCATCCGCCGCCGGATATATCACTGGAACGACATTGCATGTTAATGGCGGTATGTATATGGATTGATACGCAGGGATGATTAATTCCTGACATTCCTCATTGCATGGAGTCTATTGCGTCGTGCTTTTTTAGCCGGTAATTTCAGCGTAGATTCTTGTTTTGCAGAGATTTAAAATTTGCTAATATAGTGAACATTTTTATTACCTTAGAAGGAAGCATTTAGATGGAAAATATAGAGCAGCGCATTAAAAAAATCGTGGCTGAACAACTTGGCGTCAATGAATCGGAAGTCAAAAATGAATCCTCTTTTGTCAATGATCTCGGCGCGGACTCGCTGGATACCGTTGAACTTGTCATGGCGCTAGAAGAAGAGTTCGAATGCGAAATTCCGGATGAACAAGCCGAGAAGATCAATACCGTTCAGGAAGCGATCGACTACGTGACCAACAATACAAACAATTAATCTTTCTAGCCACAATATATAGTTTATTGGAGTTAATTTGTCCAAACGCAGGGTTGTTGTCACCGGATTAGGCATTATTTCCCCCGTTGGCAGCACAGTAACAAAAGCATGGAATAATATCGTATCCGGAAAATCCGGTATTACCCAGATCACTCGCTTTGATGCATCAGCTTTTTCATCTCGAATTGCGGGAGAAGTCGATGACTTCGATGTGACTGAATATCTTCCCGCTAAAGAAGCGCGACGCATGGATCGTTTTATCCATTTCGGCATGGCTGCGGCGATACAATCTATCAAAGACGCCGGACTCGAGGATATATCCGATCTTGAGGCTGAACGGATCGGTGTCAATATCGGCTCGGGTATTGGCGGCCTGCCGATGATTGAAGACACCGATGAGGCCTATCATAAAGGTGGTCCCCGGAAGATTTCACCTTTCTTCATACCCAGTACCATCATCAATATGATAGCGGGTAATATCTCTATCAAATATGGCTTCAAAGGGCCGAATCTTGCGATGGTGACTGCCTGCACGACAGCAACGCACAGTATAGGCAGCGCGGCGCGCATGATCGAATACGGCGACGTTGACGTCATGATCTGTGGCGGGGCGGAATCCTGTGTCACGCCGCTGGCAATCGGCGGTTTTTCCGCTGCCAAGGCGCTTTCATCGAGCAATGCCGTTCCGGAAGCAGCCAGCCGGCCTTGGGACACGGCCCGTGATGGTTTTGTACTGGGCGAAGGTGCCGGTGTGCTGGTGCTGGAAGAATTGGAACATGCCAGACGCCGCGGTGCGACTATTTACGCTGAACTCGCCGGTTTCGGCATGAGTGCAGACGCCTTTCATATGACCGCACCGAGCGAAGATGGTGAAGGTGCTGCGCGGTGTATGCTGAGTGCGATCAGGAATGCGGGAATCGATATATCCCAGGTCGATTATATCAATGCGCACGGTACCTCAACACCGCTCGGCGATATTGCGGAAACCATAGCCGTAAAACGCTGTTTCGGCGATCACGCCAGAAAGCTTGCCGTGAGTTCAACGAAATCCATGACAGGACATCTGCTTGGGGCCGCTGGGGGCATTGAGGCGATTTTTTCCATACTGGCGGTATATCATCAGATTGCGCCGCCAACCATCAATCTTGATGACCAGGATCCGCAATGCGATCTGGATTACGTTGCCAATACGGCGCGGGAAATGTCGATCAATGTTGCTCTATCAAATTCCTTTGGATTTGGCGGCACCAATGGAACATTAGCTTTTCGTAAAATGTAGCGTTTATTTGACAGCGCATGCTGACGCTAAAACGCCTTTCTTTTCTTTTTCTTGGCTTCTTTTTAACAGCCATCCTGCTTGCAGGATGGCTTTATCATCATTATCACCGCGAAATTGCGTTACCACACACGCCTTACGAATTTTCGATCGAACCGGGCAGCAGTTTAAAACACATAGCGCAACAGCTGGTTGACGCCGGCATTCTTTCCGATACCTGGTCATTCATTCTGTTGTCGCGTTATCTCGGCAAAGATTCCACCATTAAGGCGGGCGATTATCTGCTTACTGAAAACTTGTCTCAATTTGAACTGCTGGAGTATTTGATTAAAGGCGATATCCGGCAAAACGAAATCCGCTTTATCGAAGGCTGGACTTTCGCGCAATTCCGTCAGTCGCTCTATAATCATCCGGACATACGAAATACGACAGATGGCATGAGTGAAACAGAAATCATGCAATTGATCGGTGCAGACGAATCATTCGCTGAAGGCCTGTTTTTCCCGGATACTTATTTTTTCGTGAGAAACAGCAGTGATATCGAGATATTGCGCCGCGCTTATCAAAGCATGCAGAATCACCTGCAGGTAGCCTGGGACGAAAGAATTGAATCCCTGCCGCTGGAATCGCCTTATGAAGCGCTTATTCTGGCGTCCATTGTCGAAAAGGAAACCGGTCTTGAAAGCGACCGCGCCGAGATCGCCGGTGTCTTTGTCAATCGCCTGCGCATCGGCATGCGTTTGCAAACCGACCCGACAGTCATCTATGGCATGGGCGATCAGTTTGACGGCAATCTGCGCAAAAAGGACTTGCAGACAGATCACGACTTCAATACCTACACTCGTTCGGGATTGCCGCCTACGCCCATTGCCATGCCCGGCCTCGCGTCAATCCGGGCTGCTATGAACCCGGCTACAACCGATGCATTGTATTTTGTCGCCAAGGGTAATGGCGAATCCAAATTCTCGACCAATCTGCAGGATCATAATCGCGCCGTTTCGAAATATCAGAAGCAGCAAAGCCAGAGTATCCGCCAAAGCAACTGATCATGCGACAGACAACAAAAACTAGCACAGTACCGGCTGGCGCAGTATGACGCGATTCTCGATTGTAGTGCCCACGCTGAACGAATCAGAGAATATCGATTTACTGCTCACACAGATTTTTGCACTGGACATTTCGCCGTCATCTTATGAAATCATTTTTGTCGATGACAGCTCAAGCGATGGCACACCAGAAAAAATCCGCGCCTGGCAAAAAGAATCACATGTCCGCTTGATTGAAAGGAGCGGAAAACCGGATCTGGCAGCCTCGGTTCTGGCGGGCGCAGCAGCTGCGCATAGCGATGTCATCGTTGTCATGGATGCGGATTTAAGCCACCCGCCCGAACAATTGAGTGCGCTGGTTTCTCCTGTTCTGAATGGCCAATATGACGTTGTCATCGGCAGCCGCTATATCGCAGGCGGTGACATCCACGACTGGCCACTGCATCGGCGGCTTTTATCGCGTATCGGCGGACTGCTGGCCTGCCCGGTATGCGATGTCAACGACGCAACCTCGGGATTCTTCGCGTTCCGGCGGCCACTGGCCGCTCAAGTCTCCAGCCAGGCAAAAGGCTATAAAGTCTTGCTTGAGATACTGATGGCCAACGCCGGTAATCTGCGCATCAAGGAAATTCCGATTCGTTTTCGTGATCGCCGGCACGGCGCTTCGAAACTGTCATTGACGCACCAGTTTGCTTACCTGCAACGGTTGATGACGCTCGCCGGAGGCGCGGTATCGATGAATACCGCCGGCCGGTTCGCCGTGGTAGGGTTGCTTGGTGTCGTCGTTGATGCACTGACTTTTCAATGGATGATCAGCCGTGATACCGGACTAGCGCTGGCGCATTTCACCAGTTTTCTGGCCGCTGTTGTTTTCAACTATACACTGAACACAAAATGGGCTTTTGTTCAACACGGCGCAGGTCGTTCGTTGCAATGGCGCCAGTTTCGCCGCTTCCTGACCGTCGGGGTGCTCGCACTGCTGCTGCGCGGCGGGGTGCTGGCCCTGCTGGTCGATGTCTGGCGGATACCATCCGAATTCGCTATTCTTCCCGCAATTCTCGCAGCGGCCGCAATCAATTACCTGGGCGCTGCTTTTTATGTTTTTCCGGATGCAAAAAATGCATCGCCGCCTGATTTGCGCTGGCGCGTTGCTGCAATCGGATTGATTCTGTTCTGCGTGCTGCTGCGCCTGATCTATCTGGGCGCTGCGCAATTAATTCCCGATGAAGCTTATTACTGGCAATACGCGCAACATATCGATCTGAGTTATTACGACCACCCGCCGCTGGTTGCATGGCTCATCTGGCTGGGAACAGCAGTTCTGGGCGACAATGAAGCGGGTGTGCGCATCGGCGCATTCCTGTCGCATTTGATAGGCATGGCGTTTCTGTATGCTCTTGCGCAGAACTTGTACGGTAAATCCGTCGCGCTGCGGACAATCATGCTGTACGCCGTTCTGCCATTTGGTTTTGGAACCGGCCTTCTGATGACGCCGGATGCGCCGATGGTCGCCGCATGGGTTGCCGCACTTTTCTTTCTGGAACGCGCGCTGATCGCCGGACAACCATCCGCCTGGATGGGTGCGGGTATCGCTTTCGGCGTGGGATTGCTGGCCAAATACACGCTGGTATTACTGGGGCTGGCGGTGCTGGTTTTTGTTCTGGTCGACCCGATCGCACGCCGCTGGCTACGGCGTCCCCACCCCTATCTGGCTGCATTGCTTGCGTTGGCGCTGTTTTCGCCGGTGCTGATCTGGAATTATCAGCACGAATGGGTTTCCTTTCTGTTTCAGACAACCCGGCATGCCGCGAGCGGTCATCAATTCTCGATGCATTTTCTGTTGCTTTACTGCATCCTCCTGATGACACCCGCTGGTTTTCTGGCCGCAGCATGGCTGTTCTTTTCCGGCGGTCAGTGGCAAGAGGAATCGGCGCAACAGCGGAAACAGCTGTTTATCAAAATTTTTACCGGCATCCCGTTTTTGGTCTTTCTCATTTTCAGCGTGTTCGATCATCCCAAATTTCACTGGAATGGCCCGGTCTGGCTCGCTGCACTGCCCGCGATCGCCTGGCTGATTGACGCCAATACACCCGGCAGATTCGCGCAGTGGCTGAGAAAATCATGGCCGCCCACCCTCATCGCCTGCCTGCTGGGTTATGCTTTTACACTGCATTATCTTGTGCTGGGTATACCCGGCATCCCCTATGCAATGTTCACGCAACATTACTTCTGGCGCGAAACCACCGCCGTTGTGCAGCAAATCGCCGATGAAGTCCGCCAACAGACAGGACAGGAACCCATCATCGCCGGAATGAGTAAATGGTCGATTGCCAGTTCGCTGTATTTTTACAACCATACGCACCGCAATCTGGATATCCGCTCGCGTAATCTGTTCGGCGATACCAGCGTTATGTACGATTACTGGTTTCCCGCACAACTGCCGACAACGCGACCGATTATCCAGATCGCCATGAAACCGGATCATCTCGATCATATCCGCGCAGGCGATAATCTCAAGCAGATGCTTGTCGCTCCCGGTGAAATCATGAGTCGTGTCGTCACGCGCAATGCCGTTCCGCTCAGGCGTGTGTATTATCGTATTTCGGGTGGATTCAGGGGGGTTAAAGGTGATCGCGCGGATGATGCCAGCCCGGATCACGTGAACAGTGCAAAGTGATTTCAGGTTCAATCTTGATCGAAGCGAAATATTGTTATGGAATATCGATTTTCAGCGCCGCAACGACAGCACGGAGCATTTTTTTAACGTCCTGCTGATTCACAAATGACTACACCAGTGATTATCTTTTGGTTCCGCCGCGATCTGCGCTTGCAGGATAACGCAGGATTAGCGCAAGCACTGGGATCGGGATGCCGGGTTTTACCGGTATTCATTTTTGATGCCAACATTCTGGCTGATTTGCCGAAGGACGATGCACGCGTCACATTCATTTTCGATACCCTGCAGGCGCTCCGCGCAGAGCTGGAAACAAAATACGGCAGTTCGCTCGCCCTATACCACGGGGAACCACTGGCGGCTTTCAAGCGTATCCTGCACGCGTATCCAGTCGCCGCAGTCTATACCAACGAGGATTACGAACCTTACGCACGTGAACGCGATGACGCCGTGAATCGGTGGCTAAGCGCAAGATCGGTGACATTTCATCGCTTCAAAGACCATGTGGTGTTTGAAAAAAAAGAAATCGTCAAGGATGACGGCAATCCTTACGCAGTGTATACCCCCTATATGCGTAAATGGCGGAGATTACTGAATCAAGCCGCATTGACAACGCACCCAAGCGCTGAACGATTAGCGGGATTGGTGACATGTCCGCCTTTTCCCAATGTCTCACTGGCTGATATGGGTTTTGTTCGATCGCCGATCACCGTTCCCATGCACCAGCTGAGCATGGACAGGCTGCAACGTTACGCAACGGACAGGGATTTTCCGGCGCGGTTTGTTGCTTCGGGATTATCCTCGCATTTGCGCTTTGGTACCGTCAGCATTCGCCAGATTGTTCAGCAGGTGCTCAATATTAGCGATACTTTCTGCAATGAATTGATCTGGCGGGAATTTTTTAGTCAGATTCTGTGGCATTTTCCGCACACGTTGCACAACAGCTTTAAACCACGGTACGACCACATTCAATGGCGTAACGACCAATCGGAGTTTCTACGCTGGCGCGAAGGAACTACGGGTTATCCGCTGGTCGATGCCGGCATGCGTCAACTCAACGCCACGGGTTTGATGCATAACCGCGTCCGCATGGTCACCGCCAGTTTCCTGTGTAAACATCTGCTGATCGACTGGCGCTGGGGTGAAGCTTATTTTGCGCGGAAACTGCTGGACTACGACATGGCGAGTAATATTGGAAACTGGCAATGGGTGGCGGGTTGCGGTGTCGATGCTGCGCCTTATTTCAGAATTTTCAATCCAACCACGCAGATTGAGAAGTTTGACAAACATCTCGATTATATCCAGACCTGGGTGGATGACTGGGGGACATTTTCCTATCCAGCGCCAATGGTGGATCATGCCACGGCGCGAGAACGGTGCCTGAGAATATACCGGCAAGCAGTCGGTTGACTGAAATTCCTTACAGGTCTACCGGAAATTCGGCGTCTTCGAAAAATAAAAATTCCGGCAGCGTGATTTACCAGCTATGGTAATAGTCGTCAAAAGTTGTACTACACAGTTGAATCCGCCGAGTGTAAAAATTATCGACGAAAAAGAAACCGGGCAAACTATCCAGAAATGCGGTGAGCACAATCACGTTTATGCCTGAAAATCAGGAAAAGCCATTGAATTATGGATTTTCTTTCTTTATTCAGGGTATCTTGCGCCATTACAATAGCTATAGTTAAATTCTTTGCGAAAACAAGACATGGTAATGATTCTGTTCAGTATGAAATGGCTGGTATGTCATCCGTAAACCCTGTCTTTTTTGCATTGCTCGCATTGTTTTTCTGCGTCGGGATGACAATACAAACCCGGAGTGAAGCCAATAACGCAATCACTCGTGACAATCATTTGTTCCACATGGATCTGGAAGAACTGATGGCGATCGAAGTCGTCAGCGTCGCAAAAAGAAAACAGAAACTGGATGAAACACCCGCCGCGGTTTTTGTAATTACCGGTGACGACATCCGCCGTTCCGGCGCGACCAGTATTCCTGAAGCGCTGCGCATGGCGCCGGGCGTACAGGTTGGCAGAATCGGCACCGACAAATGGTCTGTGAGCATCCGCGGTTTTAACGGGCGGTTTTCTAATAAACTGCTGGTGTTGATCGATGGCCGCAGCGTTTACACGCCATTATCTTCCGGAGTTATCTGGAGCCAGCAGGACGTGTTCATGGAAGATATTGAGCGCATCGAGATTGTTCGCGGCCCCGGCGCAACACTCTGGGGTGTCAACGCGGTCAACGGCGTTATCAATATTTTGACCAAAAATTCCGCCAAAACACAGGGTGCTTTGGTTACAGCCGGCGGAGGCAGTTTCGAAGAAGGTTTTGTCGGCGCGCGCTATGGCGGAAAAATCGGCGAATCCACCGCTTTTCGTGTCTATGCGAAAGGTTTTAAACGCGACAATACGACGACACTCTCTGGAAACAGTACCCACGACAACTGGCGTTCAGCCCGCGCCGGTTTCAGGGTTGATCATGCGAGTGATCGTGACGAACTGACGCTGCAGGGCGACATATTTGTCAATGACATCAGTGATGCGTTACTGCCTTTTAGCGCATCAGCCATCGGTCTGGATATTATCCAGCGAAAAGAGTTTGGCGGGAATATCCGGTTGCGCTGGGATCGAAAATACTCCGATCGATCATCGTTGATGTTTCAAACCTACTATGACCGGGTGCAGAATCAACTCGCGCCGCAGGCCAAGCATGTTGAGAGCTTTAATGTCGAATTGCAGCACCGGTTTCCCGTGCTCGACAAGCATGATGTCAGCTGGGGATTGAATTATCGCCTGTTTCATACCCAGGCGCTGAATACATTGATCACCTCCTTCACGCCACAATCGCGATTGAACTATTTTGTCAGTGGTTTTGTTCGTGATGAGATAGAACTGCTTCCCGATCAATTAAAATTTTCATTGGGCGTCAGGCTCGACTATAACAATCTCAGCGGTATCGAAGTGCAACCCAACGCCCGTCTGATGTGGAAACCGGATTCCAGAAACTCGCTGTGGGCTTCCGTGTCCCGCGCAGTGCGAACGCCAGCGCGAGGAGAGCAGGATGTCATGATCAGTATGGGTATTCTGCCGCCGCAACCGGGTATGACAGGGTCGTCATTGCCCATCATGCCGGTAGTTTTCGGTTCGAATCGGTTTAAATCCGAGACTTTGCTGGCCTACGAACTGGGTTACCGTCATCAGTTCAATAATCAGGTATCGCTGGATATCACGGGTTTTTTTAATGATTACGATAAATTGAGGGATTTTGGGGCGGGTGCGATCCAGCCAGCTTCAGGAATGCATCGTGATTTGTTTTTATCGGTTTTGCAGCAGGATCATCTGATGTTGCCTTTATTCTTCAATAATAGCGGTTCGGCGCATGCCTATGGCGCCGAGATTTCCATGGACTGGCTGCCGCATGAAAAATGGCGATTGCAAGCCAACTACAGTTATTTGACGATCAACACCCGATCAAATCCTGCGTTCGCGGAAATTGACGCCTCTACCGGCGGCGCCGGCAAGGCCAGTCCGCATCATCAGGTATCGCTGCGCTCTCTGTTTGATTTGTCCGACAGACTGCAATTTAATTTATGGCTGCGCTATGTCAGCGCGCTATCGTTTTACAATATTCCGGCCTATGTCACCATGGACGCCAATATGACATGGCGGCCCATAAAAAATATTGAATTTTTCCTGGTTGGACAGAACCTCTTTAGTCAACAGCATCGTGAAGCGCAATCTGATTTTATCGCAACAGTACCTTCTGCCGTGCCACGCGGCATTTATACCGGCGTACGCTGGGAATTTCGATGATGTATTCAGCAAAAATCGGCTGGTTTTTACAGTGTGCTTGCCTCGGGAAATCGCTTGATGAATGTATATGCTTTTCGATCAGTACTACCGTATCCATCGGTCGCGTCTTTCCTTCAGTATTCTTTCCCGCAGCGGGATAAAATCGGCGGTATGCAGCAGGTGGCGCGTCAGCAGCTGCGCGTAGGCCGTGTCGTCGCCCAGCAGGCGCTGACCTTTGAGAACCTCCCCAAGAATCGGCTCCGGCGCTTCATTGACATTCACAATGTCCACCGGACAACCAAATTCGGTGCCTATCGTTTCGATCAATTGCCGCTTAAAGCAATCGCTTATCGGCGTATCGGTCATGATCGCCAGATCGATATCGCTGCCAAAGTGTTTTTGCCGCTCAGGATTTGCCTGAGAACCGAACAATATCGCCAGCCTTATAGTGGGATAGCGTGACAACAGCCCGGTCAGTTGCGCAGCAAGCGGTGACTTTGCTTTGATGGGGGTGTCATGTTTATGCCATGAAGATGAAAGTGTTTGATGTGTGAAAAGAGTAAGCGGTGCAGCTGGTTGCTATTCATAGAAAATGAAGATAAATGCGCACCAAGCGCTTCTGGAGGCTCCTGAATGGCAGATTTGAGAGACTGTTTGGTATTTTCACGACATAATCGTGATTAGTAGTTATAAAACAAAGTGTTATTATACTAAAATTCCGCACTTGGTTGAAGTCTTGTTAATCTGACAAGGTAGATTTAACGTTCGTGCAACCGCTGTATGCACAGGACATGCAGATTTGCCGCAATGACATCACGCCGACGACGCTGGTCCGGGATTTCACCGGCACTGCCACGCATCATAAAACCAGACTCATGTGGATGCGCTGCGCGCTCGGTCAGAATTGGAATGGCGCGGATTGTACTGGTAGTGCTTATCCATATAATTGGCAAGACGCGCTTCGAGCCGCCGATGGTTTTAGCTTCGCTGGTCGCAGCGATTGGCGGCTGCCCGACATCAAGGCGCTTGGCAGCATCGTCGAACAGGCCTGTCTCCTGCCCGCAACAAACAGGGCAATTTTTCCCGTTCAGTCAATAGCTGACTTTTGGTCTGCGTCCCCGGATGTCAGCAACATGATTAGAGTGTGGGGTCTGTTCATCGCCGAAGGCATACCTCAACTCTACGGCAAGACTAGCCACCACCATGTTCTACTCGTGCGTGGCGGACAGTGATTTTTTGCGGTTTGTTTTTGTTGGAAGTGGCTGATTGAGGTGAAGTATGGATGTCTTTATACCCTCTACTTTACATGGGCAAGTGAATTTATCTATTATTGCGCAATACGCAATACGCAATACGCAATACGCAATACGCAATACGCAATACGCAATACGCAATACGCAATACGCAATACGCAATACGCAATACGCAACTACGGATAAACCTTGTCTGTGAAAATCATTTAAACATAAAGGATTGCAAGCTTTTTATGAAAGCGGCAGTTTGTCTGGTATTCAAGTCCATCATCAGCAAAAACTCAGGATGCAGCTGGTTGCGCTGGATACGGCGTCAGTTATTGATGACCTGGATTTGCCTGGTTATCGCCTGCATCTGCTCAAAGGAAACGTGAAAGGCTTATGGTCAATAGCGGTCAACAAAAACTGGCGGCTTACGTTTGAGTTCAGATCGGGCGATGTCTATTGTGTCAATGATGAGGATTACCATTGATGGGTATGCATAACCCGCCACATCCTGGCGAATTTATACGTGAAGTTTATCGGGAACCATTGAGGGTGAGTTTTCGTGTTGTGGCGGATAAATTGAAAGTCTCGCCTTCCACCTTCCACAGACTGATAAAGGGTCAAAGTAATATCAGTTCTGAAATGGCGCTGCGGTTGTTTAAAACATTGGGGCGCACGCCGGAAAGCTGGCTCGCCATGCAGGATAATTACGATCTGTGGCAAGCAAAACAGCGAGTCAATCTCGATGAGGTCGAGAAATTGGAATTACTTGATTTGTAGTCCGCGGAGTCCATTCCATTGACCTGTGCGGGCTAATCATCCGCATTCGTCAATACGGTACGCTTGACCGAGTGTGAACAAACGATTACATTTTCCATCATGGATATCATTAAGCAGCTCCCTCAATTCAAAGCATGGTTGTGCGATAGTCAATGAACGGACTGGATCAGGAAGAGCAGACGCTTCTGCAAGCGTTCGAAGCAGGTGAACTCAGGCGGGCTGCGATTTTGCTGAAAGAAAAAAACGCCAACAGGAATACGCGGAAGCGATGCTCATGAAAGAGGTCGAAATAAAGTAAGGAGACCTTTGCACGGCTACTACGCGGCACGATAATTGCGTTAAAAATTTGCGAAAAATGCTCATTTACCCCGTGTAAATTCCGCTTTTTCGCAAATTTTTGCCTTATTCTCGTACCGCTCGTGACACCGTGCAAAGATCTCGTAAGGATTCAGGTTGAATACTCCTGAAACCGTGGTGAGCTGTGAGATGAGACAATTCAAAGCATCCTTTAGAGACGCCCATTAGCCTGTTAATGCATGCTTTCACCGTTCGGCGTATATTCAGGCACCCATCGCGCCAGTTCCGTGCGCGCTTCGGCATCGTTCAACGCCTTGATTTTCTCGAAACGCGTAATCAGCGCCGCCAGCCACTGTTCATTGACTTCGGGCGCCTGTGCGATGCGCAATTTTGCGTGTGGTGTAGGCACGGTATTTTCATTCGCTGACAGTAGCTCTTCGTGCAGTTTTTCACCTGGACGCAGACCGGTAAATACAATACGGATATCATCCTCGCCCAAGCCGGACAAACGAATCAGGTCACTCGCCAGTTCGGTGATTTTGACCGGATCACCCATGTCCATGACAAAAATTTCTCCGCCGCCTTTCAAACCACCCATCAGACCTGCCTGCAATACCAACTGTGCGGCTTCAGGTATGGACATGAAATAACGCGTCATATCCGGGTGCGTTACCGTGATCGGTCCACCTTCGGCGATTTGCTTGCGGAATTTGGGGATAACGCTGCCGGCGCTGCCGAGAACGTTGCCAAAGCGCACCATGACAAAACAGGTGCCGTGCTGCTGATTCAATGTCGATTGCTGCATTGCCTGGCAGACCATTTCCGCAAGCCGTTTGCTGGCGCCCATGGTGTTGACCGGATTCACTGCTTTGTCGGTGGAAACCAGAACGAATTTTTCAACATCGTAATGGATGGCGGTGTCGGCCAATGTATAAGTGCCCATGACGTTATTCAAAACAGCCTGCCAGGCATTTTCATGCTCCATCAACGGCACGTGTTTATAAGCGGCGGCATGAAACACCACGGATGGCCGGTACTGCGCAAAAATCTGCTGTAGACGCGCGTCGTCCTTGATATCGCCGATTACGAATGACATGCGCGTGTCAGGGAAATTTGTCTGGAATTCTTCCTGCGTGCAATAGAGAGCGTATTCATTGAGTTCGAGCAGAACCATGTGCGCGGGCTGGAAGGCGACAATCTGGCGGCATAACTCGGCGCCAATGGAACCGCCCGCGCCGGTAACCAGAATGGTTTTCCCGGTCAGCAAGCCATGCAGTCCTTCGTCATCCAGTACAACCGGTTCCCGGCCGAGCAGGTCATCAAGCTGGATTTCTCGAATCTGCGAGACCGTGGTTTTTCCGTTGATGAGGTCTTGGTATGACGGGATGATCATCGCTTTGACACTCATTTCCGAGCACATTTCCAGGATATGGCGGTGGGCGCGATGCGAAAGCGACGGCATGGCGATAATGACATGTCCTACGTTCAACTTGTGAACCCAGTACGGCAGATCATCGATAGTGCCTAGAACGCGTACACCGTGCAGGCGCGTATCCAGTTTCCGGGGATCGTCGTCGAGCATGCCTACGACATGCCAGTCCTGATTGCTCGCCAGATCCTTGACCAGGTTCAGCGCCGTATTTCCGGCGCCAAGAATGAGAACCAGTTTGCCTTCATAATTTTTCAGACTGTACAGGCGGCGTTCTTTCCAGGCGCGATAAATCAGACGGCTGCCCCCCATGATCAGCAGCAGCAGGATTGGAGCAAGTATATTGACCGAATACGGAACGGTGCCCAGGAGTGCGAGGCGCCAGAAAACGCACGTAACCAGTGCAGCGCTTAACAGTACTGTGACGGTGATGCGTTTCAGGTCGGGCAGGCTGGCATAACGCCACAATCCCCGGTACAAGCCAAACCACAGGAAAAACACAGCCTGCACCGGCAGAATCCATGTCAGGATGTTGCCTAATAACGTGAAAGGAACATCAGCAATTCTGAAATTGGCATATAACAGAAAAGCAAACATCCAGGATGCCGCCACGGCGACCAGATCATGGATGAATGCAATAACAGAACGTATCCCGTACTTGTTTCCAATCATGTTATTGTTTTATTTTTTCGTTCGAATAAGGCTTATGGTTCAGATCCAACATCAGCATCAATCCCAGATAAAGACCGCCCCAAGCTGCAACCGTAATGGATTGCACTGTCAGGTCCTGAGTATTCATCCAGACAGCACAGGCCCCGGCGGCAAGCATCAGTGCATAACCAAGTAGCGCCGTATTCCGGTGTCCCAAGCCGCTTTGTACCAATCGCTGATAATAATGGTTCCGGTGCGCCTGCCAGATTTTTTCACCGTGGAAGAGGCGTTTGATCAGTGTGATCGAAGCATCGACTATGAATGGTGAAAAGATGAGCAGTGGAACCCATAGAGACCATAATTCATGCAGCCAGCCAAGAAAGCCTATTACAGCGGCCAGATAGCCAAGTGGAATGGATCCGGAATCGCCTAGAAAAATGCGCGCAGGATGAAAATTATGCAACAGAAAACCCAATGCGGCCGCCGCAATCGAGAGATTGATCACAGTAAAATCAATATTGTTTGACAAATAGGCAGCCAGCCCGTAATAACCAAAACCGATCAGCGTCATACCACCCGCCAGTCCATCAGATCCATCCATGAAATTATACAGATTCGTCATCCAGATGATCGCCAGTAGAAGGCATATCTGAATATGCCCGTCTTGTGTGTCGATGGTTAAAAATGAAAATACAGCAGCGGCCAGGCTATGCACGCATAATCGGCTCCATACAGGCATTTTCCAGAGATCATCCGCGATTGAAATGCTGATCAGTACGATTATACTCAGCCAGACGGAAACAGGCAGATTAACTGCAAAAAGACGCCATGACAACATTGCACCCAACAGCAGACCTAATCCGCCAATGCGTGGCACCGGGGTTTCGTGTAAAGATCTTGAATTCGGATAATCGAGTATCGCAGCAGTTTTCCACTGTATGAGCAATAAATTTACGTAATAGGATATCAAAACTGCCAGTATCGGTGCTGCTGCCACAACGATAGGAAAATCCAGAAACATCATAATTCGATCGTTCCAGATCAATTATATAAATACCGATTTCTATCCGGCTATATATCTATCGCGCTTCAAATTTTTTTCTTATAGTTTCTGAATCCAATTTCTCTTCCGGTGGAAGACCGGAATGGAATCAGCTTTTGAAGCGCGATAAGTATAAATAGAAAACGGTTCAAAAAAGAAAACCGGCAAAATCCCGGAAAGTGCTCTCTAATCAGCCGGCATCAAGGCAGTGGGTGATTGGCATAACACTGATGCGCAGCTGATTCAGCCGCGCCGCGGTTGAGTTTCATGCCCATGTCGGACAATACTTTTTCCAGCGCATTCAGGCAAAACACCACATTTTCAACTTTGCTCGAGGTGCCCATCAAACCAAAGCGCCATACTTTTCCGGCAAAGTCACCCAATCCGGCGCCAATTTCAAGACTGTATTCATCAAGCAGTCTGGCGCGAACCGTTTTGTCGTCAATGCCTTCTGGAATATAAACCGAATTCAACTGGGGCAGACGGTACTTTGCATCCACAACATAGCGGATACCCATGGTTTCCAGGCCCGCCTTGAAGGCTTCATGATTGCGCTGATGGCGTGCCCAGGAATGTTCCAGACCTTCCTCGTAAAGCATAATGAGGGATTCGTGCAAGGCGTACAGCGCATTGGTTGGCGCGGTATGATGATAAGTGCGCGCGGCTGAACCCCAATAGCCCAGCAGCAGATTGATGTCCATGAACCAGCTGTGTACTTTGGTTCTGCGGTTTTTGACGAATTCCGTTACGCGCTCGGAAAAACTGACCGGTGATAGCCCGGGCGGGCATGACAGGCATTTCTGGCTGCCGGAATAAATTGCGTCGATACCCCATTCGTCCACCCTGATAGGTGATCCACCCAGCGATGTCACGGTGTCGACGATTGTCATGCAACCGTGTTTGCGTGCGATTTCACACAGCGTTTTTGCATCGGATAGCACGCCGGTTGAGGTTTCTGCATGGACAAAAGCCAGAATTTTGGCATCAGTGTGCTGTTTAAGTGTATCTTCCACTTTCTGCGGATCGACCGGTTCACCCCATTTGTCATCGACGACAACAGCTACGCCGCCGTGTCGCTCGACATTCTCGATCATGCGTGATCCAAACACACCGTTGCGGCAAACGATGACTTTGTCGCCCGGTTCAATCATGTTAACGAAACACATTTCCATGCCCACGGATCCGGGGCCGGAAACTGAAAAAGTCATTTTGTTTTTGGTTAGAAAAGCATAACGTAACAAATCCTTGATTTCTTCCATCATCTCGGCAAAAACCGGATCGAGATGGCCCAGTGTCGGACGCGCCATGGCTGACAGTACACGGTGATGGGTGTCTGATGGGCCGGGTCCCATCAGCATACGTTGCGGTGGGTAAAATGTTGTTAATTTTTTTTGGGGACGATAATTTTCGATAGCCATGAAAAATCCTAGTGTTATTATAGGGTTGAGTGTTCTTGTAAATCCGGGCGCCTGGAAAAACTAAACGAAACCGCTGTGAGCGGTCGGATGACTGCGCAGCAGGTTTTTCCAGGAGCTCATCTTTTTTAGTTCTTGGGTGTCTTGTAAAGACAAGTGCGTAATTCTAGCAAGTGATTGGAAAATTTACTATAAACATGGCTGAATTCGGTTAATTTTATTTATCCGCCTGTGTAAAAAGATTTAAAAGTCATTCTGACCATTGAACCACACCGGATGCGCCGGGTCACAAGTTTTGCTTTAACCATTACCCGCTGCGACGAAGTATTGGTGTTCAGGCTGATTTCTCAGTTAACATAGGCGTTTTTTTACCCATCGGTTGATCAGCTTATGAAGCTTGTCATTTTTTCTAACACGAATTTATGCGCATCGCCAAGTCTTCTTTTATAGCCTTATTGCTGACTATTGCTGTTTCAATTTACTGGTTCACGCGTGACAGCGATGAGAGCAAGGTCAATCCTTATCTGACGCGCGCGCTCGATCGCGGCGATATCATTCAGACCATATCCGCCAACGGAACGTTGACACCCGTCGTACTGGTCAATGTCGGCACGCAGATTTCCGGTACTGTCGCCCGGTTGTATGCCGATTTCAACGACGAAGTGGAAACCGGACAGATTCTTGCAGAACTCGATCCCGCGCTGCTACAGGCGCAATTGCAGCAATCCGGCGCCAATCTGCTGAGTGCGCAAACACAACATAACATCACCAGAAGCAAGCTCGAGCGCCACCAAAGGTTGTATGAGCAGGGATTCATTTCAGCGGAAGGGCTCGACATCGTCAAACAGGAACTGGATGCCGCACGTGCGCAACTGGCGGTCAGCCGGGCGCAGGTTGAACGGGACCGTGCCAATTTGAGTTACAGCATTATCAAGTCGCCGATTTCAGGTGTGGTTATTGCACGTGATGTCGATATCGGTCAGACTGTTGCGGCAAATTTCCAGACGCCCGTGTTGTTCCAGATTGCCAAAGATCTGCGCGAAATGCAGATCAATATCAGTGTTTCCGAAGCGGATATCGGTCTCCTGCACATTGGTCAGCCGATTAATTTTACCGTTGATGCCTATCAGAATCGCACATTTTCCGGCACGGTTAAACAGGTACGGCTCAATCCGACAATTCAGGAGAATGTTGTTACCTATAATGTCGTCGCCATGGTCAGTAATGATGAAGGCGCGCTTTTGCCTGGCATGACGGCGAATATTCATTTTGTTGTCGATCAGCGGCGGAATGTATTGCGCATGCCCAATGCGGCGTTACGTTACCAACCTGATGATGCCGAATCCGCCGGCTCGACGGGAGCCCGGGTACAAAAGAAGTCTGATGGCCAGGTGACCGTGTACCAGCTAATTGACGGGGTGCGTGCGGTTGCCTATGTGGCGACAGGCATTACCGATGGCAATTACACTGAAATTGTGGTGAGCGAGTTAAAAGAAGGTGATGCCGTCATCATTCGCGATAAAAGCGGCAAAAAAGATTCAGCAAGTCAGTTTCGTTTCCGGATGTTTTGAGCGACTTATAATTCACCCATCATGACAACTGGATTAATCCGCATGCGGCAGCTGAACAAAAGCTACAGTCTCTGCGATGCAGAGGGCAACACGATTGAGACACCGGTGTTGCACGATATCAATCTTGATATCGACAAAGGCGAATTTGTCGCCATCATGGGGCATTCCGGTTCGGGCAAGTCGACACTCATGAATATACTGGGTTGTCTTGATACACCTACAAACGGTAACTACTGGCTGGCCGGCCAGAACGTGGCCGCATTGACCAATGATGCACTGGCGCGTATTCGTAATCGTTATATTGGTTTTGTTTTTCAGGGATTTAACTTGTTGCGACGCATGACCGCCCTGGACAACGTCGCAACGCCTTTGCTGTATGCTGGAGAAAAGCGTTCTGAGAGTCGTGTAAAAGCACTCGAACAGTTGCGCCGCACTGGACTGGAGAAGTTCGCGCTGCACCACCCCAATCAATTATCCGGCGGTCAGCAGCAGCGTGTTGCAATCAGTCGCGCACTGATCAATCAGCCGCCGTTGATTCTCGCTGATGAGCCCACCGGTAATCTGGATACGCAGACCAGCGCAGAAATCATGGCGTTGTTTGAACAACTGAATCGCGCGCAGGGAATGACCATCGTGCTGGTCACGCATGAGGATGATATTGCCGCCTATGCGCACCGGTTAATTCGAATCAAGGACGGTCGAATCGTATACGATGGCGATCAGGCGCTTGAGAACGAGTCGGTCAAGGCGGTATGATGCAGGACAGTTAAAGCTGTTTCTTGATTCTCTGTATTCTTTTAATCACATGAACTTTGCCACCATTCTGGGAGAAGCGCTGCGGGCTTTGCGCATGAACCGATTGCGCACTGGCCTGACCATGCTTGGCATGGTGATTGGTGTCGCTGCGGTAGTATTAATGCTTTCCATCGGGCAGGGAGCGCAAACAAAAATCAATCAATCCATTGAAACCATGGGGAGTAATCTGTTCATTGTGCTGCCGGGCGCAACATCTTCGGGTGGTTTGACCTTTGGTAGCGGTAGCGTAAGGACGCTGACGATCAATGATTCGATCGCTGTTGCCGAATTACCGTCAGTCAGGGCTACGGGGCCTGTCATTAGCGGAACAGCACAATTGAATTACAGCGCGAGAAACTGGAGCACGATGATTACGGGCACCACGCCGGATTACTTCATGATTGGAAACTGGGAGATGGCGGAAGGGACTGTTTTCTCGGAATCGGATGTCCGGTCAGCTACGCGTGTCGCCGTGTTGGGCGCGGTTACTGCCGAGAAATTGTTTGGAACGACCAATCCGGTCGGTAAAACCGTTCGTATTACCAATCGCCCTTTTCTGGTCGTTGGCGTGCTTGCCACCAAGGGACAAAGCCTGAGCGGGCGGGATCAGGATGACAATGTCCTGATCCCGATCACAACGAGCGAAAGACAAATTACCGGCAATCAATTCCCTGGTTCCATACGCTACATGATGGTGCAGGGCGAATCCGCTGAAATGATGGATGAGGCTGAAATCGATATTACACAGTTGCTGCGTCAGCGCCATCGCTTGTCGGAAGGCGCGGAAAATGATTTTACCGTGCGCAATCTCACCGCCATTGCGGATGTCGCGACCGGCACCGCCAGAATCATGTCCATCGTGCTCGGTGCGATTGCCTCGATTTCATTGCTGGTTGGCGGTATTGGCATCATGAATATCATGTTGGTATCGGTTACCGAACGTACCCGTGAAATTGGCATCCGCATGGCTATCGGCGCCAACCGGCGCGCTATTTTGCTGCAATTTCTCCTGGAAGCCATGATGATCTGTTTCATGGGCGGCATGATGGGTGTATTGCTCGGCATAAGCGGCGCATGGCTGGTCAGTAAGCTGGTAGACATGCTGATTGTCATCACGCTGGGCATGATTTTACTGGCATTTGCTTTTGCATCCGGTGTGGGTATTTTCTTTGGCTTTTACCCCGCGCGCAAAGCCGCGTCCCTTAAACCCGTGGATGCGCTGCGTTATGAATAATTGCCGGCGTTGCGCCGATACTTTATAAAGTATGCCTTGTCTGAAATGATATCGATTGGTTTTTGAGGAAGCACATATGAGCACCAATGGCAACAATAATAACAATAACGAGCGATCGACATCCGAATTGCTGGAGAATGTCGTTGTTGTCTATCGCAGCGATACGATAACAATCGGTGAGATAAAGAATTCACTGCATGAGCGCGGTTTCGGCGTTTTGCTGGCAATTGCCGCTTTACCGCTTTGTCTGCCCGTACCTGTGCCGCCTGGCTATACAACGTTATTTTCCATTCCATTGTTTATTTTTTCGATACAGATGATACTCGGCATGCAGGCGCCGTGGTTGCCCGCCTGGATTGAAGAAAAGGAAATCAAACGTACAAGTCTCGAAAAAATGGTGATCAAGGCCAATCCGTGGCTCAAGAAAATCGAAAAACGTTTGCAGCCGCGACTGACCTATGTCAGTATCCATACGTGGGAGAGGGTTATCGGCATTTTTGCTTTTGTATTTGCAATATCAATAGCGTTGCCCATTCCATTGACTAATTTCCCGCCCGGCTGGGGAGTTCTGATTATGTCACTGGGGCTATTAAGTAAAGACGGCGTTACGATTTTGATCGGTATGATCGTGGGCACGATAGGCGTCGGCATTACGATGGTTATCCTGATGCTGTTGTGGATGGGTATGTCACTGCCGTCGTTTTACGGTTGATATTTTTTATTCGTTGTAACACAGTCAGTTACGGAATATGTGTATTTCCTGATTAAACTGCTCAAGGACGCGCAGCGGGTTTTGCGCCTGTGTAATCGGTCTGCCGATGACCAGATAGTCGGATCCGTTTTGAATCGCTGCTGCGGGCGTGGCAATTCTTTTTTGATCGTCACCCGTATTTTCCTGTGGCCGGATACCGGGTGTAACCAACAGAAAATCAGCGCCGATTTTCTGCCGCAATGGCTGTGCTTCAAGCGCGGAACACACAACCCCATCCAGTCCGCAATCCCGGGTTAATGTCGCCAGACGCAAAACGATCTGTTCCGGACTGCCTTGCAGACCAATATCATCCAGGTCATTTTGATCCATGCTGGTCAGCAGCGTCACTGCGATCAGTTTGACAGTACCCGGAGCGATGGCTGCACGCGCAGCCGACAGCATTTTCCGGCCGCCCATTGCATGTACATTGATCATCCATACGCCCATGTCAGCCGCCGCTTTGCAGGCATTCGCGACGGTATTCGGAATATCGTGATACTTGAGATCGAGAAAGATGTCAAAGCCATCGCGCACCAGTTGTTCAATCAGACCGGGGCCGGCAGCGGTAAAAAGCTCTTTGCCGACTTTGAGCCGGCAAAGACTCGGGTTCAGTCGGGATGTCAGATTCAGCGTTTGCCCGGCTGAGCTGAAGTCCAATGCCACAATAATACGAGGTTCACTCACATTCACATTCATTGTCTGACTCGCTATGCTAAGGAGTCGTTCGGAAATGACTGTAACACCTGAATCACATCTGGCAGGCACACTGCAGCGTTGTTCGTCGTCACCATAGCCTAGCTATGACTCCTCCTCTCGTCTTGCATTGCATCCAGCCAGACGCGCGCAATTGTCACACTTACTTCTTCACGGCGCCTAAATTGAACAATCTTAACTGCAACTTTATTTTCCGTCATCCGGTTTTATTGAAAGCATTCAGGTCGCCACCAGTATTCGAATGGCGTCCAGCCGGAAATGTGCTGTGTCCAGCGCCTGAGTGACGTCCTGCAAATTTTTTTCAAAAAAATGGATTTCTTCCGTTCGTATATTCGGATTGACCATGCTGAGTGCTTTGAGTCGCTCTATTTCAGCGTTCAGCATTTCCTTCGCCTGATTACCGGTTTGCGCAATCAAGGCGGGCATCCGTTTTTTGGCAAGCGCCTCACTGGCTGAAATCATTTCCTTGATGACTGCCTGCTTCAGCATAATAACCTGACGGGCGATATCGGGTGATACCGCAGACAGGCATTGATTGATTGTCTGGTGGTTCAGCGCGGGATGATCTGAACGGCCTTGTTCATCAATCAAAGTGCGTATCATCGCGGGTGGCAGGTTGCGCTTGTTGGCGGCGGCTATCGATCCGATGTCAAGAATAAAAATACATTCCAGATATAACGTGCCCGGTCGCGCGGTGCGGTGCGCAAAACTGGCGACTGATGTATTGCCCGACTCGCTGCCGATAACACGATCCATGGCATGAATAACCATGGGATGCTCCCAGGTGATAAATTGCATATCTTCATTAGCCAGTGCGGTATTTCGATGGTAGGTGATCACGGTTCCCTCGTCGTCCAGGCCCGGAAAAGCTGATGTCATGTGTTCGCCGGGTTCGATGCGGTAACAATCGGCGCGGTGTGTTTCGACATGTACGCCAAAGCAATCGAAAGCGATGTCCATATAACGCTGCAGCGCAGGATCGGAATCCTGCGCGCACGCTGCTTGATGCAGTTGCCCGGCGATCTGCGGTCTGCATGAATGATATTCCAGCAGTCTGTCGCGTCCGCGGTCAAGTGCTTCATTCAGCAGCTGGCGGGTTTTTTGGGTGTGGCCGATTAATTCAATAAAGGCTGTTGATTCGAGATCACGCTGGTGCAATGCAGCGACAAGATCCCGTTCGACGCGTTGATAAACCATTTGGCCTGCGGGGCATATTTTTTCCAGCGCGTTGAGTCCATCGTGATACCAGTGCAGCATGACAGCCTGCGCGCTGTTTTGCAGACAGGGTGCGTAAATTCGGATGATTTCCGTCTGACCGATGCGATCCAGGCGGCCGATGCGTTGTTCCAGCAGGTCTGGATTGAAGGGCAAATCAAATAAAACCAGATGATGCACAAATTGAAAATTGCGACCTTCGCTGCCGATCTCGGAACAAATCAATGCCTGACTGCCAGTTTCGTGATCGGCAAAGAATGCGGCTGCGCGATCACGTTCCAGTAAACGCATCTGTTCGTGAAACACCGGAAAATGTTTTCCTGTGCGCATTTTGAGCGCATGGGCGATGTCACAAGCGGTGAGTGCGCTGGTTGTAATGACCAGAACCTTTTCTGGTCTGAGCTGGGTGAGGGTTTTATGCAGCCATTCGATGCGGGGATCGAATGTTGTCCATTCCGCTTCCGCCGTTTCATCATCACCTGCCTGATAAATTAATTCAGGGTAGAGTAGTAATTGCGGCTGTGAAAGTTGTTCGGATTCAAAAGCGCTTAATAAGGCGTCATATTGCGCGGGCAGCGGTAGCGGTTCGATGATCAGCTTTCTTTCCGGAAATCCTTTAACTGCGGCGCGTGTGTTACGGAACAGCAGGCGTCCGGTGCCGTGTCGGTCGAGCAGCGATGCAGCAAGTGACTGCCTTGCCTGCACTTTTTTGTCATTTTCAGAATCCGTTTTATCCAGTTCGTCAAGTAAAGACAGCGTGTGTGCGCTATCGGCATACGATGAAATGGTTTTCCGAACAGTTGCTGTCAAGGTTTGTGTGGAGAGCAGCGCTTCTACGGCATCGGCGACGGGTTCATAGGCGTGTTCTTCCGCCAGAAAGTGCTCATAATCGCTGAACCGGTTCGGGTCCAGTAATCGCAACCGCGCGAAATGACTGGTTTTTCCCAGTTGCTCGGGCGTTGCTGTCAACAACAACACACCGCTGATGCGTGCCGCCAGTTGTTCGATGATCTGATAGGAATGGCTTGGTGCGGCTTCTGACCATTCCAGATGATGCGCTTCATCGACAATCAGCAGATCCCATTCACCGTCCAGCGCGGACTGGCAGTGTCTGGGGTAATTGCACAAAAAATCCAGACTGCACAGAACCAGTTGTTCACTGTGAAACGGATTGTCGCGAGGATTACTCTCCTCAGCTGCGGTGCAACGCGCCGCGTCAAAGATGCTGAAAGCCAGATTAAAGCGCCGCAGCATTTCCACCAGCCATTGGTGAACCAGCGCTTCCGGAACGACGATAAGTGCGCGCGCGGCGCGTCCGGTCAGTAATTGCTGGTGCAGGATCAGACCGGCTTCGATGGTTTTGCCCAGTCCCACCTCATCGGCGAGCAGCACGCGTGGCGCATACCGCCGTCCGACTTCATGCGCGATAAAGAGCTGATGCGGAATGAGACTGGTGCGCGCACCAAGCAGTCCAAACAGCGGTGTTTTGCCAAACTGGTGAATGTATTCCCAGGTCTGGTAACGTATCTGAAACCATTTGTCGACGTCGATATGCTGATTAAATAACCGGTCAGTGGGTTGGTTGAATTGAATATGATGCGCAAGCTGATCTTCTGTCAGTTGCAGTACATTGCCGTGTGCATCGGTGCCGGTATAGACCAGTAGTCCGTTGTTATTCTGCACGGCTGTGATTCGTATGACAACATCCTGCTGACTGGAAATGCTGTCACCGATGTTGAAAACAACCCGGGTCAGTGGTGCGGATTGACGTGCATAAGAGCGGGTTTCATTGGCTGCCGCAAAGGCGATGCTGACAATACGTTCTTCCACGGTACGCACTGTACCCAGACCCAGTTGTAAATCGAAATCACAAATCCAGCGTTGACCGGGTTTGAACTCATTCATGCCTAGAACTTTGGAAAAACGTAATAGATTACACGAAAGTGGGAAAGTTTTGCTTTATTCTTATCGTGTCGCAAAATCCTGCATCAGGTCTTCTTTCTGCCGGAAAAGCGCCGACTGTTGAGGTATAGGCGAGCGGATTCTGAAATGTGGCGGGCAATAAACCAACGGTCAGTACGTTGTGTCTGCGCTTGCTTCGTGATTAATTGCGATGTGGTTTTTTGGCCAGCTTGCGCTGCAGGGTGCGGCGATGCATATTCAATATTCTGGCGGTCACCGATATATTGTTGTCATTCTCGGTCAGAATGCGCTGAATATATTCCCACTCCAGTCGTCCGACAGACAGGGGACTGGCGCTGATCGGCGTATCCGCCTCGCCGCTTATGCGATCAAATGCCGCCATGATTTCATCCGCGTCCACTGGTTTGGCCAGATAATGCGTGGCGCCGAGTTTGATGGCTTCAACAGCTGTCGCCACGCTGGCGTAGCCGGTCAGCATGACGATGCGTGTGCCCGGATCCAGTGCTTTAAGTTTCTCAACCAGCACCAGTCCGGATTCGCTGTCCAGTTTGAGGTCAACGATGGCATATTCCGGTGTGGCCGCTTCAGCTTTAGCCAGCGCATCTTCGATATTATGTGTGATTTCCACACTGAAGCCGCGTTTTGTCATTGCTTTGGCCAGAACACCGCAGAAGATCTTGTCGTCGTCAATGATGAGCAGTGTGGGTTGTTCAGAAATATCTTCAATCATATCGTATGCAGGGAGTGTATTGTTGTATCTGAGTTCCGGCATTGTATTCATTCTCCTATCAAGGGTATGGTTACTTGGGTGCAGGCGCCGCCCTTTTCCAGATTGAACAAGTGCACAGTGCCGCCCAAGCGTTCGATATTGGCATTGGCCAAGAACAGACCGATGCCAAATCCTTGTCCCGGGGCTTTGCTGGTGAAAAATGCCTCCCCGGCGCGCTGTGCGGCTTCAGCGGATAGCCCCTCACCGTCATCGATAATTTCAAGGTGCAGGTTATCACTGTCCCAGTGGCTAGTAATTTCAATACACTCCGAGGAGGCATCGGCAGCGTTATTGAGCAGATTCAGTATGGATTGACCGAGTAATTGGCTATCCATGATTTTTGGGGTGGGACGCGGACCATTGATGTGGTAACTGAATTTAACCGAAGGTCTTATCAGTTTCCATTTTTCCAGTACTGAGTTCATAAATTTGTCCACGGGAACCTGACTGACACCTTCGACCCGTGTCTGTCCGGCTTTGGCCAGTAATTGTGTCAGTGTTTGTTTGCAGTGCGCGATCTGATCGCGCAAAATCTGAATATTGTTTTGAAATTCACTGTTTTCGGGATATTCTTTTTGTAGTTCGCCGGTAATGACTGCCATTGTGGATAGCGGCGTGCCCAATTCGTGGGCAGCGCCGGCAGCCAGGGTGCCCAGTCCGATAATTTGTTCATTGCGCATTGCCTGTTCGCGGGCCAGCGCTAGATCGCGATCGCGATCGCGAATCGAGGTGCTCATTTTAACGACATACCAGGCGATGATAACCGTGCTCAGCACGAATGTCAGCCACATGCCGGAAACATGCAGGCTGAATTCCACCAGATGCTTGCTGTGATCATGGGGTAGCGGGATGTAGTTAAACAGCAGAATGGTATAGCAGCCGATCGTGATCGCCGATAATGCCCAGGTATAACGCCAGGGCAATGTGGCCGCCGCTATGGTAATGGGTAACAGATACAGTGAAATAAACGGGTTGGTGGAGCCGCCACTGAAATACAGTAGCGCACTGAGTGCAAAAATATCGATAAGTAATTGCGCAAAAAACTCAATATTCGATACTGGCCATTTTCGATGCAGGCGTACCCAGGTCATCAGATTCAATAGCGTCAGTAAAACAACAACAGCGATCATTTCGGTCCACGGGATATTCAGTGCGATGATGTTATAGACAAGCAGGAATGTCAGGCACTGTGCGAGAATCGCGATATTCCTGAGCATGAACAGGCGTTGCAGATTTTTACTGAGTGGCGCTTGGCTGATGCTGTTAAGCATGATTCGGGTCTTTGCGGTATTCGGGAACTGTGATGTTTTTGAAATTTAAATATTACCTTAGCCTAAATCAAGCCTGATGGCCATGCGACATTTTGTCGCAGTTGTGATGAATAATCCATGATCAGATATTCCAAAATTAATTTGTTTGATGCAGGAGCTCTTGCGCTGCTGGCAACACTGGTCGGCGTTATGTCCGCTTATGCCTCGCTGGCTTTTTTATGGGCCATTGATTATCTGCATTTGTTAGGGGTCGGTGCCCACGGCAGCACTTTGTATACCTATTTGGAAAATATATCCATCTGGCATTTATTTTTTCTTCCCGTGGCCGGTGCTGTTATTGTTCGCATGATTATACAGTACGGCATGCCCGGGCAACGCCATCAGGGCCCGGCTGATGTCATTGCCGCTGCACGGATTGGGCAAGGCGTACTGTCAATCCGGGCTGGCATCGCCAGTGCTGCTGCCAGCATTTTGTCTATTGGCAGCGGCGCATCCGTGGGACGGTACGGTCCTGCCGTTCATCTGGGCGCTTCAGTGGGTTCATGGGTGGCGCAATGCATGAAAATGACATCAGACCAGAATAAAACGCTGCTTGCCTGTGGCGTGGCTGGCGCGATTTCCGCTTCGTTTTCCGCACCGCTGGCAGGTTTGGTGTTTGCACATGAAGTTATTCTGGGCCGCTTTGAAAGTAAATCGGTTATGCCGATCGCTATCTCATCCGTGGTTGCCAGCGCCATTGTTCGAAGTCATGAATTTAACACGATACTTTTCATGCTGCCGGACATGTCAATAGTGAATTATTGGGAATATTTTCTCTTTGCAGTATTGGGCATTACCGGGGGAGGGCTTGCGGTTTTATATATGGCGTTAATGCATCGCCTGACAAAGTTATTTGAGCAGTTGCCTGTTTCCGGGTTGTCCAGGGCCTTGCTGGGCGGTTTCGCGCTCGGTGTTATTGTGATCATTTTTCCGCAGACTTTCGGGGTGGGAGAACAGGTGATCAACGATGCACTGCATTTGCAAATTTCTGCCGATGTTTTGATGCTGCTGGTTCTGGCGAAATTACTGGCTACATCCGTCAGTTTCGCGGCCGGTTTCTCGGGGGGGATATTTGGTCCGGCGCTTTTTCTTGGCGCCATGATGGGCACTGCCTTTGGTTTGGGTGTTTTTGAAGTGACCGATAGTGCATCTCTGCCGGCTGTTTACGGTGTGGTGGGCATGGGTGCTGTCATCAGCAGAGTTATAGGTGCGCCGATCACAACGATTCTAATCGTGTTCGAATTGACCGGAAGCTATGCGTTAATGACAGCCGTGATGGTTTCTGTTGTCATTGGCGGCATGGTTACCCGGCAATTGTTCAATCAATCCTATTTTCACCATCAATTACGTATGCGGAGCATAGCGCCCGATACGGAACCAGTCGAACAGATATTGCGGGAGATGCCGTTGCGGACGATAAAATCCGATGCATTTATCGCGATGACTGATGATATGACGTTAGCGGAGGCGCGCGGTATGATGAATAATCAACGTTGCCATGAAGCATGCTTTGTCGTCGATCAGAACGGGAGGTTTCTGGGCCGGCTTTATGCAGCGTCGTTATATGCCTGTGGCGATGAGGAGATGCCGTTGAAACATATTTCGCATATTTATGTTGAGCCGTTGTTGGTTTTCACCGAGGACATGAATGTTTATGCGGCGTATCTGAAATTAAAGGATTATAAAGACGCCGCCATTCCGCTGGTCAAGGATCTCGAGTCATTGCAGATGCAAGGTGTTGTTTATGTCAGTGACTTGGCTTCAGCCTGTTTGCAGGCATTTGAGAAAAACCGCGACGATGTCAGCTAATACGATCATAGCGACAGAACTTTTTTTCGGTTAGAATGCGCTGACGATTTCCCTGTGTTGTGACCGCTTGTTAAGATTGTATGCACATTACGCTTTCCTGAAATAAGGCAAAGCCAATCAATAATTTTTATGATTCTGATTTTAGTCCCCAATACCCGCCCAGACAGTTTGGAATATAAGCAGTTATTGACACATCTCAACAACTTGCCTGGCATCACTACGCGCGTTCATACCGAAGTCGGTACAGAGCAAACCTTGACCGAACTGTATCTTGTCGGAAATACCAAGGCGCTATCTGTCGATGACATCAGAAATCTTCCCTGCGTTGATCGGGTCGTGCGGGTGTCGGAGGAGTACCGTATTCTGGGTCGCCATCAGAATGACGAGCGCTCGACCAGTTTTACCTATAACGACGTGGTTTTTGGCCAGGAAACCTTAAATGTGTTTGCCGGCTTATGCGCAGTCGATACGCTGGAGCATGTCGAAATCATGATGCGGGTGTTGCAGGAGAATGGGCAAGTCTGCACCCGAATGGGCGCATATAAGCCACGGACCAGCCCTTATTCGTTTCAAGGACACGGTAAATCTTGCCTGCCTTATGTTTTTGATCTGGCAGGCAAGTACGGCATTAAAGTCATCGCGATGGAAATAACGCATGAAGTTCATCTGGATGAGATACGTACAGCGCTGCATCAGACCGGGAATGCAACAGGTATCATGCTGCAAATTGGCACCCGGAATACACAGAACTTTGAATTATTGAAAATTGTGGGGCGTCAACAGGATTTTCCGGTGCTCATTAAGCGCGGATTTGGCATCACGCTGGATGAATCCTTGAATGCGGCCGAGTATCTTGCTTCCGAAGGCAATCGCAAGGTTGTTTTCGGTCTGCGTGGCATGAAAACCAATATGGGGGATCCGCATCGCAATTTTGTCGATTTTGCGCATGTTCCCGTGGTCAAGCGGTTAACGCGTATGCCGGTTTGCATTGATCCTTCACACTCCGTCGGAACGCGGGCGGCTTCGCCGGATGGTATTCTGGATATCATGCATGTAACGGCGCAGGGTATCATAGCAGGAGCCAATATGGTGCTGGTTGATTTTCACCCGTCGCCTGGTAAAGCACTGGTTGACGGACCTCAAGCGTTGTTGTTAAAGGAATTGCCGTTGTTTCTGGAAGATATCCGGATCGCACGAGACGCCTATTTGAAACGCGCTGAACTGGTCAAGCAGTACCAGGGATAGGGATGAACAATCGTATGTTTTTTGTCTGATAAGTATCTGTGGAGACGAGTAAATGATAAAGGTATTGCTTTCCAATCCAAGGGGATTTTGTGCCGGGGTTGATCGCGCCATTGGAATTGTCGAGCGTGCGCTTTCGCTACATGGCGCGCCGATTTATGTACGCCACGAGGTGGTGCACAATCGCTTTGTGGTTGAAGATCTGGAGAGAAAGGGGGCGGTTTTTGTTGAAAATCTCGATGAAGTGCCCAAAAACAGCATTCTGATTTTCAGCGCGCATGGTGTTTCACATGCCGTACGTCGCGAGGCGGCCGAACGTAAACTCAAGGTATTTGATGCCACTTGCCCGCTAGTGACAAAAGTGCATGTCGAGGTCGCAAAAATGCGCAAGGAGGGCAAGGAAATTGTCATGATCGGTCATCAAGGCCACCCTGAAGTTGAAGGCACGATGGGGCAGATTGAGGGTGGCGATACGGGTATGTATCTTGTCGAGACGGAAGAGGATGTTCAGAAGCTGCAAGTCAAGGATGAATCCAATCTGGCGTATGTCACGCAGACGACTTTGTCTGTTGATGATGCCGCGCGTATTGTTAACGCTTTGAAGATGCGTTTTCCGAAGATCAGCGGTCCTAAAAAAGATGATATCTGTTATGCGACGCAGAATCGGCAGGATGCTGTGAAAAAAATGGTGAAACAATGCGATCTGGCGATCGTGGTCGGCTCGCCGAACAGTTCGAACTCCAACCGGTTGTGCGAGGTTGCACGGAATGCGAATGTCGAGGCATACATGGTGGATAATGCTGAGCAGTTGAAAGAAGAATGGTTTGTCGGCAAACACCATATCGGTATCACTGCAGGAGCATCGGCGCCTGAGATTCTTGTGCAACAGGTGTTATCCCGGATTAAACAGATTGGCGCGCAGCAGACCGGTGAGGCAGTGGCTATCGAGGAACTTGGCGGTGTTGTGGAGTCGGTGGTTTTTCCGATGCCCAAGGGTATAGAATAGAAAAAATTGTTCGCAAAAAACATTCAACTTGCCTACATTGGCTGTACCTCAAAATCCAGACGAAGGAGATTGGATATGGGTAGTAGGCGGTGATGAATGGCATTGTGACCATCCAGACTGATAGGGACTGACATCAATTTGCTGTGCTGAGCTAGTGATGGTATTGGCAAGAATTTCAGCGCTTGCAGGCGCCATGGTTACGCCATAGCGAAAGTGACCACTATTCAAATAAAGGTTGGTCAATTCTGGGTGACGACTTATGGTCGGGATGTTCAGTGGGGAATATGGACGTAGTCCGGACCAGTGGCCGATGACAGAGCTGTCATGTAATTGAGGCAGAATGGACTGTGCCTGCTTCAGTAATTTTCGCCGGACTGATGTGGTAATTCGTTTATCAAAGCCGGTATTTTCCACTGTACTGCCAAGTAACAAGTGCCCATCTTGCCGTGGTATGAGATAAAGGCTCTCTTGGACGACGATGGTCGATAGCGGCTGCGCATCAAATTTGAATAACAGCATCTGTCCCTTGACAGGCTGAATATTCAAGCCCAGGGCATGTTCGCCGAGTACCCGTTGACTCCATGCGCCTGCTGCAATGATGTAATTGTCCGCTTCAAATATACCGCATGATGATTGGACGGACAGAATTTTATTCTGCTGAACTTTCCAGTTGTGCACGCAGCAGTTTTCAACGAGATGTCCGCCAAGCTGAATCACGCGCTGGCGCAACGCGTGCAGCAGTCGCGGGTTACGGATTTGCGCGATATCGGGTAGCACAACAGCTTCGATACTGCCCGAACCATCATTGACTGTGTGTTGATTTTCTTCAACAAGGAGGGGCATCGACAGTATTTGTCTTTGCATGTTGATGCCATGCGTTGCGCACCAGGCTGTGGCGTTTTGTATGTCCACGGGCGGTAATACAGTCATGCCGCACTGATGATATTCCGGATCAATGCCGGTTGCGTTATGCAGTGCGGCGACCCAACCAGGAAATAAGGCGGTGCTGTAATGAATCAATTGTGTCACAGCATCGGTATAATCCCAGGGACAAATCGGCGAGAGAATGCCCCCGCCCGCCCAGGAAGACTCCATGCCTGCTTGGCCGCGTTCAAGAACTCTAACCTTGGCGCCGCTTTCCAGTAGTTTTAATGCTGTAGCCAGACCAATCACGCCTGCTCCTACAATGATGATGTCGTGTGTTGTAAGCGTCAGCGGTTTCATGCGTTAAGGGTTGTGACGTATCTGAATTTTAAGAAACACACGCTTTATAAGCGGATCGGGTTGTTGTCGCGGCAGACAAGGCAAGGTGTGAATCATTTCCGATCCGGAAATGATTCACTGGTAATTAATGTAGAAGAGAACAGGAACAGCGATTATAGCGTCCCTTGTTTTTCTTAGAATTGATTGTCGCGTACATAGGGTTGTGACCACAGAATGACTTGCATCAGTACAGATTTGCGCCAGGCATCCTGCATTTTGTCGACATCCTGACTTGAATGGCCGCCTTTTTCCAGGAATGGACGCAGTGTAGTCGTGATCGGCACCTGAAGTGCGAGGATATAGCGTAAATTGATGATAGGTACAGAGTCGACGCCGTCGGTTTTATTCTTCTTTATACTGTTATGGCGTAATCCGATTTCATATTGATAGTTAAGCCAGTTTTGGTCGTAATCGGCGCTGGCGGTATCCAGAATCCATTGCCCGAAACGTTTGCGTACAGCGCCAAGATAATCCATATTGGGTTGACCATCCGAAGCTTTTGTAAAATAGTGCAGCAAAAATGGCGTTGAACCGACAAAACCGTACCAGACGTCCAGAATTTCCTCGATTTGTCCTTTTAAAACATCGTGAGACATTTTCAAATAGCGTACATCATCTTCACTAAACAAAGCAGCCTGCTTGAGTTTTGCAAAATCATCCACAGAGATGGGAGAAGTTGCCACTTCAGCTGTACCATAGGTATATCCAGGAATATTAGCAGTCATAAAAATTTCCTTTTAATTACGATTGATTTGAACATCGAACATACTGATATAGCCGGCAGCGGCAGATACAAAGAATGTGAATCTGCCGGCTATATCCTTGAATTAGGCGGAAAATTCCGGACTGTGTGCGATGAGAATCACATAACCGGAACTTATGCCGGAGGTGATTCTACCGCATTGATTGAAGAATGCGCATGACTTTGATTTTTGATTTGCTGTGATTGTCAACTATTCAGGCAGATCAGTTTTATGCCGAGCCAAAATTTAAATCCGCAATCAAGGTCATATCCTTTTTTCTCTGTTGCACCGCAGTGCGCAGTTTATTTAAAAGCATGCTTAATTGTAGATTGAAACTGTCCGCTGCTATGGCGCGATTCCATTCATCACCGTCAGGATCGGTTTCGTCCAGGTTTCTCCAGAAGAAAAGACAAAAATCCTGGAAAGGGATGGGTTGCGCAGCGATCAGATCGGCTTTGTTTTTTTGGCTGATCCACGGTTGTCTTCGTTTTATCAAATCTTCAGCACCGTGAAGTACAGTAACAGTCAGAAAATCGTATAAATCCGCAGTGCAGCGAATTTTTTCAAACTCTGAAAGAATCTGTCCATTCCTGTTCATCGTTATCAGTTGTTGCAGTGCTTCAGTAGAAACTTTCAGGCTGACTCCCGTTTGCAAGGTATAAATTTTATCAAGCGTCATAGAAGATTGAGATTGAATCGGAAAATCAAAAAAATAACAATCGATTAGATTTGTGGTTTTCTGCAAGGTTCATTTGCTTTCGCTTGTATTTTGTATTGCTGGTATTTCGCCTGGCGTATATTTTTTGTGGTGAGGTCGGGCAAACTAATTGATGGTTACTCTAGCAAACTTCCGTTTGCCGACCTGAACGACAATCAATGCGCCACGAGATAGTTTCAATGATTTATCTTCAATCTTGTCCCCGTTAATTTTCACTGCCCCCTGTTCAATCATACGCAGGGATTCGCTGGTGCTGGCGGTCAATCCGGTCTGTTTTAGAAGTTGTGTTAGAAAAATTTCATCATCGGTAATGTGCAGGATTTTTTCGGGTATATCCTCGGGTAGTGAACCACGTTTGAAGCGCGTTTCAAAATCGATCAATGCGGTTTCGGCTTCCTTGCGGTTATGGAAACGTGTCACTATTTCCTGCGCAAAAAGCACTTTGATATCCCTCGGATTGCGACCGTCGTTGACTTCTTTGCGCCATGTGCGAATGGTCTCCAGGGACTCAAACGAGAGCAGGTCGATGTAGCGCCACATTAATTGGTCCGATACGGACATTAATTTGCCAAAAATTTCCTTCGGATTTTCGGTAATGCCGACATAGTTGTTTAGTGATTTGGACATTTTATTGACGCCATCGAGACCCTCCAAAAGCGGCATTGTGAGTATGCATTGCTGTGGTTGATCAAAATGCCGTTGCAATTCGCGTCCCATCAGGAGATTGAATTTCTGATCGGTGCCGCCCAGTTCGAGATCGGCTTTTAGCGCGACAGAATCATAACCTTGAACTAGCGGATATAAAAACTCATGTATCGCGATGGATTGGTTGTTGCGATAGCGTTTTTCAAAATCATCGCGTTCGAGCATGCGGGCAACGGTATAAGTAGCGGCTAACCGGATAAGATCCGCCGCATTGAACTGATTCATCCAGGTCGAGTTAAAGACAATTTCAGTTTTCTCGGGATGCAGAATTTTGAATACCTGGGCAGTGTACGATTTTGCATTTTCAGCCACTTGTTCGCGTGTCAGCGGAGGGCGCGTCGTATTTTTGCCGCTGGGATCGCCAATCATGCCGGTGAAATCACCGATCAGAAATAGGATATGGTGTCCCAGATCTTGTAGCTGTCGCATTTTGTTAAGCAATACGGCGTGTCCCAGATGCAAATCGGGTGCGGTGGGATCAAATCCGGCTTTTATTCGTAATCGTTTCCCGGTGCGCAGCTTGTCTTCCAGTTCTTTTTCGATGAGTAGTTCATGGCTGCCGTGTTTAATGATTTCCAAATGCTGGCTGATAGATATGTTCACGATAAATAAGTCTTAAAAAAACATTCGCTGAAACGGGGCGGCGCATGCGAAACCCATGCATTCACGTTCAAAGCCGCAATTTCGTAAATTGTACTTTAGTACATGGCTTGCAATTTTTCATGTTAGAATCGCACAGATTTTTTGTAGCATGATATAAATTTTAAAGCTAAATAAGCAAAGGGGGCCAACCTACATGCGATTTATGCCAATACGCAGCAAATCTGGAATTTTAGCGCAAAAATCATCCCGACTGACCAAAAAAAAACTACGCTGGTTAATTGTTCTGTCCACTATACCCTTATTTGGTTTTGTGACTGCATTTGGTATAGCACCCAGCTCTACATTGTATCAGGACGTTCCGATTGAAGAAGTTGTTCGTGATCTGTACTTACCTGATGTTATTCCTGAACTTGAAATCACATCGAATGAACCTTTCTGGCAGCAGGAAAACATTCGTCGCGGCGACACCGTTTCAGCAATACTCGACCGGCTGAATGTCAATCCGCAAGATAAAGTCGAATTCATGCGTGTGGCGCGAAATAGTCGCGCAATGCGCCAGCTGGTCCCAGGCAAAACGATACAGGCACAAACTACAGCAGACGGTGAATTAGTTACGTTGCGCTATTTCTTTGGTCAGGAAGAATTGTTCCTGATGGAAAAAACGGACAATGGTTTTATGATGTCCGAGCAAAAAATTGAACTTGAGACGCAAATACAGATGAAATCCGGTGTTGTGAACAGTTCTCTGTTTGCCGCGACGGATAGTGCAGGTATTCCTAATACGATTACGCTGCAGATGATAGAGATTCTGGCCTCTGATATCGATTTCCACCGTGATTTGCACAAAGGAGATCGTTTTGCTGTTGTTTATGAAACATTTATCAATAATGATGGAGAGCACGCCAAAGTTGGCAAGGTTTTGGCTGTAGAATTTGTCAATAAAGACAAGACTTATCAGGCGGTCTTTTTTCAATCGTCCAATGGTGATTTCGGCTATTACACGCCTGAAGGGAAAAGTCTACGCAAAGCTTTTCTTATGGCGCCGCTCGATTTTTCACGCATCAGTTCAGGTTTTTCCAACGCGCGTTTTCATCCGGTTCTCAAAGAATGGCGTGCACACAAGGGGATAGACTATGCTGCGCCCACTGGCACGCCGGTCAAGGCAACAGCGGATGGTGCGGTGAATTTTGTCGGTACGCAGCGGGGGTATGGCAAGCTGGTTGTTCTTAAACATACTGGCCCCTATGAAACAGCGTATGGTCATTTGTCCCGTTTCGCAAAGGGACTGGCGAATGGGGCTCGAGTCAAACAAGGCGATATCATCGGCTATGTGGGTATGACAGGTATGGCGACAGGTCCACATCTTCATTATGAGTTAAGAGTGAGCGGCGTGCAGCGCGATCCTGCAAAAGTTGCTTTGCCGGCTGCGATGCCTATAGCCAAGAAAGATATTTCAGCTTTCCGGAGCGAAGCCGAGTCACTGGTCGCACGGTTGGATATCATCCGGAATATGCATTTCGCCGCATTGGATTAGTTTTATAAATCCGGTCAGTTTTTGGAATCAGCTTATTACATAGGCATCATGTCAGGCACAAGCCTGGATGGCGTCGATACAGTACTGGTTGATTTGGGACTTCAACAGCGCAAACTGGTTAAAACTTTTTTTCTGCCTTATGACCATGAGCTGAAGGCGAAATTGCTGGCGTTGCAGTATCCGAATGACGATGAACTGAATCGGGCTGCGTTGATGGCTAATCAACTAGCTGATCTGTATGCGCAAGCTATTGGCGGCCTGTTCGAAAATGATTCACAGCTGTTGCAGAATGTAAGGGCGATCGGTTGTCATGGCCAGACTATACGACACTGTCCGCAAGACGATAAACGCTATACCATACAACTTGTTAATGCGGCGCTCCTTGCCGAATTAACGCAGACAACGGTTGTTGCCGACTTCAGGAGTCGGGATATCGCAGCTGGCGGTCAGGGCGCTCCGCTGGTGCCTGCTTTTCATCAAGCGCTGTTCATGGATACGAAACATCAGCGCATCATTGTTAATATCGGCGGCATTGCCAACATAACCTATCTCGATGCCGATGAGCCGCTAACGGGTTTTGATTGCGGGCCGGGTAATCTATTAATGGATGCCTGGTGCTCATATCATCGCGGACAATCCTATGACAAGAATGGTCAATGGGCTGCGACGGGAGAAATGCTTCCCGATTTGCTTGAGAAGTTCTACGCAGATGAATTCTTTGCCAGTCCTCCGCCTAAAAGCACGGGTAGAGATTTGTTTAATTTCAGATGGCTGGAGCGCCACTTGCACGGTGGTGAGTTTCCTGAAGATGTACAGCGCACGTTACTGCAACTGACTGTGCTTTCGATTGTGTCGGCGATCAATCAGTACTATCCGGCAACTGATGAAGTTTATTTATGTGGCGGCGGAGCGCATAACAAGTTGTTGTTCAACACGATCAAGAACCAATTGCCTGCTAGAAGAGTTGCGCTGACCGATGAGCTCGGTGTTCCGGCTGATTGGGTCGAGGCTTATGCATTTGCCTGGCTTGCACAGCAAGCCATTTGTGGACAGTCAGCCAACGTGCCTTCAGTAACCGGTGCAAAAGGAAAACGAATACTTGGCGCTATTTATCCAGCCTGAAGGTGTTGCAAGCCACGAAATAAAGCGTGTCGTCGTTCGTGGTGGTGTTTCTCGATCGAGGTATACAACCCCCCGTTCCTTTTAAACAGAAAATGACGAGCCGCATCCGCACGTGCTTGATGCGGCCGGGTTCTTGATCACAAATTGTGCGCCCTGAATATTTTCCTGATAATCAATCTCAGCGCCAACCAGATATTGATAACTCATGGAATCAACCAGCAGTTGCACGCCATTTTTTTCCGTAATCATATCGTCATCGTTGACTGTTTCATCAAAGGTAAATCCATACTGAAAGCCGGAACAACCGCCGCCATTGATAAAAACTCTAAGTTTTAATGCGGGATTGCCTTCTTCCTCTATTAATTGCCTGACTTTATCGGCGGCGCTTTCGGTAAATGCGAGTGGTAAATTGTTCATGCCAGAAGTTCGATCTCGGTGAGTATTATCTGGGAAATTGTTATGAAAAAATATTAGAGTACATCTATCATTGCGCAGTTCATACATCATCCTTATTTTTTGATTTGTGCTCGGATGTTGTAGAAATTAATGCGGGAGTATGGTTCGTTTGAATTTTTCGGTCACTGCGTATCATTTTTCCGTCAACCGATGCGCCAAGTTGTACTTCAATGACTTCATAATAAACATCGCCGTGAATCTCTGCGCTGCTTTGTAGTTCAAGATATTTTGATGCCATGACGGGACCGCTCACCATGCCATTGATAATCACATTGGCAACTTGAATTTTGCCGTAGATTTGACCTGCATTGCTTAGTACCAGTGTACTGTGTTCCTCGTCTCCGGCAATGACGTTCCCATTGATGCGCCCGTCAATTCGCAGGCCACCGGTAAAACTGATATCGCCCTTTATTTGCGTATTTGTGCCGATCAATGTATCAATATGATTGTTAAACTTGGTTCTTTTCTTTTTACCGAACATGATTTGCTCTTTATAGTGACAGATCAACGGTTTTAGTCAGCCTTGCCTGCCGATCATTTTTTTCAAACACTTGTACTTCAATACTTTCAACTTCCATGCCGGGCGGCGCTTTAAAGTTTTCTTCTATTCTATGATAGAACTTGAAATAGACTGAAAAATTTTGTTGTGCATTATTGTTGGCCAGCAGGACCTTTTTTCGTTGCTCATTGTGCCGTAAATTGACCAGAAACTTCAAATATCCGTTGAATTCTTGCGTTCGCGGCCCGCCCTGCACCAATGAAAGCGAATAACGATAGACATTCGGATGGTTGTCTTTTTTTAAACTGAAGTGATGAATAGAGATGCCACTATCCAGCTTTGTATTGCCAGCCATGACATGTTCGAAAAAATCCAATTCGCCTTTCAACAGATTGTTTTCTTTGCTCAGCCGCTTGGTCTGTTTGATCAGGTCGTCATTTGTTGTTTGCAGTATTTGAAATTGTCGGCTTAGCTCAGCCAGTTGCGCACACAATGATTCCCCATTCTTTTTTAAACACTCACCGGCATCATACCATTCTCCCTGCTTTACGTGAGATAGGGACTCTTTGTTTTCGATTGCACTCCGTTTTCCCGCTTCATACATGCCCCAGGACAGCAACAGTAAACAAAGAAATATGATCATGGTTACCATTAATCGAAACGGCCATGAAACATAGGGGCGCACCACCATGCGGGAGGAATGGATTTCCGATTTTTTTTTGAATAACTTGAACAATTGGCGATATATCTTGCAACAGAAAGATTAACGAGAGTGACTAAGGCAATAGCGGTATCTGGTTGATTCCCAATGATTCGGGCATATCGAACATCAAATTCATGTTCTGAATAGCCTGTCCGGCCGCACCTTTGACCAGATTGTCAGTAACTGAGAGAACGACTATGGTATCGCTGTCTTGCGGTCTGTGTACTGCAATGCGGCACATATTGGAGCCTCGCACTGAGCGAGTCTCTGGATGGCTGCCTGATGGCAACACATCGACAAATGACTCATCAGCATAACGTGTCTCGTATAATGCCTGCAGGTCGATTTTCCTTTTTCGGGTTAATCTGGCATAAAGCGTGGCGTGAATGCCGCGAATCATGGGCACTAAATGCGGTACAAATGTAAGACCGACCGGTTTCTTCGCGACGTTGGACAGTCCCTGCATGATTTCAGGAAGATGGCGATGTCCTTGAACACCATACGCCTTGAAATTGTCGGCAGCCTCCGCAAGCAGGGTATGTACTTCCGCTTTTCTTCCTGCGCCGGATACGCCGGACTTCACATCGGCGGTCAGGTGATCGATGTCTATCAGTTCAGCTTCTACTAATGGAAGGAATCCCAGTTGCACGGCCGTGGGATAACAGCCCGGGTTGGCGACAAGTCGCGCATGCCTTATCTGGGCGCGGTTAATTTCAGGTAAACCATAAACCGCTTCTGCGACCAGATCAGGGCAGGCATGCTGCATACCGTACCATTTTTCCCATACTGCAACATCTTTAATGCGGAAATCAGCGGATAAATCGATTATTTTTACGCCTGCTTTTACCAGTTCTTCAGCCTGTTGCATGGCGATTCCGTTTGGCGTTGCAAAAAAAACCAGGTCACATTCGTCAAGCCTGGAAGTGGCAGGATCGCTGAATCTGAGATCGATATGTCCTCTCAAGCTGGTAAACAACTCGTCGACTGCCATGCCCGCCTCGCTGCGCGATGTGATGGTCGTTATTTTGACTTTCGGATGCTGCGCGAGAAACCGCAGCAACTCAACACCTGTATAACCCGTGCCGCCGACAATGCCTACATTTATCATGTTGGATTCCCGTTTAAAATTATGATGCTTGATGGTAATCAAAAAATTGTCAAAATAAAACAAAAAAGCCGCTCGTTAAAAGCGGCTTTCTGAATGCTTGCATCGCGTAAAAGTCTAACGCTTGGAGAATTGCTTGCGCCGCCTAGCTTTGCGCAATCCAACTTTCTTTCTTTCAACTTCACGCGCATCCCGTGTCACAAATCCCGCTTTGCTTAAGACGGGTTTGAGCGCGGCATCATAGTCAATCAAGGCGCGTGTAATGCCATGACGCACAGCGCCTGCCTGTCCTGACTCACCGCCGCCGTGAATATTCACCATAATATCAAAGGTCGTTAGATGATCGGTCAATTCAAGTGGTTGACGTACGATCATACGTCCTGTCTCGCGGGAAAAAAATTCATCAACAGGTTTGTTATTGACAATAATGGAACCTGTTCCGGGTTTAATAAAGACACGCGCTACTGCACTTTTGCGTCGTCCTGTACCGTAATTATGCTGAGTGGCCATAATATTCTAAGCTCTGATTTCCAAGGGTTGTGGTTGTTGTGCTGCGTGCGGATGCGCATCCCCGGCATATAGTTTGAGTTTCTTGATCATTGCGTATCCCAGAGGACCTTTTGGCAGCATACCTTTAACCGCTTTCATCAGTGGTCTGGCGGGAAATCGAGCATGCATTTTTCCGAAGCTGGTTTCATATATACCGCCTGGATAACCTGTGTGCCTGTAATATTTTTTGTCATCCACTTTATTACCGGTGACGCGCAGTTTATCGACATTGATGACAATGATGTAGTCGCCGGTGTCAACATGTGGCGTATAGATGGCTTTATGCTTGCCGCGCAAGCGATGTGCAATTGCTGAAGCAAGTCTGCCCAGTACTTTGTCAGTTGCATCAATGACAAACCAGTCGTGGTTGACTTCGTGTGGTTTGGCTGAAAATGTTTTCACAAAAGAACCTATCATGCATATTCAAAAAGAGCCGGCAATTTTATTTCAGACCACCTTAAATGTCAAACAGACTATCATGGATTTCCGGTTTATTTTTTGTCACAGCTTTTGAAGCATTGGGTTGGTTATAGTTTATTGTCTTTGTCAGCAAAGGCTTTCATTGCACGACTTGTTTTTTTGTCCGCATGCTACCCGCAATAATTTTATATTCCAGCAGACGGCATTCCAGCGCACCGTTGAATAAAGGGATGCGCCGGGAAGCTTTCAGGCGAATGGTTTTTGCCAGCGATGGATCGGCAGTAAAAATATAAGCATTCCAACCCATAAATTTGTTTTTCAGTACATTGCCCAGCTTTGGGTAGAATTCGGCTAATAATCCGGCTTCCCCGATGCGTACACCGTAGGGGGGATTGGTGACCAGTATGCCTTGTGATTGCGGAGCGGAAATTTCTAAAGCACTGGCCTGTTTGAGATGTACCGCCTCGAGCAGACCCGCTGCTTCGAGATTGATACGTGCGTCAGCAAGTGAATAGCCATATAGATCGCTGCCGTAGACGGGGATTTGGGTTACCGGAAGTCGAGCCGAAGATGCTTGATCCTTCAATTGCTGCCATTGTGACTGATCGAATTGTTTGAAGTGTTCAAACGCAAAACGACGACGCAAACCTGGTGCGATGTTAAATGTCATTTCAGCGGCTTCGATCAGAAAAGTACCGCTGCCGCACATAGGGTCGAGCAGTGGGATTCCGGGTTGCCAGCCGGAGAGATGCAGTATGCCGGCCGCCAGATTTTCACGTAAAGGCGCATTGCCGCTGTTTTTACGATAGCCGCGCTTGAACAACGCTTCGCCGGAAGTATCCAGGTAAAGTGTAAACTGCTGTGCATCCAGAAAGCCATGTATACGTATATCGGGTGCTACAGTATTGATGTTCGGGCGCTTACCGGAGGTTTTCCTGAATTTATCGCAAACAGCATCCTTGATTTTCAAAGTGATGTACTCAAGGCTGCGCAAGGGGCACTGGATTGCAGCAAGATTGACGCGAATGGTCAGATCAGGCGTAAACCACTCTGACCAGGGCAGTGCAGTCGTTGTGTCGTAAATGTCCTGTTCGTTGCGGTACGGTTTTTTTGCGACTTGCCATAAAATACGACTGGCGATGCGACTGTGAAGATTGGCATGGTAACAGGTTAACCAGTTACCCTGAAAATGGACGCCGCCGCTGGTTGCCTGAACCGCGATGGCGCGCATCGCGATCAATTCATCAGCCAGAACGGTTTCAAGTCCGCGCGGGCAGGGCGCAAAAAACTGCAAGGTGTCAGGTTTCAAACGCGCCTAATCTTGTGTTTTGATTTCTTTCCAGATGGCAATGCTCAATACAGCCCACGCGGCCAGATAAGCTACGCCGCCAAAAGGTGTAATCATGCCGAGACCGCGCATTTCTGTCAGGCTGATGATATACAGACTGACGCTGAAAAGAATAATGCCGAGCAGCATGAGCCAGCCGGATAGTTCGATCAAGCGAGATTTCGTGTAATGCAACAGTAACAGGCCGACAAAAAGCAGACCAAAGGCGTGATAGAAATGATACTGCACGCCGGCATGGTAAATCACCTGCATTTCTTCGGAAAGGATATGCTTCAGGCCATGTGCGCCAAATGCACCCAGTGCAATACAAATAAAAGTATTGATGGCGCCGAGCATGAGAAAAAATTTAGGCATTGCTGATTTTCCTTTTTTGGAAATTGTTGAAATTCATATATGTTGAACTTTGGATCACCGGTAATTTTTAGTTTTTGTTGATGTTTTGAATCTGCGCGTCGATCCGCCCTTGCGCGAATTTTACCTGAATTTTATCATTCTTATGGAGATGATTCGTATTGCGAATAATCTCTCCGTGCGCGGAATAAGTAATGCTGTAGCCGCGTTCCAGCACCGCTTGCGGATTAAGGCTTGTCAGTCTGACCTGCTGGTGCAGTAATTGAGCTGATCGTGTTTCGTAACAACGCCTCGTCGCCCGTTGCAGGCGCGCCGACAGCTGTTCAATCAGTTCGGTTGAGCGCAATAAATCGGCGCGGCTTTGCAGAATGCGCAGCAGACGTTGCTTCAGTTCGGTAATTTTCCATTGTTTCCGGGCAATGTGATAATTCCAGTTATTGATGAAGCGTTCTTGTAAATGGCGCAGATGCACAAGTTGATGATTGATGCGTTCGCCCGGATGCGTAAGCCGGTGCGCAAGCAAATCGATTTGTTGCATGCGATTCTCGATGCCCCGTAGTGCGGCGCGTTGCATATTTTGCTGCAATCGCTTCAATTGTCGCACCCATTCTTCCATGGAGGTACTGACTAACTCTGCCGCGCCGGTCGGTGTGGGTGCGCGTTTGTCAGCAACGAAATCGGCGATGGTAAAGTCGGTTTCATGACCAATGCCACAGACAATCGGGATCGCGCATGCGGCGATAGCCTGTGCGACAATTTCTTCATTGAATGCCCATAAATCCTCAATACTGCCGCCACCGCGGCAAAGAATCAGAATATCGCATTCTCGCCGGTCTGATGCGGACGTAATCGCCGCCGCTATGTGTAGTGCCGCGTCTTTGCCCTGTACGGGTGTTGGGTAGATAATGACCGGCAGCATCGGCATGCGGCGTTTCAATGTGGTGAGCACGTCGCGTAATGCGGCTGTGGCGAGAGACGTGATAATCCCGACTTGTTTGGGAGAAAAAGGAAGATTTCGCTTTTGTGCGGGATCAAACAATCCGGCTTTTTCCAGCTTGTTCTTGAGCTGTTCGAACGCTTCGAACAGTGCCCCCAAACCGGCCCGGCGAAGCGTTTCGACATTCAATTGATAATCACCGCGCGCCTCATAAAGCGTAACCAGCGCCAATGCTTCAACCTGTGCGCCATCTTTCGGATTCCAGTCGATGAACTGATTTTTGTGGCGAAACATGACACAGCGGACTTGTGCGCTTGCGTCTTTCAAAGAAAAATACCAGTGCCCCGAAGGGTAGCATTTGATATTGGAAATTTCTCCTCTGATCCAAAGCAAAGGAATATTGCTTTCCAGGACAGTTTTGACATTACGGTTCAATTCGCTAACCGTTATAATAGAACGCTGAATTTCGGGCATGGTGGAAAAAAGTCACGGTGATATAAAAATGTGCATGCGTTCAGGTAAAAATTTCATCATCATCAACGTCTGCTAGAGCGGTTGTCATTGATTATATTTTGCTATAATTATAACACGCTGTTTATTAATGTATAAGTAAGTATGCTCTGTGACCGGCTGGCAGACGGGGCGTTTCTGGAATTTTTGCTGGTGCTTCAAGTGGTGCTTCAGTTTGTGTTGTTTGTGTTTTTAAATAATTGATAAACTGGTATGCGGTATTCGTGTTCGGAGTGATGTGGAAAAGCAAATCAGTTTGATGGCTTTACGGGTCAGAGAATTTGCTTAAACTGTTCTATACTTGCAAAAGTTTAATTAACCGGGAGAAGATGGCGTGTTGTCCTTAATTGAAGCTGCGGGCTGGCCGGTGTGGCCGATTATTTTCGCTTCCATTATTGCGCTGGGCATCATTGGTGAGCGCATGTGGTCGTTACGAAGAAGTAGCGTTGTGCCCAGGGATTTATTGCCCAGGGTGCTGAATGAATATAAGCGAAGTGGCGTGACGCAGGAAATGGTCATAAAACTCCAGCAACACTCACCTTTGGGCCGTATTTTTGCCGCCGGACTGCAAAACGAAACCAGCACGCGTGAAATTATGAAAGAATCCATTGAAGAAGCCGGGCGCGTGATCACGCATGATCTGGATCGCAACCTGACAACGCTTGGAACGATTGCTGCGCTGAGTCCACTGATGGGATTGTTTGGCACATTGGTCGGAATGATCGAGATTTTCGGTTCGAATTCGCCGGCGGGCAGCAATCCGGCGCAGCTGGCTTACGGTATTTCCGTTGCGCTCTACAATGCCGCGTTTGGCATATTGGTGGCTATTCCCAGCATGATATTCTACCGCCATTTCAGGGCCAAGGTGGATGCGTTGACGATTGAAATGGAGCTGCAAGCGCTGAAATTGGTTGAAATCATCCAGGGCGCGCGTGCTGCGGCAAATATCAAAAGTGATTATTCTGCCTGAGTCGTGAATTCATCATCTACTATTTTGTTATTTTCATTTTTACCATCACTAAACCTGCAACGAATTTGCTTTTCTAATATCCACACATCAACAGACGAATTCTTTTTTCAAGCGTAAATAAACAAAGGAGGTTGGCGTGAGTGATCGCCGGGTACTGGTTACGGGCGGAGGCGGTTTTATCGGCTTGCATCTTGTTCAGCAATTACTGGAACGCGGTGAAACCGTCAGGGTGCTGGAGCTGCCCGATGTGCCGTTGCCCATAGACGTCGAAGTGGTGCGTGGATCGGTGTGCGATGCCTATGCGGTGAATAAGGCTTTAAAAGATGTGGACAGGCTTTATCATCTTGCAGCTAACCCGAATTTATGGGCGCACGATAAAGCTGATTTCAGGCGCGTCAATTATGAAGGCACCTGTACGGTTTTGCAGGAAGCGGCAAGGCATAATCTTGAGGTTGTCGTCTATACTTCCACCGAATCTATTCTGACTGGCAAGGGACGTCATGAAGCTGTGGTTGATTCAGCCGCAAAACGGTTGATTAAGGAAATGCCTGGTCCCTACTGCCGTTCAAAATTCCTTGCCGAACAAGCGGCATTTCAAGCTGCGGTTGATGGGTTGCCGGTGGTGATCGTCGCGCCGACGCTGCCGATTGGTCCGGGCGATCGCAGAATCACACCGCCGACGCGCATGATACTGGATTTTATCAACCGTCCCGGCCCAGCTTATCTTGAGTGTGGTTTCAATATGATCGATGTGCGTGATGTCGCTGCCGGACACATTCTTGCCGCCGAGCATGGCCGGCATGGGGAGCGGTACATACTGGGCAACGAAAATATTACGCTGAGCAGATTTCTGGGTCTGATTGAGGAGATCACGGGGTTGGCGATGCCGAAAAAACGCATTCCATTCTGGGTTGCATTAGCCGCAGGCGCTGTGAGCGAATTTGTAGCTGATTATGTGACGCATCGTCAGCCACGGGCGCCTTTAACCGGTGTCAGGCTGGCGCGCTACCCCATGTATTTTGACAGTGACAAATCAATCAAGGAGCTGGGTTTGCCACAAAATTCGATCTATCAGGCGCTGTTGGATGAAATTGAATGGCTGTTGGAGCAGGGATTGATCGAACGTCGTTTACCTTTACAGCAGCGGATTTAGATGCAGGGATATTTTGTAACATGATGCACGTATCTCGTATTACAATAGCATGTTTGTACAAAGCTTCCGGCTGTATTGCGCAATGAATGCACAGTTCTTTTTTATCAAGAACTTAAATCCCTGGACATTAAATCCTTTGATCAGAATTATTTTTTTATCGATGTGCTGCGCTTTTCTCCTGGGCTGTTCATCGATGTCGAAAAAAGACGCAGCCGATATTGACCCGATTGATCCGCATGAAGATATCAATCGCGTATCCTATGATTTTACGGATAAAGTCGACCGCATGCTCTTCGAGCCAGTAGCTGACGCCTATGCTGACTATGTGCCTGATGCGGCGCAGCGGTCGATTGGCAATTTTTATGACAATCTGTCCTATCCTAATGTTGTGCTTAATGCCTTTTTGCAGGGCAAAGTAAAGCAGGGGTTTTTCGATGGACTGCGTTTTGCGGTGAATTCCACTATCGGCATGCTGGGTTTGTTTGATATGGCCACGCATATGGGACTGGAAAAGCATGATGAGGATTTTGGCCAGACACTGGCGGTCTGGGGGTTCGACTCCGGTTCTTATCTGTTTATTCCGATTTTAGGGCCGAGCAGCAAACGGGATGTGATCGGCGTGCCTGTGACCGTTGTGACCAACATGCTTTTTTATGCCGGTTATGTCGTGGGGGCTCCCGTTTTTGTTCCACTGACAGTACTGGGCGCAATCGACAAGCGTGCGCGTCTGGCCGGGCCGATGCGTATTCGCGATCAGGCAGCACTGGATCCCTATCTGTTCGTGCGGGAAGCGTCGCTGCAACAACGTGAATTTTTAATCTATGATGGCAATCCGCCGCTCAAACTTTACGATGAAGAAATATTTCTGGACAATCCTTTCGATGTGAAACCGGGGAACAAGATTCCCGGCACGGAAACTTCGGATAATAATAAATTAGAATAAGTGTTTGAATAAAAGGAAATTTTTTTGCAAAGAAGTAGTGCTGGTCATGAAAATATACGATCCGCTGAGAGCAATATTAATCCTAACGATGATTTTATGAACGGAATGCATGAAAGCTTGAGAGTCAAAGAAGATGACGGTTTAACCGGAAAAGATGAAATAGTTCTGCCGGCGTTGGAGGAGCAGTTCAATAAAGCGCGTTCGGCGTTGTTGGCATTGCAGAATCCCGATGGTCATTGGTGCTTTCCACTGGAAGCGGACTGCACCATTCCAGCGGAATATATTTTGATGATGCATTTTATGGATGAAGTGGATGCCTCGCTCGAAAAGAAGATAGCCCGTTTTATCCGGTCGAAACAGGACCAGTCACATGATGGCTGGCCTTTATACTATGGTGGCGAGTTTGATATCAGTTGCACGATAAAGTCGTATTACGCACTGAAATTGGCAGGAGATTCGCCGGATGAGCCGCATATGGCGCGCGCGCGCGAAGCTATTCTGAAGCGTGGCGGCGCAGCCCGCGCCAATGTGTTTACCCGTTTGCTGCTGGCCATGTATCGGCAAATACCATGGCGGGGCGTACCGGTTGTTCCGTCTGAACTGGTGCTGTTGCCGCGCTGGTTTCCATTTCATCTGAGCAAGATTTCCTATTGGTCGCGTACGGTAATGGTGCCGCTGTCCATTTTATGCACCTTGAAAGCAAAAGCCGCAAATCCACGTGGAATCAATGTTCGCGAATTATTTACCGTTCCGCCTGAAGAAGAAAACAATTATTTTCCCAAAGCCGATACGCGTCTGAAGCGTTTTTTTATGTGGGTTGAGCGCATCTTGTCCAGGATAGAACCGCATCTTCCCGAATTTATGCGTAGTTACTCGATACGCCGCGCCGAGCGCTGGACGCTGGAGCGATTAAACGGAGAATGCGGCATAGGCGCTATTTTCCCGGCCATGGTCAATGCCTATGAAGCGCTGGCTTTATTGGGTTATCCGGAAGATCATCCCAGTCGCGTGCAATGCCGTAACGCCTTGCGCGGTTTGCTGATTGATGAAGGCGACAAGGCCTGGTGCCAGCCGTGCACTTCGCCGGTCTGGGACACTGTACTCAGCGGACTGGCGTTGCAGGAGGATGCTGAAACGGATCAGAAACCTGTGCAGGCGGCGATGGATTGGCTGCTGACCAAACAGATCATGGATGAACCGGGCGACTGGCGTGATAAATGTCCTGACCTTCCAGGCGGTGGCTGGGCGTTTCAGTATGCCAATCCGCATTATCCGGATCTTGATGATACCGCCGCCGCAGCTTGGGCGCTGATTCAGGTGCAGACTCAGGAGACGCCCAATAAACAGGCTTATACGCATGCGATTGAACGCGCCGCCAACTGGCTTGCGGGAATGCAGTCGAGTAACGGCGGTTTTGCCGCATTTGATATAGATAATACTTATCACTACCTCAATGAAATTCCGTTTGCCGATCATGGCGCTTTGATCGATCCTCCGACCAGCGATGTTACCGCCCGGTGTGTCGGCTTGCTCAGTCTGTTTGATGATCCGGGGCATCAGAAGGCTGTGCAACGTGGTATTGAGTTTCTGCTCAGCGAGCAGGAGGATAACGGTTCCTGGTTCGGTCGCTGGGGGACAAACTATATCTATGGCACTTGGTCAGTACTCGAAGCATTGCGACTGGCGAAGCTGGAAACCGATCATATTTCCATACGGCGTGCTGTGCTATGGTTAAAATCCGTGCAGCGGGAGGATGGTGGCTGGGGGGAAACCAATGATTCGTATTTTGATCTGCAACAGGCAGGACGATTTGAAGCCAGCACCTCGTTCCAAACAGCCTGGGCAATACTGGGTTTGATGGCGGCTGGTGAAGTGCATAGTCAGTCGGTGCGCGATGGTGTAGATTATCTGCTGCGCACGCAGTCGGCCAATGGTCTTTGGGAAGAGCCTTGGTTTACCGCGCCAGGATTTCCAAGGGTTTTTTATCTGAAATATTACGGCTATTCCAAATATTTTCCGGTATGGGCGCTGGCGCGTTATCGCGTCTTTACCAGAGAGAAAGCATAAAATGGAAAATAGCGGTATCCTGGGTATTGTATCCGCATTGCAGTCTGAGGCAAGTTGCTTGATGAAACTGCGCTTTCCGCTTTTTGAAATTACCAGAGTAGCTTCCAAGACAGGGGTGTGCCTTGGCGGAATGGGATCCGAGGGTGCTTTGAAAGCGGCGCAAATTTTGCATGAGCATAAGGTGGATGCGCTGCTCAGTTTTGGTGTGGCTGCTGCGCTCGATAATGCCTTGATTCCCGGCGATCTGGTGCTGCCTGAAATGATTCACAGCAATGGTAGATCGCTGCCGGTCACGCTAGAGTGGCGGGAGCGCATTGCGGAGTTGCTGCCTTCCTATTTAACCGTAGTTGGTGGAACGCTTGCGGAAACAAAAAAACCATTGTTTTCGCGACAGGAAAAAATCAGACTGGGGGAGGAAACCGGCGCGTGTGCCGCCGATATGGAGACTGCGATGGTTGCCGAGTTCGCCGCGCGCGCAGATTTGCCGTTTATTGCCATACGTGCCATTGTCGATCCACTTGAATTTTCACCGCCGCCAGCATTGATGAATGTCGTTTATGCTGATGGCACGACGGATATCATACGGTTGCTGCCATTATTGTTTAATGGCGCGGTACCCTTGAAAACGCTTGTTCATTTGGGTATGGGTATGTACGCAGCTCGTTCGACGCTGAGCAAAGTCGTGGAAACCGTCGGTTTCACTTTCAAAAGCGAACTAATAGACCGCAGCCATGCGTATGCGTTAGTTGCTGCTGAAGAAGCGGGCAGCAGCGCCGCTGGTTCCTCTCTCCGTTAACAGTCAGTTAGTTTTAGTGGCAAGCAGTGTGAAAGCGGCCGGATTTGTTCGCCTGCGCGGGCGGATCAGATTACGAACGGCGGCAAAATTCCGCTTGCTGAATTGGACACGCGATTGCGGATCGGGATCGATGGTTTCCAGTGCTTCAACAGCTGCGACACGTGGCGCCAGACCGGCAAAGTTGGCAACCTGTATGGATAACCCCGGGCGCGCATTCAATTCGATAATCATAGGTCCTTGATTTCTGTCGAGAACAATATCCACGCCGAGATAACCTAGTCCTGTCATTTCATAGCAGGCTGCCGCCAGTTCAAGCAATTTGTCCCAATGCGGCACGGTAAGATTGGAAAAGGGTTTGCGTGTGTCAGGGTGAAAATAAACCGGATCGCCGTATTGTACGGCATGCAGTGCTTCACCGGTGCCGATATCGATGCCGACGCCGACCGCGCCCTGATGCAGGTTGGCGCGGCCATCCGAAGCATGCGTGGCCAACCTGAGCATGGCCATTATCGGGTAGCCTTGCAGGACGATGACACGCAGATCCGGAATGCCTTCATAACTGTAATCCTCAAAAACCGGATCGATCTGTATCAATGATTCAATCATGACCGCATCAGGTTTGCCGCCTAGACTGTGCAATCCGCTCAGGATATTGGAAACATGACGTTCGATATGCGAAAGCTTAACGGCATCTCCGCTGGGCTTATAATAAAGATTGTGATCCTGTTCGGTAATGACCAGAATGCCCTTGCCGCCGCTGCCTTTAACCGGTTTGATGACAAACTGATTGTATGCGCTGAGCATATCCTTGAGTCGTCTGACATCGTGTTGATAATGCACGGTACCGAGCAGTTGCGGAACGGTAATGCCGGCCTCCTGCGCCAGTCGTTTGGTTTTTAACTTGTCATCCACCAGCGGGTACAAATGACGTGGGTTGTAACGTCCAATCAGGCCGAAATTCCGCTGATTCATGCCGATGATGCCCATACTTCTAAGCCGTTTAACGCTTGTCAGAAGCATGATGCCTTCCCATGGAATGAAAACGATATAGCTCGGTTAAGCGATAGCCGGTGTACTGGCCGAGGATCAGGATCAATGCCAGATTAACCAGCATCAGTTCCGGAAAATTAAATGTGAGATATTCAACCGTCCGGTTGGTCATGAACAGATAGGCAATAACGGCTGTCAGCAGGCTGCCTGCGCCCTGAATGAATACCTCTCTGGGGCCGTCTTCTTCCCAGAGCACCGACATGCGTTCGATAGTCCATGCCAGAATAATCATCGGGAAGAAAGTGACCTGCAAAGCCTGGCTGAGACCGAGCTTGTGACTGATAATACTGATGCTGGCGATAATGGTGATGACCACAATGATCACCGCCGATATGCGCGCAACCAGCAGCAGATTCAAACGCGATAAATAAGAGCGGATTAGCAGACCGGTGCTGACGACAATCAGGAAAATCACGATGCCGGTAATCAGCGTGGTCTGAATCAGCGCCAGGGCGATCAAAATCGGCATGAACGTTCCGGATGTGCGTATACCGACGAGAATGCGCATAATAACAACGATCAGTGCGCCAATCGGCAGCAACAGAATCATTTTGAAGGCGGTTTGTTGCTCGATGGGCAGGCTGTAAATTGAAAAATCAATGAGACCGGCCTGGGCATGCATGCCGCTGTTAACGACTAGATTTCGGGTCGAGTGAATGTTTTTGATAATGGAAAAGGAAACCTGGGAATTCTTGCCGCCGATGACGTCAAGCAGCGATTGGCCGCCGCGTTGCCAAATCAGGAAATTCCCGGGTTTACCACTTCTTCCGGTGTCCTGATCAAATAAAATCCATTTTTGTCCATCGTGAATTTCCACAAAATTGGTTAGCGACTGCCGTCTTCTGCCATCTTCGAGAAAGAGACCGCGGACCACGCGGGCGCTGATGCCTTCCAGCGCCAGCAGGTTCAGAATCAGATCGGTTTTGTAGTCTTCCCCGGCTTTATCGTTTCGCAGTAAACGCTGATTCTGGTTGGGTGAAGGCGAATTGAGCGTTTGAATAAGTTCGCGGGTAAAAATTTCCGGGTTTGCTGATTTCGCGCGCACTGTTTCCAGCAAAGTCAGCGAAGCGGTCAGAAAAACTTCATCGAGTTCCGGTTTTTGAGGTGGCAAGGGATCATCGGATGGCTGCGATTCAATCAATTTGTCATTTTCGTAAACACTCAGACGGTAATAAGCTGTCTGCGCGCCTTTGGCGCTTCTTTTGCTCCATTGCACGCGGCGTTGTTCTTCATCGGATGACAACTCGCTGAAGCCGTAATCGGAGGAAGCGAAATCCTCTTCCATAAAAGTCAGCCGTGGCTCCTTGGGTGGCAATGCAAAAGAAACGATAACCGGTTCGCCAGTGGCTTGAAAATCTATTTTCGCTTCGATTGTCCAGACAAATTTCTTTTCATCCGGCATTAAGGGAAAGCCCAGTATCAGGTGTTTATATAAAATTAATCCGATGCCGGTAAAAAGGATCAGGATAACGACGGTGTAAAGTCTTGCACTGGCTTGCATCAGGGTTTTTTGCTGGATGTTTTGGGAACGGTATACTCTTTGCTGACATCAACGACCGCCAGATCGCGAAGGAAGTTCCTGCCGATGAGCGCCTGCTGCTTGAACTTGCTGCGATCGATCAACGTGAAGCTGATGTGTTCGTCGAGTTCGCCGAGCTTTACGCGTAAACTGACGATAGGGCGACGCTGGGATTCCGTCACATGTTTTTTTATCTTGGTGTGGCCGCGGATACGTCGCGTCATTTCGATTTTCTCCCCGGTGTTCGGGTCGACGATACTGAATTTAACGTAGGGTTTGCCGTCACGCTCAAATTCCACCATATCCAGCGCATTCAGCGATGATGTCTGGGCGCCGGTATCAATGCGCGCGCTCAAAATAATTCCGGGAGGATCCAGATAAATATATTCCAGTCCGCCAAGAATTTTTCTTTTATCTTTGATATCTCCGGTTTGAACAGTATTTCTGGTACTGGCGCCGGCATTATTTACCGGGTGTTGCGGATTTCGTGCGACTGTTTTCGATGCCTGAGTTACTTCGGGTGACTTCGGGGCGCTTTCAGTTGCGCTGGTTCTGTCTGTCAATTGCAGCTGATGGTGTTCCAGCTGCTCTTTTTGCTTCAATACTTCGGCGAGTACGGTAACGACTTCACTTTCGCGCGAACTGACGGCTATCTCGCGTGCAATCAGCGCTTCTTCACGCCGGGCTAATTCTTCAATTCGATCATGCAGAGGATCCTGCGCGATCAGGCGCGTTTGCTCTGCTGTGGTCTTATCCGGTGATTGGGAATCGATCGACTGACACCCTGAAGACAATGCCGAAATACAGGTAACAAACAAAACGCTGAGAATGATTTGCGGTATGTTTAGCTTACTTCGTCTGATTGACAACATTGTGCGGATTCGTTGGATGAAAAATAAAGTTTATCGTATGGGTTATGAGCCGAAGCGCGAAAAAAGCAATTCCACGGGGCGTGCAGATCATCAAAACCCTGTTGCGCAGAATAGTTGAAAATGGAGTCATTTACTCCTGAGGACTGACCAGCTCAAATATCATGGTTTCACTATTGAAGGAACAAATACTGCGATGTGTCTCTAGACAATGTGAGGTGATGGTGATCGTGTAAAGACCTGGCGCTTGATTCCGGGTATCAAATTCAAAATGAAAATGACCCTGTTTATCGCTGACATAGGATTGTTCGTCCAGCACCGCGCCATCTTTGGCCGTTACCATGAAATACAGCAAAACATCCGCTGTCGGCTGGGCATTGTAATCTACCCAGCCATCGACAACGACTTTCTCGCCAACCTGGTAGTGTGTTCCCGGTTCAACCAGTACGGGCCTGGAGATATGTGTCGCACTGACACCAGTCGTCATGCCAAGCAAAAACGAAACCAAAATCAGCAGCCATGCTTTTGTGTATTGTGTTCTGAGTTTCATAACTTTTGAATGGATATTAATAAAGTTTAATGCCTGTGGCGAGATATGGTATGGATTGAACGCCTTTCTCAGGCTATTTTTTAACGTATTGGTTGCATGAATGGTTGATGTTTAGTCGTCTGCGCATTGATCTGTTTTTATATTCCGATTATAGATGGTGGTCAAGTGAAACATTTTCAGAGACCTTTGCACGACTACTACGCGGCACGATAATTGCGTTAAAAATTTGCGAAAAATGCTCATTTACCCCGTGTAAACTCCGTTTTTTCGCAAATTTTTGCCTTATTCTCGCACCGCTCATGACACCGTGCAAAGGTCTCTTTCAATCTTTTTTCAGAACAAGCAAAATACTGACGTCATAATACGAGACCATAGCAAGTTTCTATAGATTAAGCGAATTAAATTCATTTGCTTGACTATATCGTTGGCGGATTTATTTTTTCACATAAAGATCGGTAATCGTACCCTCGGCCATTTCAGCGGCGAAGAGAACGGTTTCGGACAGTGTTGGGTGCGGATGGATAGTCAAGCTGATGTCTTCCATGTCCACGCCCATTTCAAGTGCGAGTGTCGCTTCTGCAATGAGTTCCCCGGCATTGACGCCTACGATGCCAGCGCCCAGAATGCGGCGTGTTTTTTTGTCTACGATCAGTTTCGTCAACCCTTCGTCCCGCGCCATTGAAATCGCCCGGCCGCTCGCTGCCCACGGAAAGCTGGATTTTTCGTATTCAATACCTTTTTGCCTGGCTTCCCGTTCGGTCATGCCCATCCACGCAATTTCGGGGTCGGTGTAAGCAACCGATGGTATCGTGCGCGCATCAAATACCGCTTTGTGTCCGGCGATAATTTCGGCGGCCAGTTTTCCTTCATAAGCTGCTTTGTGCGCCAGCATAGGGTTGCCGATGATGTCGCCAATGGCGAAAATATGCGCGATATTGGTGCGTAATTGCTGGTCGACCTGGATAAAACCTTTTTCGTTGATCTGAATTCCGATACTTTCGGCGCCGAGGGTAAATCCATTCGGACGGCGGCCTGTCGCCATCAGGATGCAATCATAGGTTTGCGGGGCGGGCGCGTTGTCGCCTTCGAAGCTGACCAGAAGGCCGGATTTTTTCGCTTCAACGCGAGTTACCCGGGTTTTCAGATAAATCGCCGCATAACGGTTTTTGATTCTCCGGTAAAGCGGTCTCACCAGATCCTCGTCCGCGCCAGGGATAATTTGATCCATGAATTCCACGATACTGATGTTACTGCCCAACGCGGAATAAACGGTTGCCATTTCCAGACCGATAATGCCGCCGCCTATGACCAGCATATGTTTGGGTATTTTTTCCAGTTTGAGTGCGCCGGTGGAATCGATAATGCGCGGATCGTCGTAAGGAAGACCCGGAATACGCGCGACACTTGAACCCGCAGCGATAATGCAGTGATCAAACGAAACGGTTTGGGTATGTTCGCCGGTTTCCACCTGCATCAAATGTGGTGTGATAAATTTTGCTGTCCCCTGCAAAACCTTTACGTTACGTTGTTTTGCGAGCGCCGTTAGACCCTTGGTCAATTTGCTGACCACGGATTCTTTCCATGTCTTCAGTTTATCCAGTGAAATAGCCGGTTTGCCAAATACAATGCCAAGGCGTTCGGCATCCTCGGCTTCAGTGATTACTTTGGCGGCATGCAGCAGCGCTTTTGATGGAATGCAGCCGACATTCAGGCAGACGCCGCCCAGCGTACTGTAACGTTCGATCAATATCACCTGTTTGCCGAGATCGGCGGCGCGAAACGCGGCGGTATATCCGCCCGGTCCTGCGCCGATCACAACGATATCGGCATGCAGATCGCCGCGCGGAGAATTTTTCTGGCTTATACTTTGATCAACAGTTGTTTTTCCGGCGGGCTGCGTGGGTGGGTTTTGTCTGGCATGTCCGGAGGATTGTTGAATTTCGGCTGGTGCTTCGGGTTTGGACGTCGTTTCCTGATCAGTCGTTTCCAGTGTCAGAATCAGCGCGCCTTTGGAGACCTTGTCCCCTACTTTGATCTTGACGGATTTGATCAAACCTGTCTGTGGCGAGGGTACTTCCATTGTGGCCTTGTCCGTTTCCAGCGTAATCAGCGGCGTTTCTTTTTGCACCGCATCGCCGGGGGATACGAGTACCTCAATCACCGAAACATCGCTGAAATCGCCGATATCCGGTACTTTTATATCCATTGTCCGAGTCATGTCAGGCTGTACCAAGAATGAGTCATGTCAATCATATGAAAACCATTTCCGCTGGATGCATCAAGAAACCTGCCGTGGTGTCATGTTTTTTGTCTCGCCCTTCACTGGCCGCCGCCTGTTGCGGTTTTTCGAAATGCATCACTGCCTGATCTGACCATCGCCGAGCACAATATATTTTTGACTCGTCAAACCTTCCAGTCCTACCGGGCCGCGTGCATGAATTTTGTCGGTGGATATGCCGATTTCAGCGCCGAGACCATATTCGAAGCCATCCGCAAAGCGCGTGGTGGTGTTGACCATCACCGAACTTGAATCCACTTCGCGCAAAAAGCGGCGTGCGCGCGTGTAATTTTCCGTGACGATCGCATCGGTGTGCTGAGAGCCGTAACGACTGATATGCTCGATCGCCTGATCCAGATCATCAACAATGCGAATGCTCAGAATCGGCGCGAGATATTCCGTCGCCCAATCTTCCTCGCTCGCCGGATTCATGGCTGCAATAATCTTGCGGGCAGCTTCGTCGCCACGTAATTCAACGCCTTTGTCGAGGTAAATTTTACCTAGCACAGGCAGAATTTTTGCAGCAATCGCCGTATGCACCAACAGCGTTTCCATGGTATTGCAGGTGCCGTAGCGCTGCGTTTTGGCGTTGTCGGCAATGTGAACCGCCTTGTCGAAATCCGCCTGATCGTCGATGTAAACATGGCAGACGCCATCAAGATGCTTGATCACCGGAACGCGCGCTTCGTTGGCGATGCGTTCGATCAGACTCTTGCCGCCGCGCGGCACGATCACGTCGACATAATCCTGCATGGTGATCAGTTCGCCGACCGCCGCACGGTCAGTGGTTTCGATGACTTGTATTGCGGATTCAGGCAGGCCGGCCGCCGTTAGACCTTCGCGCACGCATTGCGCTATTGCCTGATTGCTGTGTATTGCTTCCGAACCGCCACGCAGAATCGCTGCATTGCCTGCTTTGAGGCATAGTCCGGCGGCGTCGGCGGTTACATTGGGCCGGGCTTCGTAAATGATCCCGATAACACCCAGTGGAACACGCATTTTACCGACCTGTATGCCGGACGGACGGAAACTGAGTCCGCTGATTTCACCGACCGGATCGGCAAGCGCGGCGATTTGCAACAGGCCTTCCGCCATATTTGCAATGCCTTTCTGTGACAGCGCCAGACGATCGATCATGGCGGTTTCCAATCCATTTTCTTTTGCTCGTGCAATATCCTTTTCGTTTGCCGCCAGCAGTGCTTGTTGATCGCGGTTGATTGCCTCGGCCATGGCAATCAGCGCCTTGTTCTTGTCGGCGGTTTCCGCGCGGGCTATCAGACGGGAAGCCGCGCGTGCTTCACGGCCAACGGATTGCATGTAACTTTTGATATCAGAAATGCTCATGGGTGGTGTCTGGGAAAGATGACTGAATGCTTGCCATTATAGTACAAGATACCGGTCGTCGGTTTTTTCAGGGTCTAAAAGACGTATTGTCAGACGCCGTGCTATGCGTGTTATTTCCGGCCGGGGAGTTGATTGATGCAGCTTTGCAGCAGCCGTCGGTAGTTCCAGTGTTCCACTTCAAGATAATGACGGGTGGATGCCTTGTAGTCGATGCCATTGCCGAGATCAGGGAATGCGCTGGTTTTTCGTCTGCGAAGTGTATCGGCGGCGTCATTATTGTCGCGAACCGCTGCGGCGAAGCGGGCGGCTGCAAGCATTTGCCAGTGCACCAGTCCGAACTGTCCGCTGTCGGGTTGAATAAGTCCGGCAATGAACAGCGAATCGTAGATGGGGTGAAAAATATGGAGGTACAGCCGGGGACGGCCGTCATGCCAGTTCAGATGACGCGCGTCAATAAAGGGAAAACGGATCAGATAACCGGTGGCAAACACGATCAGGTCTGCTTCAATAGCGGACTGATCGGTGAAATGCACCGTATTGTCATCGAAGCGGGTGATGTCAGGCTTGGGCGTAATGTCGCCCTGGCTGACGTAATAAGGCAGCAATGTGTTAATGACCGGATGTGTTTCAAAGAAGCGGTGATCAGGCTGTGGTAGCCCTGTTTTTTCAGACCGGCCAACCAGCAGGCGGTGCATGGTGGTTGCCGCAAACCGGCGCAACCAGAGCGGCAGGCGCAGCGCCAGCAATTGTTCGCCCACCTGATCGGCAGGCCGGCCAAGCAGATATTTGGGCATGTACCAATATCCGCGGCGCGTGCTGTGCCAGGCGCGGTCAGCAAATTGCGCGGCTTCGACCGCAATATCACACCCGCTGTTTCCACCACCAACGACAAGCACACGGCGGCCGGTAAAGATGTCCGGCCTGCGGTACTCAGCGGAATGCAGCATTTGCCCTGAAAATTTGCCCGGATATTCAGGCCACTTCGGCGCCCAATTGTGCCCGTTGGCAATAACGATCAAATCGAATCGTTTTTTTTCGCCATTGTCCAGCGTCACATGCCATTGCGTGCGCGCATCATTTTCATGTGCCGGTTCAAGCTGGGTAATGCCGGTGGAAAAGTGAATATGCTCCAGCAGTTTGAAATGTTTTGCATACGCGCGCAGATAGGCGAGAATCTGGGTATGATGCGGATAATCCGGATAGCCGCGCGGCATCGGAAAATCGGGGAATTCCGTTCCGGGCTTGGAAGAAATGGTATGCGTCGAGCGATACACTTGTGAACAGGGTTTGCCGTAGTTCCAGGTCCCGCCCAGATCATCTTCCCGTTCGTAAACCTGTGTTTCAAAACCCTGATCAATAAAGTGCCGGGCTGCGGCAAGCCCGGAACTGCCCGCGCCAATCACTGCCACAGTCTGTTTCATCACACGCTGCCGGATACGAATTTTTTCTGCTGCTGCATATCTGTAAGCCCAACATTAAGAGGCAAGTTGAAATGGCTGGAATTTATCAAAGAACAGATGCGCGGTCAAAAGCGCGATAGAAAAAAATGGAAATACCGGCGGACAAGCAAGGAAAATCCGCGCGCAGATTCAATGCGGAGGGTGTGTTTATGGTCAGACGTGAGAAATTGAACAGGTGCGACCGGTTTGTGGTGAAATGTTTTTGTGTTGTATGAAAATGGATGATGGGCGGTGCAGGACGGCGATGCGTATGCCATCAAATGCTAAAACCGGCGCCTATCAACAGGAATACAAAAAGGAGATGTTTTATTATGAAACTGAGCAAGTTGGAGTCCATGAGTTTGTTTTAATGAAGTTTTTTATGCACGTTTCGGTTTCATGCGCCGAGACATCGAATATGATGCTGAGAAACGAATGAAATGTAGCGCGCAAGTAATTCCGCGCGCTACACTTCAGATTTTGTGAAACCAACAAGTAAGAAGATAGTCTGTTTTACAGCATTTGTTGCCTTATCGTCATTTCATCAATCCGTATCGAACCGGACTGTTTTAAATTATACGAATGACTCGAGAATCAGGAACATAAGCAGAATGAATACGATTGCGTAATAAGCGCCAGACAGTTTTTCCATTCGAGTTCTCCAGATAACAATATTAAAGATATGAAACATGTTTTTAAGTTGCCATTGTACAGGAAGTTCACAAAAAAATAACAAAAACTTCACAAAAAAATCACAAAAACTTTACAAATTTTTTATGCTTGATATTCATGTTTCAAATCAATATCTTATTATTCTCAATCTGCTCATGACGACGAATGGGAAATCTGATCAACATCAGCAGTTGTACAGCAGAAAATCAGGGCGATCCAAAAACTGTCCGGTTATCCGTTATACTTTCGCCATCACTCGCGTTTGTCATGACCATAAACACTGATACTGACCAGAGGAAGTGAGCTATGAAACTTGAAACATTAGCGCTGCATGCCGGTTATAGTCCGGATCCCACGACCAAAGCCGTTGCGGTTCCGATATACCAGACCACCTCATATGCATTTGATGATGCGCAGCACGGCGCCGATTTGTTCGATCTCAAGGTTGCCGGAAATATTTATACGCGCATCATGAATCCCACTACGGATGTACTCGAGCAGCGCGTTGCGGCGATGGAAGGCGGTGTCGCCGGACTGGCGGTCGCCTCCGGCATGGCCGCCATCACCTGTACGATCCAGACGCTCGCAGAAACCGGCGACAATATCGTATCCACCAGCGAGTTATACGGCGGCACCTACAATCTGTTTGCCCATACGCTTCCCCGGCAGGGCATTGCAGTGCGCTTCGCCAGCAAGGATGATCTTGCGGCCATCGAAGCCCGGATCGACGCACGCACCAAACTCATTTTCTGTGAATCCATCGGCAATCCATCCGGTGGCATCGCCGATATCGAGGCGCTCGCTGAAATCGCCCATCGGCATGGTGTTCCGCTGGTGGTCGACAATACCGTGCCAACGCCGATACTCTGGCGGCCGATCGAGCAGGGCGCGGATATTATCGTGACCGCAGCGACCAAATATATCGGCGGTCACGGCAATTCCATCGGTGGCGTGATCGTCGACTCGGGCAGGTTCCTGTGGACCGAGCACCAGGAACGCTTTCCGTTGCTCAACACGCCGGATGTTTCCTATCATGGCGTGGTGTATACGGAAGCTTTCGGCCCCGCCGCCTTTATCGGCCGATGCCGGGTGGTGCCGCTGCGCAATATGGGTGCGGCATTGTCGCCGATGAACGCTTTTCTGCTGCTGCAGGGTCTGGAAACCCTGGCGCTGCGCATGGAGCGCGTCTGCCGGAATACATTGGCAGTCGCGCAATATCTGCACGAGCATAAAGCGGTATCGTGGGTCAATTATGCGGGGCTGCCCGGCCACAAGGATCATGCGCTGGCGCGGAAATACATGCAGGGACAGGCTTCGGGCATACTGAGCTTTGGACTCAAGGCAGGCCGCGAAGGGACGCGGAGTTTCTACGACGCCTTGCAGATATTCCTGCGGCTGGTCAATATCGGTGACTGCAAGTCACTGGCTTCCATTCCCGCGGAAACCACGCACCGTCAGTTGAACGAAGAAGAATTGAAATCCGCGGGTGTTTCCCCGGAAATGGTGCGGCTGTCGATCGGTATCGAGCATATCGATGATCTGATCGCCGATCTCGATCAGGCGTTGAGCAAAGCCTGAAACTGAAAGGGTGGAATTCGCGCATCGCTAGCCTGTTAACGTTGCGGTCTGGACGCGATATAATCGCGCCAGCCGCCATATCCGGTGATTTCCGGCTGACCGTCGCATAAAAAGGGTTCCCCTAGAACGCCCAGCACTTCGCGTTGATCGGACAGCAGAATTTTTCCAACGCATAATCCGGGTGGCTCGGACTGCAAAATTTCGCCCAGCCGTGACAGCGGAATAGACCATATTTCCAGCGCGATTTCGCGCCCGCCCTGATTAAACCGCATCATCGCCGGATGCCGGTCGGCGATTGACCACAACCGGTAAACAGGCGCGGTCAAAGCTTCCGCAACAAATACGCCTTCCCGCTCGAGCAGGTTATGGTTTAACTCGAGCCCGCGCATCAATGTGCCATTCACTGCAAATTCAATTCTCATAAAACAGTTCCAATGTGATAATAAAATAGCCCGGCGGTTGGCCTGCACTGCGCTTCACTGAATTGCCCACGCATTCGTCAACATGGAATGCAGCAGGGCGCCGGGCGGTGGCATAACCGAAAATTCTGGTTAAGCCCAAAACAGAATGCGGTAATATAGCTGCATGGAAAATATTCAGCAAGTTGATAATAATATTGAGAATTTCAGGGCGCTCGATTATCTTTACCAGAGCAGGCTGCTGATCCGCAAAAATAACGCGATCAACCGCAGCGCGAAGTCTTTATTCAAGGCAGCGGCCTTGTTCGTCACTGCCGGCATTACGCTGGAAGGCGCCAGACAGGCCGGTTTTATTCAGAAGCTCGTGGAGAACCAGTTCTCCTTTGCGGCAACGTATATCGATTACGCGGGCTTTGCGGTTTTTCTGACCGGTATTTTCCTTTTTGTCATGGCGCTGGTGATTCGCTCGGCGCAAAGGTTATCCAGTCAGTTCGAAACGCTGACGCAACAACTGAGAGAAAAACATCTCGTGTCACTGAAAGCGGTTGATCCCACCCCCGGGAATCTGGCTCGGATTCGACAGGCGGGCGCGGCAGCGACCGGCGATGACACGTTTATATCGCTCGAAACCCTGCAATGGCTGGCGCAAAAGAACCCGCGCGCGATCAGCGCCTGGGCGCACAGCAACCCCGGGCAGGCGCAGGATGTCGCGTGCTGCTATGTCGTCGCGCCGCTGACCCGGAACGCCTGCAATAAAATGCTGAACAGGGAAATCCGGAAAAACAAAGACTTGCTGCCGTCGGATGTGTGCAGCAGCTACAAACGCGCGGCAGGAATCTATATCATCGAAGTGTATGGCGCGGGACGCCTGTCCAGAGCGGCCGTGCTCTATCTGCTGCGCAGCGACATGATCCACGAAATACTGCGCAGCCGCTCGATCCGCTATCTGTTCGCCCGGCCGGTCAATGATTTCGGCCTGAAGCAGGTCTCGAAACTCGGCTTTCAACCCATTGGCCCGCATCCGTACGACATGAAGGTGCTGGATTTGTATGCCCGATAGGGTGAGTGTTTTTGTTGCCGGTTTAATAGGTACTCTCTTTTTTTGCAACAAACGGTTCAGGCCATAATACGTGGCTATCCTCTTTTTGTTAGGCTACATAGTTGGTTATTGCACCGTATACCATGAGCAATACCCCAAACAATTGAATCTTAATGCCTCCGGCAGATACTTCGTCTATTTTTGATTCAAGGTTTCGTAGTGCGGACTTTGTTTCTTGAATCTGGACACCCATTTCTTTTGACTTACGATCAATTTTCTCATTTATATCTTTGATATCTTGCTCAAGGCAACACCGTATTTCATTGATTTGGTCTTGAAGATACTGAATTTTTTCTTCGATACTTTGCGGATTCCGTCCTACAGTAATTCTTGCCTTACAAATAGATGTGGCCTGTGATATACCCTGCACCTCAAGGATTATTGGCTTATTGAAGAGTGGAAATTCTTTAAGGTATGTGGTAAGAAGAGCAATCAATGATTTCTGTTTGATAATCCCAATGTTAGAATCAATTGAATACAGAATAAGCAGACCACCGATTAATTGCGTTAATAGAGAAATGAATTTGTTAATAGCGACAATGTCTTTGGGAAAATTGTCGAGCAACACAAAATGTATGCAAATCAGTGGCACAAAAACGATTACTGGCCATGCTTTCCAGAACCATTTAATTAAACGAAGAAAGGAGCTCATGGTTGTGTCGCCTAGATTTAGATAGCTTGAAAAAAGTAACAACTATTTTGATGAAAATTTTCTTTAAAGAACTGATTTCTAGCAGTATATGTAATACATTCACTTGAATTTATAGCAACCTGAAATTTTGCAGATAAACGTTTGATAATTTTAACCTGCCGAATGCGTTTCGACACGGTATGGTTCAACTACAGCAGCATTACTGTTAAAAAAACCGAAATCCAGCTATTTCCTGATCTTCTCCCACAATTTCTCCAGCCGTTTCACCGAAACCGGTTGTGGGGTTTTGAGTTCCTGGGAGAACAGCGATATGCGGAGTTCTTCGATCTGCCAGCGGAATTCGGTCAGGTTCGGGTCGATGATGCCGAGCCGCTGGTGTTTTTCGCGGTACTGTTCGTAGCGTTCCCAGAGTGTCCGGATTTCGGCGGCGTGTTGTTCGTCGCGCAACAGGTTGCCGGTTGATTTTTCCAGGCGCACGCGCATGCCGCTGAGGTAGCGCGGGAAGTGCTTCAGTTTTTCCCACGGCGTTTTGCCGATGAAACCGGGATAGATCAGGTTGCCGAGTTGCGCGTCGAGTTCGGTTTTGATCCGGGGATTGATCGCTTTCATCGATGCGCGGTATTGCATCATGGCGTGATAGGCCGCGCCGATTTCGCTCAGCAGCTGCGTGTAGTTTTCGATGACCTGCGGTAGGCGGGCTTTTGCGCTGGCGATTTGCGCGATAAAAGCCTGCTGCGTTCGCGGCAACGGATCTTCGCCGATAAAAGCCTGATCGGCGATGGTGTCGAGCAAATCCTGCTTCAGGTCGCCCGGATTGATGCAGGTGGTCAGATGCAGGGCGGCCTGACGGAAACCGGGGATGCCTTTGTCGAGCTGTTTCATGCGTTCGCGGTATTCGAGCTGCATCAGGCGGCAGACGCCGCCGCGCATGGCCTGTTCCGCAGTGGCGCGGGTGTCGAACACATGGATCGCCACATGATCCTGCCGGTCGACCAGCGCCGGATAGCCGGTTATTCTGCGTCCGTTGCGCGTGAAGGTAATTTCCTCGGACAGATCGCCGAAATCCCAGTGCTTGATGCCGTCGCGTTCGATGCCGGTCTTTTCATCGTCAAGGCTCAGTTGACGGAAAGTGGTTTGCGCCGCGCTGCCGAATTTTTCCTGCAACTCGGTCAGATTGCGGCTCATGGCGCATTCTTCGCCGGTTTCATCAACGATTTTGAAATTCATCATCAGGTGTTGCGGAATGTCCTTGCCTTCCCAGCTTTCCAGCGGAATGGCGATCGTCGTTTTGCGCAGGATGAACCGGACCAGCGCATCGTGGAGCGGAACATCCTTCGCGGAAACCGGTTGCCATTGCAGGAATTCGGTGACGGCATCGGGTATCGGCACCAGCAGGCGGCGTATTTGTTTGGGCAGTGCCTTGAGGTGCCAGGTGATTTTTTCGCGGATCAGGCCGGGCACAAGATAATCAAACTGCCGGGGATCGAGCCGGTTGAGCATGGACAGGGGAATGGTGACGGTGACGCCGTCGAGCGCATGTCCCGGTTCGAAACGATAGTGCAATGGAAAAACGCCCTCGGACAGCGTCAGCTGTTCCGGAAATTGTATCTCGATGGCATTGCCGTGATGGCGGGTGAGCAGTTCCCGGTCGAGATAGAGCAGCTTCGGGTTTTCCCGCTCGGCCTGTTTGCGCCAGTGCTCGAAACCGGCGCCATTGTAAATGTGCTGCGGGATCAGTGCGTCGTAGAACGCGAAAATCACTTCGTCATCGACCAGCACGTTCTGTCGCCGGGTTTTGTGTTCGAGTTCCTCGATGTCCTTGACGAGCTGCCGGTTGTGCGCAAAAAACGGCGCCTGGGTACGATACTCACCGGCGACCAGTGCGCCACGGATAAACAGCCCGCGCGATTCCTGCGGATTGATCCGGCCATAGTGCACCGGCCTTTGGGTGACGATAGGCAATCCGTACAGGGTGACGCGTTCATACGCGATCACTTCGGCGCGCTTTTTTTCCCAGTGCGGATCAAAGTAATCGCGCTTGCACAAGCTTCCGGCGATTTTTTCCAGCCACATCGGATCAATGCGCGCGACGCCGCGGCCATAGAGTCTGCCGGTTTCGACCAGTTCGGCGCATACCGTCCATTTCGCTTTGGCTTTGCCTTTTTTTAAGGCTGAACCGGGAAAGATTGAAAACTTGATGCCGCGCGCGCCGAGATATTCGCCGTCTTTTTCTGTTTTTAAGCCGATGTTGCCAAGCAGTCCTGCCAGCAGCGCGCGGTGTATTTCATCGTATGTCGCGGGGACTTCGTTGAGCCGGAAACCGAATTCCTTGATCAGGATGAGCAACTGGTTGTGGATTTCGCGCCATTCGCGCAGACGGCGGTAGGACAGAAAATGATCGCGGCACTCGGCGATCAATTTGCGGCTGGATTTTTTATGCTTGAGCAGCTTGTCGAAAAATGCCCACAGGTTCAGATAGCCCATGAAGTCGGAGCGTTCATCGATAAAACGCCGGTGTGCCCGGTCGGCCGCGTCCTGATGTTCGAACGGCCGGTCGCGCGGGTCTTGCAGGCTCAGCGCGGCAGCGATAATCAGCACTTCATGCAGACAGTTTTCCTGCTTTGCCGCCAGCACCATGCGCGCGATGCGGGGATCGATCGGAAATTTCGCCAGTTGCCAGCCGAGCGGCGTTAACTGCTTGTTTTCATCGACACCGCCGAGTTCCGTCAGTAACTGGTAGCCGTCTGCGATCATGCGCGCGGTGGGCGGCTCAAGGAACGGGAAATTTTCCACATCGCCGATTTTGAGCGATTTCATGCGCAGAATGACCGCGGCAAGCGATGAGCGCAGAATTTCCGGATCAGTGAATTCCGCTCTTGCCAGGAAGTCTTCTTCGGAATACAGTCGGTAACAGATGCCGCTCGCGATACGCCCGCAGCGCCCGGCGCGCTGGCTGGCGGAAGCGCGCGAAATTTTTTCGGTGCGCAGTTGCTCGACTTTGTTGCGATAGCTGTAGCGGTTGATGCGTGCCCAGCCGGTATCGATGACGTAGCGTATTCCGGGTACGGTCAGCGAAGTTTCCGCGACATTGGTAGCCAGGACAATGCGGCGCGCCTGGCCGGGCTTGAAGATGCGCTCCTGTTCGCTGAATGACAGGCGCGCAAACAGCGGCAGTATTTCCACGCCGGGAATGCCCGGCTGGTTGCGATCGAAGTGATGCTTGCGCAGCGATTCGGCTGTTTCGCGGATTTCCCGCTCGCCGGGCAGGAAAACCAGAATATCGCCCGTGCGACTTGTCTGCAAAATTTCATCGACGGCGTTGAGTATCTTCTGCTGCATTTCAAGATCTTCATCATCCAGCACAACCGGCTGATAGCGGATGTCTACCGGATAAGTGCGCCCGGATACTTCGATGACCGGTGCGTTGTTGAAATGCTTCGAGAACCGTTCCGCGTCGATGGTGGCGGAAGTGACGATCAGTTTGAGGTCGGGCCGTTCGGGCAGCAGGCGCGTAATATAGCCCAGCAGAAAGTCGATGTTCAGGCTGCGCTCGTGCGCCTCGTCGATAATGAGCGTGTCGTAGGCCAGCAGTTTCGGATCGCCCTGCGTTTCCGCGAGCAGAATGCCGTCGGTCATGAGCTTGATGTAACTGTCGGCGCCGATTTTGTCCGAAAACCGTACTTTGTAACCAACCGCCTGACCGAGTCCGGTGGAAAGCTCCGCCGCGATACGCTGGGCTACCGATCGCGCAGCGATGCGGCGCGGCTGTGTATGGCCGATCATGCCATGCACGCCGCGTTTCAGTTCCAGGCATATTTTCGGCAGCTGGGTCGTTTTTCCCGATCCGGTTTCGCCGCAGATGATGACGACCTGATTGTCCGCAATCGCCTGTTGGATTGCTTCACGCCTGGCGACGACTGGAAGGTCGTCGTTGTAGACTGGTTTGGGCAGATGCGCGAGGCGGTGCGCCAGCGCGTCGGGTGATACGGTTTTCATGAGTGGATTGTAGCTGACTTGCGCATGAAAACAACAAGCAGCGGATTATTTGATGTCTGTCCGCTCAGTAAGATTGTCCACATACCATTGCATTGCCGCTTCGAGTCCCTGCTGAATCGCATAGACCGGCTCAAACCCGAGAAGATGGCGTGCCTTGCTGATGTCCGCCTGGGAATGGCGCACATCACCTTCCCGGAAAGCAACGTATTCCGGCTGATAGGATGTTAAATGCGGAAATTTGTCGACCAGCAGCGCGTGCATCATGGCATAGAGTTGATTCAGGCTGGTGCGCGCATTGAGCGCCACGTTATAAACCTGATTGACTGCGGCGTTATCAGTAGTCAGTGCAGCCAGCAGGTTGGCCTGAACGACGTTGTCTACATAACAGAAGTCGCGGCTGGTTTCGCCGTCGCCGTTGATATAAAGCGGTTTGTTTTTGATCAGCGCGAATACCCATAGCGGAATGACTGCGGCATAGGCGCCATGCGGGTCCTGTCTGGGACCAAAAACATTGAAATAGCGCAGTCCGATCGATTCTGTTCCGTAGCAGCGCGCGAAAACATCGGCATAAAGCTCGTTGACATATTTGGTCACGGCGTAGGGCGAGAGTGGATTCCCGATAACCGATTCGACTTTGGGTAGATCCGGATGGTCGCCGTAGGTTGAACTTGAAGCGGCATAAACAAAGCGCTTGGCTTTGGCGTCACGCGCCGCGACCAGAATGTTGAGGAAACCGGTGACATTATTCTCGTTCGTCAGAATCGGATCGTCAATGGAACGAGGCACAGAACCTAAAGCAGCCTGGTGCAATATGAAATCGGTATTTCTGCATGCCGTCCTGCAATCATCCAGATTGCGGATGTCACCGTGGATCATTGTAAAATTGCTCCAGCGATCAGCGCCGACAATAGCGTTGACCTGATTCAGATTGTGTTGATAGCCTGTCGAAAAATTATCCAGGCCAATGACTTTCTGATTTAATTTCAACAAACCTTCCAGCAGGTTAGAACCGATAAAACCAGCCACCCCCGTTACCAGCCAGCAATATTGATGTTGCAGTAAATGCCGCTGGATTTCCTCAAATCGAGTCATAACATCATTCCTTGGTTTTTTTCAATATCAAAGCCGCCAGACATGTAATCCAGCATTTTGAAGCGCCGCTTGATTAAATTTCGATTTGACATCGATAAAGCAACCATTGTCCACAATTTTACTCAGCATATCGGGAATCGTCCTGGTCAGGAAGTTGACATGAGAAACGGCGACAATCATGGCTTCCGCGCGAGGCAGGTTTTCCCAGGATTTCAGTGTCACGCCGTATTCGTGTAGAGCTTCTTCAGGATCGGTGACGGGGTCGCACACGTGGATTTCGATGCCATAGTCTTCAAGTTCTCGAATAACATCAATCACTTTGGAGTTTCTCAAATCGGGACAATTTTCCTTGAATGTAAGACCCAGCACGTTTACCCTGGCGCCGCGCACATTGAATCCGGCTTTAATGATCTGTTTGATGGTTTGTTCAGCCACATACTTCGCCATGTTGTCATTGATGCGGCGGCCGGCCAGAATCACTTGCGGCATATAACCGATCATTTCCGCTTTGTGCGTCAAATAGTAGGGATCGACGCCTATACAATGGCCGCCGACCAAGCCGGGACGGAAGGGTAGAAAGTTCCATTTGGTGCCCGCGGCTTCCAATGTGTCCAGCGTGTCGATATTCAGCCGGCCGAAAATAATGGCCAATTCATTCATCAGTGCAATGTTCAGATCACGCTGGGTGTTTTCAATAACCTTGGCCGCTTCGGCGACTTTAATGCTTGCAGCACGATAAACCCCCGCGCTTACTACGCTTTCATACAATTCGGCGACTTTTTCAAGCGTGTTGTCATCATCGCCGGATACAATTTTGATAATGGTTGTCAGTGTATGTTCCTTGTCGCCTGGATTGATGCGCTCGGGTGAATAACCGACATGAAAATCTTGTTTCCATTTCAAGCCGGAAAATTTTTCCAGCACTGGAACGCATACTTCCTCGGTAGCGCCAGGATATACCGTGGATTCGTAAATGACAGTCGCGCCGGGCTTCATATTCTTGCCCACCGTTTCACTTGCCCCGATCAACGGCTTGAAGTCCGGTTGATGTGCTTGATCCACGGGGGTGGGCACCGCAATCACGATGTAATCCGCCTGTGACAGCTCTGCGGCATCATCCGTCAAAATGAGCTGGCTGGCGCGTTTCAGGTCATCAGTCGATACTTCTCCTGTTGGATCAATATGCTGCCGGTAACTTTGAATTTTGCTGCTGGATAAATCGTAACCGATTGTTCGTCTTTTTTTGCCGAATTCAACGGCCAGCGGCAAGCCGACATAACCCAAACCTACAACAGCAACAACACTCATGATTTTCTCCGATTTAGCAGATTAATACTGAAAAACTGAATTATCGTCCTTTTATTGCAAACTTTTAAAAAAATTCTAATGGCTTACTATATAGTGTAGTGTATAACTTTTAACGTAATGAAAGATTGTTTGCTCTGGAGTATCTTTTTGGGTTGGCTTGATATGCAAATATATATATTTGCCGCGTTGTACCGTAATACGCTATTCGCAAAGTGATGATGGCCAAAACAAGACGAGTTTTTTGGTGCCATTAAATCCGTAACAGTAACCAATTGAACTGGAGAATCAAAATGTATAACCTTTCTTTCCATATTCTAAAAAGACATCATTGGCATGGCTTGTTGTATGCAGTCATAAGTATTTTAATGATATTCAGCTTGACGGCATGCGGCGAGACAAAAGATGTGGAGACTTTAATATCAGAAGCTGTGGAATATCAGCGGAAAGGAAATGACAATGCGGCGATAATCCAGCTCAAGAATGCGTTACAGCAAGAACCGAATAACAAGCAGGCGCGTTTCATGCTGGGCGTTCTTTCACAAAAAAACGGCGATTTGCTGGCAGCTGAAAAAGAATTGGAAAGAGCGCTGAATCTGGGTCTGGATGCGGATACCGTCATTCCGGTTTTGAGTCGGGTGTTGTTTGATCTGGGCAAGTTCCAGATGCTGCTGGATACGGTTGATCGTTATCCCGAAATAAATTCTGTCAAAGTGAAAATTTTGCAAGGCAGGGCGTTGCTGGCGGTTGGTCGGCGTGAGGAATCCAAAGCCATGCTGGATCAGGTGCTTATCGATAATCCGGATTCCGCTGAAGTTCTGGTTGGTTTGGCGCAGCATGCTTTATCCGAGAAAAATCTGGACATGGCGAACCAATTGTCTGCGCAGGCGGCAGCTCAAAATCCTGAAAGTACTGAAGCCTGGTTATTCAATGCCCGACTGTTGCAGGCGCAAGGCAAGGTAGAGCAGGCGCTGGAAGCTTTTGAAAAAGTGATTGAGCTGGCGCCGGATAATCTCGCTGCTTATAGTAGTAAAGCGACGATTGAAATCGGCTTGCGCAAGTTTGACGATGCCAGGAACACCATTGCACGAGCACGCCAGGTTGTGCCTGAAAGCATTGGAATGAACCATGCCCAAGCTTTGCTGGACTATACGCAAGGAAGGCATGCGGAGGCGCTAACATCCATACAGACTGTGTTAAGCGTGGCGCCAGAGCACCTGCCGAGTGTGTTACTGGCTGGCGCGATACAATTGTCTCTGGGGTCATTATCCCAGGCTGAACAATATCTGGAGCAATATCTGAAGAAAAACCCAGGTAATGTTTATGCGCGTAAGTTGATGATTAATACGCTGTTGCAGAGCAACCAGATCAGGCAGGCTATAGCTGTTCTTGAACCTACATTGTCCGCCGAGCAGAATGATCCACAGCTGTTTGCTCTGGCGGGCGAAACGTATATGCGTTCGGGAGATTTCACTAAAGCAACGGAGTTTTATGAAAAAGCGAACGAACTTGCGCCTAACAGCGCAGCGATCCATACTGCGCTTGGCTTAAGTAAACTGGCAACAGGTGATAGAGAGCACGCTATTGCCGAACTTGAATTGGCTCAGGATCTAGATCCGCGGTCGGCACGGGCAGGTATATTACTCACGTTGGCGCATTTGCGCACCAATGCGTTTGATAAGGCGCTTGCCACAATTGACGAACTTATTAAAGAAGACGCTAAGAATCCACTTTTCTATAATCTGAAAGGCGCTGTTTTCGTTGGTAAGAATGATGCAATAAAAGCACGGGAAAGCTTTAATCAGGCGCTTGCGATCGAGCCGAATTATTTCCCTGCGATAACAAATCTTGCACGGCTGGATATGCAGGATCGAAAGCCGGATGTTGCAAAAAGCCGATTTGAAGCTATCCTCAAGAATGATGATAAAAATGTTCAGGCGATGAGTGCGCTCGCGAATCTGGCTTTCGTTCAGGGTAATACCGCGGAGGCGACCCGGTGGTTGGAGCGGGCCAGCAATCAGAATCCGAACGAACTGGAACCTGCACTTCATTTGACAGCGCATTATCTGCGTATTGACGATATGGAAAAAGCAATGCTGCTGGCGCGCAAGCTTAACGGCTCATATCCAAATGAGCCGCGCGTGCTCGAGGTTCTCGGTAGAGTGCAGCTCGCTCAAAATAATCTGCCAGCCGCACTGGATACATTTGAAAGATTGGCGGGAAGATTGCCGGACTCTGCACTTGCGCAATTGCAAATTGCCAATGTTCATTCAATGCTGAAGGATTATGCTGCTGCAGGGACAGCGCTCAAGAAAGCCCTGTTCATTGACCCAGGTTTCGTCGATGCTAAAACGGCGCTCGTGAGATTGGCTATTTTCGAAGACAAGCCAAACGAAGCCATGTCGCTGGCGCAAAGCATACAGAAAGATCACGCAAATATTCCGCAAGGTTATGAGCTGGAAGGTGATCTTTGGGTCAGACAGAATAAACCAGATGCAGCAGTAAAAGCTTATGAAAAAGCATTTTCTGTTGCTCAGAGCGGTGCGTTGATGATGAAAATACATTCCGCGCTAATCCAGGCGGGTAATGATAAAAAGGCATATGCAGAGATTACACAGTGGCTTGTAAAAAATCCTGAAGATGCAGCTACACGCCTGTATCTTGCCAATGACTATCTTGGTAAGAAACAGTATGCAAACGCGGCAAAGGAATACGAAACTATCGTGCAGAAGAATCCGCAACATGTCATGTCTTTGAATAATCTGGCATGGATTTATCACCAAAGCAAAGATCCCCGTGCTCTGGAATATGCGGAAAAAGCTTTTCAGTTAGCTTCGGAAAATCCTGCCATTCAGGATACCTTGGCCTGGATCCTGGTTGAAAAAGGCGAAATTGACCGTGCATTGCCGATATTGGAAAAAGCGGCATCACAACTGCCAGATAATGCGACAGTTCAATATCATTATGCGCACGCCCTGGTGAAAGCGGGTAATCAAGCGAAAGCACGTCAGATTCTTGGGAAGATTACCGCAAATGGTATCGATTTTCCTGAAATTGAAGCCGCCAGAGCGCTCATGAAACAGACGCAATAGTGTCTGTATTTGCTGAGTGTCGGTGTCATTAGTGACCGTTACTATCTTTTATAGGCTCCGGATAAACACATTGCGATTTTTTAGTTAGCGTGTGTTTATTCGGCAATACCTTTGCACGGTAAGAATAACGCCAAACAAACAAAAAATGATATAACTTCTTTTTATTCATTGTGTTAATTGTTGCAAGTTTAAGTTTGGTCGATAGCTTTGTTTTTGCTGCTGAACGCGTAGAGGTAATTTTCTGATCCAGCTAATCGACTTGTTGTTTATTGAAAGAACAATCGCGCAGTACTATGCGCATCGGTGCGAGCATCACGCACAGTCCGCGCTAACCTAGGATAAAATCGGCGAGACCTTTGCACGGTGTCATGAGCGGTGTGGTCCGGACGCGCATCAAAATCGCGGATTCAATTTGGTTAACTTTCTCAAAGTGATTGTCAGTTGTCAAAATTTATAGTCTGAAGTCTTCATTCGCAATTCTAATTTAATTCCGGTTTTACGGTTTTATCTCCCCGCTTACAACAAATTGAGAGGGGGGTGATGAATCCGGAATTCCGAAGTTAATAAGAGAAATATAATAAAGAATAATAAAAATAAAAAGTTAAAGGTTAAAAGTAAATGAAATCGGCATTTTGTAAAATGCAAAAAAATGATACTTTTTTATCAAAAAGTAGGATATAAACGCGGAATAATGACGGAAAAATAAAACTCTTTTGGATAGTTTTGTTTTGCGAGCATTAATTGAGTTGCTCTAAAGCAAAAAATGCTTTCTATCAATAGATATACCAGCCTGAAACCATGTTGACGCGTGATTTAACGCTGGATAAAAGCAAGTCCCAAATAAAGTGAAGATTTGAAAATCAAGCCAGATGTTTATATTTCCTTCTGACAGGTTTATGGTTTTTTCCCTGGAAAGTTAGAAATTTTCTGCCGCAGAATCACTATAATATGCGGCGGATTTAGAAAATCATGGATTTTTACCGCCGCACCGCTAAAAACCGCATCATTACTTATTCTTTGGAAATTCCTTAAAGCTTTTTTGAGTAAACTCATTCGGCGGATTGCGATGCCAAATCAATCAAATCTTCGATCATTTGTTGATCAACTTTTCCACTTGCTTTGAATG
>JACKLU010000008.1 GCA_024235735.1 Burkholderiales bacterium
GTTCAGACTATAGACCGGGAACGTATTTCCTATTCATCCGAACATTATTGCCGGACTCGGGCGATTGCTTATGGTCGGCTTCAACAGCCGGTCAAAAAATCAGGAAAATCTGAAAAAACTGTTGAAACTGTTAAACTGTACCCAGCTTATTCTCTGAAAGACGTATTGCAATGAATTCAACGCCTCAGTTTTTCAGACATGGCCCTGGACCGTTTACCCGGCTGGCTTTATGTTTTTTTCTGTCATGCCTGCTTATCGCTGAAGATCTGCATTTTAGGTATATTCCCGAGCTACGTCAGGCTATCGCCATTACAATCTATCCGATGCAGCAAGTCGCACTTTTTCCTGCCAGGATTCAGGATGTCATTCGAACATCGATTGGAAATATGCATATTGCGGAAGAAAATGTTTTTTTCAGAAAACGCTATCTGCACGACAGCGAGAAACTGTTACGCCTTAACGCATTGGAAGCTGAAAACGCGCATTTGCGCAGGTTGCTTGGCGCAGTTAACACGATAGAAGCCAAAACCGCCGCCAAAGCCGTCATGGCGGAAATACTGTACACCCCGCGCGATCCATTCAGCCATAAAATCATCATCAACAAAGGCAGCTGGCATGATATTCAAGCTGGGCAGGTTGTGATCGACAATAAAGGTGTAATCGGACAAGTTACGCAACTGTACCCTGCAACGGCTGAAGTTACGCTGATTACCGACCGGGACCACTCTGTTCCGATACAAATCGTGCGCAATAATGTTCGTACCGTGATCTCCGGCACCGGTAAAAACAACGAAATCGAATTACGCTACCTGTCTGTCAATACGGATATCCGGATCGGCGATCTGCTTGTGACATCAGGCATCGGCGGTGTGTATCCCAGAGGCCTTCCAGTAGCAGTCATCAAAGACATCAAGCGCCACTCAGCGGATCATTTTGCGCAAATTACAGGGACACCCGTCGCCGGTGTCGATCGTAACCGGCAAGTACTTATCCTGTCTCTTCCATCGTCAGGGTCCGCATTATCCGATCAACAGGAAAAACAGACCGGGGCGATTAAACAGTGAAAGCAACCCAACGCAACAGTACAAAAAAAACATCTGGCCAATATCTTGACCAGGAAATGCTGATTCCGGCAAAGACAGGCTATGTTTTATTGACGCTGATCATTGCGCTCACGCTGAACTTCATTCCACTGAGCGCGCTACTGCTCACCTTGCGGCCTGATTTTGTCGCTCTGGTCATACTTTACTGGTGCATCAATCAACCGCAGCGCCTGGGAATGACACTGGCCTTCTGCACCGGCCTGATGATGGATGTTCATCATGCCGGCATCCTGGGCCATAATGCCATGGTCTATTGCACTGTGGTATACCTTGCTTCTGTTTTTCGGCGCCGGATCCGAATTTTCAGTTTAATGAAACAGGCGCCACAAATCGGCCTGATACTGATCGTTATGCAAACGCTTCAGATTCTGGTCACGATGTTCAATGACGCTCACTTTCCAGGCTGGCAGTTTTATCTGCCATCCCTGACGGGCACCCTGCTTTGGCCGGTGTTATCCTATCTACTCAGCTTGCCGCTCAGATCCAGGGGCGACGACAACGCACTATGAAACAAAATATAGAACTCAGAAATCATCCGCTCGAGCTTTACAAGTTTCGCAAACGATTAACCATCAGCGCTATTTTTATCATTCTGCTGTTTCTGATACTTTTTGCCCGTTTTTTTCATTTGCAAGTTACGCAGCGCGATCACTATCATACGCTGGCGGAAGCCAATCGCATCACGATTATGCCGCTGGTTCCCAACCGTGGTCTTATTCTTGATCGTAACGGCAAAATATTGGCGCAGAATTATTCAACCTATACGCTGGAAATCACACCGAATAAAGTTCCTGATCTTGAATCCGCCTTGAAAGCACTTGCGACCATTGTTGAAATTACACCCAGAGATCTGGAGCAGTTCAGGAAACTCATGCGCGAAAACAGGCGTTTCAAAAGCCTTCCGATACGCAACCGCCTGACCGATGAAGAAGTTGCGCGCTTTGCCGCAAACCGTTATCGTTTTCCGGGCATTGAAATTCAAGCACGCATCATGCGCCATTATCCCCATGGCGAGCTTGCGGCGCATGTTGTCGGCTATATCAGCCGCATCAGTGACAAAGATCTTGAGCAACTGGAGGCCGCGGACGAACTGGACAATTATCGCGGCTCGCATTTTATCGGTCGTATTGGCATCGAACAGAGCTATGAAAAAGAATTGCATGGCATAACCGGTTTTGAGGAAGTCGAAACTGATGTGGCCGGCCGTTCAATCCAGGTTCTGTCCCGCACCCCTCCTGTGTCCGGTAATAATCTGATTCTCACGCTCGACATTGATCTGCAGAAAGTGGTTGACGAGGCTTTTGGCGACCGCCGCGGCGCGCTCGTTGCGATTGATCCGAATAATGGCGAAATACTCGCTTTTGTCAGCAAGCCCAGTTTTGACGCCAATCTGTTTGTCGGTGGCATCGATCACGCTAACTGGAATCTATTGAATAATGCATTCGATCGCCCCTTGAATAATCGTGCTTTGCGCGGCGTCTATCCGCCGGGGTCAACGTTCAAGCCATTTATGGCGCTTGCCGCATTGGAATTAGGCTTTCGCTCTCCAGGGTATGCCATTAGCGACGCTGGCTTTTTCAGGTTACCGGGCTCCGACAGGCGTTATCGCGACTGGAAAGTGGGCGGCCATGGCCGGGTCGATCTGCACAAGTCACTCGTTGTGTCGTGCGACACGTATTATTACGGTCTTGCGCATGATATGGGTATAGATCGCATACATAACTATATTCAGCGCTATGGCCTGGGGCATAAAACCGGTATCGATATATTCGGTGAAGCCGATGGTCTGCTGCCATCACAGGACTGGAAAATGCGCAGGTATAATCAGAAATGGTATGCCGGAGATACCATCTCTGTCGGCATCGGCCAAGGTTATGTTTTGGCAACTCCGCTGCAGCTGGCCTTCTCAACAGCCATTATCGCCAATCGCGGAAAGGCCTATCAGCCCCATCTGGGCAAAAAGATCGTCAATCTCCAGACAGGCTATGAAAAAGAACTGGAAAAAAAACTGTTATATACTGTCGACCACAATCCAAGGCACATGGAACTGGTGCATAAGGCGCTGGTCGATGTCACCCGGCCAGGCGGCACCGCGGCAAATGCAGCTGCGGGCGCTGGATATGCTTTTGCAGGCAAAACCGGCACCTCACAAGTCATTGGAATCAAGCAGAATGAGCGCTACAGAGCGGATTTGATTGCTGAACACCATCGTGATCATGCCATGTTTGTCGCCTACGCTCCTGCTGAAAATCCGGTCATTGCGTTATCGGTGCTGGTTGAAAATGGCGGCAGCGGCGGCGCAACTGCCGCGCCGCTTGCAAGGCAAATATTCGATTACTATCTGCTTGGCAAGCTGCCGGAATCCAAAGAAGCCAAGGTTGTAAAAGCACCTCGGCATGATCATTCGCATGATCACATCCATTAATCATCATGGCCAGCACATCCGGTTCTCACTTTAAATCATCAGCGTTCGATCTGGGAAAACTGTGGTACTATCTGACGCGTTATATCGACAAGTTTCTGTTGATTGGTCTGCTTCTGTTGATGATTGTGGGCCTATTTACGCTATATAGCGCGACAGGGGGCGATATCACCCGGGTAGGCAAACAGGCGCTGCATATTTGTGTAGCGCTGCTTGTAATGTGGCTGGTGGCCAATGTACCCTTGCAACAAATCATGCGTCTGGCTTTACCTTTGTATCTGGTCGGACTGGTACTGTTAATTGGCGTTGCACTGTTTGGAGAAATTCATAATGGCGCGCGCCGCTGGCTGAATATCGGCATCACACGCATCCAGCCTTCCGAAATAATGAAAATTGCCGTGCCACTGATGATGGCCTGGTATTTTGACAAAAATGAAATTACATTGCGTCTGAAGGAATATGTCGGCGCCACACTTATACTGATGTTGCCCGTCCTGTTGATTTTACGTCAACCCGATCTGGGTACAGCGCTGCTCATTGCGGTTAGCGGTTTTTATGTCTTGTTTCTTGCAGGCTTGTCCTGGCGGATCATTGGAGGACTGATTGTCACTGCACTCACCTGCGTTCCGATACTCTGGTCTTTTATGCACGACTATCAGCAAAGACGCGTTTTGACAATGCTCGACCCATCTCAGGACCCTCTGGGTGCAGGCTATCACATCATTCAATCATCGATAGCAATAGGCTCTGGCGGCGTTGTTGGCAAAGGCTGGCAAAAAGGTACACAGGCGCAATTGGATTTTTTACCGGAGCAAAGCACGGATTTTATTTTTGCAGTATTTTCAGAAGAATTTGGCTTAATCGGCAATTCTCTATTATTATTACTCTATTTGCTTGTCATCGGACGCTGTATGGTTATTACAGCCAATGCTTCGACACAGTTTACAAGACTTATCGCAGGCTCCATTACCTTGACATTCTGCACCTATATATTTGTCAACATGGGTATGGTCAGCGGCATCCTGCCGGTTGTCGGCGTACCACTGCCGTTGATCAGCTACGGTGGAACAGCCATGGTAACCATGTTACTCGGTTTTGGAATTTTAATGAGTATACAAACACATCCTAAATTGGTAAAAACATGAAGAAAAGATTTTCAACGCGTAGAAACATACTTCCTTCGCTATCAACCGTCATTACAAAAATAATAGCACCTTTAGTATTTCTCTCTTTATCAGGTTGTGCCAGCACATCGCAGTTCAATGCATTAGATCAATTCGAAGCGACTGGCGCCTCCAATCAAAAAACGGCATTCCAGGGCGGCGGTTACTACCTCGATGACGGCCCGGGAGATAACCCGCCCGACAATCTCGACGCGATTCCGGATGCCGTACCCAAATTTGAACCGTTGCGTGAAATTAACATGCGCCCTTATGAAGCAATGGGAAAATCTTTTACGCCGATGACCGCATTACAGCCTTATAAGAAGCGCGGCACAGCTTCATGGTATGGACGACGCTATCACGGTAATCCCACGGCATCCGGCGAACCCTATGACATGTATGAAATGACTGCCGCACACCCGACGCTGCCGCTGCCGAGTTATGCGCGTGTGACGAACACTGTCAATGGCAAGTCTGTCATTGTGCGCATCAACGACCGCGGACCGTTTCTTTCGGACCGTCTTATTGATTTATCCTATACTGCCGCGCACAAACTAGACATCATCGCGGGTGGCAGCGGTGAAGTCATTGTCGAATCCATCATACCGAATGGTTCCAAAAATCAGCAAGTCGCCGTGGCTGTACCCGTCCGCAAGCCCGTGAATGAAGAAAAACAAGACAATCAGGTTCCAACGTATCTTCAATTGGGTGCTTTCGGTACTGTACACAATGCACGAAACTATCTGACCCGAATCCAGCAAAGACTCCCAGCACTGAGCAAAACAGTGGGTATCCGGAAAAAGGATGGTCTGTTTAAAATCCAGGCCGGCCCCTATACCAATCTGGCGATGGCTCAGCAGGCTGCAAATACATTCCAGCAGCGCCTTTCCATTAAACCCGTGATGGTAATTGACTAATACCTGTTCGAGTATCTGTTCAATCCGTATCGACCTAAAAAAAATCCCTACCGAAAAGTAGGGATCAAAAGGGCCTCGTCATAAAACCTTCAAACACAACTTAAATACCGTACAATGGCGGATTACTATAACAGCGAACAACAGCCATGCATTTATTCAGTTCCGGATCAAAATAAATTCTATCCGTGCGTTTTGAATATTAACAAAAAAATACAAATCCAAAGTGACAAGTAAATGCGTAAATTAACTCTATTTCCAGCGTATCCCTGTGACTTGAATCAAATGACTCAAAAAAGCGATTCATTTTATTATTCTTGAGTTATATTGACACAATGTTTAGCCCGATTAACAGGCTGTTGAAAAATGTGATCAAGGCAGCTGATTGCCTGGCAAAAACAGGCGACGCAAGCAGGGCGCAGCGAACAACCGCAAGGCTGACCCGTGGGACGAGGCGCTTGCGCCGAGTAAAAAACGGAGTTTATGCATGATAAATGTGCATTTTGAACCTGTTTTTAACACCGTAGCGGCAACACAGATAATTTATCAGCAATCTGTTAAGTTCTTTACCCCGACCTACCCTTTCAATTTTTTCATCAGTAACACGATTCCGATCAGATAGAACATCCAGATAGACCAGTCAATCAGATCCCTTATGACAAAGTTTGAATTAACCGGCCAGCATAGCGCCCTTAACAATAGCACGGCCATTGAACCGATTAAAACCATTACACTGGATAATCGCAGCATCACTATTCTTGGCACAGCACATGTCTCCAAAGCAAGCGCGGATAAAGTTCAGGAATTGATCGCTTCCGGGACGTATGATGCAGTGGCTGTTGAATTATGCCCGAGTCGCCACAAAGCGATAGTTGATCCCGACGCCATGGCGAAAATGGATTTGTTTCAGGTCATTAGAAAAGGCCACGCCAGTATGGTTGCGGCCAATCTGGCGCTCGGTGCTTTCCAGCAACGTATGGCCGAACAATTCAACATTGAGCCCGGTGCAGAAATGCGTGTGGCGATTCACGATGCGCAAGCCGCAAAACTCCCGGTGCTTCTGATTGACCGTGAAATCGGTACAACGCTTAAGCGTATTTATCATAATGTTCCGTGGTGGAAGCGTATCGGATTATTCAGCGGACTGATCAGCAGTGTTATCAGCAAGGAAAAATTCAGTGAAGCTGAAATTGAAAGACTGAAGGAAGGTGACGTACTGGAAAGCAGCTTCTCTCAGTTTGCCGAGGATGAAAAAGATTTGTTCAAACCTTTAATCACCGAACGCGACCAATATATGTCCGCCCGGTTGATCAAAGAAAGTCGCGAGAGTCAGTATCAGCATATACTTGCGGTTGTTGGCGCCGGCCATATGAAAGGCATGCAACATCAGCTGGAAAACAGACAAATCAACAATCCCGACGATACGATACGCGAGCTCGACGCCATCCCCGCATCCTCAAACTGGTTTAAATATTTACCCTGGATAATTGTATTATTGGTTCTGACCGGTTTTGCTATCGGTTTCACCCGCAGTCCGGAAATCGGCACAGCCATGATTCTGGACTGGATTTTGATCAATGGCGGGCTATCAGCGCTTGGCGCCGCCATTGCCCTGGCGCATCCTTTGACGGTATTAACTGCTTTCTGCGCCGCGCCGCTGACATCTTTGAATCCAACGATAGGCGCCGGGATGGTTGTCGCGGCTGTAGAAATTTATTTACGCAAGCCCACAGTTGGCGATTTTCATCGCTTACGCAGTGATACAACAACGTTAAAAGGGTGGTGGAACAATCAGGTCACACGTATTTTACTGATCTTCATTCTGTCCACGCTGGGTTCGGCAATTGGTACCTACGTTGCGGGCTTTCGAATATTCGAACGTCTTAGCGCCGGATAAAATCTTGAAACATGCTTGAATCCAGAGGTTTCGCTCAATCGATATCATAAAAGATTAACGATATGGGTCAAATATACGAATTCAGACACTAACCTTAGCAGGTTGTTGAAAAATGTGATCAAGGCAGTCGATAGCCTGGCAAAAACAGGTGACGCAAGCAGAGCGCAGCAAACAGTCGCGAGGCTGACCGCCCCGTAGGGCGAGGCGCCTGCGTCGAGTAAAAAGCGGAGTTTATGTGTGATAAATGCGCATTTCGAGTCTGTTTTTAACGCCGCAGCAACAACGCAGATAATTTTTCAACATCCTGTTCACCCAATCGATGGATCATGCGATGATGCCTACAGGTTAGATGATTTGCCAACATCTCTAGAAATCCCTATTTTGTTACAATATGTCGTTGTTCACAAAAAATATTTACTTACATATCCATCATATGCCGCGTCAATATTTTTTGCTCGCGCCTCATTTTGTTTAAAACGCTGAATTTTTAGAGACCCCCTCCATGTTCAGTTTTTTTGAACGACTGATAACCCCCTTCCCGCCCGAACACCCCTCCGAACCACCCAAGGGGCTTTATCAATTCTGCCGCCACTATATGCGCGGTATAGAGCCTTATCTGATTCTGATGGCTTTTCTGACGACTTGCCTTGCTATCAGTGAAGCTATGCTGTATGCCATATTGGGACAAATGGTCGACTGGCTGACAGAACAGAACACGACACAATTTTTTGAGAACGAGTGGCCAATCCTGTTGGCCATGACATTCTTCATACTCGTATTCATCCCGGTCATCGTGTCTGTGCATTCCCTGGTCATTCAGCAAACACTCATGGGTAATTTTCCAATGCGGATACGCTGGTTGGCGCACCGCTACCTGCTCAATCAGAGTTATGCTTTTTTTCAGCACGAATTCAGCGGGCGCATTGCCACAAAAGTCATGCAGACAGCATTGTCAGTCCGGGAAACTGTCATGAAACTGCTGGATGTCATCCTTTTCGTCACGGTTTATCTGTTAACAACCCTGCTGCTCGTCGCTGACGCCGATCTGCGTCTATGTGTTCCACTGCTGGTATGGCTGCTGGCCTATATCTGCACATTGTCGTACTTTGTTCCCAAACTCAAACGCATCTCTACATTACAGGCAGACGCCCGCTCACTGATGACAGGACGCATTGTCGACAGCTATACCAATATTCTCACGTTAAAGCTGTTCTCCAGCAGTGACCGGGAATCATCCTATGCCAGGACCGGGATGCAGGAATTTATGAATACCGTGCATCCGCAAATGCGCCTGGCGACTGGATTGAATATATGCGTCTGGATTATCAACATGTTGCTGGTATTCGCGACCTGTGTTCTTGGCATTGCATTATGGATGGATCAGGCCATCGGCCCCGGCGCAATCGCCATTGCCATGAGCCTCGCGATTCGACTGACCGGCATGTCGCACTGGGTGATGTGGGAAGTCAATACGCTGTTTGAAAATATCGGAACGGTTCAGGATGGCCTCAATACACTGTCGAACACGCAAAGCGTCAAAGATGATGCCAATGCAGAAACATTAACCGTTACGCATGGCGCGATACAGTTTAACAAAGTATGTTTCTCGTATCATGCGAATGACCGCGACACCATCAACCCAATCGAAAAAAACACAGCGTGGATCTTTCATGATCTGGATTTCACCATTATGCCTGGTGAAAAAGTGGGCATCGTCGGCCGCTCCGGCGCGGGAAAATCGACTCTTGTGAATCTGTTATTACGGTTTTATGATATCCAGCAAGGTGCAATAACCATTGACGGGCAGAATATCCGCAATGTCACCCAGGATAGCCTGCGCAGCCATATCGCCATGGTTACCCAGGACACATCGTTGCTTCATCGTTCTGTGCGCGACAATATACTGTTTGGCAAACCGGATGCAACGGAGGCACAGATGATTGACGCAGCGAAAAGAGCCCATGCGCACGACTTCATTCTGACTTTGAAAGACATCAAAGGCCGCACCGGTTATGATGCGCATGTTGGCGAACGCGGCGTGACACTTTCCGGCGGTCAGCGACAACGCATCGCGATTGCCAGGGTATTATTAAAGGATGCGCCGATACTGGTACTGGACGAAGCCACCTCAGCGCTTGATTCAGAAGTGGAAGCCGGTATCCAGCAAAATTTATATCAGCTCATGCAGGGAAAAACCGTCATCGCCATTGCACATCGTTTATCCACCATTGCCGCCATGGATCGTCTCATTGTTTTTGATCAGGGACGCATTGTCGAACAGGGCACTCACGCCGCGCTGATCGCCAATAATCAGCTTTATGCGCAACTCTGGAGTCATCAGTCAGGCGGCTTTCTGGGCATTGACTGAACATCAGCGCGCCAATCAATCAACCACAACCATCAATCGTTCATCTCTATCTTAATGTCTGCACAATCATTGAAATCTGCCGAACTGCGCATCCAGATCGATCCTGATGCACTTGGATTCAAGGATACATCCACACTGGAAAAATACCCCCTGTCCTGGATAGGTCAGGAACGCGCAGAAAAGGCGGCGCACTTTGGGCTTGCCATGCAGCAATCCGATTACCATTTGTTTGTGCTGGGCGAGGCAGGCAGTGGTCGTTCGTCGTTATTACAGCAAGCCATGATCAACGCTGCCGCAAAGCGCAGCCCGCCCCCGGATTTATGCTATAGCTATAATTTCGCTTCCCCCGAAAATCCACTCGCCTTGTATTTGCCCGCGGGACAAGGGCGCCAGCTGCGTCAATGCCTGGCACGCTTTGCAAAATCATTGCCGGAAGAAATCGCGCGATGTCTAAGCGGCCAGGGTTTTAAAATCAAACATGAACAGTTATTGAAAAAATTCAATGACACCGAAGCGAAATACTATGCCAGGCTCGATGTATTTGCTGAACAACGCAACTTCTCGATTCGCCGCGAAGCGGATCAGATTGTCTTTACACTGCTCGACGACAAAGGAAAAATTTTAACCGAAGACAATTTATTCAAATTGCCCAAAACGCGCCGGACAGAAATTGATCAGGCCGAACAGCAGCTGCATACCGCAATTATTGATTTTTTTGAAGCAATCAAGCGCATCGACGGCGAAAGAAGTACCGCGGTAATGGCGCTGAAGCGCAATACGGTCAAACCTTTATTGAATCAGGCAATAAAAAAAATCCGTGAGGCTCTGCCGCGTAAAATCAGCACCGAGACACAATTAAAAACCTGTTTCAATCAAATCATCCAGGATATTCTGGATAATCTATCGCTGTTCGAAACCAATCACGAGAAGGATGAAAAACGGCAAAATGAACTGGAACAGGTGTTGTCGCGTTACCAGATCAACCTGATTGTCGACAATCACGCGCTGTCCGGCGCGCCGGTTATACTCGAAGACAATCCGCTGATGCATACGCTATTCGGTACTATCGACTATCCATTCGAATATGAAAAGGCAGAAGCCGATTTCATGCGCATCCGCGCTGGCAGCCTGCTCAAGGCGCACGGCGGCTTCATCATGCTGCATCTCAGTGATTTATTAACCGACGTTACCATCTGGGCAAAACTGCGCCGGTTTCTACGCTGTAACCGGCTGCAGATTGAAGAACAGACACCCGTCATCGCTGCAAGCATACCGGCGCCGATCACACCCGAGGCCGTCAGCATCGACGTCAAAATCGTGTTAGTCGGTTCGCGTGAGGATTATTATTTTTTGCAGGAAGAAGATCCCGAGTTCATTCGCCGTTTCCGCGTTAAAGTCGACTTTGCCGACAGTTTCAAATCCAGCCCGGAAACGTATTATGCTTCGTCAATTTTTGTTGCACATATCTGTAAGTCAAAAAAACTGCCGCATTTCACTGCCGAAGCCGTTGCGCGTTTACTGGAAGAATCCCACCGCGAAGTTGATGACCAGACACAGCAAAGCGCTATCTTTGCACGCACGGAAATGCTGATTCTGGAAAGCGCCACATTATGCACGGCAAGAAATGGCCATCGGGTTGAATGTATGGATATCGCCGCCGCACTGGAAGCCCGCACCTCACGCCATAATTATCCTGATCAATGGCTGCAGGAAGCCATCACCGACGGCGACATCATGATCGCGCTGCAAGGTGAACAATCAGGACAATTGAACGCCATTACCCAGATTGATATGGGTGATCATCGTTTTGGGACACCGGTACGCATTACAGCGCATACTTTTGCCGGCGAAAACGGTCTGCTAAATATCGCGCATGAGGTCAATATGTCAGGACCGATCCACGATAAAGGTGTGCTCATTTTGCAGAACTATCTTTCGGCATTATTTGCGCATCTGGCCCCGATTGCTTTAAGCGCATCGATAGTTTTTGAACAAGAATATTCAATGATTGAAGGCGATTCAGCATCCTGCGCCGAGTTTTTCGCACTCCTCTCTTCCTTGTCGGGGATCCCGGTCAAACAAAGCATCGCCATTACCGGCGCAATGAATCAGTTCGGTGATGTTCTTCCGGTCGGCGGCATTAACGAAAAAATAGAAGGCTTTTTTAACATCTGCAAAAGCAGCGGACTGACAGGCGAACAGGGTGTGCTGATCCCCAGCCAGAACCAGCGCCACCTGATGCTTGACTATGGCGTGGTTGACGCTGTCAGGCAAGGCAAATTTCATATCTACACGATGAAACACGTGACCGAGGGAATTAGTCTGCTGACCGGTCTGCCGTCTGGTTTAACAGACAAAAAGAAAAAGAAATATCCAGCAAAAACAGTTTTGGGATGCGCCGAAAAAACCCTTATTGCTTTCCGGCATGCTTGTCTGGCTTCTCACACCCGATCAGATTGATTCAGTGCTGTCATAGGATGACGTATTAAATGCAGTCAGTACATTTTCTTTCAATGCTTTGATCAATTTCATTTCTCTGACCGTAATGCCTTCTCGCGCCACGACCGGACGATCGGCGTAAATCATGCCGATCGGCTTGTTCTGTAATACCAGCGGCAAAACCATAAAGCTTTTGGTATCGGGCAGTAACCGTCTATGCCAGACTGGCATTGCATCACGGATTTTTGATTCTGTTGCATCGGATATCGCCAGATCCACATTTCGCTTCAGCGCTATACTGAACAAATCCAAAGCGGCTGAATCTGAAAAAACAAATCCTTTCTGCAGATCCTGATGGTTGATACCCACGGAATTTCTCGCCCGGAATTGATTAGTCTGCACATCCTTGACACAAATCGTCACGAACTGAAAACCCAGGCTGCGATAATAGGTTTCAGCAACCAGCATCAACAGTGTATTAATACTGCACGGTTGTTTATGCATTAACTCCGTCACTTCCTGTAAGCCTTCCGATAGCAGGTCTGCGGCATTAACCGGCTTACGCTGACCGGAACCGCCTATTGTCTGATTAATCCATAAATCCATACCCGTCACAGCCGATAATCCATCGGGTTTGGCAGGTTCCGCTGAAGATTGACCATTATTTTCTCCGCCACCTTGAGTCATTTCCTCGAGCGAATTATTGATATCACGGAGTTGCTCGGCGGCCTCGTTGACAATACTTTCAAGCTTCATCGCATCAATATCCAGAGCTGCGCCAAAACGATTCAGCAGCTCTTCCATCATCGAATCAGTTTGCGAGATCGAATCCTTGAATGTCATTAATGCAGCCCGGTTACTGAACTCAGTCACCTGCTGCATCCATTCACCACGATTTTTGGGTGATTTGAGAATCCGGCCTGGCATAAGCTTCATCGCCTGTATGATTGGCTCAGGAATGTGCCATGCCCGCAATGCGTAATCAGTAAGCCAGTTAAACGTGCAACCCAGCACCTCCAGCGATGCTTTTGATTCGGTATACTCCTTTTCCATCGCCAATTTCATCGTTGCCCGATAGGTCGCATCATCATAAACAGCCAGAACGAATCTGCCCATATTCTTGAACAGCGCAGCCACCGCAACTTCCTCTGCATTGGGAAACGAACTGCGTTTAGCCAGATCACGGCCGATCAAACTGGCAGACAATGCAATCATCAGTTCAGTACGTACTGATCTGGCATGTTTGCGCGGCATTCTGTCGACTAGCAGCATTGCCAGCGCGCATGCTTTTACAGTTTCCATGCCCAATAATTGAATGGCTATGGAAATGCTGGTAATTGCCTGTGTCGAAGATCGATAGCTCATAGAGTTCGCCAGCCGGAGAATCTTCAAAGTCAACGAAGGATCGGTAAGAACCAGACTTGCCAGATGCTCTCGCGATTGACCATCTGAAGAGGTCAATTGAACTATTTGCGTAATGGAGCTTCCCAATGTTGGCAAATCAGGGTGGTTATTGATCATGTCAACCAGCTTGTCTTTAATTGACATGTCCGCTTCATTTGGAACATCCGTTCGAACTGAATTGATATCATTCATGGGTTGCATTGTTATAAAATTTATTTCATCAATTCAATTACTATACACGCTGCAAAATCCGGGCACCGAGAGAATAAAAGCCCAAAAATACCCTATAATACGCAACTTGACTGGCCAGGCATTTTTGATTAACCCAAATTCCGCCATAAACACGTGTGACGGGCAAGAAAACACTGAAGCGGCACACTATTCATAGATAAGGAAGCTTTATTTGCGCGCTGCTTCCCGCACGAAACGCTGAATTTTCAGCAATATCCGACTGTCATTATTGTATTCATGGCAGGTCTTATCAAGAATTTATTCCAATGTCACAACAACTTAGCATTCCCTCTTCCCATACCGTCCAACGCTCGTTTTTCTTCTGCATCTCAAGCGACGCACTCTATTTTGCGCAGCTGGCTCAACATAAAAAACCGCTTGCTGTCATCACCGCGCATGCTTTGGATGCACAGCGACTGATGGAGGAGATCCTTTTTTTTGCACCAGAATTGTCCGTTCATTTGCTACCCGACTGGGAAACACTGCCTTACGATATTTTTTCCCCACATCACGATCTTGTTTCGGAACGTCTAGCAACTCTGTATCAGGTAATGACACGTTCCTGCGATCTGCTGATTGCGCCGCTGACTACATCGCTGTATCGCATCCTGCCGCGCGAATATCTCGCCGCGCACACTTTATTTCTAACCAAGGGCGAGCGTCTCGATATTCATGCACTACGCGCCCAGATGTCACTGGCAGGCTATGCGCATGTCTCGCAGGTTTTATCACCCGGCGAATACAGCGTTCGCGGCGGACTGATTGACCTGTTTCCAATGGGCAGCGCAGTGCCTTTTCGCGTTGATTTAATGGATGACGAAATTGATACGATCCGTACTTTCGATGTCGATACGCAACGCAGCATCTATCCGGTGAATGAGATCAGACTTCTGCCGGCGCGCGAATTTCCACTGGACGAAAAAGGCCGCGCCTGTTTCCGCAGCAAATTCCGTGAAAAATTTGAAGGCGACCCCACCAAGAAGCGGATTTATAAGGATATCAGCAATGGCATTGCGCCGGCCGGAATAGAATATTATCTCCCCCTGTTTTTCGAACAGACCGCGACGCTCTTTGATTATCTGCCGGATAATACGCTCATCTGTCTGCACCGTGATGTGCGCCCGGCACTGGATGAATTCTGGCGGGATACACAATCCCGTTACCAATTATTACGCGCTGACCTTGATCGTCCGCTGCTGCCGCCAGAAGAACTCTTTCTCCCGGCCAATGCATTCTTTAGCAAACTCAAGCCCTATCCACGCATCGAAATTCTGCCAGCCCGCGAAAAAGACAATGACACGGCATCCATCTTTAATGCCCAGCAATTACCTGATGTACAGGTCAATCGTCATGCCGAAAACCCGCTGGAAAAACTGACGGCTTTCATTAACCACTTTACCGGCAATGGCGGCAGGATATTAATCCATGCCGAAAGCATGGGCAGACGGGAATTGATGGCCGATTACCTCAATCAATATCACCTGCATCCGGTTATATGCGAAAGCTATGCGCAGTTCCTCGCCAGTGCAGAGTCCCTGATGTTATGCGCATCGTCGCTCAATAACGGATTCATTCTGGAGGACGACAAACTGGCTTTTATCACAGAAGCCGAATTGTACGTAACGCATGTTCAGGGACGGCGTGAACGCGAATCACGCAAAACCACATCAACCGATAATATTCTGCGCGATTTGTCTGAAATCAAACCCGGCGATCCGGTGGTTCACGAACAGCATGGCATCGGCCGTTATCTGGGACTGGTCAGCATGGATCTTGGCGAAGGCGAACAAGGCGAGCTCAGTGAATTCTTATCGGTGGAATATGAAGGCGGCGACAAATTATACGTGCCCGTGTCTCAGCTGCATCTCATCGGACGCTACAGCGGCGCAGCGCCGGAATCAGCGCCGCTGCACCGGCTGGGCAGCAGTCAGTGGGACAAAGCCAAGCGCAAGGCCATGCAGCAGGTGCGCGACACTGCCGCCGAACTGCTGAATTTATATGCGCAGCGCGCAGCCCGGCAAGGCCATGCTTTCGGTCTGAACCAGCATGATTATGAGGCTTTTGCCGAAGGATTCGGTTTCGAGGAAACGGCTGATCAGGCCGCCGCCATCAAATCCGTTATCAAAGATTTGATTTCGGATAAACCGATGGATCGCTTGATCTGCGGCGATGTCGGATTTGGCAAAACCGAGGTTGCCTTACGCGCGGCCTTTGTTGCCGTAGCCGATGGCAAACAGGTTGCAGTGCTGGTTCCGACCACGCTGCTGGCTGAACAGCATTTCCAGAATTTTTCGGATCGTTTTGGCCTGATCGCTCATCAGTGGCCGGTAAAAATCGCCGAACTGTCACGATTCCGCTCGACCAAGGAGCAGAACAAAACGTTGCAGGAACTCGCTCACGGTCAGGTTGACATTGTCATCGGCACACACAAACTGCTTCAGAAAAATGTCGAATTCAAGCAGCTGGGTCTGGTCATCATTGACGAGGAACACCGCTTCGGCGTGCGGCAAAAAGAGCAGCTCAAAAAGCTGCGCGCCGAAGTCGACGTATTGACGCTGACCGCAACACCGATTCCGCGCACATTGGCCATGTCTCTCGAAGGTTTGCGCGATTTTTCCATTATCGCCACCGCGCCGCAGCGGCGACTGGCGATCAAAACCTTTGTCAGCAATTTCTCACTGGGAATCATACGCGAAGCTTGTTTGCGCGAACTGAAGCGCGGCGGACAGATTTACTTTCTGCATAATGAAGTCAGCACCATCCAGCATATGCAGGACAAGCTGTCCGAATTATTACCCGAGGCGAGAATTAATATCGCGCACGGACAAATGCATGAGCGCGATCTGGAGCATGTGATGCGCGATTTTTATCAGCAGCGGTTTAACATACTGCTGTGCACAACCATTATTGAAACCGGTATCGATATTCCCAGCGCCAACACCATCATCATCAACAACGCCAACAAATTCGGCCTTGCACAGCTGCACCAACTGCGTGGCCGCGTCGGCCGCTCACATCATCAGGCTTACGCTTATCTGCTTGTGGCGGATGAACAATCACTGAATGCGCAGGCTAAAAAACGGCTGGAAGCGATACAGGCGATGGAAGAACTCGGCTCCGGCTTTTATCTGGCCATGCACGATCTGGAAATTCGCGGCGCCGGCGCGGTACTGAGCGAATCACAAAGCGGTGAAATGCAGGAAATCGGTTTCAGTTTATACAGCACCATGCTGGACACCGCAATCCAGTCCCTGAAAGCAGGCCGCGAGCCCGACATGCAGCACCCGCTGGGCATCGCCACCGAAATCAATCTGCATGTCCCTGCGCTGCTGCCGGAAAACTACTGCCAGGACGTTCACGAACGTCTGGTTCTGTATAAGCGCATGGCCAATTGCACGAAAGACGAACAACTCGATGACATGCAAAGTGAACTGATTGACCGTTTCGGCCTATTGCCCGATCCCGCAAGGGCCTTGCTCGACAGCCATCGATTACGGATTGCCGCAAAACCATTGGGCATCATCCGTATTGACGCGCATGCGGAAAATATTCAGGTGCAATTTAAGCCTGATCCGCCAATCGATCACGCAAAAATCATTCAGCTGATCCAGAGTAATCGCGCGTATTCACTCGCCGGCCCCGATCGGCTGAAAATCCAGATTCTCATGCCGGATGTGAAAGATCGTGTGCTGCATGTCCAGAAACTGATTCAATCATTGCAAACACATTGAGAGACCTTTGCACGGCTACTACGCGGCACGACAATTGCGTTAAAAATTTGCGAAAAATGCTCATTCACTCCGTGTAAACTCCGCTTTTTCGCAAATTTTTGCCTTATTCTCGTACCGCTCATGACGCCGTACAAAGGTCTCATTAAATGTGCTGCCGACTATTCCTCGCCCGCCGCACTTTCACTCGAAAAACGATAGCCCGTTCCCCTGACCGTTTGCACCAGGTTATCCTTTTGCACTTTTTCCAGCACTTTGCGCAGCCGCCGGATATGCACGTCAACGGTTCTGTCTTCGATAAACACATGATCCCCCCAGATACGATCGAGAAGCTGTGTTCGCGTATAGACGCGTTCCTTATGCGCCATGAGAAAATGCAACAAGCGGAATTCGGTTGGACCCAGTTTGACTTCCGTGTATTTGGAACAGGAATCATCCGCGTAAGCCAGGATGCGATGCGTGGCCGGATCAATTTTGAGTCCTCCGGCCTCGATGACTTCGTCCGAAATTTCCGGAATACGGCGGCGCAGTACGGCTTTAATACGCGCAGTCAATTCCCGTGGAGAAAATGGCTTGGTAATGTAGTCGTCAGCGCCTGCTTCCAATCCTGAAACTTTATCTTCCAGCTCGATGCGCGCGGTCAGCATGATAATAGGTATTACCTGAGTACGTGTGTTGCGGCGCAACTGACGGGCAAACTCCAGACCACTCATATTCGGCAGCATCCAATCCAGCAGAACCAGATCCGGCAAAACATTATTGATCATTACGGTAGCTTGTTCGGCATTACTGGCACAGATTGGCGTAAGTCCTGATTTTTTTAAATTAAATGAAATTAAATCCTGAATTGCAGGTTCATCTTCCACGACCAGAACGGTGATTGACATCAAACAACTCCATCGCATTTTACTCGTCAAAATAGCTACGGATTTTCTTGCTATAAAAATGCCGCAGTATCGCTGATGGACAATGTTATAAAAATTTGATGACAGTTTTGTGACACATCACGGGATTCTGTAATAAATCAATAAAATAAACTGCTTTTATAACCATTGAGATCGATCTGAATTGCTTGCCGCATAGCGGTGCAGTGTGGCGACAAACAATACAGGCAGGCAATCCGTGAAATACACTCAAGTCAAATCCCTCCGCCGTGCTCAAGCCATTGACGGCATTCCCCGGTCAGTGCCTTGTCGCAGGCCGCATCATAAAGCGTCAGTTCTTCAGCGGAAAGCACATCACGCCAGCGCCCGTTGGTGCCTTTGTGCAGGAAAGTTTTTGCACCCTCTTTCCAGAATTGGCCGCCGCCGGGGGTATATAATTCGCCCTGCTGCTTCATGGTGTCAAAGGCAACAGCTTTGAGGATCGCATCCCAGGCGTGCTCGGGAATCGCTATTTCGAGAAATGCCGCCATGCGGCGAATTTCCTGTTCGGTATCCGCCAGCATGTCGCTGTAGTGAAACAGCGCGATATTGGGTAAATGACGGAAATCCCACCAGGATTGAACATTCGACAGATGCGACCAATACGGCCAGCCGTCGCTTTCCCACGCAAACGCGCCACGTGTTATCCAGTTTTTCCAGAAGATATGAATATCTTCCGGTGACGGCGGAAGTGCTTCCCCCACCCTGCCCGGCAGATGATTCATCAGCATGAAAATTTCTTCCTTCATATTGCTGTAATGATTCCACAGCGACATGAATACATCCCGGGCATCGCGCGCGATATAGAGGTACTTGATCTTTTCGTTATACACAAGACCGTTTAACGGCAGATGCGTCTTGATAAAACGGCGATGCCGCTGCGCCTGCAAACCGTTCAGAACAACTTCGAGCGGAATAACGCGCATATCCAGCCACGGTGACATTTCAAACGGTGCAGCGGGAAACCGGCCATCCGGAAAAAGCAGATGCGCGACAATGGCTTGCGTCCAGGTTGTTCCCGCCTTGTAGGATGTGGCGATAACGATATCATCATCGCGCGGCGTAAAATAATCCCAGCGCGTGCTGTCCATGTGGTGATTCTGATAAATGTGTGTGCGTTGCGGTTGATCTGACATCTGAGCGGCCTGTTTAAATGATTGGATAAAAGCGGTGAAAAGCAGCGACTTTGGTGAGACGTTGTGCTTACTGCCTCGAATTCATGCCTGACGCGAATCATAACATGGTGTCGATCAAGCAGCGTCAATCCGATTCCGGAACAGCATGCCGTTTTTTAACACCGAACCGCGCCCGCAGATCGTTCAACCGTTTCTGATGGCTGATCAGAACGACTTCATCATCCAGTTTCAGTTGACTGTCCGCATCCGGCAGTATCAGTTCATCCTGCCGGTAAATGCACATGACGCGGCAATCTTCCGGCAATTCCAGCGCGCTGAGGGAACCTTCCATCTCCTCATGGACTACAAATGCGTAGACACGGGCGTCACCTTTGATAATCGATGTAATTTCCAGAATGTTGCGCCCTTCGATCATGTCCGCGAGATAGAGCGCGATCGTTCGTGACGGCACCACGATGCTCTCGAGTCCGAGTTCGATCGCGATATGATCAAATTCCGGGTCCTCCAGCTTGGTGACAACCCTTTTAAACCCGAGCGACCGGGCGACAAGGCTGGCGATGATGTTTGACTGATCATCACGGGTAAAACAAAAAACGATCTCGGTGCTTTCAGGATCGATCTCTTTCAGAATATCCGGACGCGTCCCGTCGCCATGAATAAAGCCGCAATCCATCTGTTCGGACAAACGTTCGATTTTTTCCTTGTCAATTTCCACCATGATAATGTCATGTCCTTGCTTGCTCAGCGTCCGCACTGTGGCTATTGCGACAGAGCTCGCACCGATGAATGCCATTCTCATACGTTAAACCTCCTGTTGATCCATGTCGCCGGATAAACGAGCACCAGCAGCGCGATAAACTCAAGCCGCCCGAGCAGCATATCCAGACACAGTACCAGTTTCAAATGCACTGGTAAATCAACGCTGACAACACCACTGCTCAGACCGACGGTGCCCGCCGCGGAAACGACCTCAAACAGCGATGCAACCGGCTCGTAGCCGGAAAACAGAAACGCGAACCACGACAAAAAAATCGCCAGAAAATAAAGCATGATGACCAGCAACGCTTTGTTGATCTCATCCATTTCAAGTGTTTTGTCCGCAAGATGCGGTTCGATCACGGCATGCGGCGTAGCCGTGGTTTTTTGCAGCAGGTGCAGCAACACCCGCCAGAAGATTAAAACGCGATACAGCTTGATCCCCCCGGCGGTTGAACCCAGCGCGCCACCCACAAACATGGCGATCATCAGGAGCAACAAGCCTTGATGACCGATCTGCGTCAAGTCGAGCGATGCAAAGCCGGCGGTTGTCTGCGCGGAAACCGTCATCAGCATCGCATGATATAGCGCATCCGCAACCGGCATCTGCGCCTCGCGCACCCAGACCACGGTCAACAGCAAACCGATACCCAGAATAAAGAAAACGATAGCCCTGACCTGCACATCCTGAAGAATCATAGAAAAACGATAGCGCCGGATACGGAAATAAAGCATGAATGGCAGCGCGCCAAACAGGCAACCTGCAACAACGCTGACGGCGACAAGCGGCGAATCGAATCCGGCCAAACTGTTATCAAAATTGGAAAAGCCGCCTGTCGACACGGCGGAAAACGCGTGCGTCAGCGCGTTGAAGAAGCTGGCTCCGGCCATCCAGATCATCACGGTACTGATGACTGTCAACACCATATAAATCAGCAGGATACGTCTGGCATACAGCACCGTTGAGCCGACAATATCCTCGCTTTCATCCAGTTCGACCAGTTTTCTGAGATAAATACCCGGCCGTAACAGCAGCACAATCGTCAGAACAACAATACCCAGCCCACCGATCCATTGCATATAAGTTCGCGAAAACAGAAACGTGCGCGACTGCTGTTGCAAATCGGTCACGACAGACAAGCCGGTGGTGGTAAAAGCCGATACGGTTTCAAATAGCGCATCGATAAAACCAAGCCCGGCGCCCATCACCGGCAGAGTCATCACCAATGGAGAAAGCATAAACACCAGCGCGGAAATCACAAGACCTTCGTTGGTTTGCAGACCGGCTGGCGCGTCGATGCGCATCAGCGGCAATCCGATTGACAGCAACAGGATTTCGACGATAACAAAGCGAACGGTAAATTCAAATTCGCTGAAAACCAGCGAAACCAGCAACGGCAGCAGCATCAGGATGGCAAGCACGGTCAGCAATTGCCCGAGATATTTACCGATAACCGCAATCCGGACAGGTTTCTGCAATAATGCCGTCCTGTTTCTATGAGACAAAATGAATATCCATGAAGAGCGACCTGATCAAGTCAGTCCGGATACACTCGACAACCTGCAGAAAACGTGTGAAACCGCTATCATCGTTTTCTCTCCCGGAACTCGGTCATGCTAGAGTGTCAATAAATAGTTGATTTTTAGGCGATGCCCTGAATGTAACGAAAACTGCTACAGCCGTCAATTGAACGCGTCAACTCCGCGTCAATTGATCCGGGCTACCTGCTGGATCGCCGCGCCAGCAGCAGCCCGCCAAGGCTGAACAATCCCGCAATCGTCAAATAAAGGCCGACAATCGATGTGCCTCCGCTCTGGCTAAGCGCCTGCGCGATAATCGGCGCGGCAGCACCACCCAGAATACCGCCCGCGTTGAATGCGACGGATATGCCGGTATAACGCACCCGTGGCGGAAACAGTGACGGCAGCCACGCGCCGAGCGGGCCATAAACAAAGCCCATGATAAACAGCGCGAGCGACAATGCTGTCCATACCAGCCACAGTGAGCCCGATCCCAGCAGCGGGCCGAATATCAACCCGATACCAATCGTCGCCGCACAGCCCCATATCAACACCCGCCCCGCGCTGGTCGCGTCGGAACGTATGCCCGAGATGACGATACCGGCCGCCAGGAACAGAATCGCGGCAAGCTGGACCGTCAGAAAAACCTCACGGTCATACCCCAGGTCGGTGGTGCCGTGGGCCAGCGCAAAAGCGGTCGAAAGATAAAAAATCGCAAAACAGGCGACCACCGCAAAAGTTCCGGCAAAGGTGATCAATGCATGATTACGGAACAATTCACCAATCGGCACCCGCACAGGCGCCTCCTGCGCCATCGCCTGAGCAAACTCGGGCGTTTCGTTGATCTTCAGACGCACCCACAAACCGAGCCCGACCAGAATGGCGCTGGCCAGAAACGGAATACGCCAGCCCCACGCCAGAAAATCCTCGTCACTCAATCCCATGCCAATCAACAGGAATAAGCCATTGGCGGCAAGAAATCCAAGCGGAGCGCCCAATTGCGGCACCATGCCAAACCGCGCCCGCCATCCCTGCGGCGCATTTTCCACCGCCAGCAGCGCCGCGCCCCCCCATTCCCCGCCCAGCCCGAGCCCCTGCCCGAACCGCAGGATGCACAGCAGCAGCGGCGCGACCCAACCGACCATCGCATAGGTCGGCAGGAATGCAATCAGCAGCGTCGATATCCCCATCAGCATCAGCGATGCAACCAGCGTCGATTTCCTGCCGATGCGGTCGCCGAAATGGCCGAACAGTACCGCGCCAAACGGACGCGCGATAAACGCGAGACTAAAGCTCATAAATGACAGCATCAATTGCGCAGCGGGTGAACTGGCCGGAAAAAACAGCGGCCCGAATACCAGCGCCGCCGCCGTTGCATAAATGTAAAAATCGTAAAACTCGACGGTTGTGCCGACCAGACTCGCGACAAGTATGCGACGATGCTGGCGATAGGGGTTGGTCATGAGCGGGTTTCCTTCGCGCTTTTTGAATGGTTATGGATAAAAGCCGGAGTCATTTTTCAATGACCTGCAAAATTCGTGCGAAAGATTAAATGGTTTGTCTGTTTTTGTAAAATGTGGCGACGGACATCACGATGATGATCCGTACGTATTGATGCTAAGCCGATAATGCGCTCGATTGGTGTTGTTCAATCGGATCCAAGCGGGCTATAACTCTGCGATGTGCGATAAAGTTTCCGGATAACGCTGCACCAGTTTTAAAAGTGTCACGGCTTGTTCATTCGGTGTACTGCGCCCTTGTTCCCAGTTTTCTAATGTACGAACGGATGTATGCAGTAAACGTGCAAACACGCCACGAGACATATTGAATTGCTCGCGAATGCTTACGATTTCATCGGGTGAGATATTGAGCTCACCAACATCATTAACCTGATGTGTCTTGAGTGTCAGTTTATCTTCTGAATGCGCTTTAGCTTCAGCAAGAGCTAAGCTTAATTCTGCAAACAGGTCACGATTGTGCATTACGCCACGCCTCCATAAAAGCCATAAGTTGTTTTTTCTGATCTGCTGTCAAGTCTGACACCTCGTTTTTGCTGTAAATAGTCAGCAAATAGAAACGCCGCTTTTCATCAAGAAAATAATAAATAATTCGCGAGCCGCCACGCTTGCCTTTGCCTTTACCTGCCACTCGAATCTTCCGCAGACCACCTGTACCCTGAATCACATCGCCCTGCTTAGGGTTAGACATTAATTCAGCCTGGAACAGGCTATACTCTTCATCATTGAGGTATTTATCACGGTACTTCTCAAATATTGTTGATTCGACAAATACACTTCTCATGCGCAAAGTGTACGTAATTAACGTATAGATAGCAAGACTGAGCCCGGTAGGATGTGCCGACCACAAGGAGGCGCATCGGTTGTGTCATTCAACCCCCTCGATATCATAACCTTCATGATTTCCCCAATTCTCGGGATAAACGCCTCGTACAACATAACGATGAAAGCTGGAATGAGGCCAGTCACTTGCGCTTTTTGCCCAGCCATGTTTAACAGGATTCCAATGAATATAATCGACATGCCGGTTAAAGTCATTTTGGTCACGTAAAAGATGCTCCCAGAATCGGCGTTGCCCTATTCCCCTTTCCCGGCGAGATTTCCGGCTGGTAGAAATTCTTTCTCCTTTTGCTATGTGACGGGAAAAGTAGCCTTTCAACAGTTTCCATCGGGTTGAAAAATCCGCATCGGCCTGTGGCAGCGTCCAGATACAGTGTAAGTGATCCGGCAAAATAACGACGGCATCCATGCGAAAAGGGTAGCGCTGTTTTGTGTATTCAAATGCATTGCGTAGTAAATCGATTTTCTCGACTAATAGCTGATTGGGCTTACGTTCGGCAAGATTGACCGTAAAAAACCAGGAACCTCCGGGAATATAGGCACGCCGGTATTCTGTCATTTCGTTTGTTTTCCTGTTTTTAAGCTATTCCTTGATTGATGCGCCTCCTCGCGGTCGGCACATCCTACCGGACTGATCGGGCCTACGCGGGCACGGCCTGATCTTACTCATCAGGTGCGTAATCAGCCGGAACGATTCCGGCGAGCAGCGTTTCCGGCGCAATATCCTGCTGATGCGGCCATGTCAGCGCACCAAAAACGATATTCACCTGATTGAAATAATCCAGGTTACGCAGCTCCCGAAAAACACCGTGATCGAGATAGGGCTTGACATCGAATATTCCTTTCCGGCCATCGGCGATTTCAACGTACAAACGATAATCGGAAAGCGGTTTGACAGTCTTGACATCCCAGTACATGGCAGCATCCTCACAGTGGATCGATTTTATAAGGATTCGAGATGAAAGGCGAGCAGCACAACCTGCCAAATTCATGTAACAGATTTTGCCTATTTTTTGTAAAATGTGATGGCAGACGGTATCAGGCCGCCGGGGGATCAATGACTTCATCCGGTAACGATGCTGACGCTCATTTTAATTACGATGGAGGCGTAACATGACGAAGATCGCAAAGAACACGGTTTGCCTTTGGTACGAGCGCGACGCCGAGGCGGCAGCGCAGTTCTACGCCAGGACTTTTCCCAATTCGTCGGTCGGCGCGGTACATCGCGCACCGGGCGACTTTCCATCGGGCAAGCAAGGTGACGTGTTGACGGTAGAATTCACCGTGATGGGCATTCCCTGCCTGGGGCTCAATGGCGGCGCTGCTTTCAAACAGACTGAAGCGTTCTCGTTCCAGGTTGCCACCGAGGATCAGGCCGAGACCGATCGTTACTGGAACGCGATCGTCGGTAATGGCGGCGAGGAGAGCGAATGCGGCTGGTGCAAAGACAAGTGGGGCGTCTCCTGGCAGATTACACCGATCGCGCTGACCAAGGCGTATACGAGCCCCGATCGCTCCGCCGCCAGGCGGGCTTTCGATGCAATGATGACGATGAAAAAAATCGACATCGCCGCGATCGAAGCAGCGGTTCGTGGCTAGGAAGCTGTCAGCGTTGCCGCTACGGCGTTAAAAACAGGCGCAAAATGCGCATTGATCACCCATAACTTACTGTTGACTCACCACAGGAGAAATAGCATGAAAAGCAATCCCGTTGTCTGGTTTGAAATCTATGTCGATAACATGGCGCGCGCCAAAGCGTTCTACGAAGCCACTCTTGAAGTCAAGCTGGAAATCATGCCTGCGCCGACCGAGGCAATGTGCAAGGAAGCAAATATGGAAATGTGGTGCTTTCCCATGGATAAAGATAGCGCCATGACCACGCCCGGCGCGAGTGGAATGCTGGTAAAAATGGATGGCTACAATCCGGGCAGCGGCGGCACATTGGTCTATTTTGGCTGTGAAGACTGCGCGGCAGCGGCTGCCCGCGCCGCTGAACATGGCGGCAGTATTGTCGAGGAAAAAATGTCTATCGGTGAACATGGGTTTATTGCGCTGGTACACGATACCGAAGGCAACATGATCGGCCTGCACTCGATGCAATAAATCTTCTGCTCCATGCTCATGCCCGCATTCCTGTATTACGCGCAAGCGGGACGACGGCCGCCATGACGCCTGACAAAATAGCCGCTGGCTATAATCAGATCGCCGACCGATGGGTAAGCGACGCTTTCCCCCTGGAAAACGGCATTGCCCAGCACGAACGGGCTTTGTCCTTCGTTGATAAGAAAGGTTACGCGCTGGAAATTGGCTGTGGCGGAAATGGCAGGTTTATCGATCTGCTCCTCAGACATGGATTTCGTGTGGAGGGCGTCGATATCTCGGAGAAAATGCTATCCCTTGTTCGGGAAAGGCACTCTGAAGTCACTTTCTATCACGCAGACATCTGTAGCTGGAACATTCCCCGTAAATACGAATTTATTTCCGCCTGGGACAGTATCTGGCACATCCCGCTCTCGTCACAAAAACAGGTTCTCGGAAAAATCATTCAAAGCCTGGAACCGCGAGGGATATTCATCTTTTCTACCGGCGGCGTGGATGCACCGGAAGAGAAAACTGATTCGTTCATGGGGCCGGAAATGTATTACAGTGCACTGGGAATTCCTGAATTGCTATCCGTGCTGGGAAGTCTGGGATGCATCTGCCGACACCTTGAATACGATCAATATCCGGAAAAGCATTTGTATGTTATCGCACAGAAAATGTGCTCCAGATGACTCGCCCAATCATGAAAACAAACAACACGATTTTATTGACGATTCTTTTTCTATTTTATTCCGGGATTGCAAGCGCGCAGGTGCTGGAGCCACCTGCGATTGAAGTCACGCAGCAGCACACGGCTGTAACGGTCACTTGGTCACTGGTTCCGGATGCGCTCGGTTATCGGCTGCTGTATGCGCCCTATCCGTATACCGGCGCGGACAGTATTCAATCAATTGATGTGGGTGATAAAACGGCTTTGTCGGCAGCGCTGTGGGATGGCGCATCGTTTTATGTGGCGGTGACGGCTTATGATGGCAGTACCAGCAGCAATTTTTCAAACATAGCGCTGTTTTTTCTGTCTGCCGCACCGGTACTTGATCCGGACGTCCTGCCTGTTGTCACCGGCATGGACTGGTACAAACCACCGGTATCCGTTTCCTGGCAATGGCAACTGAGCGGTGAAGTTAATCCGGGTTATCCGGTTGCGTTATATGATATCGATCTGTTCGACTCGCCCGCGTCATTGATCAATTCACTCAAGGCTTCAGGTAAAAAAGTCATTTGCTATTTCTCCGCCGGTTCTTACGAGAATTTCAGGGAAGACAAAGACAGGTTCGATCCCGCGGCGCTTGGCAATCTGCTGGATGGCTGGCCGGATGAGCAATGGCTGGATATCCGTTCACTGAATGTGGCTGAAATTATGGTTGAAAGGCTTAATCTGGCTTTGCAAAAAGGCTGTGATGGCGTGGAACCGGATAATATGGACGGCTATTTGAATGACAGTGGTTTTGAACTGACCGCCAGGGATCAGTTGGCTTTCAATAAATTTATTGCCAACGAGGCGCATAAAAGAGGCTTGTCGGTCGGGCTTAAAAACGATCTGGAACAGATCCCGGAACTGGTGGATTTTTTTGATTTCAGCGTGAACGAGCAATGCCATGAGTTTGATGAATGCGATGCGCTGGAACCTTTCATTCAAGCCGGAAAACCCGTACTGAATGCAGAATACCTGCAAAAATTCAGCGATGATGCCCATGAGCGCCAAGGGCTTTGCAATTCAGCCAATAATGCCCAGTTCAGAACTTTGGTTCTGCCGCTTGATCTGGATGACAGTTTCCGGTTGAGTTGTTTTTAGCGGATAGCCCAGAATCTGCGTCGGTAATTCTGATGTCCGTTTTTGCTGCACAGCGCGGGTTATTCATTTTTTTTGCACAATCACGCAGGACAATCGGGTTTTGCATCGCGCTCATCCATTGAACAGGCTATTGAACAGTGCTTCGACAGACAATCTGATGCAATCGCCATCGGTTCAATTGAATTATTTTATCCCGAATCTTGTCGGACTTTCTCTGCATGCAGATATTTATTCTCACGAGCAGTGGAAACGCCGCTCTTTAATCACACATGAACAAGGAGAGTTACGCTATGAACGTGAAACTTATCAGTATGGCCATCGCATTGGCATTGCCTTTGTCAGTAGCGGCCTATCCGGAAGGAAAGGGAGACCATGAACACTATCGCGCCAAGAAAATTGAGCGGCTCGATACGGAACTGGGATTAAGCGAAGATCAGAAAGTCAAAATTGAGGCGCTTTTCAAGGAACAAGGCGAGAAACACAGAACGCTTTATGAGGAAACCCAATCGCAATTACAATCTATATTGACGCCTGAGCAAAATGCCCAACTGAAAGAAATGAAGCAGCGCCGCATTGAAAAATGGCGCGAAAAGCACCAGCAAAGAAAACAGGATGAAACAAAACGTTCCGGGTATTAAACGGATAGAAAGGTATATCCGGAAACAGCAGTTATCCGCTGTTTCCGGATACGCAAAAAAAAGTTTTTTCGCAACGCGCTCAGCCAGCGTTCCTGATGGAATCTTTTAGAACTGAAAGTTGACCGGCTGTCAGCACACAGAAGCGCCCCGCCAGATTCTCTGCCGTAGCTGAAGACATTACATCTGGGACTGCAAGTAATTCTGCAATCCGATTTTATCAATCAGATACAATTGCTTCTCCAGCCAGTAAGCGTGGTCTTCTTCCGTTTCGGCCAACAGTTGTTCAAGGATTTCCCTTGTTTGATAATCCCGTTCCAGCTCACAATCGGCTATGGCGTTTCGCAATGCGACAATGACCGAACGCTCAAGGTCCAGATCATTTTGCAGCATTTCCGGCACATCCCGGCCGATCCTGAGTGGACTGCGGTTTCCCAGCACAGGCGTGCCTTCCAGATACAAAATACGCTTGATCAGAAGATCGGCATGCTGTTTTTCATCGTTCATTTCATGGTCAATGCGCGCATACAGTTTGGTCAGCCCCCAGTCTTCATACATGCGCGAATGCGCAAAGTATTGATCGATAGCTGTCAATTCTTCAGCAAGCAGCGTGTTCAGCGTGGCGATAATTTTCGTGTTACCTTTCATAAGACATTTTCCTATCGTGACGAAGAATCGGATTGAAGATTGTTTTCGGGTCTCTCCCTTTTATAAAACAACTTCCGCCTGAAATAACCGAAGAACACTATGGCGCGCTCCCTGGTTTTCCTGATTTCAAGCGCCAGTAACAACTGACAGTTTGCTCTTTTCGGTTTCGGCGCTATGCTGTCAGTTTATGAACCGCTCATTATAAGACCAATCAAGCGCATAAACAACATTATATCATTGATTATAAATGGAAATTGTTATCAATATTGATCCTGCTTCCGTTTGTGCAGGAAAATAATGTTCGCACGCTAATGAGAACGCTTCACTAAAATGCCACTTAATTATCGATCTGCATCAATGACATACCGAAAGTGGTGAACAAAAAAACAAACAATGCCTTATACTTCAACAGGCTGTTAAAGCAATGCACTCAAACAGGAATGGCGTGACCGCATGAATAGGCGATTACGGTTTTTTTACAGATTATCGCAATGTTGAATACAGTTCATGCCACACACGACAAATGGTTAGTCATCCAGGAGTAATGCCATGTCTCCGGAAAATTTTCATCGCTGGTCACAGCATATCACCGAAACCAGCAATGCCCTGGATCTCGAGTCAGGTGTTTTTACGTGGAACGATCCACGCAGAATCGCATTGTCGCTGAAACATTCCGCCGACAGCAGCACGCGGCGCAAAGCAGAACCGTTCGCTTCCGCCATGTCCATGTTGAATTTCTATATCAACCGGGCTGGCAGGCATTTGTCCGCAACGCAGCGTGAAGTACTGGAAAAAGCCAAGGATGAGTTGCGCACATTGTATGGAAAAACGCGTCACGGCGATTAATTGCGCGCTCCTGGTACGCATTCGTGGCTTTTTTTGGCTTAGCCTGTCACAATCTATAGTTTTTCTACGTGAATATCTGTTAACCCGATAGCCTTGATTGCGCATGAATTACCTCGATTTAACCCACCATCAATTCAATCCTATCGGTCACTGGGACCGGCCACTCACGACAACGCACATACCGCTGGCGCGCGATCTGGCGCTGTTCGATCAGAATGGTTACGACCTGACCGACCTCGAACAGCACTATGCAAACGCCAACCAGACACAGGCACACGCACACCGGGAACACCGGTATGCACTCAAGGCCCCCTGGTTCACACAGCCGGACCGGGTTGAGGGCGCCGTGCTGAATCATAGTTTATTGTTTGAGCGCAAGGGCTATACCGGAGAAGCGTTGCAGCAACTGGAGTGCTGGGCAAAAGCCAATCCGCTGATTTACAAGATCATCCGCATCCGTCCGAAATGGGGGCTCGATTTCAGCATGGACTATGCCGACCGCGACGGTCACGTGTTCGAGGTGCTGCACTGGGAATATGACGGCTTCGAATACGGCGAAGTCGAGGCCCGCAAGCAGCAAATGGAAGCCAAGTTTGCCGCCATTGACTGGGACGATGCCGCCGCCAGCATTCTGAAACAGAAAGATCAGTGGCATCATCTCGACTTCTTCGCGCAAAGCGACTGGAAATGCAATTACTTTGGCATCGTCAAAGAGCGCTTCAAGATGGTCATTTGGGCGTAGAGCATGCCAAAAACAACAGCAGGTCAACTTGCATAGACGGCTGACGCTCTCGCTTTTGAAGCCAAAAAGGGAGAACACCACTCTTTCGTGGGCTTGAATGCTTGGTCTTGCATCATTTTTATGAAATTGAAAAACATGCACCCGCCATACAGACAACCAATCCTATTGATCATCAATTGATCGTCACTACTTCAGCGTAGTATTATCTTTCCGTAATAAAATCGGGGGGCTTTATCTGCTGCACACGGGAGACGGCCTGTCTGATCAATTTGATCCATCTTCAATTACTGGTCGCCACCTTTGCTCATGACAAAATCATTTTCCATCTACCTCGATCTCATTCGATTCTCAGCCGCTTTTGTTGTTTTACTGTGGCACTCCAGACCACTTTATGAACATAACCTGACCATTTCACAATATGGTCACGAAGCGGTTATCATATTTTTTGTGTTATCCGGTTTTGTCATCGCTTATGTAACCGATACAAAAGAAAAAGGACTCAAGGATTATGCTATTTCCAGAGCGGCGCGTATCTACTCTGTCGCGATTCCGGCAATCATCATCACCGCGCTGGTGGATTTCTCCGGATATACGCTCAACAGCAGCGCATACCCGGAAGCCTACAGAGCCTGGGATCTCGCCGGAATACGCGTCATCTCCAGTCTATTGTTTACCAATGAATTGTGGACACTCTCAACACAACTCTTTTCAAATGTGCCATATTGGAGCTTGAATTATGAGGTCTGGTACTATGTTGCCTTTGCCATTCTGACTTTTGTAAACGGATTCAAACGCTGGCTGATCTTTGGCGGCGTATGTTTATTTGTCGGACCAAAGATTTTCTTATTGATGCCTGTATGGTGGCTGGGCGTTTATGTTTATCAATCCGAATATTGGCGGAATATTTCGATTGCAACCGCCTTTTCACTGTTTTTACTGTCCATCTTCGGGCTTTATCTTTACATGGCCTACAACATCGGCGGGCGAGGGTCTGATTATCTGCTGGCTATCGCCGGCCCGGATCTGCACAAAGAATTTGCATTCAGCCGCTACTTTATCACTGATTATTATCTCGGCCTTGTGATTGCCGCACACTTTGTCGCGGTAAGGAAAATTTCCCACAATTGCGCAAATATTTTCAACAGGGTAGAAAAACCCATCAGAATCCTTGCTGGTTCAACATTTTCACTTTACCTGTTGCACCAGCCACTGCTCTGGTTCTTTTACGCCGTTTTTTACGCAGAAAGTTTGAGTTTTGGAACATTTATGCTCATCGTTTCCCTCACATTGATCGCTTCCTTCCTGATTGCTTTGGTAACCGAGCAGAAGAAACACATCTGGAAAAAATGGATAATCCTGATCTACAATTTCTGCGAGCAAAAAATCGTACACAGACTGCTGCCAAGAAAAGTCCGGCGCTAACCATTGCAAGCCGGATCAAAACTATATCAACGGCAACCGGAAAAGCGCCGTGATCCGGCCTGAGTGGGCAGGAATAATAGTCCTGGGCGACTTACACATTAAAACGGAAATGCATCACATCGCCATCCCTGACGATATACTCCTTTCCTTCGAGTCTCATTTTGCCGGCTTCCTTTGCGCCCTGTTCGCCGTTGCAGGCGATAAAGTCGTCATAACTGATCACCTCGGCGCGAATAAAGCCTTTCTCAAAATCGGTATGAATGACACCTGCCGCCTGCGGCGCAGTATCACCTTTATGGATGGTCCACGCTCTAACCTCTTTCACGCCTGCGGTAAAATAAGTCTGCAATCCCAATAAATCATATGCCGCACGTACGAGCCGATTGAGTCCGGGTTCCGCCAAACCGATATCTTCCAGAAAAACTTTTTTATCCTCGTCGGACAATTCAGCGATTTCAGATTCCAGCGCAGCGCAGATGGCGACAACTGGCGCGTTTTCTGCGGCGGCGTATGCTCTGACTTTGTCGAGCAGCGGATTATTGTCGAAGCCGCTGTCATCGACGTTGGCGACATAAATCGCCGGCTTGGCAGTCAACAGACACAAGGGTCTGAGCAGCGCCTGCTGATCTTCATCCATGGCCAATGAACGCGCAGGCTTTCCCTGATCCAGATGCGCCAGTACTGTTTCCAGAAAGCTGCATAGCTTGATAGCATCCTTATTTCCGGATTTAGCCACTTTAGCTTCCCGTTGCAATGCTTTCTCCACGGTCGCCATATCGGCCAGCACGAGTTCTGTCTGAATGACCTCAATATCTGAAACCGGATCAACCTTGCCTGCCACATGCACCACATTGTCATTGGCAAAGCAACGCACCATATTCACGATACCATCTGTTTCGCGGATATTAGCGAGAAATTTATTACCCAACCCCTCACCTTTCGAAGCGCCCGCGACCAGTCCCGCGATATCGACAAACTCGACAATTGCCGGTTGCATTTTTTCCGGTTTGACAATTCCGGCCAGCTTATCGAGCCGTGGATCCGGCACCTCAACGATGCCGACATTCGGGTCAATTGTACAAAAAGGATAATTTTCCGCCGCAATGCCCGCCTTGGTCAAAGCATTGAATAAGGTTGACTTGCCGACATTCGGAAGGCCGACAATACCGCATTTAAGGCTCATGATAGGATACTCGCTCGGATTGTTTCTGTATTATTGTTGATCGGTTGAAGCATTCGGTTTACTGGGTGTGCAGTTTCAGCATCGCTGACTGTAAATCGCCCTGCGCCATCAACGGCCAAACTTGCAGGCTGCGATCAATGGCTTCGTTTATCAGCACTGCTTCCTCTTTACCGGGAGGGTGAAGCACAAAACGCACAACCGCGTCACGATGCCCCGGATGGCCGATACCGATGCGCAGCCGCCAGAAATCTTTTGTCCCCAGCCGCGCGGCAATATCTTTAAGACCGTTATGTCCGCCCAGACCACCGCTCCATTTAAGCTTTGCCACACCGGGCAGCAAATCCAGCTCATCATGCACCACAATAATTTCATCAGGCTGAATTTTATAGAACTGGCAAAGTTCGGCCACGGAAAGTCCACTGCGGTTCATGTAAGTCTGTGGCTCAAGCAGCCATAAATCGATATCATCCTGGCTGATCCGCGCACATAATCCATGAAAACGCGTCTCCAGCCGCAGTGTCAGATTGAGCCTGTCGGCCAGACAGTCAATCCAGTGAAATCCGGCGTTATGACGTGTGTTTTCATATTCTTTACCTGGATTACCCAGACCGACGATCAGTCTCATGAATTCAAATGAAATTTGCAGCAAGCGTTTGATAACAAAAATCTGTCAGGAATCTGCCGGACTTAAGCAATCGTAGCGAGCCGAGTAGGAGAGCACGTGCGGATTTTCTCAATTTTGAGGCGCATAGCAAGACTATGTAACGAAAAATTGAGGAAATATGAACCGTTATCCCATTGGCGCAGTAGATTAGTCTTATGTTCGACAGACTCCCAGTTTCAGATAAAACTGAATATCCAGCAGATTTCCGGCAACATCGATTGCGGAGGGTTAATTATCCGGCCGCCCCTTCTCCCGCTGCTTCACCAGCAGCCAATGCTGAACGCGGTATGGCAATTGCCGCCACAGCCTGATCATCGCCTTTAACCAGCGCGGTAATTTCAACGTTCGGCGGTGGTGTCAGTTCACTCAGGTGGATAGTATGTCCAGCCACCAGATCTTTCAGATCCACCGTGATAAATTCCGGCAAATCCTTGGGCAGACAGGTGACATCGACTTCGGTCAGCACATGACTGACAATCCCGCCTGAAGTTTTAACACCTGGCGCTATCTCGGCATTGATAAAGTGCAATGGCACTTTCATGTGAATCTTGTGATTTGGATCAACGCGCTGAAAATCCACGTGCAACACTATCTGCTTGAATGGGTGCATCTGTATGTCACGCAACAAAACCTGTTCCTTGCTGCCATTGACATTCAGTGTCAGAATCGATGCATGGAATGCTTCCAGCTTAAGTTTATGGAATAGATCGTTATGATCCAGTTCGACCGATTGCGGCTCGCCATTCCCGCCATAAATGATTCCGGGTGTTTTACCCGAACGGCGCAGGCGGCGGCTCGCACCCTTTCCCTGCAATGTACGCTTTTCAGCGCTGACTTCAATTTTCATTGATTATTCTCCACAGTTAGGATTTGTTCGCGACCAAACAAATCGATTAATAAAAGAGTTTTTCATTCACTCCATGAACAACGAGCTGAGCGAACTTTCATTGCTGATACGCACCATGGTCTCGGCTAACAATCCTGCAATGCTCAGCTGGCAAATTTTATCGCAGGCGATAGCATCCGCACGCAATGGTATGGTATCGGTCACAACCAGTTTATCCAGGCTGGAATCGTTAATGCGCTGAACCGCAGCGCCTGATAATACAGGATGTGTTGAATAGGCAATCACCGCCTTGGCGCCTTCTTCCTTTAAGGCATCGGCAGCTTTACACAGTGTGTTGGCGGTATCCACCAGATCGTCAATGATAACGCAGGTACGTTCTTTCACTTCGCCGATGATGTTCATCACTTTAGCTTCATTGGGTCTGGGGCGGCGCTTGTCGATAATCGCCAGTTCGCACTCCAGCCGCTTGGCCATATGCCTTGCACGCACAACGCCGCCAACATCCGGTGACACCACAACCAGATCCTGATAGTCATGCTTCCAGACATCGCCAAGCAGTATCGGCGTGCCGTAGATATTATCAACAGGAATATCAAAAAACCCCTGGATCTGGTCGGAATGCAAATCCATGGTTAATACGCGGTCAACCCCCACAGTCGTCAACATATTCGCCACAACCTTGGCGGAGATAGGCACGCGCACCGAACGCGGTCTTCTATCCTGCCGCGCATAACCAAAATACGGTATAGCCGCCGTAATTCTTCCGGCGGAAGCACGTTTAAGCGCGTCCACCATAACCAGGATTTCCATCAGACTGTCGTTTGTTGGCGCACACGTCGACTGCAACACAAAAACATCTTTTCCGCGTACGTTCTCCAGGATTTCCACCATCACTTCGCCATCGCTGAAACGCCCGACTGTAGCGCGCCCAAGATGAATGTTCAGATGCCTGACAACATCATGCGCCAGCCTCGGATTGGCCGTACCGGTAAAAACCATCAAACTGTCGTAAGACATTGTTATTTATATTGATTAATTGACTTGAAATCAGGAATACGCGCCGATCCTGATATGACGAATGACACCATTTCAATATCGCTTTTCACTGATTCCAATAGGCTGAATATCATTCAATTCCGGTGTTCTATTGAAAAGGCCCGTTAAAAGACGGACTGAGACAGGCTGCCGGAACTGCTAAGATTGCTGGCTGGGGAGGTAGGGATCGAACCTACGAATGCCGGAATCAAAATCCGGTGCCTTACCACTTGGCGACTCCCCAATTCTATTTCACGTTTTCGCGCATCGGATGCCTGTCAAGACCGCGCGCAACAAACCCCCGCATATCCGCAGGCAACTTTGCAAATGCCGCATTTGCCCCGGATTCCGTCGCAAATTCGGCAAACACACAAGCCCCTGATCCGCTCATTGCCGTTATTTTAGTATTTTCCAGACGTTTTAGCCACTCCAAACTTCGAGAAACCTCCGGATAAAGACTACAAACCACCGGCTCAAGATCGTTATGACCGTCCCGAATGGAAAAGGGCGGTATTGTGATTGGAATCGTGTTTCGTGTCAATTCTTTATTTGAAAAAATTTCCACCGTGGAAACATGTACGGGCGGCACGATGACCAGATACCAGGCTTGCGGCAGTGATAAAGCGGTTAATTGCTCGCCGACACCTTCGGCAAATGCATTTTCTCCGAAAATAAAAATTGGCACATCGGCGCCCAGTTTCAGACCCAGCGCCCGCAGTCGCGAGTTCTCCCAGTTCAGATGCCACAAATCATTCAGCGCCATCAGCATCGTCGCCGCATCGGAGCTGCCGCCCCCCAGGCCGCCACCCACTGGAATGTGCTTATGCAAAGCAATGTCGACACCCAGTTGAGTACCACTCTCGCTTTGCAGCAATCTGGCCGCACGAACACACAAATCCTGCTCGACCGGAACGTTTTCCAAGGGCGCGATCAATCTGATCACGCCATCGTCACGCACCTTAAGATCAATTTGATCATAAAAATCCAGTAAACGAAAAACCGTCTGTAACAAATGATACCCATCCGGCCGTCGCCCGACGACATGCAAAAAAAGATTCAGTTTTGCGGGAGCTGGAAAAGTCTGCATTGGCTTAATGGTCAAATATTCATCAATCTTTTTATCGTCCCGCGTTAAATCCAGTTATCAACAGCCATGCGGATCTTTAACGCATCAAACTGCAACTCAATGACGCGCGGACGCACAGCCACCTCTCCCTGGTCCGCAAAGTAACGCACATAAATGATCTGCCATCCATCCTGCCGGATAGCCACGATACGATCTTCTTCATCAAACTCTACAACAGCAGCGCTGACTGGAGAATATGTGCCCTGTATCCAGTATTGCAATCCGCTCAACGGTAAGCGCCAGCCCAGTACTTCGTTGGTCAATTCCTCGACATCGCGCGCGTAAAATGCCTCCTCCTTGGCGGTTATCAGGCTCACCACATCATCGTTTTTTCTGATTTCGGCAACCGCCTGACCGAGAGGAGAAAGCAACAGAATAGTATCTTCAAACTGCGTATGCTGCCAATGCACGTTACCCGAGAAGCTCTGCTCGGCACTGCGTACAGACACTCTGCCCATGACGTTAAAATCGGCAACGGGAACATCCTGCAAATTTTTTGCCGGTTCGATAACCAGCGTTCTGACTGTCGCAGGAACCATTGGCGGCGCAAATACCGCGCAACCCGCAAGGAGGAGAAAAAATGGAACAATGGTCAGTCGACCGGTTTTCAAGACTATAAAACACCAGATTGACAACCATCCGACGCCTTTACGGCAACATCCGCACAAGAGAACAGTCATTGAGCTGCTTAAATAATAGACTAATAGACGGTAAAATTACGATTAACCCGCGCGCGGCTTTTACATGTTGACGCTTTTGTTTTCCTGCTGATAGTCCGGCAGGACGATATTCAGCTCCAACGTTTCCTGATTCTCGTCCTGCTCAAAATTAACGGAAATTGCATCCTGATCAACATTTACGTATTTGCGTATGACATCAAGGAGTTCTTTTTGCAGCTGCGGAAGGTAAGATGGCCGCCGATTACGCAGTGTGCGCTCATGAGCCACCAGAATCTGCAATCTTTCTTTGGCAATAGTTGCAGTTTTGGGTTTGGATTTTCTGAAATAGTCCAGTAAACTCATGATCTACCTCCAAAAATTTTCCTGAAGAAGCCTCGTTTATCATCAATGAATCGAAGCGGCCGGTCTTCTCCGAGATAACGCGCGACAACATCCTCATACGCCCGACCTGCCTCGCTTTTTTCATCCAGAATAACCGGAATACCCGCATTGGACGCAGATAAAACCGACTTGGACTCTGGAATTATACCGAGCAGTTGCAGTGAGAGAATGTCCTGCACATCGTCCAGCCCTAACATTTCACCGGATTTCACCCGACCTGGATCATAGCGCGTCAGCAACAAATATTCCTTGACGGGTTCTTCGTTTCGCTCAGCCCGGCGGGATTTACTCGCCAGAATACCCAGCATGCGATCGGAATCCCTTACCGATGAAACTTCGGGATTAGTAACCACAAAAGCATCATCGGCATAATACAGCGCAAGGTACGCACCTTTCTCAATACCAGCGGGAGAATCACAGACGATAAACTGGAAATCCCTAGACAACTCTTCCAGGACTCTGCCGACGCCTTCAAGCGTGAGCGCATCCTTGTCGCGGGTCTGAGAAGCGGGGAGAATGTAGAGTTGATTGCAGTTTTTATCCCGAATCAGCGCCTGATTGAGACTGGCTTCGCCATTGATTACATTAACAAAATCGTACACTACTCGTCGCTCGCACCCCATAATCAGGTCAAGATTACGCAGGCCTACATCAAAGTCAATCACAGCCGTTTTGTGACCTCTTTTTGCAAGCCCCATGGCAATCGCAGCACTTGTTGTTGTTTTACCGACACCGCCTTTTCCCGATGTCACGACAATAATCCTTGCCAATTGAGCCTCCTTAGTTAAAGTTTCTAGGCAATTTCCTTAATGATCAATGCATGATCCTGTAAATAAACCTGAACAGGCCGCTTTTTTATCTGTTCGGTCAAATGTTCACTCGTTTTATAATCCCCCGAAATTGAAATCAGTTCGGCCTGCAGATCCAGACAGAAAATACGTGCGGCGGTATTTCCCTGCACACCTGCCAGCGCGCGGCCACGTAACGTGTTATAGACATGAATGTTTCCTTCAGCCATGATCTCCGCACCCGCACTGACCTGTGACATGACAATCAGATCACCGCGCGCGTATATGCGCTGCCCGGAACGCACCGGTTGCGTAATCAGCATGGATTTGACCGGTTCAGGCGGCGCGCTGACTGATTCCATGCGCCCCACCGATGACGCTGGATTCCTGAATTCGTTATTCTCCACGGAATCCCGCTCCAGCACCTGCGTTTCGGTCTCTTTCCGTGACGAAGCAGCGGAAGTTGCGGCGGTGCTGTCATTTTCCCGGCCAGCATCGACGGGAATCGATAACTTATGCGCTTGCTTGTCCTGCTGCTCGTTCCCGCCCCGTACGCCGATTGGGAACATACCAATCTTGCGCAACATCCCGGCAACTTCAATAACACTGATATCCAGCCCCGATTTATTCAATTCGCGCAGATCGATGATCAATGGAGAATTTTTAAAGAAATCCGGCGCCCGGTTTATTTTATCCTGCAAAGACTGCTCGATTGCGGCAAGATCATTGCTGTACAGAATCAAAATTGGCGAAAAAAAAGTACTGCTCTTGAATTCAAGAACTGACGATGATGTTGTCATCTTCTGGGGGTTTGTCGACATCCGTTGATCAATGGTTGTAGTTATTACACAGTTGGCACAGTCAGATGCATATTGATAGTATTCAGCACTGACTGGCAGCACATTATCAGCCGCCCGCTTGAAATATTATGACACTTTTTCATGATTGCTCATGACACCCAATGCATTATAAGTTTTTAACCATGGTCATATTGATTTCGAATGTGAATGCCGCCTTTGTCACATTGGCTGAACCGGTTTTTCGGTACAGTAAGTTCAATTTGCCAATCCAAACTGTTATAGCATACAAACTCATACACCCTGAGCGATAAAAGTTTAATTATAACTGGAATATCTGTCTAATAGCGCAGCAACTGCATAAGGCGTCTCTAAAAATTCAAAGTTTAAAGCAGAAAATAAGCAAAACGCGGCGCGAGCAAAAAATGTAGACGTTGCATATGATTGATATGTAAAGAAACATTTTTGTGGGTAACAAAGTGTTGTGACAAAATCTGGATTTTTAAGGTGTCCATAAATGAAAACTGCCGTATACAACGTATTATGAAACTGATTCGCACACTGCTCCTGTCAATTATCACCTTAGCACTTCTGATTTCTGTCGCGCTGGGCATCCTGTTTTTTATGTCCATTGAGATAAAACCCCGTGTTGACAGACTGACGGTTGTTGCGCCAGAACACATAGAGCGCGCCCGATCCCTGCTCGATCAGCATCGGCAACGTCATGCCGAGCATGCTCCAGCAACAATCAAGGTTCTTCCGGAAGATATTGACATAGCGGTCAATTATCTTGCGAAACTGTTCACCAATGGAAAAGCGCGCGTAACATTATCGCATCAACAGGCCGAAATTCACGCCAGCCTGCCTTTACCTCTGCAATCGATGAAAGGGTATATTAATTTTCAAGCAACGCTAACCGAAACCACCGCACTACCGCAATTGCAATCCCTACGCATTGGCAGGCTGGCAATTCCGGATACTATCGGTCAATTCCTGAGTACTCGACTTATCCAAGGACTCAGAAAACATCCCCATTACGGCAATGGGTTAAATATCATTCAAAGTGTGCAGTTTTCCGCAGAATCGCTGAAGGTAGTCTACAATTTGCCCGACAGGCTCTTCGAGTCGAATAGCTACAATTTTCCGGTACTCAGCAAATTCGAACAGGATAAGATTTACCGCTACCACCTCTTTCTGGTACAAAACAGTTACCAAACGCCTGCGGCAAAATCCGCGCAACCCAGTTTGACACTCGCTCAAATTTTACAACCGTTGATGCAGATGGCGGCGGAACATTCCGGAAAAAACCAGGCGCCAATCGAAAATCGCGCCGCCATTCTCGCAGCCACATTCCATATATTAAAACTGCCACTTGCATATCTGATACCCGAAGCAATCGATTGGCCGCGCCCGAAGCATCAGGTTATCACATTGGACGGCCGACAGGATTTTGCCCAGCATTTTATCGTGTCGGCCGCAATCACCGCCTATGCAGACACATTCCTGTCCAACGCCATTGGTCTTTACAAAGAGATTGATGATGCGCGCAACGGCAGTGGTTTTTCATTTAACGATATCGCTGCGGATCGCGCAGGAACGATGTTCGGTGAACTTGCCACAGAGAGTCAGACCACAGCGTTAAAACTTCAGCAATGGGCCGCCCGCGGTATAACCGATAAGGATCTGATGCCGGACTGGACTGATTTGCCGGAACATCTGCCTAAATCAATATTCAGACAACAGTATGGCAATATGGATACACCGGCTTATGATCAGATGATGAAAAAAATCGAACAACGTGTGGCCAAGTTGCCTTTCTTAAAGTAGCACGGCGACCTTTCACACTTACGGTTTTTGATCCTGTATGCGCTATTCTTTCAAACGCTTGATGGTTTCGAGCAGAATTTCATTATCAGGATCTCTTTCCAGCGCGGAGCGCCAGATATTTTCGGCATCTTCCCGCGCACCCTGAGTCCATAACACTTCGCCTAAATGGGCTGCTATTTCGGAATCCTGACTGATAGCAAAGGCGCGATTCAGATAATTCAATCCCTCCGTGAGATTTCCCATACGGTAATAAACCCACCCCAGGCTGTCCATAATATAGGGATCATCGGGCGACAATTCCACGGCTTTTTTAATCAGTTTCAAGGCTTCCGGCAACCGTAGCCCCCGTTCGGCGTAACTGTAACCCAAGGCGTTGTACGCGTGTGCATTATCCGGGCGGAGTTCAATCAAGCGGCGCAAATCTTTCTCAAGGACTTCAAACCGGCCAATCTTGTCAGCCACCAAAGCACGGTCATAAAGCAATTCGGGATAATCCGGAAGGCTTTCCAATCCTTGATCAAGCACTTCAAATACTTCCTGATACGAACCCGCGCGCCTCAAAATCTGGGCCTCCGCCAGCACCAGATGTGCTTTTTGCTGATCATTTGCTGCGGGCAACTGCTGTATCAACTGACGTGCATCCTCCAGCTGCCCCCTTTGAGCCAGCAGGTCGGCGTAACGGATCTGTGCCGGCAAGAAGCGCCCGCCTCTTCTGACCTGACGATAGGAGGCCATGGCCAGATCTGTCTGTTGCGTTTCTTCATACACTCTGGCGAGATGAAAATGTATAGCGCTGGCGTCAGGATATTCCAGCTCAAGCGCTCTCTTTAAACTCTTCTCCGTCAAATCAAAATCATAAAGCTCGGTTGCCATCAAACCGATGGCAACCATCACTTCCGCGTCTTCCTGGTTTTTTTCAAACAACAATCGCAATTGTTCGCCCGCGTAATCTTTTTCGCCTTGATCGATAAGCAGCTTGCCATACGCTATCCTGACCTCAGTACTGTCAGGATATTTATCAAGATAAGCGCGATAGAAATCGATTGCCTGCGCACCCGATCTACGCTGCAGAATTCTACCCAGCTGAGCTGCCGCCAGTTCCCATTCCGGACGCAATGCAAGCGCACTGCTCATCTCCGCTTCGGCAGTCTCGTATTCACCACTGAACCATGCCGCCTGAGAAACGGCAAAGTGCGCCTCAGGCAGTTTAGGATAAGCCGTCGCCAGTTTTTGTATCAACCGGAATATCTCACCTTTATTCGGATTGCGTGACAGCATCTGATTAAGCTGCATAAAGGCGCCAGCAGTATTCTCGGACTCCTCAGCTATCAATTTCTCCAGATGCGGAAATGCCGCATCCAGTCTGCCTAGATTGACCAGCATCGCTGCCAGTGTCTGCCGCGCATCCAGGGAATCAGGATCATACTCTACCCACATGGCAGCCGCCCGCTCGGCGGCAAAAGGATGGCGCGCGTGCAGAGCTATCTCACTGGCGCGTCTGGCAATGCGCGGGTCACGTGTCGTCTGCGCGAGTTTCAGATAGCGGCTGACCGCCACGTCCAGATTACCGCGCTGCAACGCGGTTTCACCGAGCATAAAATCAAAAAGGATCGCCGCAGTCAATTCCTGTCTGGGAAGCTTGGACTCATCGATGGCATAGTCGAAATCCGAATCTGAATCCACGTCCGTAACTTCGACCTCTTCGACAACTTCAGACTGCGCTTTTTCCTCAGTTTCCGGGGATTTTCCATTTTTCTCTCCACCTTCATGCGTGGGAAGCTGCGCACATGCCGCTAGACCGAGTATCAACAATGAGGCTAAGGTTCTTAGGTTCATGAAAAATCCAAAATGATATTAAAAAACTACGAAACCAGCATGCAAAAAGATGTTGTTAATGACTTCTTGCTAATGAATACTATTTTACTTTTTTACGTTTGACAAAGTGTAAAAATAATTTACACACAGGCCTGACTAAAATGCAACAGACTTCTCAACAGGCACACCCCGAATATTACAAGAACAATGCTTATTATCCATCTGCTTTCCCATTTCCTCAGAGCAGTATTATTTCATTAAAGTTCACAGTGTTAACCGCAAAAACAGCGGTTGATCGCCCGTTATATCCGGATGCGTTTGAATGGGCACAAACCTAATCATTAGCAGGGATGTGTAAAAATGATCTGCGTTGCCGCTACGGCGTTAAAAACAGGCTCAAAATGCGCATTTATCACACATAAACTCCGCTTTTTACCTGGTGCAAGCGCCTCGCCTTACGAGTCAGCTTCACGACTGCTCGCCGCGCTCTGCTTGCGTCGCCTGTTTTTGTCAGGCAAGACTGCCTCGATCACATTTTTCAACAGCCTGTTAGCGCGCGCCAAGCACCACATCAACGGTACTTATCTTACTTTCCCTCCGGTATTCCAGTTCCACTTTCTGTCCAGCCTGAAGCGATTTCAAAATGTTAGCGTACGATTTCAAGTCGACAACCGGCTGACCGTCGAGCCGAAGCAGAACATCACCCGTCCTTAATTGCGCCCGCTCCGCAGCAGAATCCGGCATCACACCATCGACACGCACACCTTCGCCCTGATAGGAAAAATCAGGCACTGTACCCAGGCTTGCGCTGCGCCGGGTGTGCGAAGCATGGCTGACAGGCGATGCATTCGCTTCACCCGCCGTTTCACTTGGTTGCAGTGTAACGGTCAATGGTTCAATGCGATTCGACAAATATTCAGCGGTTTCCTTGAGCACGGCAGCCACTCTGACAAGTCCGGCGGCATCGATTTTATCAATCGTGTCACCGGGTGCATGATAATCCTCATGCGCGCTGGCAAAAAACTGCACCGCCGGAATACCCGCTTCAATAAAAGCAGTCTGATCGCTGGAACCGAAATCATTGGCCACGGTATTCACCGGAATCCCGGTGACAAATCCTGTGCCACGAAAAATATGCGCCCATTCACGCGCACTGCCGGTTCCCAACAAAGTCACCGGATGCTCGCCAAGTCGCCCCACAGTATCAAGATTCAACATCGCTGTGATTTTTTCAGCGGGATATCGCTTTGTGTTATTCAAATAATATCGGGAACCCAGCAGACCCGATTCTTCACCAGTGAGCGCGACAAAAACAATGCTGCGCTCAGGTTGCCATTTTTCCGTCACTTGCCGGGCAAGCTCCAGCATGACAGCGACGCCACTGGCGTTATCATCCGCACCGTAATGAATTTTCCCTTCATTTCCAGCCCTGACATCCGGCCAGCCCATGCCGAGGTGATCGTAATGCGCACCAATAACAAGACTCTCCGCCGCCAGTTCAGGATTCTTTCCGGGCAAAACCCCGACCACATTGCGTAAGGTAATTTCCCCTTTCGGCGCACCGACATCCTGCCGCCAGGATTGCATGAAGTTATGACCATCTCCGCCAGGTTGCAGACCGGCAAGACGGAACTGCTGCGCAATATAGTCGGCGGCTTTATCCAGCTCGGCTGTCCCCAATTCACGCCCCTTCAACGCTCCACCGGCCAGAAAGGCGATATCAATCATCATTCGCTCTTCCGAAAAAACCGGCGGCAACTGCGCCAGCGCCTGACGCGGGGCCAATTTGCCGGTTTGCAAATGATCAACGGCCCCGCCATCGGCCTGTTCTACCGCCAGCGATAACGGCGAGCTGACTATCGGCCACTGACCTTTGAGCACATTGGTCAATTCGTCGTCTTGAAAAGCAAGATAACTGTATTTACGGTAATGTGGCAGTTTCCGCGCCAACTCGGCTATTGCCTGCGGTGTATCTCCAGCCACCCAAAGCAGTGTTTTATCCGGATTTTCCGATTGTCTGGCGGTCAATACGATTGCATGTTTATCCGCTGTAAAACGCTGACCATTCAGCGTAAGTATTTCGTCAGCATAATGCACCGGTCGTCCGGACAGTGCTTCTATCACATGTTCCGCAAACCGGTTTCGCCACCCCATAATCCAGACAGCCCGATCCGTCGGCGGCACATGCAGCTCATTATCCAGTCTCACTTCAAGCCGCCCCGGCTGCGTTCTCTGCCAATTGTCCGCCAAATCCTTATAGGCCTGAAGTATCCGGGGATCAGCATCCGCCGGCAGAATCAGCAACGGGTCTTGCGCACCGAATCCTTGCGACAGCGCCGCGGGTATTTCACGGCTATCCAGACGCCGGAAAACATCAAACTGCGGGTCGATTTCGATGCGTAAGGGACGCGCCGCGAGATCCAGTTCAATTTTCTGGGTGCGCTGCTGCAAGACGATTCGGGAATGGTACGCCTGATCTTTACCTTCCAGATGGATAGCAACAGGCACCAGCAATTGATATAAATCGCCTTGCTGGACTTGCTTCAATGCAGCTTCAAGCTTATAACCCCGGGCTGTCCGAGTTGCGACAGCGGACTCAATCACCAAATCCGGCGCACCGCTGCGGTCAATCCATTGTGCAAAAAACGCGGAGAAATCCCGTTCCGCGACTTCACTGAATATTTTTTCCAAGTCTTTAAAGGCCGCCTGCCTGAATTTAAACTGACTGTAAAACCGCTGCAATGCGCGAATAAAATTCGCATCGCCAACCTCCTGCCGCAGCATATGGAAAAACATCATGGTCTTGCCGTAACCCACTGCTTCGGAACTGGAACTATGCCGCGAAACAAAGCGGGCAACCGGAAAGTCGCTTTCTTTCCCGACAAAATCCGCATATTTCTGCAAAACATCACGCCGGTATTCTTCCCCCTTGCCACGCTGCTCATTGACCAGATGATCGGCAAGATAGGCCGTCAATCCTTCCGCCCAATTACCTTCAGCATAATCGACAAACACGCCGTTGCCCCAATAATTATGCAGAATTTCATGCGGATAGGACGAATGCAGAATAAACGGAAAACGAATAACTTTGGGGCCCAATAAAGTAAACGATGGCATGCCATATCCGGTTTCCCAGAAATTCTCGACCAAGGCAAACTTGGCATACGGATATATTCCAAGTAGCTTGTTGTACATACCGATATACTGCGCGGTGACATCCAGATATTTTTTTGCCAGCGCCGCGTCCGCTTCGCGCAAATAAACCAGTGCTTCAACGGCGGCGACTGGCTGGACATAGCGATGATAGCGTCCGGCAACAAGATAGATATCATCCTGCGGGTGCTGCTCCTCCCAAACTACAATACGCTGCTGTCCGTCCTGCTGTTCATCAAGCAAACGCCCCTGACTGACCGCATCCCAGCCTGCGGGCAAGCTGACATTCAATCGAAAAGATACCATTGGGCTCTCGAATTGCGGATACCAAGCCGTTGAATTCGCCAGAAAAATACCTTCTTCTGAAATCACGCCCGGCGTATAGCTGAAACTGCGCGCATACTCCTGCCCCGGCTCCATCACGGCATGATTGATTTTGCCGCTGTAATGCAACGTTACGGACTCAGCTGAAGGCGCAACAGTTAATACGTAATGCTTTAGTGGCGCGGGCGCACGCGCCATCGCACCCGACGGCGATGACGCAACTTGCCCGCCTTCAACGCGGTCAATCGTCAAATGCGCATGCAAACTGAATTTCAGCTGCCCAAGCCGCGGCAAGCGGATTTGATCCTTAACCTGGATTTCATTGCGATCGGGAAACAACACGATAGCCATGTCATGAAAAACCACGTCGTCGCCGGATGACGCTACTACCGACTGCGGGAGAATAGTCCATAAAATCAGCGCAATCAGCGTATACGCCATGATCGAATCAGGATAATATTTTTTATGCATGTCCAACGTTGAAGCTTGTATTAATTGGATTACTTAAGTAAGGTTGATCGGTTTTTTGCTGTATTGCGCAGACAAGCAGCAAATTTCCACACAAAAGCTATGCTGCTTTATTTATGCGCCATGCTGTGTTCCTTTCTGCGCACCTTGCCTGTCCAGGCAATCAAAGTAGATGGCCGCATCAGGTGCGGTTTGACTGCGCTGCGACTGCCACAGCATTTCGGCCAGACATTCCATGATACGGTGTGTGGCTTCATGTTCATCGCCGGTCTGTTGCCGCAACCGGATAAAACGGTCACAAATGCCAACAGGCTGGTTAATTGAAAGCTGCTCTTTAATGGCAAGATGCATACTCATATGCAAAAAAGGATTCGTATCCCCCATCTCCGGCAAGTAATCCCTGTCACGATGGGATTCGGCATCTTCCAGGATTATGTGGTATTCCGGGTGCTGCAGAATCACCTCCAGCGCGAGCTGCTCAATGCCTGTCAGCACTTCCTGACGTCGGTATTTCGCCCAGCTGTCAAAAAACAGATGGCGCGCCTGATCTCTCGTTGGTTTGAACATAACTTTATGTTATTTAATTTTAAATGGTTTTTTCCTTAAATTCGCACAGATGCTGAATAATACATTTAGTACATTCAGGTTTTCTGGCCTTGCACACATACCGTCCATGCAAAATCAGCCAGTGATGCGCGTCATGCTTGAATTCCCCGGGAACCACCTTGAGCAGCTTTAATTCAACCTCCAGCACGTTTTTACCCCGCGCCAGTCCGGTGCGGTTAGCCACTCGAAAAATATGCGTATCAACGGCAATGGTCGGTTCGCCAAAAGCCGTATTCAATATGACATTTGCCGTCTTGCGCCCCACGCCGGGCAATGCCTCCAGCGCCTCACGTGTCCGCGGCACCTCGCCCGCAGATTTTTCAATCAACAGCTGACAGGTGGCCAGAATATTTCTGGCTTTTGATTTATACAAACCGATGCTTTTGATATATTCGAGCAAACCGGTTTCACCCAAAGCAAGGATTCCCTGCGGCGTGTTGGCTCTTGGAAAAAGTTTCCGGGTTGCCTGATTGACACTTTTGTCCGTTGCCTGCGCAGACAAAATCACTGCGATCAGCAACTCAAAAGGTGATTGATATTCAAGTTCGGTTGTCGGATGAGGATTGGACGCTTGCAGACAAGTAAACATTTCACGGCGTTTCGCTGAATTCATACTGCAAGCTCTGCTTATTTCTCGATTTGCGCGCGCATTGCCGCAGCCCGTCTGAGTGCTGCTTGCACAATGTCTTGTTTTCGGTTGTCTTCGGGAAGCCGTCCGGATAAATTATCCGACGGACGCATGCTGGCGGATGGCTGTGAAGCAACCGCTTCCTTATGCTTTGTTTTTTCGAGCGACAGACGTTGCAACTTGAACTGATAGCGCAAACGGGCGCGGTCCGCTTTTGTCTTTAACGCATCCGCAGTTTGCGCAGCTGTGCCCTGAAATGCTTCCGCCGGCACCATCGCAATGCAATCCATCGGACACGGCGCCACACATAGCTCGCATCCTGTGCATTCATCTGTCAAAACGGTATGCATTTGTTTGGCCGCGCCCACGATTGCATCCACCGGGCAAGCGCGCAGACAAAAGGTACAGCCGATACACAGATTCTCATCAATGATTGCCACGGCGCGCGGCTTAGGCAATCCATGCCGGGTATTCAGCGGTTTTGGTTCAACACCCAGCAAGGCTGCAATTTTACGAATGCCATCGGCATCGCCCGGCGGACATTGATTAATATCCGCATCTCCTTTCACTATAGCCGCAGCATAAGGCTCGCAACCGGAATAACCACACTGCCCGCACTGCATCTGCGGTAACAGCGCATCAATTGCTTTTATAAACTTTTCACCGAATTTCAAGTAGAAACCTGCTTATTTCTTTCTGCCGCATTGCGAAATGATCTGTCGTGAAGACTGGCTTCCCGCTCCAAACCGTTATTGCTTCGCTCCGTTTCTTGCTACTTCTGCTCACAGACTGCTTTCCATTCAGCCTCTTCCAGACTTTCAGGCAACACCGTCTGCCATTGCTGCGGTTGATTATAAGCCCGCAAAAGCTCACCTTTCCCCATATTCAGACTGAATAACTTAAAGGCAAGCTGCTTCACCAACGCTTCTTTGCAATCATAATCACGGCGGATTGTTTTAGACAAAAAACTTGTTCCCGATGCCTTCTGTTCAGTTTTATAGTCGATCAAAATCCACATTTTGGCTTTACCGGCGGCCTTAAGTGCGGAAACCAGATCCACATAAACCGTATAGCCACCATCTTCATCGCTTTCACCTACCGGAGTCCACTCAGCCATTACATCCGGGATCATGAAAAACAGCAGCATTAAAGCAGATATAATTTTTTTCATCGTTAACGTTTTAATCCTGATTATCAAAAACAAGTTCCAAAAATACAAACAACAGTCTAATAATTTAATACTCGATCAGACACAAATCCATTGACAGTTGAAAAGTGTTTTCGCGGCAAGCAGTCGAGAGGCTGACCATTGGGCTAAACACGGAAATCGAATAAAAAAACAGGATTTATGCCTGATAAATGCGTATTTTGCAACGCAGATACTTTTCTCAACACATAAGCCCCTAATAAGAGGCCACTTTCGATCTGCACGCAAAATTTGTAATGACATCAAGGTGTAATTGCTTTCGCATGCCCGGCTTCCCGCTGGATAGCTGTTCTATCCACGCTATGATGGGTTCAGCAACCTGTCAGGAGGTTTGTGATTCAATGCACCTGATAGAATGTGCGGCACCACTTTACAGTATATTGTTCCATTATCACCCGATCGATTCTTACATTATCGCTACACAAATGCAATGAAAGACAGAACGTAGCATACTTTTCAACCGGCATCCGGAATTCTTTTGCACCACGGCGATCGCGTTCTTGGGCAATACATCCGCATTCACATTTTGCATAGCCCTTCTCTTCGCGTCAATTAGACGTTAGACTGACATACTGAACCATAACCATAACAATGGTTGATTCATTTACGAGTCACTTTTATTCGTCATAAGAGCTGTTAAATGTATTGTAATTATCGTATCGCGTTAATTCTGGTTGTACTGATTCCAGCAACCCTTCTGTCCGGTTGCATGACAAGCAAAAAAGAACAGAACATGCCTCCCCCTTCCGAATCACAAAGCGCTACGCCAACCAATCTTCCTTTTTTTAAAACTAACCGCAGAACCAGCTACGAAGATCCTGGCAAATTCATCATGGTCGAAGGCAATCAATGCACGGTGCGCGACAGAGGACCGGAACCGTCAACAATGCTGATCACTATTGATATGCCGCCTTACGTCAATCAAGCCACAGCGATCCTGAATGGCTGGGATTTACGCTATTTAAACAAGGATCAAGAGATCCACGCATTACGCGCGGATATTAAGCATAGCAAATTGCTAACCGGCACGGGTTCTCCTACGCTTGTTTTTGAGGCAACCGGTGAAATCAGCGACCAGAACTGGGATGATGCTTATGAATTTTGCGTGCATTACACTGGTTTTGGTTTTAACAGTACATGGATCGATGCGCGCATTGAAGGTGACTATAATGGCATTGACACCCAAGTTTTACAGACTGCCGCCAGAGGCCCTGTTGCCACACTGGAAAGCTCGTGGAATGAAAGTTTGTTAAAAAAAAGCGACGCTATCGTCGTCCTGCCACGCGGATTTGATTTCCGGTTCGACAATGCATTTGAATGCGAATGGCGCTTTCCACCATGCCGTTGGAGATATCCATCCGATTATCATCTGCGTCAGATTGCTTACAGCCTTTATCAAACTAGCGCATCACCCAATCCCAATGACAAGCCGCACTGGGTGACACAAACGCTCTTTAAAGATAACAATACCCGCCCACACTGGGTTAAAACCCGCGCGGCGCTGATTGGCGGCAACAGCGTCAAGCTCAGCGCCGACTTTCTCGCACTGAATCCGCGCTCCAGTAAAAACAATAGCTGCCGCAACCGCGTTGAAGGCGTTGTACGCACAGAAACATACCGCATCACTGATTTGCCGTATGATTATGGCATACCCATGCTAACCGGATGGGATCTGAACTATGAGTGCGATGATCAACGCGTGCAGCGCGCTGGCACCTGGATACATGACATCCGTTTTGATGCGAGATCCCATGTGTTGGAATACAAAGTTTCATCCATCCTCCGTGATCGAAACGGCGCTCCGGGCTTTAACGCCGTGCATCGCGTCAGCATTCTGGGGCTAAACCGTATTACGACGCCAGCTCCGGCTACCGAACGCACAACGCCTGATATCCAAATTCGACTTAGAAATCAGGATTGAACCCGACCCAGAATCAAACCTATGCGCATGACGGCGAAAACCGCTCTGGCAATCAGGAATTGCCGTTCTCAACCAAAATTATAATGATTTATTCCTTCAGCTTTACTAACAAAACACGGCAACCTAATCACGACACAAACAGCGTGGTCAGATATATTTTTAAAAAACAGCTACAACAAATCAAATCAGAAGTGAGGATATTCTGCAACAATATGTTGTAATTTTTATGAAAAATAGAGAAAAAGTTTGCGCGTTCAGTATCCGTTCAGTATGCTTGACCTTGTGTCAGGTAAGGTTTTTCCTTGCGCACCAGATCATCACAGAATGGCGTCATGTTTCGCCCTATAATTTTAATGAATCACAAACTTCACATTACGGAGGGTTGCGCTTTGATTGCTCAGAATAAACTAAAAATAACCGGGACAATGCTTGCTGTCTGCAGCGTATTTATTGTCAATTCAGTATCACATGCCTCATCCAACTCAACCATTGCAACGTCATCACTCAAAATTGCCGCGGCTTCATCCGATACAACCACCGCGCCTTACGGGCATGAAACTTACGCGGAACCCGTTGACGGCGATAAAGGTTTGATAGAGAGCCTGACCGGGTTCAAGTACAACGAAACACCCTTTCTACAGTCACTGGGCGTAAAAGTCGGCGGCTGGGTTGACATTGGATTCACCGGAAATCCCGACAACCCAAGCGGCTCGAATGGTCCGGTCACTTTCAACAGGGGCCCGAATGAATTCAGATTGCATCAGGTCTATGGATTCATCGAACGCGAAGTCAATACAAACACGAGTACATTCAGTGTTGGTTTCCGTGCCGATTTATTATATGGTTCCGACGCGCGCTATACATTTGCATCGAATTTCGACGCCGATGAAAACTTCGTTGGCAGAATATTAAATGGTACAAGCCAGCATCAACTGGCATTCCCGCAGGCATATGCGAATATCTACGTTCCGGTTGGCAACGGCCTGACATTTCAGGTCGGTCATTTTTATACGCTGATCGGGTATGAAGTTGTTCCCTCTGCCGGTAATTTTTTCTTCTCACACGCTTACACTATGCAATATGGCGAACCGTTCACGCATACCGGCGCGCTGGCAATATATCCTGTAAACAATAACATCACAGTCAAAGGTGGTGTTGTTACCGGATGGGATGCGCATTTCAATCAGCCGGCAAATTTTCTTGGCAGCATCAGCTATACCACAGACGATGAACGCACGACTTTAACCGGCTCGTTGATTAGCGGCAGCACGGAAACAGCATTTGCAGCGGGCACGGGCACCGCCAAGGTCGATCATAACCGTACGTTATATAGTTTGGTACTGGAACATAGTTTCACGGACAGATTGCATTACGTATTGCAACATGATCACGGCAATCAGGAAAAAACCGCATTTGGCCGTGCCGCACAATGGTATGGTGTAAATCAGTATGTTTTCTACGATATTCTTCACAACCTTGCGGCCGGTTTACGCATGGAATGGTTTCGCGATGACGACGGGGTCCGGGTTAACGGATTCACTGACAATTATATTGCTGTAACGGGGGGATTGAACTATTCGCCGATCGCGGGATTTACCATTCGTCCAGAAGTCCGCTATGATCGTTCAACTTCAGACAGAAAAACAGATAGAGCATTTAATAACGGAAAAGACAATGATCAGATTCTATTATCTGTAAGCGGTATTTTCCGCTTTTAATCGCGATACCTGCTTGCAAAAAAAAGAAGAGAGAGAAAAAATTCCCCTCTCTTCGCCTTGCTGCCTAACCAGCCATTAGCGAATTATTCTTGAATAATCCGCTAATGGCCATTTCATTTACTATTGAAGAGCTGTTTTCAATGTATTGAGTTAGTTAGCATCCAAGAAAAGCAATAGACGGAGATCAGTCATAATATTTCTTTATTTCCCGTCGTGATTAACTCCGTAAAACCAGAAAACCCGCACAACTTATCCATTCGTCACAACATCAAGCAGGCCTGATTATATTGGTTGACAATAGCAGCCTTCGGCTTATCCACAATGCTGGAATATTTACAAAAGATTATTGTGGCAAAATATACATTTCAAGGAAGGTAAAAGTCTATTTTCATAAAAATAGATTTTAGAAACCTTTCTAATACTGCAAAAAAACCATGTTATCAAGACAATCCAAGATCTTCCTGTCTAAATTTAGGTTAATCATACAGGTATAAATAATTTCCGATAAGTGCTGTATACTGAATTATATTGTTTCCACAGGGTTGACAATAGTTTAAATAATGCAAGATCTTAATTTATTGGGCATCTACGCGCGCGTAGTTGAGGCCGGAAGCTTTGCTGAGGCTGCAAGACGCATGGGTATTTCGCGCGCCGCTGTCAGCAAGGCAATTTCCAAACTGGAAAAGAATCTTGGCGCGCAATTATTAAACCGCAGCACACGGCATCTGAGCCTGACCGAGGCGGGCGCCGTACTCGCAGAACACTCGGCGCACATTCTAGATGAAGCAGAGCAGGCAGAACGGTTTGTAAACAGCCTGCAGGCCGAGCCGCGCGGCATGCTTAAAGTCAGCGCATCCGTCGCCTTTGGCACGCTGCATGTAGCACCCGCACTAGCTGATTTTCTTGCGCGCTATCCGGAAATCCGGATTGACTTAACCATCACCGATCGTCCGGTCGATTTGGTCGAGGAAGGCCAGGATGTCATCATTCGGGTTACTAATGAACCGGATCTGAATCTTGTCGCTCGCAGACTGGCGCCCGCACGGCGCAGACTATGCGCAACCCCCCGGTATTTTGAGAAAAACGGCATACCGCGAACACCAGAAGATCTGATCAAACATAACTGCCTGGATTACACACTTTCAGGAGAACAAGGACACTGGAATTTTACCGGCCCCGAGGGCACCATTACCGTGCCCGTTTCAGGCAATCTGCGGATCAATGACGATGACGCACTGTCTCAGGCGGTATTGGGTGGCCTGGGTATCGCGTTACTGCCAACATTCACTGTTGGTAAAGAATTGCAAAGCGGAAAACTGCTGGCGGTGCTTTCCGAATACACCCCGGTAGAACGTTACGTTTACGCCTGCCATTTGCCCAGCCGCCATGTACCTACCAAGGTACGCTCGTTTATTGATTTTCTTACCACACGCATTGGCAAGATACCGTACTGGGATCAGTACCCATAAACAGCGTTCCGAGTATTCCCCTGATCACAAAGCCGAAGCTGTTCAAGCAAGATTGTCAGATCATCAGGTATTTCAGAACGCCATTCCATCAACTGCGTACTTCCAGGGTGACAGAGCGCCAGCTTCCATGCATGCAGCGCCTGCCGGGGGAATGCACTCAAGAGCATTCCAATTTCCGCAGCCATCTTCCCCGGCTTGCCGCCATAAACAGAATCACCGACCAATGCATGTCCTATGGAATGCATATGAACACGAATCTGATGCGTACGTCCCGTTTCCAGACTGCACTGCAACAATGAGCAGCCCGTCAAATGCTCGAGAACACGATAATGTGTTCGCGCCGGCTTCCCGCGCATGTTAACAGCCATTTTTGTACGGTGCACCGGATGGCGGCCAACAGGTGCGTCAATACTGCCGCTGCCGGCAACTTTACCCAGCACCAGCGCCAGATAATCACGTTTGACTGTACGCTGCTGCAACTGGCGCACCAGACTCGTTTGCGCCTCAATCGTCTTTGCCACGACCAGCAATCCGCTGGTGTCTTTATCCAGCCGATGAACGATGCCCGCGCGCGGAACGTGTTCAAGCTGCGGCAAATGATGCAGTAGCGCATTCAACATGGTGCCTTGCCGGTTGCCATTTCCAGGATGCACCACCAGACCGGCCGGTTTATTGATAATCAGCAGCGTTTCATCCTCGAAAATAATATCCAGCAGGATAGCTTCAGGCATATGCTGCTGTTCGACGACAGGAACATCGGGGTAAATTGAAACTTGCTCCCCGCCCCAAACTTTCTGTTTAGTCGTACAACCCTGCTCATCCAGCTTAACATGCCCTTTGAGTATCCAGGATTGGATGCGGCTGCGCGACCAGTCCGGCAACAATTTTGCCAGCGCCTGATCGAGGCGCTGGCCTGCGTTGTCCACAGAAATCACGACATGTATGACCGACGCATCCGTCTCAAACCGTGCTGGCGATGGCGGCTTTACGTTATAATCTTTTTTTGATTCCATGCTTTTTTGACTTTATGATGATGTTCAAAAACATTGCCTTGTTTTTAATTCTGGCATCTACACTATCCGCATGCGGTTTACTGCCCGATCAGAAAGAAGATACGCATAACTGGTCGGCAAGCAAGTTTTACGAAGAAGCAAAAGAAAAATTAAGTAGCGGAAATTATGAGGCTTCAATTAAACTGTTTGAAGGACTGGAAGCCCGATATCCTTACGGCCGCTATGCACAGCAGGCCCAGCTTGAAACGGCCTACGCGCATTATAAAAATCAGGAACAGGCTTCTGCTATTGCCGCAGCCGATCGTTTCATTAAACTGCACCCCAATCATCCCAATGTTGATTATGCCTATTATATCAAGGGCCTGGTTAATTATCATGATAACTGGGGCATTATGAACTTCCTGATGCGCGGCTTTCTGAAACAGGACATGAGTGAACGCGACTCGAAAGCATCACGCGAATCGTTTGAAAATTTCAAGGAACTGGTGACACGTTTTCCGAACAGTAAATACGCGCCCGATTCCAGACAGCGCATGGCGCACTTGCTGAATGTCATCGCCATGAACGAAGTCCATGTTGCGCGTTATTATATGAAACGGCATGCTTATGTCGCCGCGGCCAATCGGGCGCAGTACGCAATCAAGGAATACCCGCTTACACCCGCCGCCGAGGAAGCGCTCTATATCATGGCCCAGGCCTACAATGCGCTGGGCATGCCCGAATTAAGCAATGACGCCGAACGCGTATTGAAAAGAAATTTTCCCGACAGCAAGTTCCTCGGTGATATAGAGGAATCCGAAAACCCATCGTGGTGGAAATTCTGGTAACTAAAGCCTATTGATTATCTTTTAAATGCACTGTCAAAACGTCACACTCAGCATTAAAGATAACACCTTTAGCGGTTGATCCCATCAACGCCGCCAATCCATGGTGGCCGTGCGACCCCACGACAATCAGATCGACCCGCTCTTTCAACGCAAGCTGAATAATTTCTTCCTGCGGTTTTCCCCAGATCAGCCAGCGGTTGGCTGGTGCAATACCCACACTATCGCATACCTGATTGAGTCTGTTTTTTTCATCTTCCAGAAGCGGATCACCGGATTCATCACGCAATGCAATGATGACGCCGTACGGCGTATCCGGCATGGGAATATTATCCAGAACATGAATCACACTGAGTTCGGCATTTAATTGGTTGGCCAGGTGCTTGGCCTGCTTAACAACAATACCGTCGTAATCCGAGAAATCAATAGCAGCAAGAATTTTCTTATAATTATTCATATACAGTTCACTTTAAACATAGCCAACCGGATTGGCAAACTGTTGATTTTACCCTATCCGGGGCTTCTCTGGATAACGCGCTCCATTGCGCAAATCAAAGGTAACACGCACCTTATTCAAGTTCCGCAAGTCAGAAAATGATTCATCATACAATCACTTACTTTGCAAAATTTTAAGCTGTCCTTAACATTAATTGTAACCATTCAGCATAATCAAAAAACCAAAAACACCCCTATAAGAAATCAGGCAATTTATTGGCAAAAAGCAGTGTAAGCGCCTCACTGGCGGACAGTCTGTTTTTTCTGCAGGCCGACAGATAACTACGCACTCGGCAGAAAATATCAGCGCCATCTTTTAATCGAAAGCATCCCGATATTTTTTGGTGTACTTTTGTCATGCACAGGTCGTTCTTCCCCTGATTGTTGGTGAAAGGCACGATAGGATTGACCATGAACCGCAAACATCCTGTTCGTAAAGCTGGAAGCGTTCGAGTAGATTCCGGGCTTTGCCGCGTTTCGTTCGCCCACGCTGTTTGGGATTTTTCTTTTCATCCGGCGGTGGACATTCGATTTCGGTCTGACTGAGTAAATTCCGGTAGCGTTCTGTATAGTGTTTTGCCCACTGTTGACCGTCCTGCGCATGGGCGCGTTCAAGTTCGCGCAAATGGTGTGCGTTACACAATGCATGTTCGCAGTCAATATACTGATAGTAAGGCTTCCAGTGGTCGTGGCAGAACACCCCTTTAAACCGGGGCAACACACCTTTTTCATTCATCGCTTCAGTTCCCCGACGGGTGTGCGTATAAAACAGTGTCCATCGCGCGTTCGAGTGGCAATGTAGCTTGCCATCAATATTGATACTTGTCTCATCGGTGTGTAACAGCAGTGCGGCGACAAGATGATCGACCAGCTTCTGCTCAAATTCCTCCAACAAAGCAAATGCCTGCCGCGCGATCATTCATGCTTTATTTCGGGTGAGTGGCGGAATAGTTAACAGATTCAGCGTGGATTATGTCTTTCCATGAATGCATGAAATACTGCTTTATTGCCCGATGAATACCACTATATAAAGCGTTTTTCATCAACTTGACACCGGTTCAAACGGAATGTTCCAATAACGCTGCTGATGCCGATACCGCCGGATTTCGATGAACGCGGGTACAAGTAAAACACATTGAATGGCCGGTCGTCAGAGTATGGCACTTCGGCACAAAAGCAGCCGATTCTTAATCCACGCCACGTAACAGGGAGGGCGCCATGAAACAAAGCATCAAATCCATTATTTCAACAGCATGCCTGCTGGTTCTTTTGTTCAGCTTCAATCCGGCAACTGCAGCGACAACCAGTCAGATTGAAACGCTGTTCAACTGGGCGGAAAATACTTTTCCAGAACTGTTTCCAGACCATCAGATCAGCCAGACGGTCGATCCCTGGGTATTCCGCTTTTATCCGGCTACCGGCATTTACGCGGGCGTGAAGAATGACGAAGTTTTCGTGCTGGGCGGGCCGTGGGGAACGGAAAATCCGACGTTTATCGACACACTGCCCAATCTGCTCGCGCAGATACAGGGTAGCGGCGGCAACGGCAGCGTCCCGGCATGCAGCGATACAGCGACTATTCCTGAAGGCATGGTCATCACCCAAAGCGGCAATGTAGTCAACATCACCACGAATGGACAATGCATTGTGGTCGACAATCCCGAAAACACCAATTTCTGTGAACCGCCCGCACCACTGCAAGAAACCGGCATTTCCATTCTGAGCACCAATAATGTCACTTCATTCCAGACCACCGGCATTACGCTCAATCTGCCGCCCAATATCCCTAACCCAGTGGATCTCTTCACGCAAAACACGTCGACCTGCATCATCAATGCTCAGGAAGAGTTGGCCAATCAGGTAGTAAACAGCAATATCTGTCTCGACATTACCAATCAACTCTCACAGCTGTCCGGCTTTCCGGGCGTCACCATCAATCCACCGGTTACCGTTACAACCGTCACGTCGAGCACCAATCAACGCGTAGCGGATTGCTTTGCCACCAGTGCGGCATTTATCACCAACATATTCACCGGCGAATCATGGGTGAACGTCAACGGCAGCTTCATACCCGCTTCGGGGGTAGCTTCCGGCTTCTAATACCAGCGGATCGATCGCGACAAAAATAGCCATTTGGCAGAGCATGCGGTGAGGGTTACTCGCAAAACCCTCACCGCAGTGCCTGTTATCAGCCGGAAAGGTCTATAAGGTTACCACTTACCGCCGATAAATCCGCTCCAGCACGCCCTGTGTGATATGCCGCTCGAGTTCGGCGGCTTTTTCGGTGGGACAGAAGATGATGACGGTAATAATGCATTTAGCGAGTTCACTCGTACTGATCATAATACGCGGCTCGGGACCGGGAATATCGATGCCGGTTCTTTTTTCGATAAATGCGTTATAGCGCCGCGCGACCTCGGCAAAATCGGCTGAACAGTGATCGATTTCAGCTACGATCCATTCGCGAATATCTGCGATATTGAAGCACGTATCAATCGCGATATTGAAGCGATGAAAGGCATAGCGCTTGGAGAAATTGAGGTTCTTAATCGGTTCCGATAAAAAAAGACTGTTGGGAATCACGATAACCTTGCCGGTAAAACTGTAATCATTGGGCGGCCTGTCGAGTTCCTGCAGCGTAGTGGAAAACAAGTTGAAATCGATCACTTCTCCCCGGTTCGCACCCACTTCGATCCAGTCACCGATGGTAAACGCGCCCGTGCCCGCGCGCAGCATGGCGCCGCTGAAACACAGAATCAGTTCCTTGGTTGCGATCACCAGCGCCAGTGTCACCGCAGCAATCGAAAAAGCGAAATTCTTCAGCTCAGGCCACCAGATAGCCAGTAACCCGAAAACAATAATCAGCCAGCTGAAGTTTTTCACGCTGGTGATCCAGTGCCTGCGCCCCTCGGTGAGGATCGCCCGGTTGCGTTTGATCAGGTGGACCAGCGCAATCCGCAACGAGAGCATCACCGCAATCAAAACGCCGCTGCGCACCAGCTGGTAGTCATTCTGATAGATCAACAGCAATTCAGACATAGATTAGGAAATCCAGCGCAATGCACCGGATTTATAGTTGCATTTTTTCAAAAATGATATAAACAACGCGCCTCGTTGACGATGACAACAGCGGCACGCACGAACATCTGTTCACACAAACCGCATCGACAAATCCACCGCCTGTATGTTTTTCGTCAAACCACCGATGGAAATCCGGTCAACACCGGTTTCGGCCACGCTGCGCACCGTATCCAGGCCGATATTACCGGAAGCTTCCAGGATAATAGTCTGCCCTGCTCTAGCGGCATGATGCGCACGCAGCGCAACCGCTTCACTTAATTGCACCAAGGTGAAATTATCGAGCAGCACCATCAAGGCACCTGCATCGAGGGCAACCTGCAATTCCTGCAGGGATTCCACCTCGATCTGAATAAAAACATTCCGCGGCGCGATGGCCCGCGCTGTTTCAAGCACCTGACACATACCGCCGGCTGCGGCAATATGATTTTCCTTGATCAGAATGCCGTCATGCAGCCCCAGACGATGGTTGACACCGCCGCCGCACCGGACTGCGTATTTCTGCGCCAGCCGCAGGCCGGGCAACGTTTTGCGAGTATCCACGATCACCGCCGGTGTGCCATCAATGACATCCACATAACGTCGCGTCTGCGTCGCCACAGCGGACAAGAGTTGCAAAAAATTCAGCGCCGAACGTTCGGCCGTCAATAAAGCCCGCGCGTTACCGGAAACCCGGCAGATCTTCTGCTGCGCCGCAAGGCGGTCACCGTCTGCGGCAAACCATTCTATGCTGACATCCGGGCAAAGCATTTGGAAACAGCGCTCAAACCACTGCACGCCACACAACACCGCATTCTCGCGGGTCACAACATCCGCCGCAAGCGTCTGTTGTTCAGGAATCAGCAGCACGGTCAGATCGCCGGTTCCAATGTCCTCCGCCAATGCCTGACTGACGTTTTTATTGATTTCTTCGAGCAAGGTATCCGGTTTCCTATATTTGTTTTTCCGAACCGCATTATAGTATGTCACGCATTTACGCATCGCTGAAAGCTGCGCTTTTAATTCAAAACAATGTATTTGCGAGTCCTGATTTCCCGATCCATCATCGTTCGCAGCAAATTTAATCGCGGATTTCTGCGGCCATTGATGCAGATCAGCCCGGGCTGTAAAAAATAGCATAAAATCTTGTCTGGTAACTATTCAGCGCACTTTGTCATTCCGAGCAACGCGAGGAATCTTGGGTTTTGGGCGCATTAATAAACGCTCAAGATTTCTCGCTGCCGCTCGAAATGACAGAATAATCAAACACCTTGTCAAATAAGGCTGAATAGTTACCTTGTCTGTATTAAAAAGGAGGTCTGTATATGAAAATAAAGCACGTTATTTCAACCTTGAGTGCTGTGCCGCTCGTGTTGATGCTGTCACCCACCATCTCCCATGCCATGCCGGGCATGCATGGCAGCAGTAGCGGGAGCGCCGACGAGGCGCCGCGCGTATCGGAAGATATGGGTAAACCGATCAATTCACCGGGTGCGGAAATGGAGATTACCTACAGCGCCGATGGCAAAACCGCGATCTTTGTGTCCACCCGCGCGGGTAGCATTGAATCACCCGGAAATCCCTATAACTTTGATATCTGGATGTCTCACAACGTCGATGGCATCTGGCAGCCGCCTGTTCATCTGGGGCCGGACATGGATCCCGCAACAGGACCAAACATTAACACATCCGCCTGGGAGCTGGAGCCAAGTTTTTCCGATGACGGCAATGTCATTTATTTCACGCGCTATGAACCGGGTAACATGCTGTCCGGCGATCTCTACGTCGTTCAGAAAATCGATGGCGTCTGGCAATCCGCCAGAAACTGGAACGATGTGCCGGAACTGCCGAACATCAATACGCCGACCGGCGAGGAGCATTGTCCGATCATTGCTTCCGACAGCCTGATTTACTTCAGCTACAATCAGCCGGGCGTCACCCAGGACAGCGATATCTGGAAAGTTGAAAAGAAAGACGGTGTCTGGCAGGAGCCGGTGAGCCTGGGACCGAAAATTAACTCACCGCATCGCGACCACATGCACTGGACCGGGCTGTCGAAAGACGGCAAGAGTCTGATCATAACCAGCACGCGGCCTGATCTGGATTCGCGGGGCGGGCATGACGAATGGATTTCGCACCAGAATGAAAATGGCGAATGGCAGGAGCCGTTGAATCTCGGCGATGCGATCAATACCGGTGGAGAAGATATGTGCTGGACTTTTACGCCGGATGGCAAGAAATTCACCGGCAGCTGGGGCCCGCACGGCACCTACGATATGGATATCCGCTGGGTCAACAAGGACGATGTACCCTTGCTCAAGAACTTCGAACCCATCGGTCCACCACCCAATCTGCTCAAATCGTCTTACCGGCAGTAAAGCAGATCGAACCACTACCGGCTTTGACGCCGGTAGATTGGGTGGCGCTGATCAACACGGCAGCACCCTTTAGTGGCAGCACTGGCTGAGCGACCCTTTTACCAGCGCCTGATACGGCTGGCGAACGGCGAGCCGTCGGTTACGACTTGTGACGGTTATCACTGCTGCATACAAATGACCATCATGACGCCTTTGCTTTGTGTCTGTAGACCGGATTATGCCGCATCCTATAGCATCGAATTAAAGCGATTCGACACCATGCGACAAAGCCTTCGCTTCCCCCTCAGATAAGATAAACACGCGATCTGCCGCATTAATCACGGCAGGTTGGTGCGATACCGCGATAATTGTCAGTTGTCTGGACAGCTGTTGCAGTGTTTCGCAGATCGTTTTTTCACTTTCCGGATCCAGCGCGCTGGTGGGTTCATCCATAATCAAAAATGCCGGCCCATGCGCAAGCGCGCGTGCAATGGCGATACGCTGACGCTGCCCCCCGGACAGTAATCCACCGCGCTCGCCGACAACGGTATGCATACCGTCTGGCAACGCACTGACAAAACCCCATGCACCCGCCTGACGCAGGGCGCTTTCGGCGTCCGCCACCGTCAGCGCCGGTTCGCCAACCAGAATGTTATTCATGATGGTATCGTGCAGCAGGATGGTGTCTTGCGAAACATAACCGATCATATGCCGCCATTTTCTCAGATCGATATCATGCAGGGATTGCCCATCGATCAGTATTTTTCCCGCATTGGGTTCAGTCAATCCGCACAACAGATCGATCAGCGTGCTCTTGCCCACGCCCGAAGGCCCGGTAATCGCGGTAAACGTTTTAACCGGAATATCAAGATCAAGTTGTTTAAAGATCACTTTCTCGCCATAGCTGAATTGGACATGCTGCACTGCGATGCCTTGCCGTAAAGTTGGCTCAGCAGTACCAGAATTCCGTTCAGCAGCAGCAGCGGCGTCTTCCGCCGCTTTACGCAACGCCCAGTAGGCGCTTTCCTGCACGGCCAGTTGCTGGTATTTACGCTGTGTTTTGTTGAGCAGGCCCAATATGCGCGTCAGTAAAAAAACCATTACCATCACTTCCGGCAGCGACAGCTCCCAGACCACCAGCGCAAGATACAATCCCGCCGCGGTGATGGCCGCCAGAATCGGTTCCTGCAATGCCATGAGCGCCGCCCGGCTCATGACTTCATGACGCGTGGCTTTTTCCAGTTGCGTGGTCTGATCACGCAATATCGCATCGGCGACATTATCGCGCGACATGGCTTTGAGCGACTTAACGGAATTCAGCACATCCGAAAGATAAGTCAGCAGGTATCGCAGCAATTGGGTCTGATTCGCACCCGCCCGGCGCGTCGCACGTACCAGGCGATGCAGAACAACCAGCAGGAACAAACCAATAAACAGTGACGCCAGTGTCGCCTGCCATGAGATAAACACCGCGACCACGGCATAAACCAGTACCTGTATGGCCAGCGCCAGCACAATCACGCTATGCTCGAAACCATTCGCCGCCCGGTACGCCTCGGTCGCCACCGAATTCGCCAGCGCACCGACCGGCTGACGCAAATAGTAGGACCAGCGGCTGGCCAGCAAGGCTTCGATCAGGTTCAGGCGCAAAGCTGTCGCCACGTGTGCAACGGTGTACCCAACCTGCCGGTTCGCCACCAGCAATATCACACCTTTGGTCAGCATGCCGCCAACGATAATAATCAGAATCATATCCAGCGTCGGCTCAATGCCAATCTTCTGCATTGCATCTTCCATGAACTTACCGATGCTCGAATCATCAGTTGATTCACCGACAGCGATCGATAATAAGGGCAATAATGCAGTCAGGCTCAATCCTTCCGCCACACCTGCAATAAGCAGCGCCAGCAGTACAAATGCGCTGCGGCGCGGAAAAACCATGATATAGGTAATAAGGGTTCGCATTGTTTACAATTTCAGAAGATAAGCCGGTCGACAATGAGCGGGAATTCAGTAACCGCACATTATATTACCTGAAAGCCGGATACATTTTAGGGTATACGCTCAGTTACTGATGGCGTTATAGCGTGTTGTTGCAAAAATACCGGTAAAAACCCATTCCAATCAATCCTGGATTCAATCAACGCCGGAACAGACTGAAATTCACAATTTACGCGATTAAACACCCGTTAATAACGAAATTAACGCAGGAACACACTGACTAAAATAGCATTTTCATTATCGCGTTACAGAAACAAGGGACAACCATGGCTTTGAAAACGTCAATAAAAGAATTTTCCGCGCTGCTGGGCGATAAAGAGTCACTGCTGGATAAACATTTCAAGCATTTAGCGCAGAAAATTGAATTACACTGGGGTTATGATGAGTTTTATCCATTTATGGAGAAACTGCTTCTGGATACCCGAAACGGCAATCGAGCAGGGTTGCCCATCGAAGTGATGCAGGAAATCTCTGATTTATACGAAATTCATGAAAAAAAATTTCCAGCCGGAAAAAATGCCGGGCAGCACATTTTTCATCAACACTGAGATGTATCCGGAAATGAAAAAGAAGCTTAACCCTTTTCACGGGTGAATCCCGCACGACACTGTTGCGTTTATTAATGCGCCCCAAACCCAAGATTCCTCGCGTTGCTCGGAATGACAAAGCGCGCTGAATAGTTACTGCAAAGTTTTAAATAGAAAATGCGCAGAGAATGAGCAAAACGCAGCGCTTACAGCACAATCTTCGGCTATCAACCAGATTAAACGCGTAAAACAAGCGGGTAAAACAGCGGTTATTTACAGGATAGCCCGCCGGAAACACCAGTTATATTAGGTGCGTATTCAAGCGTCACGCTAATAATATCCATTGGTAATACGCTTGTATATTTTCCTTATGATTGTTTTTTTAAAGCATCTCCTTCCGGGGAGATGCTTTTTTCTTTTAAGAAGGTTGGAATTCGCCCGAACGCCTTTGGATTCGAAATTAGTTCGGCGAATGGCAAGCCACCGCTGATGAAAAAGCCTTGTATGACATCGCAACCCAGCTCACGTAAGCGTTCATAGGTTGCCGCATCTTCCACACCTTCCGCAACCACCTCCAGGCCCAGATGGTGACCCATGTCGATCACTGAATTGACGATACGCTCATGCACGGGTTGCTTCATCATATTTTCAACAAACAATTTGTCGATTTTAATTTCATTCAAAGGGAGCGCCAGTAAGCGTTCCATTGAAGAGTAGCCCGTTCCGAAATCGTCCATGGCCAATTTGAATCCAATTTTTTTCAATCTATCCAATGATTCCAGAGAAACCGGGTTGTCTTCCATGATGGCTGTTTCAGTCAGTTCCATGATAACGTGCTCAGGACAAATACCCCAGATATCGAGCATTTGCTCGATCATTTCAACCAGTTCCGGTTCACTGATGTCACCGGCGGATAAGTTAATCGCAACACCGGCTTCCAGACCGGCTCTGCGATATTCGGCGCACTGCCGGAAGGCTGTATTGATAACCCACAGTGTCAGCTTGAACATCAGTTCGGTGCCTTCCGCAAGCTGAAGAAGTTTATCGGGAGGAATTGCGCCGCGAGTTGGGTGGTTCCAGCGCAACAGCGCTTCCGTTGATCTGATTGTCCCAGAGTCTGCCCATAACTGTGGCTGATAAACCAGTTCCAGTTCGCCGGTTCCGGTTGCCCGGTCAAGTTCAGACCAGATATCCATACCGGACAATAGTTTGTTTCTTTCTGTTTCTTCAAAAGCACCGATGTGTTTTTTATTACGCTTTGCCTGGTGAAGCCCTGCGCTGGCATTGCGCATCAGCTGGCCGAGATTGTTTTTTTTGTCCGTGTTTAGCGCAAATCCGATACGGGGTAGCAAGGAAACACGCCGATCCTTGACTGAAATGACGGGCGTCAGCAAACGCAGCAGTTTGTGTGCGGCCAGTTCCGCATGGGCCGGTGTCAGCAAATCCGGAAGCAGGCAACATATTTGATAGCGGCCGCCGGCCCCTACGACATCAGTGGAGTCCAATGCATTACTTACTTTTGACACCAGTTTTGCCAAGGTTTCATCAACTTCGTCATAGCCGAGCATACCGTCAAGCTCGGGTAAACCTTCGAAATTAATTACGATCACTGCGCTTATGGTGTGTGCGACATTAGCATCGTGAAGTACTCGGGCAGCTGTTATGACAAAATTTTTGTATGCGTCCATACTCATGAAGAAGCTGACTGCACAGAAATCCAACCAGTGTTTTTTTGCGTCGCCTTATAAATAATATTTTTTTACATCAATGCCATATGCTGCGGTTGGCAAATCCCGTGCAATTGTATAGGGAATACCATCTGGACCGGGTTTGAGTAGCCGCAAATCTCTTTTCTCGGGTTCCGCATAGGGTTTTTTATCTGTGTCCAATATCACCATTACCAACGGCAGAGTTCTCTTAGACCGGCAATGGGTCAAAACAATGGCAACCTCACCGGTATTCAGCTCTACAAGACTGCCAACAGGGAAGACGCCAATGCAATGTGCAAATTGCTCGACCAGCGTGGCATTAAGACCACCCTGTGACAATACTTTAAGCTGGTTGAATATTTGCAGCATACTGGTTGTCGCTGAACCGGTTTGTGCTTGAGTGAGTTCATGATAACAATCGACTATGGCAGCCATGCGTGCAAATGTATTCAGTTGATTGGCAAACAATCCTCTCGGGTAACCGCTGCCGTCTTCCCGTTCATGATGTTGCGCCACAATATCGTACACTGCCTGAGGAATATTTTCGGACTGCCGAATAATTTCCTCGCCGTAGGCGACATGATTTTTCATCATATTTCTCTCTTCCACTTTGAACAGGTTCCGGTTCTGTACGATTTCCGGAGCAATGCGCAGTTTGCCGATATCCATCAGCAAACCGCCCAATCCAAGCATGGACAGTTCCGCACGTGGAAGACATAGATGGCGTCCAAATGCAAGTAGAAGAATCGAGTAATTTACCGAGCAATCATACAGTACATCTCCAGATGACCTGAGTCTTGCGAGAAGAAGCATTGCATCCGGATTTCTCACGATACTTTCACTCATGGAATAAACGGCATTGCGCGCGTCGCGGACTTCAAGCGTATTGCTGCGTTCAATATTTGTTTTGATTTCCTTGATGACTTCCAACGCAAGACTATGCACCTGGCTTGCAACAGTCAGCTCTTCAGTGACAGAACTTTGATCAACATAATGCTGATTACCATGGAAAGGTGTTTTTTCAGTATCCGGCCTGGGTGTCAGATAGACCTTTGGAGCAGTCTGGACGGGGTGATCGGTAACGGTCTGCTTCTGCGGCGCCGGCTGATATTTCCGGGCAATGTGCTGCTCGCTTTTGCTGAAATCGACGTAGACGTACGTACAATAGCGTTCGAGTTTCAGTATATCTTCCACATCCCTGATCAAGATGCCTTGCAAGGCATAGGGTGTTTCCAGCCAAGGCCGGTCGAGTTGGCTGACGTACATGCCGAATCGCAAATCACGGACTCTTATTTTATAGACAGATTCAGAACTACTGATTTCCATTCACAGGCTCACAAGGAAAATTGTCTTCATACAAAAAACAACGCCATCTTAACGAAACATGAAAATCATTATGCAGAGTAAAGCAAGGGAAAAACCCTTCATTCCCGGCAAAGCACAGAGGGCAACTTCACTGTCACAACACGCGCTGAAGATACGAAGACTGGTTTTGCATTACATCGACTGCATCGATTACATTTTTCAACAACCTGTTAAATCGCGGGGTGATTATTTTTCACGTAAATTGCCAGTTCATCCGCCGACAGTGGGCGGCTGTAATAATAGCCCTGAATCAATTCGCAGTCGCATTGGATCAAAAAATCAAGTTGCGCCTGGATTTCCACGCCTTCAGCAACGATTTTCTTGTTCAGCGCATGCGCCATGGCGGCAATCGTCGCGGCAACGACGCCGCCTTCACCGTTTTCCCGAATTTTCCGCACAAACGACATGTCGATCTTGATAGTATCGAAAGGCAGCTGCTCCAGATAGGACATCGATGAGTAACCCGTTCCAAAATCGTCGATGGACAACTGCACGCCCAGGTTTTAAGTTTTTCAAGCACCGCCAGCACAACCTGGGTATCATCCATTAACGTACTTTCAGTTAATTTCAAGTTCCAGACAGTGTGGCGGCAAACGATAGGTTTCAAGCACATGTTCGATCATCTGAAAAAATCAGGTTGCTGAAACTGTTTAACAGAAACGTTTACCGCGATATATTCCAGTTCAATGCCCGCGTTGAGCCATTGGCGGAACTGCGCGCAGGCGTCATACAAAATGATACGCCCGATATCGACGATCAAACCGGTATTCTCGGCAATGGGTATAAAAGTACCGGAGAGACAAATCCTGATTCAGGGTGATTCCAGCGCACCAATGTTTCAACGCCGCGCACCAATCCGGATTTAGGCTCGACCTGCGGTTGATAATACAGAACAAACTGACGCTCAGTAATAGCATCCCGCAATCCGCGTTCGATGGTTGCGCGCTTACTGACTTCCGTATTCATGTTTTCTTCAAAGAAAATGTACCGATTGCCGCCTTTTTTCCTTGGCGCGATACATGGCGATATCGGCGTTCTTCATCAAGTCGGCATCTCCTCGCCATCCTGCGGATGGATAGCTATACCGATGCTGGCAGCCAGAACATTCTTTTCATTGTTAAAAATAAACGGCTGACTCAAAATCGCAATAATCTTTTCCGCCACGGACTTTGCCATTTGCTCTGAATCCAGCTCGCTGATGATGACGGCAAATTCGTCACCACCCAGACGGGCCACGGTGTCGCCTTCATAAATGCAGTCGCGCAGCCGTTTTCCGGCTTCACGGAGCAGTTCGTCGCCAGTCGAGTGCCCGTAACTGTCATTGACCATTTTAAAGCGGTCCAGATCGATGTATAACACAGCCAGTCTGCGTTCGCTCCGCTGATTCTGGGCGATTTCCTTCTGCAACTGCTCCATGAAAAGAAACCGGTTCGGCAATTCCGTCAGCGCATCAATGCGCGCCTGCCGGAGTAATAATAACTCTTCCCGGTTTTGGTGAACAGCGCGACCGCTACTCTATCGGCAAAATCATGAATGCGTTGCGCATCTTCCCGATTCCAGCCGGGTGGCGCGTCGAATCCCAGGAAATATAGCCGACCATTTGATCTTTCCAGTTCAATGGCAAAATGAATATACGGCTCAGACGTTGTAGAGCGGATTCTGTTTCCTGAATCAAATTCAACTTGCCGATAGCCTGCCGGTCCATCCAGACACCTTCAGATCGGGTTTGCAGCAATTCCTGCAACGTGCTGGAAAGATCATAAACCAGCGTACTGATCTGTTTATCGTCCAGCAGATGCAACACCGCCTTTCCAGGCATATCCTGATTAAAGACAGAAACCGCCGCAAAATCCGCCTTGATCATGCTATGTAAATGCGTCAGCACATACCTGACAATTTTGCCGGTATCCAGCCCCGACAAAATTTCCCGGTCGATACGCGACAATGCTGTCATTGTTTTGAATTGCACGCCCAACTGCGCTGTCATCCGGTTAAACGATACCGCCAGCTCGCCGAATTCATCGGCGCTGACAACATCCACCTGTGTCGCGAAATCACGATTACCGAGTCTGCGTGTGCCTTCGATCAATTTCTCCAGCGGCACAAGAACCCGTCTGATTTGTATCATACTGAACAACAGAATGACGAGCACGGAAAGGATGACGCTGCCCCAGAACAGGGTATTGAAACGCGTCATATTGCCCAGTGCATCCGCTTCCGGCTGGATGGCGACAACCAGCCAGCGCGGCAGCAGAAAATGCGGTTCCAGAAATATCTCATGATAATTGGCGATATACGTCATTCCACCTGCATTCCAGTGAAACGCGCCTTTCGCCTGATGTGCGGCCTGTTTTAACGGCGGCGCGACATTGACGGTTTCCGGCTGGTTTGCGCAATACAGCGTCACATAGTGCTCATCGGTAATGCACAGTCCCATATCGAGCGACAGTGATTCGGGATCGCCCCAGAGATAATCAGGCCGGATATCCGCGATCAGAATACCCTTTTCCGGCATATCCTGATTCAGTGCGGTTAAAAACAATATCGTGCTTTCAGCGCCATTGAAGCGGGTTTTCAGTACAGTTTTGCCGGATGCCAGGTGTTTCAATTCGGCTGCATTCAACGATTCAATAGCCGGTATTCCGCCCAGCAGTTTTTTTGAACCGCCGCCGGGTTGAAAAAGCGTCAAGCTGCGAATTCTCTGGATCAGCTGATTGTCCGTGTCAAACGCATCAGCGCCCTGGACAAGTTTCAACGCGGCATCCTGCAACACCTGTTCAGCCAGCAACAACCGGTCGTATATCACTTTGTTGTAGCTGTTGGCAGCGGCATCGAGTTGATGATGCGCCTTTTTCAGCAGCATATCGTTGGATTCCGAATAAGACAGGTACGCCAGAAAGATACGGGAATGAACGTCGACAAAATAAAAACATCAACATCCGGCGGGCAACCCTGCTGCGGAAGATTTTTTGCCGGGAATTCCATGAAGCGCTTAGTAATCCGCTGCGCGACCGATAAAACGGCCGTTATTGGCCCGGATGATATCGTCGCGGCTGGCTTTCGCGGTTAACGGCGAGACACTCGCACCATCTTTTCCCATACTGTAAAGATCGTAATCCGAGTTGATGGGCACCAGATTACGATCTTTCCGGCCTTACCCACATTTGCATCCTGACCTTTGCCTTTGCCTTTCCCATTTCCATTTTCGTTTTCATTTTTGATTTGGACAGATTCAAATATTGATAAGGGTTACCCCAAGGATCCCGCATCCCGTCCATGTTGATTTCCGCCAACGAATCCGGATACCGGTTTCCATTACTGGCGGCATAAACTGCAATGCTTTTGAAATCGCGCTGATATCCCGAACTGCCTGTACAGTCCTGACACGATCGATATAATCGTTGTAGATCGGCCCGGCGATCGTGGCGAGAATACCAATGATCGCCACGACGACCAGAAGTTCGATTAAAGTAAATGCGGATTGCCGGGCACGGGGCGATAGCGATAGCGATAGCGATAGCGATAGCGATAGCGATAGCGATAGCGATAGCGATAGCGATAGCGATAGCGATAGACAATTTTATCAATCAATCCATGCACTTGTTGTGAAACAAACTGGAGGGTATCTCTAAAAATTCAACGTGTTAAAAAATGAGCCGGGAACAAAAATATTGACGCAACATCGGATAGCTATGTCATGCGTCATGGATTTTAGAAAAGCGCTTGAGAATATTTCTCGATCCAAATGTCTTACAATAATATGTCAGGCTGACCGATTCGATAATCGGAATAACAGGCCGGATTACATCCCTTTATCGCGTTAAAATGCCCGGTCTGCGAATAGGGTATAAAGTACCGCGGTCAAAACGAAATAGCGCGCATTGATTTTCACGATCATGACAATTTGCGAACCCTATCATCCAGCCAATTCTGGCGAACTTAATACTTACGGCGCATGTTACGATTTTAAAATTCTTCAAATATTGCTTCGCAATACTTTTCGGGTGCTGCCTGCTGCTCACGTTCCTGGCATGGCTGCTGATTCGCGGCAGCCTGCCGCAATACGCCGGCGAGTCACGTTTATCCGGTCTCGGCGCATCCGTTACTGTTGAACGCGATGCGCTGGGCAGCGTGACGATCACCGGCCGCAACCGGATGGATGTCACTCGCGCGCTCGGTTTTGTGCATGCGCAGGAACGTTTTTTTGAAATGGATCTGATGCGCCGCCAGGCGGCTGGCGAGCTGGCCGCCATTTTCGGCGAAGGTGCGCTGACGCTGGATATGGAATCGCGCCAATACCGTATGCGCGCCCGCGCCCGGCAGATTCTCGAACAACTGCCGGAAGATCAGCGGCAATTATTGACCGTTTACCGCACCGGGGTAAATGCCGGACTGCAAGCACTGACGGTGCGTCCTTATCCCTATCTGCTCACCCGCACGCAGCCCGTCGAATGGCTTGAGGAAGATACATTGCTGGTAATTTTCTCGATGTTTGTCACACTCAACGAATCCAGCAGCCGGCGCGAACTGGGATTGTCGCTCCTGCGCGCGGAACTGCCGGACACGCTGTTCCGCTTCTTAACCGCCAGCGGCGGGCCGTGGGACGCGCCGCTGGCTGGCGAACCGCTCGAGTGGCCACCGCTGCCGCCCGCCAGTGATTTTGATCTCAGCACAAGAGACATACCGCTGCTTGCCGGCGTACCGATGTTTGAGGAATCGATGCCCGGCAGTAACAATTTTGCGGTTACCGGCGCTCTGGCCGCTTTTACGGATGGCGCGGCGCTGGTCGCCAACGACATGCATTTGACGCTGCGCGTGCCGAATCTGTGGTTCCGCACGCGGCTGATCACGCTTCCGAAAAATCAGCGCCTTGCCCGGCAAACCGATATCACCGGCATCACGCTGCCGGGTGTACCCGCCATGATCATCGGCTCCAACCGGCATATCGCCTGGAGTTTCACCAACAGTTACGGCGATTTTTCCGACTGGGTGCGCGTCACGTTTGATCCGGATGACCGCTCGCGCTACCTTGGCGTATCCGGCTGGCAGTCGGTTCAGACATTTCCGGAAACCATTCATGTGCGCAATGCCCCCGCCAAGGTGATTACCGTGCGCGAAACCGAGTGGGGGCCGATCGCCGCACGCGATCACGATGGCGCGCCGCTGGCCATCGCCTGGACAGCGTTTCAGCCGGGCGGCGTTAACCTGAATCTGGTCGAACTGGAACATGCACAGACGGCTGATGAAGCCGCCGTTATTGCGCAGCAAACCGGCATGCCCGCGCAGAACTTTATCGTCGGCGATAAACAGGGCAATATTCTCTGGACAATCGCCGGACGTATTCCGTTGCGCTCAGACAATTTTGACCCGCGGCTGCCCGCGGATTGGAGCGTACCCGGCGTCGGGTGGCTGGGTTGGCTTAACCCAACCGAATATCCGCTGATCCGCAATCCGGACAGCGGCCGTTTATGGACCGCGAACACGCGCACCGTAAATGCGGATACGTTACCCATCATCGGCGACGGCGGCTACGATCTCGGCGCACGCTCAAAACAGATTCGCGACAATCTGTTTGCACTCGAACGATTCACCGCTGACGATTTATTCGCCATTCAACGCGATCATCGCGCCCTCTTTTTTATGCATTGGCATGCTTTATTGCTCGACACACTGAACTATTCCGGACAAACCAGAATATCCAGACAACTGGAACAGGTGCTGAAACACTGGGATGGCCGCGCGGCGGCGGATTCAGTGGCTTACCGGATTGTGCGCGGCTTTCGTCATGAAGTCATCCGCGCCATTCTCACCGCACTAACCGTTGATGTCAGGCAAGCCCATCCGGCGTATCAGCTGCCACGGTTAAATCAGGCCGAGCATGCCGTCTGGCGGATACTGGAAAAACGCCCCGCGCACCTGCTGCCGGCGAACTACAACAACTGGGATGATTTTCTTTCACATTGCGTCACTCAGGCTATAGAAGCGCTGCAACAGCAACCCGGCGACATCACCGCGCGCACCTGGGGAGAAGACAACGCGGCGCATATCCGCCATCCGCTAAGCCGGCATCTGCCGAAATGGCTCGCGCACTATCTGGATATGCCAGCCGATCCGCTACCCGGCGATGTGCACATGCCGCGCATCCAGACGCCGGATTTCGGCGCATCACAGCGCTCAGTCGTAGCGCCCGGCAGGGAAGAAGAAGGTTATTTCGACATGCCGGGCGGCCAGAGCGGCCACCCGCTATCACCCTATTACGGCAGCGGGCATACCGACTGGGTAGCGGACCGCCCGACGCCTTTCATGCCGGGCAGAACGGAACATGCGTTGACACTTATTCCGTGAAACAATGACCGGACAAGGCTCGCACCGATCAAGGTCAAGGGAACGGCAATTGAAAAACAGCTTTATTAAACTTTTCATATCGAAAACGATCATACCCGCAACAACACAAGGGTTCAGATGTTACATGAAAGGATTCCCGCAGGAATTAAAGAATGGAACGTAAAGAACATCGAATTACACGGCAAAATAACAGATTTTTCCATTGAATACCGCAGCTCTGTTTTCCATATTCTCAAACCACGCGAGAAAAAACTTGATTTCAGAATTATGCAGACTATAATGCGGGCTATTTTATTTTGGCAACCACGAGGAATATTATGACTTCGATCAGTAAAACTTATTTATTCATTGAATTAACCAGCGTTCACATTCCTGTCACATAGCTTTTTAAAAGGACTACTCGCATGCTCGTACCGATCTCTTCCACCGCTTTTCAAGCGCCATCCGAATCCGAAATTCCCGACGTTCTGTTTGATACGCACCCGGAAACCAGTCTGGAATTCAGCCATGTTAAAGAAAAATTGTTACATGGTTATGACAAACCGTTTTTGCTTGTCGACAGCAACATCATTCGCCAAAAGGCCCGTCGATTCATGACTGCCATGCCGCGCGTACGTCCGCATTATGCCGTCAAAGCCAATCCGGATCGCCGTGTGCTTAAAACGCTGATCGAAGAAGGCGCTGGCTTCGAAATCGCATCCATCGCAGAACTGGATATCCTGCTTGAACTGGGCGTGCCGGCTGCGGAAATTTTTTACAGCAATCCCATAAAGTCGCGCGCTTACCTCGAGTATGCCGCCGCCAAAGGTGTTGAGTGGTATGTGCTTGACAGCGTTGAAGAGCTGCGCAAAATTGTCAGCGTAAAACCGGATGCCAAAATGTATTTGCGCATCGATACGCCCAATATCGGTAGCGACTGGCCGCTGGCGGGCAAATTCGGCACCCATCTGGCCGATATCAGCCGCATCATTGAAGAAGCTTCGAGGCTTGACGCAGATCTGGCCGGCGTCACCTTTCATGTCGGTTCCCAATGCCGCAATCCGCAAAACTGGCGTGTAGGCATCGAACGCGCCATCAAGGTTTTCAGCGATATGCGGGCAATAGGCCTGAATCCGCGTCTGCTCAATATAGGCGGCGGTTATCCGGTGCGCCACCTGAAACCCATTCCGTCTATCGAAGTCATTGCGGAAGTTATTAACGCCGCGATCACCAAGCTGCCTGAAGATGTACAGATTATTGCGGAACCTGGACGTTACCTCGTTTCTGACTCGGCTTATTTTGTCTGTCAGGTTGTTGGTACCGCAACACGCAACGGCAAGCGCTGGATGTATTGGGACGCCGGTATGTTTGGCGGCATCATCGAAGTCACGGAAGGGCTGGCGTATGAAATACTGGCCGATCGCAACGGAAATCAAGTACCATGGTCTGTCGCGGGTCCGACCTGCGACTCAGTGGATATCCTGATGCACGATGTCATGCTGCCGGCTGATATTCAGGAAGGTGATCTGATCTATATTCCGAACACGGGCGCATACACAACCGCCTATGCCAGCAATTTCAACGGATTTCCATTGCCGGATGTCCACGTGATTTAGGCATTAATCAAGTATTTGTCAAACGGATCAAACGCAATGTCTGATCCGTTTGTCAGCCTGATTCATAACTGATTTAATTCTTCACCAGTCTGCTTTCGATCAAGAACAACAAAGTGATACTCCAGCGGCATGCCCGCTTTTCCATCCGACACATGCCGCTCGCGCGACGCTTCGATCCAGTCACTGCGGTCAAACGCCGGAAAAAAAGTATCACCTTCAAAATCCAGCTGTATTTCCGTCAGATACAAGCGTTGCGCTAGCCCGAGCGTTTGTTCGTATAACCGCGCACCACCGATGATGAACAACGCGCCATCCTGTCCGCCGCTCCGGTGTAACGCTTCCTCCAGCGTATGCACAACAATGGCGTCCGGCGCGTGAAAATCCAACTGACGGGTTACAATCACATTGACACGCCCCGGTAATACGCGCCCTATGGACGCATAGGTCTTGCGCCCCATGATGATGGTATGCCCCATGGTCAATGCCTTGAAATGCCTCAAATCCTCAGGCAAATGCCACGGCAGTGCATTGCGCTTGCCGATCACGCCGTTGCGGGCTACAGCCGCCAGAATTGATAAATGCACCGGTTTCATACGGCCACCGGCGCGGCAATCGCCGGATAGGGATGATAGTTATTCAAAGTAAAATCTTCATAGATAAACTCGAATATATCTGAAATCGCCGGATTAAGCTGCATTGTCGGTAGCTGTCGTGGTTCACGGCTTAATTGCTCCCGGGCTTGTTCCAGATGATTCAGATACAGGTGCGCATCCCCGAAAGTATGGACAAACTCACCGGCCTCCAGACGGCAGGCCTGTGCGATCATCATGGTCAGCAAGGCATAAGAGGCGATATTAAACGGCACGCCCAGGAAAATATCGGCGCTTCTTTGATACAGCTGGCAGGACAACTTGCCTTCTGACACATAGAACTGAAACAAAACATGACAGGGTTGCAGTTTCATTTTATCCAGTTCACCGACATTCCAGGCGGACACGATCATGCGCCTGGAATCCGGCGTGCTTTTTATCTGTTCAATCACCTGCCTGATCTGATCGATGGCCTGCCCGTCCGGGGTCGGCCAGGCGCGCCATTGATGGCCATAAACCGGCCCCAGATCGCCATGCTCATCCGCCCATTCATCCCAGATCGAAACGCCATTTGCTTTTAAATAGCGGATATTGGTATCGCCGCGCAGAAACCACAGCAATTCATGGATGATCGATTTCAAATGGCATTTCTTGGTTGTGACCAGCGGAAAACCATCGACCAGATTAAAACGCATCTGATAGCCAAAAACAGAGAGCGTACCCGTTCCCGTGCGGTCTGATTTTTTGCAGCCATGTGTCAGAACATGGCGCATTAATTGAAGGTATTGTTGCATGCGCTACTCAGTATATTTTTCAAAAAATGGCCACCAACCAGTCAACCGCAAAACCGAACGATGAAAACCGACAAATGCACTACATGACCACGCTAACCGTAATATAATATCAGCTTTTATTATGCGAATCAGGCCGCCCGCCCGGCTCGAACGACTCAAAAGGCTTGAGATGCGCGATCTCCATCTGTCTGTAGGATTTTCTAACAGGACAGCGCTAACAGCACACACTGAATTATCACGATCAAGAACAATGACAATGCCTGACGCACTGTGATGCAACCATACGCGCCCTTCAAGCTCCCATATTCAACAGGAAAAGCAATCAATGCTGGCTACACTTACCCAGAATTCTTCTTCATTTGACGCGACCACTCACGTTAACGCAAGCCATATACTCGTTGTACTTCCAAAACAGGAAAAATTGCCCCAGAAAAACCCGCTTCCCGGAGAAGACGCGCTAATCAAAACATTGAAGAGACGCAGCCTGTCGCTGGAAAAAATCAGTGACACGCCCGTCAGCGCCAATCTTGAGAATGGCGCATTATGCACATGGGTGATGGTTGATAGCCATAAATCCGTGTTTGATCAACACACTGTCGTGCGCAAAGCAATCCAACACCTGCTTTCGGAAAACCCCACGGAAATACATTTGGCTGTTTTCGGCAATAATAATCAGAAACGCCTGTTTGCCGAGGCGGCTGTTTACATTGCGTGGGTTAACGGCGCCGCTTTGCCCGTTCGCAAGCAGAAACCCGAAAGAACCCCGTTGGAGCATATCCACTTGCATGGTTATCACAGTGATGACAACTTCACACCCCAACGCGCTATCGCCGAAGGCAATCTGCTAGCGCGCGGCCTGACGGCATTACCACCTAACGAATTGACACCGGCGACCTATCGCGAGCAAATCCAGAAATTGTCAAGCAATGAAGGATGGGTTTATCAGGAATATCCATTGAGCAAACTCCGGCAAATGGGCGCGGGTGCTTTTGTGGCGGTTGCCCAGGGCAGCGGCACCGACGATGCTGCAATTGTTCACCTGCATTACTCCGGCAAACAGAAAGCATCCCGGCATATCGCGCTTGTCGGGAAAGGAATCTGCTTTGATACCGGCGGACACAATTTAAAACCGGCGCGCTACATGCAAGGCATGCATGAAGACATGAACGGATCAGCCGTGGCATTGGGCATTCTGCTGGCGATAACGCGCGCCGGATTACCCATAGAAATCGACTGCTGGCTGGCCATTGCACAAAACCATATCAGCCCACAAGCTTACAAACAAAATGACGTGATCACCGCGCTGAATGGATTGACCATAGAAATTGTGCATACCGATGCGGAAGGACGCATGGTGCTGGCGGACACCTTGACACTCGCGGAAAAACAAAAACCCGACATTATTATCGATTTCGCAACCTTGACCGGCAGTATGCATACTGCACTGGGCTCGAGATATTGCGGCATTTTCGCCAACCAGGAGAGTCTGGCCCAGAAGGCCGTCAATGCAGGTAAAAAAAGTGGTGAGCGCGTATGCGTTTTTCCTATGGACCCGGATTATGACGAAAGTCTGGAAAGCAAAATTGCGGATCTCAAGCAGTGCACGATCGGCGGCGATTTTGATCACATTCTTGCTGCCCGCTTTTTAAACCGATTTGTTCAAGATACACCATGGATACATATGGACCTTTCAGCCAGTAACCACGAGGATGGACTGGGCGCAGTCGGCAGTGAGGTTACCGGCTTTGGCGTCAACTGGGCGATTGAACTGCTTGCCCAGTTATAATCACAAAACCGGAATACGCGTTAGGGTGTCTCTAAAAAGTTAGATTTTTCCTGGATCAAGCCCCCATTGCGCTGGGCTCTCCACACTCACAATGCTGTCCTCTGATTTTGATATATCAATTATTTCCACAGGAATATGCCCATTCGTGCGCGCAGAAAAAAAGATTTTAACCACCGGCATCAGGAGGCTTTTCTCAGACTGCTCGATAACCACGCCCAAACGTTCTGATTTAAGTTTTAGCAATGTCCCAACGGGATAAATACCAATCGTTTTAACGAACGCACGAAAAACAGTTTCATCAAAATGGCCATTCCTCCACGAAGCCATTTTTCTTATGGCTTCAGCCGGTTCCCAGCCTTTTTTATAGCACCGATCTGAAGTGAGGGCGTCATACACATCACAAACAGCTCCCATGCGTGCATGCAATGTCAACGTATCAGCCGAGAGTCTTTCCGGATAACCTTTTCCATCCATGCGCTCATGATGGTGTAAACACACATCGAGTGCCGGCGCATCAACCTGATAAACGGCTTGCAGAATTTCCCAGCCTCTGCGAGGATGATTTTTGACAATATCAAATTCTTCGTCTGTCAGCTTATCCGGCTTGTTCAAGATTTCATGCGGCACGGCCATCTTGCCGATGTCATGCAGCAGCCCGGCAACACCAACCTGTTTTAATTCTTCTCCGCGCAATCCGAGCTGTTTGCCAAGCGCCACCATCAGCACGCATACCGCCACGGAATGCAGATAAGTATATTCATCGGCGGTTTTTAGCCGTATCAGGCTCATCAAGGCATTTGAATTCCGCTCCATGGACAAGTGGATTTCATCCACCAGGGTAAGTGCTTCTTTCACTTGAACCGACTTACCCATACGTACATCATTGAACATCGAGACGACCACAGCTTTGGTTTTAGCATGCACTTTCCTGGCCGCGACCAATTCATTGGCCAGTGCTACTTTTTCAATTTTTTGTTCCACCGGCAACGGCTGAACGGATTCCGGGATCACCGGCTTATCGGTTTCCCCGGTATTCCCGTGCTGCACATCCAGCCCTTTGGATGTATCAATCCATAATTCTTTCAAACCGCAGCCCTGCAATTTTTCCAGTTCCGCTTGCTCGGTGAGCAGGAAAGCGTTCTTCCAAAATGGATGATCCATCCAATTGTCACTTACCTTATGGATGTACATACCTAAACGCACTTCACCAATCGAGATCTTTTTTATCATTAACTCAGAAAATCCTTCGCGAAATTAGATTTCAGTGGCGAGACTGAAGGTGAATGGTACAATCATACTCAACACAACGGCGTATTCAAAAATACGCCGTTCGACTTATTGTCGGATCGTGGCGAGGAAACTTTAGGAGGCTGTCCGAGAATAGCGATCGTAGCGAGGGCGAGGCTGGTTGAGCGGGATTTTTCGATCATTTGAGGCGAATAGTCATTCTATTCAACGAAAAGGATCGAAAAATCCAGCCAGCCAGAATCGTCCGCAGTAGATCAGTCTATTCTCGGACAGCCTCCTGGGGATCCCTTTCAAGAAACTGTAGTATTTTATCAAGCTATCTCAAACGCGAAACAGAGCAAAAAAAGACTGTAAATTTGCGATTTACTGGAGTAGTCAACTATGTCAACCATTGAATCCGTTTTAAATGAATCACGCATTTTTCCACCCGCCAGGGATTTTATTCAGCAAGCCAATGTATCCGGCATGGAAGCCTATGCGGTGCTTTGCCGTCAAGCTCGAGAGGATTATCCATTATTCTGGGCGCAACAGGCTAAAACACATTTAATCTGGCGCAAGCCGTTTACACAGATACTGGATGACAGCAACGCACCATTTTTCAAGTGGTTTAGCGATGGCGAACTGAATATTTCATACAACTGCCTCGATCGCCATTTGACAACCCAGCCCGATAAAGTCGCTATTATTTTTGAAGCCGACGACGGCAAAGTGATACATATCACTTACCGGGACCTTCATCAGCAAGTGTGCAGACTGGCCAATGCACTGAAGGCACAGAATATCCAGAAAGGCGATTGCGTTATTATTTATATGCCGATGCGTATTGAAGCTGTCGTCGCAATGCAAGCCTGTGCACGAATTGGCGCAATTCACTCCGTTGTATTCGGCGGATTTTCATCAAAAAGCCTGCACGAACGCATTGTTGACGCGGGCGCCAAAGCCGTAATCACAGCGGACGAACAGGTGCGCGGCGGCAAGTGTCATGCGCTTAAAGCAACCGTGGACGAAGCTATCGGCATGGGCAATACCGAGTCGGTTAAAACCGTCGTTGTTTTTCAGCGGTCGGGCGCAAAAGTGCCTTTCAACCCTCAGCGCGATGTCTGGTGGCATGAAATTACCGAAAACGCAGATACGCAATGCGAACCTGAATGGATCAATGCCGAGCATCCACTGTTTACACTGTATACCTCCGGATCCACGGGCAAACCGAAAGGCGTACAGCATTCAAGCGCCGGTTATCTGCTTGGCACGATGGTCAGCATGCATTGGGTTTTCGACTACAAACCGTCTGATATTTTCTGGTGCACCGCGGATGTCGGCTGGATTACCGGCCACAGCTATGTAACCTACGGACCATTGGCGATGGGCGCAACACAAATTATTTTTGAAGGTGTGCCCACCTATCCGCACGCCGGAAGATTCTGGGAAATCATTGAAAAACACAAGGTCACCACATTCTACACAGCGCCTACAGCGATTCGTTCGCTGATCAAATTGGGTGCGGATTTGCCCGACAATTACGATTTATCCTCGCTACGGTTGCTGGGTTCAGTGGGCGAACCGATCAATCCCGAAGCATGGATGTGGTTTTATGAAAAAGTAGGCCATTCGCGCTGCCCGATTGTGGATACATGGTGGCAGACGGAAACCGGTTGCCATATGATTGCACCACTCCCAGGTGTTGCACCGCTCAAACCCGGTTCATGCACATTGCCGCTGCCGGGCATTTTTGCGGCAATCGTCGACGAGGCCGGTCATGATGTTGAAAAAGGAAAAGGCGGATTCCTGGTCATCAAGAAACCATTTCCATCACAAATCCGCACCTTATGGCGCGATCCGGAACGTTTCAAGAAAGCCTATTTCCCGGAGGAAATTGGCGGCGGTAAATATTATCTGGCCGGAGATTCGGCCCATTGCGATGAAGACGGTTATTTCTGGATTATGGGGCGTATTGACGACGTACTCAATGTTTCCGGACACCGTCTGGGTACCATGGAAATTGAATCAGCACTGGTCGCCAATCCTTTGGTCGCAGAAGCAGCCGTTGTTGGTAAACCGCATGAGGTCAAAGGCGAGGCTGTTGTCGCCTTTGTTGTGCTGAAAGGTGATTATCCCGAAGGCGACGAAGTAAACCGTATTACTCAGCAGTTGCGTGATTGGGTAGCCCGTGAAATTGGCCCGATTGCAAAACCGGAAGAAATACGCTTCGGTGAAAATTTACCGAAAACACGATCCGGAAAAATCATGCGGCGTCTTTTGCGTGCGCTCGCGAAAGGCGAAGAAATAACCCAGGATGTCTCCACGCTTGAAAATCCGGCGATCCTGGACCAGTTAAGACAGACAAATTGACTCATCACATAAAACAAAATTATTGCTCCATTTATGACACTTTCGCTCGTTACTGATTATTCTGATGGCATCAGCGCAATAGACGCGCAATTTCACCGCCCCAAACGCGCCGCCATTCACCTGATTGTCGAAAATGGAAAAATAGCACTGATCGACACCGGCACGGCCTCCTCCATCCCCGGCGTTCTCAGCGTTCTTCAGGAAAAGAATCTGACGGTTGAGGACGTAGACTATATTATTCTTACCCACATTCATTTGGATCACGCAGGTGGCGCAAGCCATTGCATGCGCGCCTTCCCCAATGCCAAGCTCGTGGTACACCCACGTGGCGCCCGTCACATGGCGAATCCCGACAAATTGGTTTCCGGCGCAATCGCTGTTTATGGCGAAGCTGAATTTAAACGTGTTTATGGCGAAATATATCCCATCGACAAAAAGCGCATCATCGAGGCACCGGATGAAAGCAGAATAGAACTGAATGGCCGCTCACTGCTGTTTCTTGATACTCCCGGACATGCACGCCATCACAATTGCATTTATGATGAAAAGAGCAATTCATTTTTTACCGGCGATACGTTTGGCGTTTCATATCGCGAACTGGATGTCAATAGCATGGAATTTGTATTTCCCACCACTACGCCAGTTCAGTTCGATCCCGATGCGGCGCATGCGTCCATTGATCGCATCATGCGTTTTAATCCGGAATATGCTTTTCTGACACACTACAGCCGCATTGGCCATCTGGAACAACACGCGGAATCGATGCACGAACTGATAGACGCTCATGTCAGCATCGCAAAAAATGCACAAAATTACCCCGACTTGGCCACAACCCGTAGATTCGATGCAATCCGTGCGGCATTGCAGGCACTGCTATTACAGCGCATCAGATCCCATGGCTGCACCTTGCCCGAAGAAGATATTACCAATTTATTGTCTTCAGATATCCGTTTGAATACGCTGGGTCTGGAACACTGGCTTGATCACTGAAAAAGACTCGCTAATCCAATTTATTATTGCCCGCTTCCCGAGCGTTGTTTAACACGTCTTTATCATTGGGCCATGCGCTAAATGGAAAAGGCTTTGTTTCACTGTTGAATGTCACAAACTGCGTGATTTGGAAAATATAAAGACTCAAGCCTTGCGTGAATCCCAGTATCTGGGTGTTTAGTTTCTCTGTCATCAGAAGGGTAATAAGTTGAAATATTGCAAACCCAATAACAAGAAATTTAGAAATACTATAAACAATGATAAAGAAAACCATAAATAGCGCCCGCGTTAACAGCTTGTTTTTTTGCAACTTCTGATTAAATTCATTCATTTCTTTTTCCACTGATTGGTTTCACCGTTTAAAAATCCATACACGCTATCTTACAGCCAGCGATTTACACTGGATTTATAAATTTCAAATTCGTCGCCAAATTTCTGCGCAAGCGATTCTTCCTCGGGAAAGATCTGAAATCGATTGATATAAAGCACAAATACCAGCACACAGAATAATGATGCAAGATTTTGCAAATAAACACCCCAACCCAAAAGCATCAATGCCAAGCCTACGTAAATCGGATTACGACTATAGCGATAAGGCCCTGATGTAACCAGCGTTGAGGTTAATTCCGGCTTCAACGGATTCAGGGTTGTACCGCATCGATAAAAAGTAATACTGCTTATGAAAATCAGAAAAAGTCCCAAGAAAGCGACCAGCACCGGCACAGAAGAATGAAGACCAAATGCCAGTGCAAGAAATGGAAAAAGCAATTCTGCATACCACATCAGAATCACGAATACGGTTAACACAACGATGGGCGGTATTTGCAGTACAAGCCGGCTCATCTGGCTTTGCTTATTTTACAGCCGAACAGATTTCCAGTACTTGGATTGCCAATAAGCGTTATCTAAACGCGATATTGTCACGCCTTTACGTTGCGATGCATGAAGGAATTTATTTTTCTCGAGATAAATACCGACATGCTTGGATGTGGGTCCGGTTCTAAAAAAAACCAGATCACCCGGCGCCAGTTGATGTTTGCGAATTTCAGCACCCAGTCTGGATTGCTGGCGCGCAGTCCTGGGCAAGTGAATACCGAGTCTTGTTTTGTACGTCAATTGAACAAATGCTGAACAGTCTATACCTGATCTGCCTGTGCCGCCAAGGCGATAACGAACACCCTGCCATTCACGATGCTGCTGGTATAGTTCATTGACAACCGCTTTCCGCGGTCCGGTATTTTTGGTAATCGGTTTCGATTTTAGCTGATAATTGTTTGCACTTTTATCGGGTAAAGAACCGCAACCAACAATCAGAAAAGCATATAAGACACAAGTTAAGACGATGTAAACAGTTTTGGTTTGTCGCATAGCCTACACTGGATTTATTCGCAAAAATGAACGCTTATGATAACAAATCACATCGCAAAACAAAACACCATTTAACATGGTGCCATCATAATCTATTGATAGCACTTCTTTTTCCAGCTGCTTCCAACTCGTGCCGATTGCCTGGAACACAATTTCCAACAACCAGTTGCACGATAAAAATGGCACCAAATAAAAGAAAATCACATTATCTTTTTTTATTCAACAGGCCAGATAATACATGACCAACAAGAAGCTGTCCGAGAATGACGTTGCTGAATGAAACTGGAATCGAGTCGGATTGCCGACTCGATGCGGGGCAAAGCTTAGGGTGGTCAGGTGCGCTGATTCGGCGGCAAAATCCTGCGCTATCGAGATTCAGCGAAAGCGCATGCCCGGCGTGTTCTACAAGCCATGGCGTGTGATCAGATAAGATTACCCGGATTCTTTACTGAAAGTTTGATGAAACAGGACAAATCCGTCTTAAAACCAGCATGCGAGGTGATTCCAAATTAAATCTTGCACTTTCCCGCAGAAATTCATGAAAAGAGACCTTTGCACGGCTACTACGCGGCACGATAATTGCGTTAAAAATTTGTGAAAAATGCTCATTTACTCTGTGTAAACTCCGCTTTTTCGCAAATTTTTGCCTTATTCTCGTACTGCTCATGACGCCGTGCAAAGGTCTCGAAAAAGCTAATTGAACTGAATTGAAACCGCGAATTTTTTCGCCGGATTTCAGAAAGTCAGAGGCTTTGCAAAGTCCCTTCAATCAATTAACAATCATGAATCGAAATATAACAGCAACCATTGCTGTCCTGGGTTTCTTTGCAAAACACAAGGAATTAGTCTGGATGGAGTATGGATTCTTTGATTTCCGAGCTATAAAAGCCGACCTGGTTTTTGGATAACGAAAATTCTATATTCTCAATCTTTCCACCGACTTCTTCGGCCCGTTTGCGAAAATCCAGGGCCAGCATATTCCTGGGAACAATAAATGATTGCCGATGCCCGGACTGGTAGTTCACTGTTATTTTCATAATACCGATACGTGCTGTGAGTAATAAAGCTGTTCCATCGACCTGTAGGCACGAAACTTTAATCCGCAGCCGGGAATATTCTCTATTGCAGCTTGAGGAAAAACACCTTGCCCTCACGCTTAGCGGATTTACCCTCAGGAAAAACTATTTGAGACCTTTGCACGGCGTCATGAGCGGTACGAGAATAAGGCAAAAATTTGCGAAAAAGCGGCGTTTACGCGGGGTAAAGAGCATTTTTCGCAAAATTTTAACGCAATTATCGTGCCGCGTAGTAGCCATGCAAAGGTCTCGAAAAGCAATAAATAAAATTCATCACACGTGGTTTACAGTGGCGCGGATTATCGGGATTCAACGCAAAACAGTGTGGTTAAAAAACAAGAGGAAAGAAACAGGGTTTCCGATTATCGACAAGATCGAGGCGCTTGGGAATGCGGCAAATTGCCGCAGTTCACACGTTTTTGCTGGCAGCATGATGATGCCGATTGTATGTAATCCGGCAAAACGCAAAGGAAGCTGGCCGGTAAGCCGGATTCTGTCATGGACAGTCATTCATCTAGATGCACGGTTACCCGTACATTCAAGCAACCTACCCGCAGGCTCCGCGAGCCGCATCATCGCCTGCCTATTTGGTCTTGCTCCGGATGGAGGTTACCGCGTTTCACCGTAACTAAATACGCTCGTCTCTGTGGCCCTGTTCCTCGCCTCACGGCGTTCGGCCGTTAGCCGACATCCCGCTCTGTGGAGTCCGGACTTTCCTCTCCCTGCCGCACCGAAACGCAACAGGCAGCGACTGCCTGGCCAGCTTCGATGCCATTCTATCATTCCACGAAGCTTACGACTGGTAATCTGTAAATCAGTCGTGTGACAAAATTTGAATTTCCGGAGACAAACGGATGCTATTTCTGATCTGGTCAGCCCCGCAACATGGCGTTAATCTGCTGTAATACTTCCTCATCGAGCTCACCCGCTTCCGCACTCAGGCGCAGTCTGGACATCAGATAACCGTGATAGGCCTTGGCCAGATCACGCCGCGCTGAATAAAATTGCTGTTGAGCATTCAGTACATCGACCTCTGTGCGAACGCCCACCTCCTGCCCCATCATGGTCGAGTCCAGTTGCGTCTTACTGGAGATCAACGCCTGCGTCAGCGCTTTTACCTGAGCGATGCCATTGGTGACATTCAGGTAGTGTTGACGCACCTGCAGTACCGTGTTGCGGTGCGCATTCTCCAGATCATGGCGCGCTTTTTCCTGATTGGCAACCGCTTCACGGACGCGCGACTGCGTACTCCCGCCCTGGAATATCGGCAGATTTACCTGCACGCCGATTGATTTGGAAGTCAGATCAATACCACGCCCGGTAATTGCACCGCCAACACCGGTCTGATCACTGTATTGAGCAACCAGATCAACTGTCGGATAATGCTGCGTCCAAACTTTTTTGACTTCCTGGGCGGCCAGTTCGTAAGCCGCCTGCTGAACCTTCAACGCGAAGTTTTGTAATTCGGCAACGTTGACCCACTCATCCATACCGCCGTAACGCAGAGCGGGCAGGTCGGCAGTCACTTCATGGGTGCGGGCAAGCTGTCCGGGAAAGCGATTGATGATGCCCTGCAAAGTGCGTTTACTGATTTCCAGCGCATTCTGTGCGGCGATTTCCTGGGACAACGTCAGATCAAAACGCGCCTGTGCTTCGTTGGTATCGACAATCGTTGCAATGCCGACCTCGAAATTGCGCTTGGCCTGTTCCAGTTGTTTATGTATGGCTTCCTTCTGCGCCTCGGCGACTTCGACGTCGACCTGCGCATCGAGCACGTTGAAATACGCCTGAGCGACGCGCAGGATCAAATCCTGCGCGGCAATGACAAACTGCGACTCGGCCTGAGATACTTGTGTTTTGGCCTGAGCATAGATAATGAAATTTTCAAAACGCACAATGGGCTGAGTCGCTGAAAGCACAAGCCCCCGATTCTGAATCGTCACAGCCGGCCCCAGTGTGGTGTCGACTTCCTGTACCTGACGGGTGAATGACAGGTTAATATTTGGCAGGAATCCGGCTCTGCCCTGCGCTATCTTTTCCTGGACAGCCTGATAGGCCGCGCGTGCGGACTGATATTGCGCATCTTTTTCCAATGCTTCATGGTAGATATCCATCAGATTGGAAGCATTCGATGCGGCGCTGCAAATTATTCCTGTCAATAAAACGAGCCATAAAAATGCGCTGCGCGTGATTCTAATCATCATCGCTGGTATGGCGCTTTGGATAAAACGGACATTGTGGGGTTATCTGGTATTAAGAATAATTTCCATATCGAAACTCAAAACACGAACCTTTCCGCCTGCTCGGCGTTGATCAGCGCAGGGATGCTGGTTTCGAACACTTTTGTTACCGTGAATTCACCTGGCGCGACACAGGTAATCAATTCAGCCTGCATTACGGGATCTTCACCCACAATGGCAAACAAGCGGCCGCCGACATTCAATTCGCTTTTGAAGTTGTCGGGCAACACCGGCGTCGACGCCGTGATGACAATCACATCATAAGGCGCATGCGCTGGCCACCCGCGCGCGGCATCGCCCTGTTCGAGCGTGACATTCTCGATGTTGTGCGCTTTCAGATTGGCTTCGGCCATTTTCTTAAATTCAGGTACGATTTCGATGCTATAGACATGCGCGCCGAGCTTTGCCAGCAGCGCAGTCATGTAGCCGCAACCCGTGCCGACCTCAAGAATTTTATCTGTTTTTCTGATGCGCAATGCCTGTACGATGCGCGCTTCCATTTTCGGTTCGAGCATCACTTGTTCCTGTCCCAGCGGTATCTTCATGTCAACAAAAGCGGCTTGGCGATAAACCTGCGGAACAAATTCCTCACGGCGGACTTCATACAGCAAATCAAGCACTTCATCATCAATCACATACCACGGGCGGATTTGCTGGACAATCATTTTGTAGCGGGCTATCTCAAGCGCTTGTTCAGGATTCGTTTCAATGTTCATAGGCTTTCTTGTCGAAAAAGTAATATACTTGCAATTATTTCATATTTCCATTAGCTTCACAGCATCAGCTAGGGGTCCATTTCCTGAATTTTTGGAACTTTGGTGAGAAAGTCCCTTATCACCTGACGCGGATAATGCCGCCGTAGGGAAGCTGGAGCCCGTCCTCCTGCTCTTTATGGCATTCTATTAAGGAGCATCTTCATGAGTATTACAGTTTTAAATCAAAAAAATTTTTCCAGCGCCACGGCTACTGTCGATGAAGCCGCGGTAAAACCTTTACCCAACTCACGTAAAGTCTATGTGCAGGGTTCACGTCCGGATATTCAGGTGCCAATGCGCGAAATCAGGCAGACCGACACCATGACCGGCAGCGGGGCGGAAAAAAATCCGCCGATCTGGGTTTACGATACCTCCGGCCCCTATACCGACCCGGCTGCGCGCATCGATATCCGCTCCGGCTTGCCGCCATTACGCGAACAATGGATCAATTCGCGGGGCGATACCGAACGGATGCAGGGCTTAAGCTCTGCTTATGGCCGCGCGCGGCTGCAGGATCCCAAGCTGGCCGACATGCGATTCAATTTGCAACGCCAGCCGCGCCGCGCCGTAGCGGGTAGAAATGTAACACAAATGCACTATGCGCGTCAGGGCATTGTCACTCCCGAAATGGAATTCATCGCCATTCGCGAAAATCAGCGCTATGAAATGTTCGGCAGCGAAAGCCATGATCTTCTGACGCGGCAGCATGCCGGCCAGCACTTTGGCGCGGTTCTGCCGGGAAAAATCACACCGGAATTTGTCCGCGACGAAGTGGCGCGTGGCCGCGCGATCATCCCGGCGAACATCAACCATCCGGAGTCCGAACCGATGATTATCGGACGTAATTTTCTCGTAAAAATCAACGCCAATATCGGCAATTCCGCGCTCGGCTCGAGCATACAGGAAGAAGTTGAAAAAATGACCTGGGCAATTCGCTGGGGCGGCGACACGGTGATGGATTTGTCCACCGGCAAGAATATTCATGAAACGCGCGAATGGATCATCCGCAACAGTCCGGTACCCATCGGCACCGTGCCGATTTATCAGGCGCTGGAAAAAGTCGACGGCAAGGCGGAAGAACTGACTTGGGAAATTTTCCGTGACACGCTAATTGAGCAGGCGGAACAGGGCGTCGATTATTTCACCATCCATGCGGGCGTGCGCCTGGCGTATGTGCCAATGACCGCGAAACGCATGACCGGCATCGTCTCACGCGGCGGCTCGATCATGGCGAAATGGTGCCTGGCGCATCACCAGGAAAGCTTTCTGTATACGCATTTCGAAGAAATCTGTGAAATCATGAAAGCCTATGATGTCAGCTTTTCGCTCGGCGACGGCCTGCGTCCGGGCTCGATCTATGACGCCAACGACGAAGCGCAGTTCGCCGAACTGAAAACGCTGGGCGAATTGACCAAAATCGCCTGGAAACACGACGTACAAACCATGATTGAAGGCCCCGGCCATGTGCCGATGCATTTGATCAAGGAAAACATGGATTTGCAGCTCAAACATTGCGACGAGGCGCCTTTCTATACACTGGGGCCGCTGACAACCGATATCGCACCCGGTTATGACCATATCACTTCCGCCATCGGCGCGGCGATGATCGGCTGGTACGGCACCGCAATGCTCTGCTACGTCACGCCGAAAGAACACCTCGGCTTGCCGGACAAGGACGACGTCAAGGACGGCATTATCACCTATAAAATCGCCGCGCATGCCGCCGATCTCGCCAAGGGTCATCCCGGTGCGCAAATCCGCGACAATGCTTTGTCCAAGGCACGTTTCGAATTCCGCTGGGAAGATCAGTTCAATCTGAGTCTCGATCCCGACAAAGCAATGCAGTTTCACGACGAAACCCTGCCGCAGGAAGGCGCAAAAGTCGCGCATTTCTGCTCGATGTGCGGACCGCACTTCTGTTCGATGAAAATCACTCAGGATGTGCGCGATTACGCCGCCAGCCAGGGAATCGCCGAAAACGAAGCGCTTAAACAGGGCATGGCGCAAAAATCGGCGGAATTCAAGGAAAAAGGCGCGGAGATTTACAACAAATTGTAAACATATTCAATATCTTATCTAATCAACTAAAATCAACAACAACCATCGAAATGGATCTCACTCTGCTATTCAAAGCGCTGATTCTCGGCATCGTCGAGGGGTTGACCGAATTTCTGCCCATTTCTTCAACCGGTCACCTGATTCTGGTTGGCGACCTGCTCGATTTCAACAGCGACCGGGAAAAGGTGTTCATGATCGCAATCCAGCTGGGTGCGATTCTGGCGGTCTGCTGGGAATACCGCCAGAAAATCGCCGGTGTCGTGATGGGCATCGGTTCCGACCGGTCCGCGCAGCGCTTTGTACTGAATCTGTTCATCGCTTTCATGCCCGCAGCCCTACTGGGCCTGCTGTTTATCGACGTCATCAAGCAGTATCTGTTTAACCCGTTATCCGTGGCGACAGCACTGGTGATCGGCGGCATTGTAATCTTGTGGGCGGAGCGGCGTGATCATCGGATTGAAGTCGAGCAAATCGATGACATGGACTGGAAACATGCACTGAAAGTCGGCTGTGCGCAATGCCTGGCGCTGATTCCGGGTACATCCCGCTCCGGCGCGACCATCATCGGCGGTCTGTTGTTCGGCCTGTCACGCAAAGCCGCCGCGGAGTTTTCCTTCTTCCTCGCTATTCCGGTCATGTTCGCCGCAACGTTTTATGATGTCTACAAAAACCGCGCCATCCTGGAATTCGATGATATCGGCATGTTTGCCACCGGTTTCGTCGCCGCTTTCTTCAGTGCGCTCATCGCAGTACGCGGCCTGATTCGCTTTATCAGTAACCATGATTTCACGGTTTTCGCATGGTACCGGATTGTGTTCGGCTGCGTTATCTTACTGACGGCGTATACCGGGATCGTGGAATGGTCCGCGTTTAATTGACGAGCGGTTGCTATTCAACGCGGAATTGTTAACACCGGGGCACACATCGGAAAGGCAAAAAAAAACCAGCACACCATCAATGCCACAAAGGAGAAAGGATGAAAACAGCGGTGTGCTGGGTAGTTCGTCAAAGATTTAAACTAACTATTTCCAAATCCAATCATCCGGCTACGCATGCTGCTGCGCTGATTGGTGCGGTCATACAGCTCAGATAAGGGCTTAATGAGAGCATAAAGAGCAGTACAATTAGCATTATAAATGATAATTGTTATCATTTGCAACCAATTCTTACTGATACCAATCGACGCAGATCGATTCGCTTCGCACAATCGGATGGATTCTCGGTGTGAACAATTTCAGCAGTTCAGCAGAATAGTCACAAGCGATCACCATCAAAAAAACCAAACGAGCCTGAACCCATTGACATGGGCAGCACAGCCGTTTCATTTAAAACAATGTATTAACCTAGAAACCTCAGTTGACCGTTATCCGCGATGGCTAACAGCATGAATAAATAGAACAACCTGAGCAATACCCGCTCACCCAAATGGTGAGTCACACTATGGTATTTATAGCACGCTGCTTTTTAATTCCGGCTACGTTGCAATTCGTTGTAATAACGCGTTATTACGCCTCATTGCGCCTTGCCGGAAATAAAAATCAACGCACTCTAAATCCCATTCAACTGAGGTTTCTAGGATTAAAAAATTCTGAAGGTGCTGAGCAACGATTCCGACGCGCTGAAAATACCGTTTTTCTTTCGTTAATTGTAACGATGAACTAAACCATATCTAGCCAACCGGACACTCTGTCCATCCAATGCAAGTGGATGCATTTTCAAAAATATGACCAAAGGACAATTTTTACAGCGCCAAATCCGGGATAAGGTTATGCAAAATTAAACCACTGAAGAAAGACACAGTGATGGCAGCAATGGCAAACGATATCTTCCGGATTGACAACCGAAGTAACTGTTAATGCATGCGGTATGGATCGTTGGTCTGGCAGCTTCTGGTTTGGTTTTAATATCAGATATAAACGGAGACAACCATGGAAAAAATAGTAAGCACTACACATAATAAGGCGGTGACTGACACAAAAATTATTGCAAAGCATTTCGGCCGCAGCCACGAGGAATTAATTCACGCCCTGCGTGACTTGAAACGCGATTGCGGCACCGCGTTCAGCCAGGAAAATTTTGTGAAACAGGAACACAACAGCTTGCACTGGATCACGTGCGCAGGATTTCTGATCTTATCCGGATTGTTTATGGGTGCACGCGATACACGCATCAAGATCACATTTTTCGATGCATTTACCAAAGCACAGGAAGAAATCAACAACAGTTAGGATCTGTTGACATTTCGCAGCTATTCACACGCTTGATTGCGCTAATTAAAAATCGCTTGCTGAAGCAGAACCTTCTCCGGTTTCGACACCAGTCTAAAGCCGCAGTCGCTCGGTTATCACCGATGATACGGTGACCGGCAGAATGAACGTATCCAGCGCGAAGCTCGCGGGCAGGTCGAGCACCGGGCACGCCGGAGGTTCCACGCCCAACCTGCTCAATGCGGAATGGTTATTCGAGATCGCGTAAAGGTTAAGCGAAGTACCGCTATAAATTCTCGGGCTCGAATCGCCATACTTTACAGCGGAAATGGTTCGGTAGGTTGCACAACCGCCGGTTAACAGCAAGGTCGCGCCAAGCGCGGTGCTGATTGCGAGTATTCTAAGCGTCATCCTGTGATCCTTTGTCTATTTCGTACGGCTATCCATACAGCCGCCGTTTCAAGCCGCTGCGATTCAGGATGATCGCGCTGATTTCCTCGATGGAAATGCGCGTCGTATCCAGAAACGGGATATGGTAACGTTGAAACAGCGATTCCTGCCATTCAATTTCCTGCGCGCATTGCGCCAGCGAAGCATACTGACTGCCGGGGCGGCGTTCGCTGCGGATAAAATGAAGCTGCGCCGCGCTCAGTGTCAAGCCAAACAGTTTTGCTTTGACCGGTTGCAACACTTCTGGCAATGCTGGCGGCTGATTGATGCACATGTCATCCGGCGTCAAGGGATAATTCGCTGCCGCGATGCCGTACTGCAACCCAAGATACAGGCAGGTGGGCGTTTTACCGGAGCGCGACACGCCGGTCAGAATGATCTCGGCGGCGTCGAAGTTGCGCGGGTTAACGCCGTCATCATGCGCCAGCACATAATTAATCGCCGCAATGCGCTTGAAATACGACAAATGATGCTGCAAACCGTGTGAGCGGCCCGCCATGCGGACAAAAGGCTGGTGCAATTCTTCCTCGATGGAACGGATAAACGTTTCAAAAAAATCAAAAATGCGGCAATCGGCCTGCTTAATGACTTCCAGAATTTCCGGCCTGAGCAACGTGCTGAAAACCAGCGGCCTGCAACCATCGCGTCTAGCCGCCTGATCGATTTGCTCCCTGACCGCAGCGGCTTTTTCAACGCTGTCGAGAAACGGCACATTGACCGTTTCCCAGGCGATGTTATCAAACTGTGTCAACAGACTGTGACCCAGCGTTTCAGCGGTAATACCGGTCCTGTCGGACAGATAGAAGACCGTGCGCTTTTGCTCACTCATACGGAACGCCGAATCCCGGCCAGATCGGCGAGATTGAGCCACGTCTGTATCACCGAATCGGGATTGAGCGACAGGCTGCTGATACGCTGCTCAAACAGCCAGGCGGCGAAATCCGGATAATCCGACGGCCCCTGCCCGCATATGCCAATATATTTGTTTTGCCTGTGACATGCGTCAATCGCCATCTTCAGCAGTTGCTTGACAGCCGGATTGCGTTCGTCGAACAGATGCGAAACCAGCCCGGAATCGCGGTCGATACCCAGCGTCAGTTGCGTCAGATCGTTCGAACCGATTGAAAAGCCGTCGAAATACTGTAAAAACGCCTCCGCCAGCACCGCGTTGGACGGAATTTCGCACATCATGATCAGCCGCAGGCCATTCTTGCCGCGTTCAAGCCCTTGTGACGCGAGCAAAGCGGTGACCTGCTCCGCCTCTTCAAGCGTACGGCAAAATGGAATCATGACTTCGACGTTGGTCAGTCCCATGTCATCACGCACCTTGCGCAACGCTTTGCACTCCAGTTCAAAACAGTCGCGGAAATCTGGGGATAGATAACGCGACGCGCCCCGGAAGCCGATCATGGGATTTTCTTCATGCGGTTCGTAGCGATCGCCGCCAAGCAGATTGGCGTACTCGTTCGATTTGAAATCAGAGGTACGCACGATCACCGGATTGGGATAAAAAGCCGCGGCCAGCGTTGCAATGCCCTCGGTCAGTTTGTCTACATAAAAATCGACCGGACTACCGTAACCCGCGATAGCGCTGGCGAGTTGATTCTTCAGATTTTCGGGCAACCGGTCAAATTCCAGCAAAGCTTTGGGATGAATGCCGATCATGTTGCTGATGATGAATTCCAGCCTCGCCAAGCCGACACCTTGATTCGGCATGCGCGAAAATGAAAAGGCGTACGACGGATTACCCACGTTCATCATGATTTTTACCGGCAATTCGGGCAGATTGTCCGTCGCGGCAGTGGTATGCTCAAACGGCAATAGGCCGTCATACACAAACCCGCTATCACCCTCGGCGCACGAAACCGTGACTGGCGCGCCATCGGCGATTTTTTCCGTCGCATCACCGCAACCCACCACCGCAGGAATACCCATTTCCCGGGCAATAATCGCCGCATGGCAGGTTCGCCCACCCCGGTTGGTGACAATGGCAGCCGCCCGTTTCATGATGGGTTCCCAGTCCGGATCGGTCATATCGGTCACAAGCACATCACCCGCCTGGATCTTGTTCATCTGGTCAACACCCTTGATCAACCGCGCCGTTCCCTGGCCTATTTTCTGGCCGATCGCCCGGCCTTCGGCCAGCACCGTTCCCTTGCCGTTCAATCTGTAGCGTTCCAGCACCGCGCTGCTGCGGCTTTCGACAGTCTCCGGACGCGCCTGCACGATATACAGTCGCCCATCCGCGCCGTCCAGCGCCCATTCAATATCCATCGGACGTCCATAATGCTGTTCGATAATCACAGCCTGACGCGCAAGCGCTTCAACCTGCTCGTCAGTCAGGCAGAATCGCATGCGGCGGACACTGTCAACCTCTCGCGTCACCGTGGCGGCCTTATCACCGTTGGCCGCATCGCCATAAATCATTTCGATCGCTTTGCCGCCAAGCCGCCGGGAAAGTATAGCGGGATAACCCTTCTCAAGGCCGCGTTTGTACACATAAAACTCATCCGGATTGACAGTCCCCTGCACGATAGTCTCACCCAATCCGTAAGCCGCGGTAATAAAAACAGCATCACGAAAACCCGACTCGGTGTCCAACGTGAACATGACGCCGCTTGCACCCAGATCGCTGCGCACCATTTTCTGGATACCGGCGGACAGGTAGACCTTGTCATGCGGAAAATGCTGATGCACACGATACGCGATAGCGCGATCGTTATACAAAGAAGCAAAGACAATTTTGACGGCTTCCAGCAAGGATTCCAGTCCGTTGATATTCAGCAGCGTTTCCTGCTGACCAGCGAACGAAGCATTTTCCAGATCCTCCGCGGTTGCGGAAGAGCGCACGGCAAATGAAATCGTATCCTGTTGGCCGCTGTCCATGACAAGCTTCGCATAGGCGCGGGAAATTTCCTGCACCAGCGCATCAGGCAATTTGGCGTTCAGAATCCAGTTACGTATCGCCAGTCCAGCCGCTGCCAGCGCGTCGACATCATCGACATCGAGCGTCTCCAGTTTCCGGTTGATTGGATCGGCAAGCCTGTTTTCATCGAGAAACGCCCGGTATGCTGTTGTGGTGGTGGCAAAACCACCCGGCACATTCACGCCGGCTTGGGAAAGATGTCTGATCATTTCGCCCAGTGACGCATTTTTGCCCCCCACCGCGCCAACATCGCGCAAGCTTAACTGATCAAACCATAGAATATATTCTGTCATATCGTCTCACCACTCCTTATCAAGGTGTCATATTACCAACAATGCCGCTTTAACATCTTGTTAACCCCGACTGTATCCGTTTTATGACGATTATCATAACCAATCGTTCGACAGCCTGCTCGGCTAACAGCCAGTACAGCGGCGCTTCCTGGTTCAGATGTCGGAAAATCTTACAGTATATTTCGACTGGAATATCGCGGGTTTAATCGCCCCATTCAGTGTTGTCGCACCGCGCGCAGTTAAGCGTATGCGCGTGTCAGACAACGAGAAACTCCTGCATTGATTTGCGGCGGCAGGTTGCCCGGAATTTTATTTAAGCGCAGAATACAGCGCTGAGCGTAGCCGTGCAGGTCAAATTAGCGGCGCGTAACCTGGCATGAAGTGTGATACAAATGCCCGATTACGCAGGCCTATCGGGCTTGCACTGACCGTGTCTCCCGGTTTTTTGATACAACGCTCGGAACCCATTTTGTGAACAACCCAACAGGAGTTAGCATGGAATATCCTATTCGCCGTACTGCTTTATCCGTCACAATTGCAGCTTCATTATTTTCCGGAATACTCGCCAGCAGCAATGCGCAGGCCTGTAGCGGGGACTCGCCCATGCTGGGCGGCATGTGCGTGTTCGCCGGAAACTTTGCGCCGCGCGGGTGGGCGCTGGCAAACGGCCAGACACTCTCTATTTCCAGCAATACCGCATTGTTTTCGATATTGGGCACAACTTACGGCGGCGACGGCAAGACGACGTTTGCCCTGCCGGATACCCGGGGACGCGCGGTGATCGGCGCAGGGCACGGCCCGGGATTGTCCAATTATCAGATTGGAGAAATGGGCGGCGTTGAATCGGTTACGCTGACTTCCGCGCAATTGCCTGTCATCACGCCTACGGCGACGGTTCACGCGCAAAGTGGCGCAGGCGGCAGCGCCGACCCCGGCAACAACGTCTGGGCGGTACTCAGCCGGCAGAATATTTATTCCAACGCCGCGCCGGATGTCAGCATGAACCCGGCAGCCGTAACGATCAGTCCAATCGGCGGCGGCCAAAGCCACGAAAACCGCGCGCCTTTCATTGCAATGAACTGGATCATCGCGACTGAAGGCATTTATCCGTCACGCGATTAACAGGCGTTGAAAAGTTATCGACGCTGCCGCTGCGGCGTTAAAAACAGGCTGCCGGCAGCAATGACGGCAGCCTGTTTCGTTGAAACTCATAGTGCATGCCATGCGAATTTTCCAAAAAAGCAATTCAGCAATAATTCTGGTCATCGCCGCGCTGGCGGGATTCCCGTTCAATGCCGTGGCGCAATCGGAACAGCCTCAACCCGATACGCGGACAGCGTTGAATGAAGCGCAACAATGGTTAACCGGAGGCCAATACCAGAAAGCCTACGCGGCTTTCCTTTTTCATGCGCAATCCCGGCAGAATCCACTGGCGCAATTCACATTGGGCCTGTTTCACCAGCATGGCTGGGGAATGGCGATCGACAGTGTTCAGGCATGCCAGTGGTTTGAACAAGCCGCCGCAAACAACGTGCCCGCAGCCAGTCATTTCCTGGGCGAGTGTTACCGGGATGGCCTGCATCAACCGGCTGATTATGCGAACGCATTACACTGGTTCCAAAAGGCCGCCGAACTGGGGCATGTCGTCTCGCTGTGTTCCATGGCGGAATTGATTATGACGGGAAAGGGCGCGCCGAAAGATCCGCAAAAGGCGCTGAATCTGTGTCAGCAGGCAGCTTCCGCCGGGTCGGTCAACGCCCAGCTACAACTGGGACAACTCTACCTGTACGGCGATGCATCGACACGCGATTCGCTTCAGGCGGTGAAATGGTTCAGCCACGCTGCGGAAAAGGAGTCGCTGGAAGCCTATTATTATCTGGGCAAAATTCATGAGGATGAACGCAACGATCCAGCAACCGCGCTAAGCTGGTATGAAATGGCGGCAAGCCGAGGCTACTTGCCCGCCTACCTGCCCACCGCCCGGCTGTATTTCAATGCACCCGTCGCCGATCAAACACAAATGCCCACTGCGGAAAATCTCGCCAAAGCCTACTTGTGGCTATCCGCCACCCGGCAGCGCTCGAAAGACAACCATGAAAGCTATGCGGCTGAAAACATGCTGAAGAAAGTCGAACAGATCATGCCCTCCAGCTGGAAAAAAGATCTCGATCAGAAAGTGATACAGCACATCAACGCATTGAACCTAAAAACCCCAGTTGAATGAGATTTAGAGCACAAACGTCCGATTACGCTGCGCTAACCGGGCCTACACTGACTATCCCGAGAATTGGGAGCTTGAATGATACAGCCGATGCGCCGCCTTGCGGTTGGCGCACTCTACCGAGCTATTCAAAAAACCAAATACAAAAAAAACCTCATGGCGTCGCCGCCATGAGGTTTTTAAATTTAAAACGCTCTATTTATATTTCTTTCGCAATTAAGCCTTTGTAAAACGGCGGCCACCCACCATACCGAGCAGGCCAAGTCCCAACAACGCAAGAATACCTGGTTCTGGTATAGGTTTGACAGACTCAACGATCACAACAAAGTCGGTATAGTCAAGATCGGAAACGCTGGCATGCAGATCTTCCCACGCCAGAACATATTCGCTGGAAGTCCAAACACCTGCGGAAAATGGTGGAATCTGAATGACATCAGAATCATTACCTTGATACGCCGCCATATGATCCAGTCCGTCAATATTCAACGCGGTATTCGAATGCCATCTGTTACCCGTATCGGAAACATTCAGGTAAAAACCGAATGCATTACCTGACGCAAAATCAACGCCAGTGTCAGCAAAATTCACAACAACCGAACCATCCGCCAGAATTGCGAGTGACCCCTGAGCTCCTGCGCCTTGCGCGCCAGAAAAAATCTGAACGGAATTGGCCGGGTTAGCGAGATCATAAACACCAAATGAGTTACCGTTAGCAAAACCCGCCAGTTCGATAATCAGCGTTGAAATAGAACCGCCGCTACCGGTTATCGCCCATGTTTGATCCGGGCTGAACTGATCTGTAACCACATTTACGCTGCTATTACCGGATGGATTAGCAGGCGTAGCGTTAGTAATACCATCCAGAACGCCTTGCAGCGCGGTACCGCCATCACCAAAAACCACTGTCGCATTGGCTGCGCCAGCCATCGACAGACCCAGAACACCGGCAACTGCTGCATTTACTAAAGATTGTGTTTTCATTTTAATTTCTCCAAAAATAAGTGCTTCTTTTACAAAATTCCCACCAAACGAGCCCTGTACCTGAATTTCCGTTTACCGCGCCAATCAAAAACCGAGTAAAAAGTAAGTAGTAGAACTTTTTAATTATCGCTTTTTAATTTGCATCGCGCGTTATTCGTAGAACTCTTACTCTTCTTATAAGCAAACTCCATGCCAGTTTTTTTATCTCATTGATTTATAATTGATAATATATTTATTATTCAATAATTCCTTGTGTAGTCAAGCTGTCGTGTAAAAAATATCGACATCGCCACGACACAACCAACCGCGCCCGCGGATTTATTACAGGTTAATACATCCAAACCAATTCACCGGAACGATGCCTGTTAACCCACGGCCGCGCAGGATGCGGCGCAAAGCGGCCACCATGAAATGGATTTCGCCGTATGCGCCATCCTGATTGGCGGATCACCCTGTGGGCATCCGCCCTACGTCAAACCGATAATCCGCACGGAACGGAAAATAATCGCAGCGAACGCACCGTCAACAGACTGTAAGATTTTTCGACATATCGACCGCAGCACTTGCTGCAATGACACATCGCGTCGCTTTCCCGCAAAGGCGATATAATAACGTGCATCCCATAATTGCCGGGTTCTGGCAGGCTGTTAACGCAATTTCTCGCAGCCGTGCAAAGGTCTCTGAATAATTACCCAATAGACTATGTGCTATGAATAACCATGCGTAACACCACCATGCCACAGGGTGCTTGAATGACGGAATCTCCGAATAGTCACCGCGTATCAGCGGATGATCCCAGCAAACGGCTCATCGAAGAAAGCAATCGGTGCGTCGCGTGCGGTCTTTGTCTGCCGCATTGTCCGACCTACCGGCTGTTGCAGTCGGAAGCGGACTCCCCGCGTGGAAGAATTGCCCTGATCCATGGCGTAGTCACGAAGCGTATCCCGCTGAATAAACAATTTGTTCAGCATCTGGACCGTTGCCTGTCGTGCAGGGCCTGCGAGTCGATTTGTCCGAATCATGTCGCGTATGGTTATCTGGCGGATGAAGCGCACAAAATCATACGCCTATCGGCAGCGTCACAGCCGCAGACCCGCCAGGCGGATGCCTTTCAAACCCGGTTATTGACGGCGCGGTTGTCGGCTTGGGTAACACAGCCTGCACGGCTGGAACGGCTGCGCGGCTGGTTGTATCTGCTCCAGAAAAGCGGCGCAATCCATCTATTCAGAAAAGTCAATTTCTGGAACCGGAATCTGGTCGACAAAATCCTGAGGCAACTGCCGCCGGTCGTGTTTCCCCGCATGGAAGCAAACAAAAAACGCTTTTTTTTACCCGCCTGGCAAGCCTTTTATCCAGCTACAGGCGTGGAAAAAGGCACGGTTGGCCTGTTTCTCGGCTGCATCGCGCGCATCACCGACGCCGAAACACTCAACGCCGCGATTTTTGTCCTGAATCGCATCGGCTACAGCGTGCGCATACCCGCCGGGCAGACCTGCTGCGGCGCTTTGTATCAACACACCGGTGAGCCGGAACAAGCGGCGCAGCTCATGCGGCAAAACCGCGCGGCATTCGCTGGATCCGGCATACAGGCGATCATTACCACGGCTTCAGGATGCGGCGCACAACTGACGGAATCCGATACGGGCGGCGTAATGGTTTGCGATATCAGCAAATTTCTGATGGGCGCGGCGGATTGGGATACAATACCCATCAAACCCTTGGCGAAAACAATCGCCGTGCATGATCCATGCAGTCTGCGGCATGTACTGCATGACGCGGTTTATCCGTATCAGCTGCTGAAACTTATCCCGGATGCACAGGTGATTGCATTGGCGGATAATGACCAGTGCTGCGGCGCCGCAGGTACCTATTTTATTCGGCAGCCCGCACTGGCGGACAGATTGCTCAATGATAAAATAAAAGCGCTGGATCGAAGTGGCGCGCAACTGCTGGCGACTTCAAATGTCGGATGTTCCATGCACATGGCAAGCGGATTGCGCGTAATCGGCTCTGGAGTCGAGGTTTTGCATCCGGTGACGCTGCTGGCGCGGCAGATGAGCATGCAATGAAACTTATATCTGTTATATTTGTATTGAGAACTTATTTTTAGGTGACGAGACAATCATGGTTACACTGGACAAACTGATTATCGGTTTTGACAGCGCGCTGCGCACGCTGCTAACCCCGGCGCAGACAGCACGGCCCGTGCCAGGCAAAGACCTGCCGGAATCTGAATTGACGGTATCCGAGAAAGACCTTTCCGCCGCCCTGATGCGCATCAATCATGTCGGCGAAGTATGCGCACAGGCGCTTTATCAGGGGCAAAGCCTGACCGCGCGCAATGAGAAAGTGCAACAGGCGTTGACCAAAGCCGCGCGCGAGGAAACCGAACATCTGGCGTGGACGGAACGTCGCATTGAAGAACTCGGCGGCCGCAAAAGCTTGTTAAACCCCTTATGGTACGGCGGCTCCTTTGCCATCGGCATGCTTGCCGGATTACTGGGAGACAAGTGGAATTTGGGTTTTCTGGCCGAAACCGAAAAACAAGTCGGCGAGCATCTGGGCGGCCATCTGCTACGTTTGCCGCAGAACGACGAAAAGAGCCGCGCCATCGTTTCACAGATGCAGATTGACGAAGCCAGCCATGCCACCATGGCGGTTTCTCATGGTGGCGCTGAATTGCCACTGCCAGTCAAATTTGCCATGAAACTGAGCTCCAAAGTCATGACCCAGACAGCCTATTGGGTTTGATGGCAGACGGGCGTGATGCTATGCGGAATGCTGCCATCTATTCGTAAAAAAACCGGTGTTGCCATGGAAAACATCAATCTCACGGATCATTTTTTGATCGCCATGCCAGCGATGGAAGATTCCTTTTTCTCCAAAACGGTAACCTATATCTGCGAGCACAACGCACAAGGCGCGCTGGGACTGGTGATTAACCGGCCAATGAATCTGCCGCTGCACGGGCTGTTTAAACAACTGGGGATTAAAGCGAAAGACCGGCTCAATCATGATGTAATGGTACTGTTTGGCGGACCGGTACAGGCTGACTGCGGATTTGTGCTGCATCAGCCGGTTGGTCACTGGCAATCCACGCTGACCATCAACCAGAAGCTCGGCCTGACCACTTCACTGGACATCATTAACGCCATTGCCAACGCGGAAGGTCCTGAGCATACGCTGATTGCACTCGGTTACGCGGGCTGGGCGGCCGGTCAGATTGAACATGAGATGGCGCAAAATGCGTGGTTGTCGGTACCCGCCTCACTGGACGTCATTTTCAACCTGCCTGCGGAAGCGCGGCTTGCAGCAGCAATGGCGCTGATCGGCATTGATTACACCCGGCTATCCAATGATGTAGGACATGCCTGATATGCGGTTCTCGATTCCAACATTGTATCTTCCAGCATGACAAATCCGCCGCGCCCTTTCACCAACCAGTCCGCATCAACACAACAAAATGACCGCTCCAGTGTTGAGGGTACTGTACTGGCATTTGATTTTGGCAGGAAACGCATTGGCGTTGCCGTTGGCAACACTGCCTTGAAACTCGCGCATCCACTGACAACCCTTCATGGCGAAAAAAACGATCAGCGCTTCGCCGCCATCCACGCACTGATCGAGGAATGGCAACCCGTTCTGCTGGTCGTTGGACTGCCGTTCCATAGCGATGGCGCAGCGCATGAAATGACACACTTGTGCCAGCGCTTTGCGCGGCGTCTGACAGGCCGCTTTAACATCCAGACACGGCTCGTGGACGAACGCTATACCTCGCGAACAGCCAGCGCCGCGCTGCATCAGGCGGGCGTCTCGGGCAGAAAGCAGAAGCCGATTCTGGATCAGGTCGCGGCGCAGCATATTCTTCAATCCTTTTTCGATGAACGCCATGCCTGCCCAGCTACTGCCTGACGCCGAAAAGCTTTACGCGGAACTGGTCAAGAAAATCCGCGCGGACAACGAGAAGCACGCCAAACGCTTTGCACTGGTCGGCATCCATACCGGCGGGGCATGGCTGGCCGAACGGCTGTATCAGGATCTGAGTACGCCACAACCGCCGGAGTCACAGGGCCTGGCGGCGCAACTGGGCATGCTCAGCGTCTCGTTTCACCGTGACGACTTTGACCGGATTGGCCTGCATACACTGAAAAAATCGTCGGACATTCCTTTCCCTGTCGATGGTGCGCATATTTTGCTGGTTGATGACGTACTCGAAAGCGGGCGTACGATCCGGGCCGCAATTAACGAACTGTATGATTACGGCCGGCCCGCCTCGATCAGTCTCGCCATTCTGGTGGATCGCGGCGGACGTGAACTGCCAATTTGCGCGCAATATACCGCAATAAAACTGAAGTTGCCGAAAGTCAAATCCCTGGTATTCAATCGTGATAGCCAGGGCGGATTCTATCTGAGCATGGAAGACAAACAGGGCGCGGCAGGCGGCCGGGATGCGCCGGCATGATCAACCGTAATCCGCAACTGGATGCCAATCGTGCCTTAACGCATCTGCTGACCACGGAAGGACTGCCCGCCGCAATTCTACTGCAGATACTGGATACCGCGGAAACGTTCATGGGTGTTACCGAGCGCGAGGTAAAGAAAGTCCCTTTATTACGCGGCAAATCCATTTTCAATCTGTTCTTCGAACCGAGCACACGCACACGGACAACCTTTGAAATTGCAGCCAAGCGCCTGTCCGCCGATGTCATCAATCTGAATATCGCGGTATCCGCGCAATCGAAAGGCGAGACATTGCTCGACACGGTGGACAATCTCTCGGCGATGCACGCTGACATGTTTGTCGTACGGCATTCACAAAGCGGCGCTGCGCATCTGATCGCCCGGCACGTGCAGCCCGGCATCCATGTTATCAATGCCGGGGATGGCCGTCATGCGCACCCGACACAGGCTTTGCTCGATATGTTCACCATTCGCCACTACAAAAAGGAATTTCACAATCTGCGCGTTGCGATCGTCGGCGATATTCTGCATTCGCGCGTCGCACGTTCACAGATTCACGCATTGACGACGCTGGGCGTGCCGGAAGTTCGCGTCATCGCGCCCAAAACCCTGCTGCCGCGCCAGGTGGAGCGCCTCGGTGTGCGCGTATATCACGACATGCGCAGCGGATTGCGGGATGTCGATGTTCTGATGATGCTGCGTTTACAGAAAGAACGCATGCAGGGTGCGTATTTACCGAGTTCCGAAGAATACTTCAAATATTATGGTCTCACACCGGAAAAACTGGCGCTGGCCCGGCCGGATGCAATCGTCATGCACCCTGGGCCGATGAATCGCGGTGTGGAAATTGACTCGGAAGTCGCTGACGGTCATCAATCCGTCATTCTGCCGCAAGTGACGTACGGTATTGCGGTGCGCATGGCGGTCATGGCCATTCTGGCCGGTTCTCAATCCGGCGACAGTGTGTAACGGATAGCGCAATGCGGATTCATATTCAAAACGGACGTCTGATCGATCCTCAAAATCGCATTGATGCGGTTCGCGATATTTATATCGCCGACGGCAGAATACAATCCATTGACACGCCGCCCGCCGGATTCCACGCCGACCGCGTCATAGACGCCAGTCATCTGGTGGTTTGCCCCGGCCTGATTGACCTGTCGGTGCGCCTGCGCGAACCCGGACTGGAATACATGGCGACACTGGAATCCGAAATGAGCGCGGCGGTCGCCGGTGGCGTGACTCGCTTTGCGTGCCCGCCGGATACCGATCCCCCGCTGGATGAACCCGGACTGGTGGAAATGCTCAAGCATCGCGCCAGAAACCTGAATCAGGCGCATGTTTATCCGATTGGCGCGTTGACTCAGGGACTCAAAGGCGAACATTTGACCGAAATGGTCGAACTGAACGATGCGGGCTGTATCGTCTTCGGACAACCCAACGCGCTGCCCAGGAATCTGCGCGTACTGATGCAGGCCATGCAATATGCCGCGACTTTCGGTTTCAGCGTATGGCTGAGTCCACAGGATATCCATCTTGCCTACGACGGCGTGGCGCATGACGGTGAAGTATCGACAAGGCTGGGATTGCCGGGAATCCCGGTCTGCGCGGAAACCATCGCCATCGCCAATATCGTTCTGCTGGCGAAGGAAACCCAGGTGCGTATTCACCTGTGCCGGATTTCCAGCGCGGAGGGACTGGCCATGATTCGCGCGGCCAGACAGCAGGGCGTGAAAATAACCTGCGATGTCTCCATCAACCACATTCATCTGTCGGACATGGATATCGGCTACTTCGATTCCAATTGTCACATGACTCCGCCGCTACGCAGCTTCAACGACCGCGACGCGCTGCGCGCCGGACTGATTGACGGCGCCATCGACGCCATTTGCTCGGATCACGCGCCTGTCGATGATGACGTCAAACTGCTGCCATTCGGCCAATCGGAAACCGGCGCAACCGGCGTGGAGTTGTTGCTGCCGCTCACACTGAAATGGGGACTAGAAATGAAGCGTCCGCTTGTTGAAGCATTGGCCGCAATAACTTGCAGGCCAGCCGGGATTCTAGGCGTCGATGCCGGCGTTCTGGCGCCGGGCGTCGTCGCGGATATCTGTATCTTTGATCCCGAAGACTACTGGAAAGTAACGCCGTCCGCGCTATTGAGCCAGGGCAAGAATACCCCGTTTCTAGGCATGCAATTGCCCGGAAAAGTCAGGTATACCCTGGTCAACGGCAATATTGTTTATGAATCATCCGTCTCATAACATTATCTGATACTCACAACCATGACTACCACCTTATCCAATCCATTACTCGATTTTTCAGGCCTGCCGCGTTTTTCGGACATTAAAACCGAACATGTCACACCCGCGATTGAGGCGCTGCTGAATGAAAACAAAACCATTCTGGATAATATCCGGCATGATTCGCAACCGCCAACCTGGTCTACCTTTGTGCAGCCGATCGTCGATGCCACCGAGCGGCTGTCGCGCGCCTGGGGACAGGTTTCGCACCTGAACGCAGTGATGAATTCGCCGGAACTGCGCGCGGCTTACAACAAAAACCTGCCGCTGATCACGCAGTTCTATGCGGAACTGTCACAGGATCAGCACCTGTTCAAGAAATTCAAGCAACTGCGTGCAAGCCGGGAATATGCCGCGCTCAGTCCGGCGCGCAAGAAAATTGTCGAAGACGAACTCAGGGATTTCAGAATGGGCGGCGCGGAATTACCGGACGAACAAAAACAGCGTTTTCTCAAGATACAGGAAGCGCTGTCTGAAACGTCATCGCAATTTAATGACAACCTGCTGGACGCCACCAACGCTTTCTCACTGCTGACCGATAATCCGCAGGATGTTGCCGGCATTCCCGAAGATGCATTGCATGCCGCAAGGCAACTGGCGGAACAGGAAGGCAAGCCAGGGTGGAAATTCACGCTGCACATGCCGTCTTATCTGCCGGTACAGCAGTACGCTGACCATCGCGAATTGCGCGAGAAAATGTATCGCGCCTACAATACCCGCGCAAGCGAATTTGACGCAATACCTCCGAAAGATGATCAAGGTGAAGCCAAAAGCCTGGATAACATGCCGCTGATCAATAAAATCCTCGAATTGCGCGCGGAAGAAGCCCGGTTACTCGGTTTTAACAATTACGCGGAAGTATCGCTGGCCACCAAAATGGCCGAATCGCCGCAACAGGTACTGGATTTTCTGCGCGAGCTTGCCGCCAAAGCCAAGTCCTATGCGGAAAAAGACTTGCAGGAACTGCAACAGTTTGCCGCCGGCCAGCTCAATCTGCCGAAACTCGAAATCTGGGACATACCCTACGCCAGCGAGAAACTGCGTCAGGCGCGGTACGCTTTTTCGGATCAGGAAGTCAAGCAGTATTTTCCGGAAAACAAGGTATTGCCGGGCATGTTCAAGCTGGTGGAGAAGCTGTACCGCATCACTATCACGCCCGCGGACGCCACGCGCAATATCCAATACTGGCATCCCGATGTCAGACTGTACGACATTTTTGACGCCAATGGCGCCTTGATCGGTCAGTTCTATCTCGATCTCTACGCCCGCGCATCGAAACGCGGCGGCGCCTGGATGGATAGCGCGATTTCACGGCGTCTGGTCGAGCAGAAACAGGGCAAACCCGTGGTGCAGGTCCCGGTCGCCTACCTAACCTGCAATTTTTCCGCACCCGTTGCCGTCAATGGTAAACCAAGACCTGCTTTATTCACGCACAATGAAGTCATCGTGCTGTTCCATGAATTTGGTCACGGTCTGCATCATTTGCTCACCCAGGTTGACGACCTGAGCGTATCCGGCATCAGCGGCGTCGAGTGGGATGCCGTGGAATTACCCAGCCAGTTCATGGAGAATTTCTGCTGGGAATGGGATGTACTGACCGGAATGACCGGTCATATCGAAACCGGCGAGCCATTATCCAGAGCACTGTACGAAAAGATGCTGGCGGCCAGGAATTTCCAGAGTGGCATGCAGATGGTGCGTCAGATTGAGTTCGCGCTCTTCGATATGCGTCTGCATTCCGATTTCAATCCACAAAGCGGCAAAACCGTTCTGCAATTGCTTGATGAAGTGCGCAGCGAAGCCGCTGTTGTTTTTCCACCCGCCTATCATCGCTTTCCCAATAATTTTGCGCATATTTTCGGTGGCGGCTACGCAGCCGGCTACTACAGCTACAAATGGGCCGAAGTGTTATCCGCAGACGCCTACGGCATGTTTGAGGAACACGCCGCAGGCAGCGCCGAGGGTGTGCTGAACGCCGATGTCGGCGCGCGTTTCAGGCAGGAAATCCTTGCCATGGGCGGCAGCCGGCCAGCACTGGAGTCCTTTGTTGCGTTTCGCGGCAGAACGCCGCAAATGGACGCACTGTTGCGGCATAACGGCATGGCCGCCTGATACCGGCTGACCTGCTTGTAGAGACCTTTGCACGGCGTCATGAGCGGTGCGAGAATAAGGCAGAAATTTGCGAAAAAGCGGAGTTTACACGGGGTAAATGAGCATTTTTCGCAAATTTTTAACGCCATTATCGTGCCGCTTAGTAGCCGTGTGAAAGTCTCTGTATTGTTTCGAATGTGTTTTACTTAGGCCAGGCCATGGAATACAAAGTATTATTCACCGTCTTTATCACTGTTTTCATCGCCGAACTCGGCGACAAAACCCAGTTAGCCACCCTGCTATTCGCAACCGACAAGGAAGTCAGCAAGCTGACGGTATTCGCCGGCGCTTCACTGGCGCTGGTGGCGGCGGCGGGAATCGGCGTGCTTGCAGGCAGCGCCATGGGGCAATATATCAATGAAAAATACCTGCACACTATTGCCGGTGCCGGTTTTATCGGAATTGGTTTGTGGATGCTGGTCAGGGCTTGGTAGATCAGTCTATTCTCGGACAGTCCCCTAGAAATCTGCCGGAAATTCAATTTCCTGAAGATTCATTACGCAATTTGACCAGTATCTCTCTGGCGTCACGATCTTTATGGTCCAAGTGGCGCAAGGTCATGCCGGGGAATATTTTCCGCAGTAGATTCGTGAGTAACTGCGCCCTTTCTCCGGCTTCAACGTTATAGTAAATCACTTCCAGCCGATCGACGCTGACATGAGACACGATATTGCGATCCTTGACCAGAAAACCGTTCTGCGTCAGCAGCGCGAATAAAGCCGCCTGACGGGCATCATCCAAGGGGTGGTCGCCATCAATCTGAAAAAAAATTTCATAAAATGAATTCTGTATTTTTTCAATCGCATACCGGTCGGATTTAGCTTGTTCCTGAAGATTTCTGGCCTCTCGGAGGGATATCAGCAATTCCGATCTCAGTTTCTTTATTTCAGTGTGAATCGTATTATCGATTTCATTGATTTGCCGACTGAGCTGCTTGATGCGCTCAAATTCCTGTTGGATAGTCTGCCCGAATGTATCCGCTTGCTCGCTCACTCTCGTTGAATCCTGACTGACTTGCGTCGCATTCTCGTTCAATTGCCCGCTTAAAGCCGTAATTTCGTTCTGGCTGTCAAGAATCAACCGCTCAAAATCACTGAACTGCTTATAACCCCAAATGAACAATGCCATCAGCAGTACCGAAACCGCAGAACCGAGAAAAAATAATTGCACTTTGGCCCATTTAATCGCCTTCTCATGGATTTCGTCCAGCGTGCTGATTTCGATATAGTGCGCCTCTTTTTTGACTGATTGCAGCGTAGTCTCGGCAAGTTGATGCATTTCACCGGCTGTATCGGTGATCGGCATGACGTTGCGGCGCCGTTCGCCCAGCAGCAAGGCGCCACACTTCCCACAGAACGTATTGGTTTCCTGATTACTCTGCTGACATTGTGGACAAATCATTCCAGATCTCCTTATCGCTGATTACTCTTCCAATCGCCGTTCCCTGGACTGCCGCAGCATCCTGTCGTAATCGTCGCGGATAAATTGCGTACCACGATAGTCCAGCAACTTGAATCGCGCCGTCAGATCAGGCTGCGCATCCAGCTGCATGCTGCCAATTCGCGTTTTGCCGTCAAGCGCTTCATCGCCGGAAAGCGGCAAGTGCACTTCATGCTGACGCTGGTAATCAATCCGGTAAACCGATTCGCTTTTGAGACTGGTATCGAAATAGATCTTATATTTCAGGGATGTTTCATGCAGATAGGTGACTTCTTCGGGTATGCGGCTCAATATCAGGGCAATGTCGAGAACAACGTAACCGCGATTCAGATCTTTTGTTGAGTGACGGTCAGGTACGATATAGAAATCACCCGACATCAGAATCGCTTGATTTTTCCTGCGCACCAGAAAAAAGCGCCCCATCCCTTCAGCCATGAAAAATTCCGGAGAAACAGGATCGAGGTACGTCGAAAAATTGAAAAAGCCGCGCACATAAATATCTTTGCGCAACAGTTCGTCACGCAATGCGCCCAGTCCATAGCGATCCTTGATATGCTGCCAGTTGGCCGCACCCAGAAGCCGTAAAAAAACATCGTCAATCCGCTGGTTGAACCATTGCATCTGTTCTATCGGATGCAGTGCGTTGTCTTCACGGGAAGTCTGAAAATCGAAGGTCTGCGTATAAGCCTCTGTCTGATTGACCCGCACCATTTGAATGGGTACGACATGCGTCATCGACGCGCACCCCGACAGGATGAAGCAGAAAAAGCAAACAAGAAAACAAGGGCGATCCAGCCTCAAACCCGGCACAGTGAAGCTTGTGCGCTGTTTTGCGCAGGAGGTGCTGTTTCCGTTCATTCGTTTCTCCTATCACAGCAATAAACATTGTCCAGCATTTACCTAAAAACCTCGGTTGAATGCGGTTTCTGGGTTAAATTACCGTACCCTGAGATAATGTGACAAAAATTCCGACACTTCGCGTTCGTAAGCTCTGCCGGCATAGTCATGCATGTTGAAATGCCCTGCCCCAGGCACAATCCATAATTCCTTAGGTTCGCGCGCCGCCGCAAATAACTGTTCGGTTTCCCGGACAGTCGTATGGTGATCATGGGTTCCGGAAATGAGCAATACCGGTGCATTCAGGTTGCTGATATGCATAACCGGATTCAGTGCATCAATGGGAACACCGGTAAACCACGTAATCTGGGACAGCAGCACTGGTAGGAACAATGCGCCAGGTTCGCCCAGAAAAAGTCTCAGACGATTCTCAACAGCCTCTTCTATCGTTGGGTGCAGTGACTCGAGAATCACTGCATCCAGCCCGAGATTCTGTTCCGCCAGCACAATCGCCGCCGCACCCAGTGATACACCGATTGCGCCAATGCGTTCATGCGGAAAGGTCCGGCGCAGAAAATCAACCGCCGCCACGACATTTTCCGATTCCCGTACACCAAATGTAATGCGGTTTCCAGGTGTTTCGCCATGCGCCTGCAAGTCGATCATTAAGGTATGATACCCCTGCGCGGTTAAAAACCGCGCCCGGCCCAGCATTTCGACACGGTTGCTGCGAATCGAATGCACCAGTAAAACAACGCCGCCGCCATCCTGACCATACGTCAGCCAGCCATGCACGGGCCCTCCGTCAACCGCCGGAATTTTTACGGACTGCACAGGTACATCGGTCAACAGCACTTCCGTCGCCGTAGCCGCCGAACCTGTCACCAACTCGCCCACCAGAAAAATGACCGCCGCCATCAACACAAGCATGCCGGACAAGACCATAACAATTTTCCGCAACATAATTATTAACCCCGGATTCCCTGGTTGATCACTGATTTTAGGAGCCGTGAAGGAATAAGTGTGACAATTGAGCGCGTCTGGCTGGATGCAATGCAAGGCGAGAGGAGGAGTCATAGCCTAGCTATGGCGACGACGAACAACGCCGCAGTGTGCCTGCCAGATGTGATTCAAGTGTTACAGTTATTTATGAACGACTCCTTAAAGATGCTTTGTAACACATATTACACATATTCCCGGATGGGTAACAATTTCCACGCAAAATGGACTGATGGCCGTGCATGACTGGTTTTGATCGTTGATATTTTCACGTGCAGAAATCGTCGGGTGGGTGCCCGGTTTTCAAGCAGACCCATGCACAATGTAATACAATAACTACCGGAATATTATGCAATATATATCCGCTGCACGACAAAATCAGGACAGAAAAACTTACGCCCGCGAGGATAAAACCGGAATAGGTAATAAAAACCGGATATTGAAGTGTGCTACGTATAATATTGTGTAGTCCGTATTTGCAACCAGCACGCCCTTACACTGCCTATTCGGCAGTGTGGCGCATAAAGTGAACGGCATTACGATGACAAAAAGCATGTTTCGCAATCATTATCTGGTCATGTTTTTGCTTCAGGGATGCCTTTTATTACAGCAGCTGGTGCATTAATTTATACTTTAATAATGGAAAGCCTACCATGACTCGATCCGTAGCAGAATTTCAAGAAAAAATGCTCCTGTTGTCAAAAGCATTTTTAACAGAACTTCCCGTTAAAACCAAAGCGATTGAAACTGCCTGGCTTCAGTTTCAGGACCAGAAAAACCCCGAGGTATTGCGGAACGCTCAGCGTAAGGTGCATGGCCTGGAAAGCACGAGCAAAATTTTCGGCTATCGGGAACTCAGTCAAACCGCAATCAATCTCGAGTGCGCTTTAAAGCAGGTACTCCAGGACAATCCGGCATGCAATGGCGAGCAGGATCAAAGCATTCATCAGCAAATCGCTGCACACATTACCGAACTGAATCGCCTTGCCGCCAAACCCAGGCAGGATCAGGCGCTTAACTACACGAAAAAGCTCAAAGACGCCGGACATGTCGATTACGAGACAGCGGTCAGAGTTTTCGTCGTCGATGACGACCAGGAATCGGCGCAGGAACTGGCCATGCAATTAAGCTACTACGGTTACGAGGTTGAAGTTTTCGGCAAGCTCACAAAATTTCGCAGCGCAATTCAGAAAAATCCGCAGGCGATAGTATTAATGAATATTGAATTTTCCGATGACGATCACGCCGGTTTGCGCACCATGAAAGAAATTCAACAGAAAATGGACGAGCCTGTTCAAGTCATATTCCTGTCCTCCGACGATGATCTCGCATTGCGGCTGGAAGCAGTGCGTGCTGGCGGCATTGCCTACCTGACCAAACCGATCAATTCAACCGATTTGATAGACCAGCTCGATTCGTTCGCCGCGCCGCAAACACAGGAGCCTTTCCGCGTGCTGATTATCGACGGCAGTGATGCTGTGCTGGCCTATCATGCCGCAATTCTCGAACTGGCGGGTATGACCGTAAAAACAGTCAATGCCGCTGATGCAGTGATGAAAACCCTGCTGGAATTCAGTCCCGATGTCATTCTGATTGATACCTACATGCCGGAATGCAGCGGCATCGAACTAACCAAAGTCATCCGCCAGATTGACGGACTGCTCAATCTGCCGATCGTGTACCTTTCATTGGAAAACGATTTCAGTACACAACAGGAAGCCCTACAGCTGAGCGGTGACGATTTTATCGTCAAGCCTGCCGAACCGAAGCGCCTGATATCAGCGGTTACACTGCGCATCAGGCGGGCGCGCCTGCTGCGTGGATTGATGGTGCGCGACGGACTGACCGGGTTATTCAACCACACGGCCATCAAGGAGCAGCTCAACAGGGAAATCGTGCGCTCAAACCGGTTAAAAACACCGCTGTCCTTCGCCATGATCGATGTTGATTTTTTCAAGAAAGTCAATGATAAACATGGGCATGCCGCGGGAGATCGCGTGCTTAAAAGCCTGGCGCGCCTGTTGAAGCAACGTTTGCGCGGCACGGACATTGTCGGCCGCTATGGCGGAGAGGAATTCGCCGTGATTCTGACAGATACCGACGCGCCTGGCGCATCCAGAGTCATCGACGAAATCCGTAACGTGTTCTCGCGTCTGATCCACATGAGCGATAACAAGGAATTCACCGTCACTTTCAGTTGCGGTATCGCCGATATCAAGCACTTCCCGGATACCAAAAGCATCAGCAATGCTGCCGACAAAGCGCTATACAAGGCCAAGAAAAAAGGGCGCAATCAGGTGATGATCAGCGCCGACTGATCGGTTGCAGTGCTCGCATCCCGCACCCGGCCCGGCAGAAAAAGAAAAACGGCCAATCACCAACCTCGCAGTGATAAAAAAAGCCGCCCCTGCTCTTTCCAGGAGGCGGCTTTTTTACGGGTGAGCGTTAAACTACCGCTCACACCACGGGGGGGGCTGCACCTTAGGCAAATGACTCAGCGCTTTGCTGTTGTCTGCGTGCGGTAAACAGCAATCCCAGCAATCCGATGCCCAACAACAGAACAATGCCGGGTTCCGGTATGTTGGTCGATGGCGCGCCCCAGATGGAAACATGAGAAATCGCACCTTTCTTCGGCCAGAAATCGCGCAGTACGATATCATCCGTACCGTTCCAGCTGGCCAGATCGTAGAAATAATAGGTCGGCGCGTGATTACCGTCCTTGATCGCGAGGTAACAGTCCGGGCAGACAATCGACGCTCCGGAGATATAGTCAATCAATGCATTCGACGGATCGGATTGGGTACCAGAGAAGGTTGTATTATACGATGCCGCAAAACTACCGGAATCCGAACCGATACCCGAACTACCCGAAACATCCGATTTATACAGCAGCGACAAACTACCATTATTGACACCGCCGTTGACATTAAATGCGTTATAGACACAATTCGGCTCGCAATTTGAAGGTCCTGTTGGCGGTGTCAGGCTACTACCGAGAATGATGCCAGCGGTACTCGGTGTAATAACAATCGCATGAGCATTAAAACCGGCAAAACCACACAGCATGACAAACAGCGAAGCTATCGTGGTTTTAGTTATTTTTTTCGATACAAACATGGTTACTCTCCTTAAGTTGCTCTTCTTAAAATTCAGCCGCAATTCCAAACAAACTGCTGCCTGGTTAATTATTATATAAGCAATATTCATGCCAATTTTACAGGTTATTCTTAATGGCTTGTTATTCAATGCATTTTATTCTCTATCACCACAACCGGGTGATGCCAGAGCTTCACCAGTGTAAGAAATTTCGACATTAACACAGGCTGATCAAAGGAGTGACCATGCATCAGGCATGACCTGCCTATCGATCAGAGTACTGAAAACTTCACTGCTAACACTGTTAAAGGCATCTCTAAAAATCCAAACTTCGTTACAACACTTTGCTGCTCACAAAAAATGTTTCCTTACCTATCAATCCTGTGCTGCGTCAACATTTTTTGCTCGCGCCGTGTTTTGCTCATTTTCCGTTTAAAATTTTAAATTTTTAAAGACACCCTTAAGCAGGAACCGCAAACCGGCGATTGGACGTATTTTTTCAGTCAGCAGCGCCGAATCGAGATGCTTCGAAAAAAACGTTGGGAGAATTATAGTGACTACGCGCTTTGGACTGGTGATATCGTTTGCTCTGCAACACACTTCTTGAGCATTCGGACACCATTATAAAATGTTGTAACTCTTGATTTATCCAGTATGACACACGGTTTGCGCGCGCGTTCACAGTAATCTTTCGTCACAAAAAACGCCTCGTGCCTGACACAGTCCAGCGGACATACAATCAGATCAGCATCGGCAAGCAAGGGGTGCAGTTCCGCCATCGCAACATCGGCAGCGCCATGAAAACTCAGAAATCGTCCGCCGGCATCTTCAACGATCTGACGGTAGGCCGGATACATTTGCAATTGGCCGCCAACACAGAGCACACATTTTCCCTTCAGACAGCCCGGATTCGTTTCCGCAATCGCTGTAGACGCCTTGACCAGCGGCATGGCGTGCAATTGCGCATCCATTGAATGCTTTACAGGACTGACAGACTTTGCAACAGCAGTTTGCATAGCGGTTGTGTCCAGAATGAAACGCCCAAGATTTTTCAGTACGTTCAGAGCGACTGGGCCTGATTTTTCAGGCCGAATGAAAGCCGCCGGAAACGTGATCACTGCCGCTGGATTCAATGCGGCAGATGGAATTAGACTGGAAACCATTTTTTTAACGAATCTCATTTGAAAGCTCCTGATCAATACGGCTTGCCTGCATAGCTGATCCAACGCATTTGGCGGATACCCTTAAACATGAGCAAGCACAGTTAGATAGCCACTGCTGCGCGTGAATCGATGCGCCAGCGTCAATTATTTGTTGCATATTAGCATGCAATCATGATCATTGTAAATGATAATTATTATCATTTACAATGTATAGGATGATACCTGAGTCCCTTTTGAGAATTTCTGTTCTGCGTACTCGATCGACAGGGGATTCGCGCATTTCCAGCCGAGACGGTTTTTCTCCGGTTAAACCACAATACTCACCAATTTGCCCGGCACAACGATAATTTTTTTAATTGCTGCGCCTTCTACAAATTTTTTCACCTGCTCATTTTCAAGCGCAGTCTGCTCGATAACGGTTTTATCCGCATCTTGCGCAACCAGGATTTCCCCACGCAGCTTTCCGTTGACCTGCACGACCAGCTTGATTTCATCCTGCACCAGCGCCGATGCATCGGCCTGCGGCCAGGGTTGATCGAGCAATTCGGTACCGGGTCTGAGTTCGCGCCACAACGCATGGCAGATATGCGGCACGATCGGCGACAGCAGCAAAACGATGTTTTCCATCGCTTCCTGCATCAGGTTGCGGGTTGCCGGATCGGTTTCCTGCAGTTTGGCCAGATTGTTCATCAATTCCATGATGGCGGCAATCGCCGTGTTGAATGTATGACGCCGATCCAGATCGTCGGTCACTTTTGCGATGGTCTGATGCAGCTGAAAACGCAGACGCCCGAGTTCCGCTGATGCAGCGTGCAAAGCAGGATCAAGGGTGACGATACCCTGCTCGACATGCGTATGCGCCTGCTTCCATAGGCGCTTGAGAAAGCGGTAAGCGCCATCGACACCGGCGTCCGACCACTCGAGCGTTTGCGTCGGCGGACTGGCGAACATCATGAACAAACGCGCGGTATCCGCACCGTATGTTTCAACCAGTTTTTGCGGATCAACGCCGTTGTTTTTCGACTTCGACATCGTGCCGATGCCACCGGATTCAACCGGCTGCTGATCCGCGAACAGCAACACGCTGCTGCGTTTGCCATTCTCATCGTACTGAACGTCGACTTCCGCCGGATTGTAATAGGTGATACGGCCGCTGCCGCCTTTGCGGTAAAAAATTTCGTTGAGCACCATGCCCTGCGTCAGCAGATTGGTGAACGGCTCATCAATCTTCAGCAGACCGAGGTCGCGCATGACCTTGCTCCAGAACCGCGAATACAGCAAGTGAAGTATGGCATGCTCGATACCACCGATATACTGGTCCACTGGCAGCCAGTAATTCGCGCGTTCATCGGTCATGGCCTGGTCCTGATCGGGGCAGGTGTAACGCGCGTAATACCAGGAAGAATCGACAAAGGTATCCATGGTGTCGGTCTCCCGGCGCGCAGGCTGTCCGCACTTCGGACAGGCGCATTCGTAGAACGACGGCGTTTTACCCAGCGGATTACCGGAGCCATCCGGAACGAGATCCTGCGGCAGAACGACCGGCAATTGATCGTCAGGCACCGGCACAACACCGCAGTTTTCACAATGAACCAGCGGAATCGGACAACCCCAGTAACGCTGACGGGAAATCCCCCAGTCGCGCAGGCGATACTGCACGCGTTTGCTGCCCAGCCCTTTTGCCTGCAAGGCGGCGGCAATCGCATCCACCGCCGCCTGAAACGCCAAACCGGAATACTCACCCGAATCGAAGGTAACCCCGTGTTCGACGTAAGCTTCCGTCAATGGCAGCTGCAAGTCCCTATCAGCAGGTCTGATCACGGTCTTAACCGGCAGCGAATAGTGCCTAGCGAAATCAAAATCACGTTCATCATGCGCAGGCACCGCCATCACAGCGCCCTCGCCGTACCCCATCAGCACGTAATTGGCAATCCACACTGGCAGACGCTCCCCGCTGAGCGGGTGAATGACGAACAGACCGGTATCCATGCCTTTCTTTTCTTGCGTGGCCAGGTCGGCTTCTTTGGTCGCGCCCTGCTTGCATTCCTGAATAAAACGGTGCAAGGCTGGATTATCCCTGGCGGCATGCAACGCAATCGGATGCTCAGCTGCGACAGCGACATAGGTAGCGCCCATCAGAGTGTCGGCGCGCGTGGTGAATACTTTCAGATCCTGTGGTGTACCGGAAGCCGTATCGGCGGGGAAAACGATGTCCACGCCATGACTCTTGCCGATCCAGTTGGCCTGCATGGTTCTGACCCGTTCCGGCCAGCCAGGCAACGTATCCAGGGCCTCGAGCAATTCGTCGGCGTATTGCGTGATTTTCATGTAATACATCGGAATCTCGCGCTTTTCGACCGGCGCGCCAGTACGCCAGCCGCAACCGTCGATCACCTGTTCATTCGCCAGAACGGTTTGATCAATCGGATCCCAGTTGACAGTACCCGTCGTCTGATACACCAGTCCTTTTTCCAGCATGCGCAAGAACAGCCATTGATTCCAGTGATAATAATCTGGATCGCAGGTAGCCAGTTCGCGATCCCAGTCGATACCGAGCCCCAGGCTTTTCAACTGCATGCGCATATAAGCGATATTGTCATAAGTCCATTTTGCCGGTGAAACATTGTTCTGCATCGCCGCGTTTTCGGCAGGCAACCCAAAAGCATCCCAGCCCATGGGTTGCAATACGTTATAACCCCGCATGCGCCGGTAACGCGACAAAACGTCTCCGATAGTGTAGTTGCGCACATGCCCCATATGCAGTTTCCCGGATGGATAAGGAAACATGGACAGGCAGTAATATTTGGGTTTTTCTGAAGTCTCTGTCGCCTTGAACGCAGCAGTTTTTTCCCAGTATTGCTGGGCGCTTTTTTCAATTTCCTGGGGATGGTATTTTTCTTGCATGGGATGGCTGTTTTTTTAAAAAAATCTGATTATACCGTGAAGTGTCATGACAGGAATATGCTGTACACCTGAACGAAATACCAATCTTTGAAATCCGGTGCGCGAAGTGTCACGCTTCAAATGAATGGAACTCAAGATAAACCTGTTTAGTACGATAAAGAAATGGAAATAAATACTTAGTGTAGAGGACAACATGAAGGAAGCATTTCTTGGCAGATTGCCCATTCTTGATCGTAAACAAAACCTGGCGGCATTTGAGCTTTTATTCCGCACCAGCGAGCACAACAAAGCCGATGTCATCGATCATTCAGCTGCATCGGCAAATGTTATCATCGACACCTATGGTCAATTAGGCATCGATAAAGTCATGGGAAAACGGCGCGGCTTCATTAAAGTGGATGCGGAATTATTGATGGATGACGCGCTTTTTTTACTGCCAAGGAATCAAGTTGTTTTCGAAATCCTCAGAAATGTAACCATTACCGACGAAATCATACAGCGCTGCAAAAGCCTGCGGCAAAAGGGCTATCAACTGGCGATCTCCAATGCGACCGGACTGGATAGCCAACTCGAACAGATTTTATCGCTAGTGAATGTCGTCAAGATAAATCCGGAAGCTTCGCTGATAAGCGAACAAGCCTTACTTAATCTGATTAAAAAACTTAAGCGCTGGCCGGTTCTGTTGCTGGCCGAAAAAGTGGAAAACCGGGAAACCGCGCGACACTGCCTTGATCTGGGATTCGACATGCTGCAAGGCTTCTACTTTGCGCAACCGGAAGTCATTACCGGCAAACGCGCGGACCCCGCAAAATTATCCTTGCTTAAATTGATGGTGCTGATCGTCAAAGACAAGGACGTTTCAGAAATAGAAAATGAGCTCAAATATCAACCTGGTCTAAGTTACAACCTGCTGCGCATGGTCAATTCAGCATCCATGGGTTTATCCACAACCGTGAACTCAATCAAGCGCGCCATTATGATACTCGGCCGCAAACAATTGCAGCGTTGGGTGCAGATATTATTGTATACCGCCAGACAAAATTCCAGCGGTGATTCCGATGCTTTAATGCAGACAGCCACCATCAGAGGCAAGCTGCTGGAGTTTATTGCCAGCAAGGATCGCCCGCATGACAAAAACCATCAAGACCGCGCTTTTATGGTCGGTATTCTGTCATTACTCGACTCGCTGCTGGGCATGGAAATGCAGGAGCTTGTCAAGACACTCAGCATACAAAAAGACATGTGTGATGCATTAATATTGCGGCGCGGTTACCTGGGGCGTCAACTCGAACTGATTGAAGCGCAGGAACGCGGTGAGTTTGATCACGTCCAGTCGATACTCAATGAATTGGGTTTTCTGGAAATGTACGAATTGACGCAAATGGAACTTGAAGCCGCAGCCTGGGCAAATCAAATCAATGAAGCGCTCAAGCAAACTCAATCTTCCGAATCGAATACATTCGCGCCAGTCTGAAAGGCTCTAGTTGATTGATGCCAGCACCAAAAAATTCTGAAAATCCCGCAAGTAAACAATGAGAATTGTAACGGAAACCATCACACCGGCCAGATTAAGTAGTGCATAGCAGCGAAATTTTTTCGCCAGTGTTTTTTGACTGTATGTTGAAATGATAAACGGGTGATGTTTATCGGATGTCCGGCTTAGCGCATGCGCAGTTGGCAAACGCGCCATCTCCCGACGCCGCACCTCCGCCTCCTGTCTGGCCGCTTCACGCACCGCTTCCCATTCCTGCAAATCGATTTCACCGTTTTTGTCCTGATCAAAACGCTTCAGAATGTCGCTATAATTTTGCCGCCATTCGCGAATAACCTGCCCAGTCATTTGATGCGTATCCGGGATATTTCTTCCACCGCCGCTACTGCCAAATGAACCCAGTGCGTAAATAATGTCATGAACATGGATAAGCTTCTCAATATAGCGATAGCGCCGGCTGCTTAATACTTTTAACAGAATATTCCGCGTATCCGCTTGACCCGGTCTGGGCGTATTTCCATACCAGGTGCGCGAATGCGCGGTCATTACTTCCGCGCCTTCTGGATGCACAATGCAGGCATCCGTGTCATCGTGGATAACAAAAGACTGATTGCTTGTGCCTTCTTCAACCGTTTTCCATTGATTGCTCCTGCCTGATTTCTGGAGTTGCTGGACTTTAAAAGTGTACCAGACGCACGGGCTACCCGAGAGTGGCGCTGCAAGCCCCTTATTTCTGGCAGACGAAACCGCACCTACTATTTCAACGTAGCCTTGCGCGGCTGAACGGATTCTGGAAGTAGGCGTATCCTCGATCAGTCGCGCACGCTTAAAATAATGAAAAACAAACCAGAAGCAAACCAGCGCCGCCAGACCAGCGGTGATCAGAAAAACAAGCTGGTTGTCATGCATTGGCGCATTCCCCTGTATCGGAATCATTGGAACAAGGCTTTCAATTGAACATCCGCTTTGTCAGACTCGGAAAATTCAAGTAGATCAAAGGCAGAAAACCCGAACAACTTGGCAACCAGAATATCCGGAAATTGTTCTATCCGGATATTGTTAATATTGGTCGAATCGTTATAAAACTCACGCCGGTCGGCGATGTCATGCTCCAATCCGGTAATGCGGGTCTGTAAATGCCGGAATGATTCATTGGCTTTGAGTTCAGGATACGATTCCGCCAGTGCGAAGAGATTCCCCAAGCCCAACCGCAGTTGCGTTTCCGCAGCACCCAGCGCTTTCATATTGGAATCCTGTTGCGCAGTTGCAACCGCTGAACGCGCCTTAATAATAGCTTCCAGCGCCGCTTTCTCGTAACCCATGTACTGCCTGCACGTTTCCACAAGCTTGGGTAATTCGTCATGACGCTGTTTTAACAGGACAGCGATATTTGACCATGCTTTCGAAGCATTGTGCTTCAGTTTCACCAGATTGTTATAAATCAGAATAATGTAGACACTGACGACGCTTAAGACCACCAGAACAACGATTGTAGAAACTTCCATTGTCGCAACCTCATATCAAAAATTAATAAAACCAGCAGATTAATTGATTCTTTCAAGCCTTGTTTCATAACTGAAATGACAAAACGGATAAATGGCTCGAAAATTGAGGTTACTGCCATGCAGCAAAGGTCGCCAGCCTGAATGACAAGACGTTAAAGCTGCCCGGCCAGCATATCTGACGGTAAAGAAAGGAGACGTGATCTTTTGTGCGGTGTAGCGATTATCCGAATAATTCCGGGTATTTTTACCCGTAGCATCGCACGCCAGACGATACTGCCTTACACTATTAACGCGCGCTGTTCAGCATATGAACAATATGCCTGCCCGGAATGGCATAACTGATGCCGCTTGGCGCTGATAATGCAGCTTCCTTTTTTCCTTTGACATACACCATATTGATAATGCCGTAGACAACTCCCGTATCCGGATCATACAGCGGACTGCCGCTGTTTCCCGGATAGGCGACGCCGTCAAGCTGGAAAACCATGAAAGGTGTTTTCAGTTGCCGGATCAGTTTGGCATCCAGTTGCACCGCATTGTTTACCGGTCTGATAATAGGCGTAATTGAGGACACAATGGCTTGATGTGTAACGGGGTAGAAGCCCAGCACCATCCCGATTGGAAAGCCGGTATAAGCCACGCGCCTGCCCTCCCTGATCAATTCCGAATCACCGAGCGTCAATACAGGCAAAGCTGTTCCGCTGATTCTCAGCAGCGCCAGATCATGCGCCGTGTCTCTAAAAATCACCGTCGCGTCTCTGATCTCCGGTTCATTATCGCGCCCTGTAATCACAACCTGCTTTTCCATACGTTCCAGATTCAGCGTCTCTGGAATGACATGCGCATTTGTAACGATATGCAGGCCGTCACCGACGGCAAACCCTGTGCCCATCAGCGTCAACGCAGGTGACTTCATTCTCTGGTAGGTGCCAATGCCGACTACTGAAGGTTTTATCCTGGCAATGGTTTCTTCTAGTTGCGCATGACTCGCAGGTGATAAAATGCACAGAAGGACGGCTAAAAATAATGACACAAACCCTATCCCGTGCTGCCGGAAAGGCGCAAACCGCAGATATCGGTGACAGGCAACGCATGAAAAATTAACCATAGCTTGAACCTTGAAGTTTTAAAATGCGCTCCGGCGCCGAACCAAAGGGTGCCTCTAAAAAACTCAGAATTTTAAATAAAAAAACAAGCAAGACGAGGCAAGAACAAAAAATATTGACACGACACAGGAATGCGGCGTGATATGCAAAGAAATATTTTTTGTAAACAACGGCGTATTGTAACAAAATATGAATTTTTAGAGATGCCCTAAAATAAATACAAACACTGCTTATCTTATAACACCGAGAAACAAACTATCATGTCCGTACGCACCCGATTCGCACCCAGTCCAACCGGTTACCTGCACATTGGCGGCGCCCGCACTGCGCTGTTTTCCTGGGCCTATGCCCGCAAACATGGCGGCAAATTCATACTGCGCATCGAAGATACCGATCTTGAACGCTCAACGAAGGAATCCATCCAGGCTATACATGACGGCATGGCCTGGCTCGGACTGGATTACGATGAAGGGCCGTTCTATCAGATGGAACGTTTGCAACGCTATCACGAAGTCGCCCGGCAATTGATGGAAAATGACCTGGCCTACTACTGCTACGCCAGCAAGGAAGAACTGGATGAAATGCGTGAAAAACAACTGGCCGCCGGATTGAAGCCACGTTACGACGGGCGCTGGCGCGATTCCCGGGAAACACCACCCGCCGGCGTCAAACCTGTTATCCGCTTCAAAAATCCGCTGTCGGGTTTTGTTACGTTTAATGACTTGATCAAGGGAAAAATCACCGTCGCCAACAACGAACTCGATGATCTTGTTCTAATCCGCAGCGACGGCGTGCCGACCTATAACTTCAGCGTTGTGCTGGACGATCTGGACATGAACATCACGCATGTCATTCGCGGCGATGATCATGTCAACAACACGCCGCGGCAGATCAACATCATCAAAGCCCTGGATGCGCCACTACCTGAATATGCGCATGTACCAATGATACTGGGCGCTAATGGCGAGCGCCTGTCCAAGCGGCATGGCGCGGTTTCGGTGACGCAGTACCGCGACGACGGTTATCTGCCCGAGGCGCTGGTCAATTATCTGGCCAGACTGGGCTGGTCGCATGGCGATGAAGAAATTTTCAGCCGCGATCAACTGGTGGAATGGTTTGATCTGACATCGATCAGCCGGTCGCCCGCAAAATTCAATCCCGAAAAACTGCACTGGCTGAACCAGCAATATCTGAAAATCACCGACAACGCCCGCCTGGCCGAACTCGTCATCCCATTCCTGGAAAAAGATGGCTGCGAGACGCACACCGGTCCCGATTTGAACGCCGTAGTCGATTTATTGAAAGAAAGAGTCAACACCATCGAAGAACTGGCTGATGCCGCCGTATTCTTCTTCCGTCCGCTGGAACCCGCCGATGAACTGAAAACACAATTCTTTACCGCGGACAACAAACCGATCCTGCTCGACCTGCTGGAACGGCTGACACAAACACAGGACTGGACGAGAGAAACGATCCAGCGCATCATCAAGGATACGGTCAAGACACATAACATCAAATTCCCCGCCGTTGCGATGCCACTGCGGGTCATGGTCACAGGAGAAACGCATACGCCGTCAATCGACGCGGTGCTTGAACTGCTGGGCCGCGAAGAAACGATCAGACGCATGAATACGCAAATAAATCATTTTCCATCTGCATAGAATTGCTTTACTTTGCAGGACTGCGTCAGTATAATCCCTGTTCCTTTGATCAGGGGGTATAGCTCAGCTGGGAGAGCGCTTGCATGGCATGCAAGAGGTCAGCGGTTCGATCCCGCTTATCTCCACCAGTTTTTAGAATTTAGCGCTAAAGCAATTTCCTCTACGTCCCCATCGTCTAGAGGCCTAGGACATCGCCCTTTCACGGCGGTAACAGGGGTTCGAATCCCCTTGGGGACGCCAGATTAAACAAACACTTAAAAGAAACAAAAGTTTTTGTTTTTTCTGTGCGTAATGTGAAGAATCATTTACCTCATTTCTCCGAAGCGAAATAACGCGCGGTTCATTCGCATAAAGTGCAGGAGCGCAGTGGCTCATGCACTCACACCTTCTCAATATGCTGCCCATCCCGCTGCGGATTCACTTGACTGCGTCAAGTCAATCATGACAATACGCCGCAGCACATGCGGTGTTTTACAAACTGACACAGAATTCCACCCCCCCTTACACGGTCAATTCTCAACCGGTACAATCAGGCTTTTCTGGTCAATTCTCGACTAGCGTCAACAGCAGTATCAATCGGAATATTGCCCATAACAAACACCATTCAAAGCAGACAAAAATAATCAACGAAACGCATGAACAAGGATCAACTCAAAAAGCTCGAGGCCGATCTGTGGAGCGCCGCTGACAAGCTGCGCGCCAATTCCGACCTGAAATCCAGCGAATACTCCACACCTGTGCTGGGGCTGATCTTCCTCAAATTTGCCGACAACAACTATCAGCGCCATGTGAAAGCCATTCTCGCCGAATACCAGCAATTGCAGGGCACGCGGCGTGAAAAGCCGGTTTCCGAAATCGCCATCGAGCAATGCGGCTTTTATCTGCCCGACCATGCCCGTTACGGCTACCTGCTGAACCTGCCCGAGGAAAAAGACATCGCCAAAGCGATCAAGGCAGCGATGAAGGCGATCGAGGAATACAAGCCGGAGCTTGAAGGCGTGCTGCCGAAAGATGAATACGCAGCATTGACGCGTACCGACAAGACGCTACCTCAGCAACTGTTACGAACATTTGCCGATATTCCCGCCGACGCCAGCGGCGACCTGTTCGGACAAATCTATGAATATTTCCTGGGCGAATTCGCGCGCAGCGAGGGACAGAAAGGTGGTGAATTTTTCACGCCGCGCTCGGTGGTGCGCCTGATGGTCGAGATCATCGAACCGCATGGCGGCAAGGTGTTCGACCCCGCCTGCGGTTCCGGGGGTATGTTCGTGCAATCGGCGCACTTTATCGCGGAACACCGCAAGGAATTGCAGGGCGCGGACAGTGGCGTGTATGTCTGCGGCCTGGAAAAAACTCTCGATACCGTCAAACTGGCGCGCATG